>NZ_BAAILL010000041.1:88176-319605 GCF_054589215.1 Paraburkholderia sp. 2C | reverse complement strand
GCTGTCTTCGAGCGTGAAATCGCCGGACGGCGCGAACACGTCGAGCGTGTCTTCCTCGATCACATGATCGTGCAGGTAATTCGATACCTTGCCGTTGGGCTCGCGCTTCACGCTGATCCGGTACTCGTGTCCGTTCGGCGCCGCCGACAGCGAATAGTTGCGGCGCACTTCCTCGCCGTCGATCAGAAGACGCAGCGCGATGAACTGCCCCGGCTTGAAGTCGAGCAATGCGCCGCCGTCCGCGGGGCGCAGATAGAACGACGTGATCTCGTCGCTTTCGCGTACCTTGCGCGCCACCGTGAACTTGCGCGTGCCGCGCCAGCCGCCCTGCGCCGCCTCTTTCGCCGCGTACGCGCTTTCCTCGAGGCCAATCAGGATATCGGCGAGCTGCTGGTAGGCGGCACCCCACGCCTCGATCACCGCATCGGTTGCGATCTCCGGCCCGAGCACTTCGCGGATCGCTCGCAGCAGACACGCGCCGACGATCGGATAATGCTCGGGCAGGATATTCAGCGACACGTGCTTGTTGACGATCTGCGAAACCAGACCGCCCAGCTGCTCGAGCTGATCGATATGGCGTGCGTACATCAATACGCCGTTGGCGAGCGCGCGCGCCTGGTCGCCGTTTGCCTGGTGTGCCTGATTGAAAAGCGGGCGCACTTGCGGATACTCGGCGAGCATCGTCCTGTAGAAGTGCGAGATGAGCGCCTCGCCGCCGCTTTCGAGCAGCGGAATGGTGGCTTTGACGATGGTGCGATGTTCGGTCGACAGCATGAAACTTACCTCTTCGAATGAGAGTGGGCGGAATACCCTGCTAGAACTCGGGCGGAATAGTGCATAGAACGGGCCAGCTCTGAGTTGTATTAAAATCAGTGCTTTGCGAATAGATGAAGTGACTATGACACGAGTCGAATCGACTGCGTACGAAGTCAAAGCGACTGCATCTGGCGTGCTCGACGCGCTGATCCCGCTGGTTCAGGACCTCTCGCACGACCTGTCCGATAGCGAGCGCTACCGGCGTCTGCTCGCGACGCTGCGCGAGCTTTTTCCTGGCGACGCGGCCGCGCTGCTGCGGCTCGAGGGCGACATGCTCGTGCCACTTGCCATCGACGGCCTGACGAGCGATACGCTCGGCCGGCGCTTTCGCGTCAGCGACCATCCGCGCTTCGTCGCGCTGTTCGCGCGCCGCGACCCCACCCGCTTTCCGGCCGATTCGGGTTTGCCGGATCCCTACGACGGCCTGGTTCACGGCGTAAGCGGCGATCTCGAAGTACATGACTGTCTCGGCTGCCCGATTTACATCAACGAACGCCCGTGGGGCCTACTGACGCTCGATGCCCTGGACCCGGCGCGCTTCGACAGCCTCGACATGCGCCTCTTGCAGGCATTCCTGAGTCTTGCTGCTGCCACGGTCAGTGTCGCCGAGCGTATCGATTCGCTCGCACGCGTAACCGAAGAGGAGCGTGAGCGAGCCGAAGCGTACCGGCAGGCGAGCGGCCCAAGGACGCGCGAAATTATCGGTAGCAGTGCTGCGCGTCAGCAATTGCTTGACGAAATCCGCACGGTCGCTAACAGCGACCTGACCGTGCTGGTGACAGGCGAAACGGGTGTCGGTAAGGAACTGGTCGCGAACGCAATTCACGCAGGATCGCCGCGCGCAAACAAGACGTTGATCAGCCTGAACTGTGCGGCGCTGCCCGACACGCTGGTTGAAAGCGAATTGTTCGGCCATGTGCGCGGCGCGTTTTCGGGCGCATCGTCGGACCGCTGCGGCAAGTTCGAACTGGCCGATGGCGGCACGCTGCTGCTCGATGAAGTCGGCGAATTGCCGCTTGCGGTGCAGGCCAAGCTGCTGCGCGTGCTGCAAAACGGGCAGTTGCAGCGTATCGGCTCGGACAGCGAACACAAGGTCGACGTGCGGTTGATTGCCGCGACCAACCGCGATCTCGCCGAAGAAGTGCGCGTTGGCCGGTTCCGCGCGGACCTGTATCACCGGTTGAGCGTCTACCCGCTGCGCGTGCCGCCGTTGCGCGAGCGCGGGCGCGACGTGTTGCTGCTGGCGGGTTTCTTCCTCGAGGAAAACCGCGCGCGACTTGGCCTTCTGAGCATCCGGCTCGCGAGCGATGCGCAGGCTGCATTGCTCGCGTACCGGTGGCCCGGCAACGTGCGCGAGCTCGAACACATGATCGGCCGCAGTGCTTTCAAGGCGCTGTCGCGGCATCGCGAACGGCCGCGCATCCTCACGTTGACGGCGGCCGACCTCGGCATATCGACCGCGCAGGCGTCGATTGTCGCGCCGCGCCCAGCGCCGCATGACAAGCAGAACAGCGCGGATACGACGGACGCGCCGCTGGAAGACTTTCGCAGCTCGGTCACCGCTTTCGAACGCTCGCTCGTGGCTGACGCACTGGAGCGGCACGACAACAATTGGGCAGCCGTTGCGCGTGCGCTCGGCATGGACCGCGCCAATCTGAACCGGCTCGCGAAGCGTCTTGGTCTGAAGTAAAAGGCGAGAGGTGGGGTGCGGCGGCGTTCGCCTGTGCGCGCCGGTTCCGCTCGTCGTGCGAGAACTGATTTGGTAGTATCTGACTCGTCAGTCAGCCACCAGCATGCGTTCATCGAGGAGATTCCCGTGCGGCATTACACAAAAGAGAATTTCAATCTGATGGACAGTGTCGGCTTCGCATTGAACAAGGCGCGCAATCTGATCCTGATGGAAATGGATGCGGCGCTCAAGGAAGTCGACATCTCGAGTCAGCAGATGGGCATCTTGCTGGCGCTGAAACAGCAAACGGCGAGCACGCCGTTCGAGCTGTCGAAGTTGCTCGGCATGGACACGGGCCTGATGACGCGCATGCTCGACAAGCTCGAAACCAAAGGGCTGGTGGTGCGCTCGCGCGACGCGGAAGACCGGCGCGTCGTCAATCTGACGCTGACCGGCGCCGGCCGCGCGGTGGCCGCGCGGCTCCCCGAAATCGCGCCCGCAGTGCTGAACGAACGCCTGAAAAAGTTCACGAAGGCCGAGGTCGAGGAGCTGCGCCGTCTGCTGCGCAAATTCATCGCCGAATAAGCGTCTCGCGCCCTCTGCGGCGCCATTCTTTCTTTCCCGGTACGCTCCCCTGCCGCATTGATGCGTTAAAAAATTCGCTTGAACATATCTGACCTATCAGCTATTGTTCGTGCAGCAAATGAGGAGTCAGAGATGCCGTTCTATACGCAAGACAACTACCAGCAGTCCGAGAGCGTCGGTTTCCTGCTCAACAAGGCGCGTAACCAGTTGGCAGCGGATATGGACGCCGCGCTGAAGGAGCTGAACATCAAGGCCCAACACTCCGGAATCCTGATGTCGCTGCTGCGCGGTACCTGTACGACGCCGGCCAGTCTGGCACGTCACCTGGGCGTCGATACAGGCCTGATGACGCGTCTTCTCGACAAGCTCGAAGCGCTCGATCTGCTGGCCCGTTCGCGCGATCTGGCAGACCGCAGGGTGGTCAATCTGCAGCTCACGGCGGTAGGACGCGCGGCTGCGTTGCGTATCACCGAAGTCGCGCCGGACGTGCTCAACGGACGCCTGCAGAGCTTCACCGACATCGAGTACGACGAATTGCGCCGCTTGCTGCACAAGCTGATAAGAAATTGAGCGTTTTTTTACCCATATATCTGATAGGTCAGAAAATGGATAGTCAAACAAAATCGACGTGCTACGCGTCCCGCGGACTCAAAGCCGGCTTCTCGGTGATCGGCGCGGCGGTGTTGTCCGCGTGCGTGAACTATGCGGGCATCCACGGCGATCAGCAGATCGCCGAACCGCAGCAATACGCGACGCAGCAGAGCGTGCCGGCCGAAGGCGGCCGCTGGCCGGCGGCCGACTGGGCCGATCAGTTCGGCGACGCGCAACTGAAGGCGCTGATCGACGAGGCCTTGCGCGGCAGCCCGACCATCGCGCAGGCGAGTGCGCGGGTCGCGGCGGCAACGGCTTATAGCGAGACCGCGAAAGCCGCGACGTTGCCGCGCGCGGACGCGAGCTATTCGTACACGCGCGAGCAGCTTTCGGGCGCGTCGTTCATACCGCCGCCCTACGCCGGGACCTGGCAGTCGCAGAACACCGGGTTGCTCAGCGCATCATACGAGCTCGACTTGTGGGGAAAAAACCGCGAAGCGTCGAAGGCGGCGCTGTCGCAACTGCAAGCAAGCGAAGCCGATGCGCAAGTCGTGCGGCTGACGCTCACGACGGCGGTCGCGCGCGCTTATAACCAGCTCGCGAGGCTCTATGTGCTGCGCGATATCGCCGCGCAGGAGATCGCGCAACGCGAACGGATCGAACGCATCACGGCGGGCCGCATCGCGACGGGTCTCGATACGGACGTCGAACTCAAGACCGCGCAAGCGAATCTCGCGACGAGCCGTGCCGCGTTGAAGGCAATCGACGGTTCGATCGTCACGACGCGCTACGAACTCGCCGCACTGCTCGGTGAAGGCCCGGACCGCGGGCTCGAGATTGCGCGTCCCACACTCGGCACCGGCGACGAAGTGCGGCTGCCGGACAACCTGCCTGCGGACCTCGTGAGCCGCCGGCCCGATATCGTCGCCGCGCGCTGGCGCGTCGACGGGCTGACGCATGAAGTGAAGTCGGTAAAGGCCGAGTTTTATCCCGACATCAACCTGAGCGCGGCGATCGGTTTCGACGCATTCGGCTTCGGCCGCTTCCTGACGGCGGCGAGCCGCACGGCTTCGGTCGGTCCCGCCGTTCATCTGCCGATCTTCGACGCGGGCGAGTTGCGCGCGAAGCTGAAGGGACGCTACGCGGAATTCGACTATGCGGTCGCGACATACAACCAGACGCTCGTCACCGCGCTGAGCGAGGTTGCGACCCAACTCGCGGATATCCGCGCCACCGACGGACAACTGACCGACGCGCAGACCGCGCAAAGCGCCGCACGCCGCGCCGACGAACTTGCGTTGACGCAATACAAGGCCGGCCTCACGAATCAGCTGACCGTGCTCAACGCGGACGTGACCGCGCTGTCCGCGGATCAGGCAGTCGCGAACCTGCGGATGAATCGCCGCGACCAGCAGATCGCGCTTGCCCAGGCACTGGGCGGCGGCTACACGGACACCACACAAGAACAACCCAGCCTTGGAGAATTGAAATGAGCGAAACAGATATCCAGGACCAGACGAAACCGGCGATGGCCGGCGCGGCAGCGTCGGCATCGCAACGCAAAGCGGAGCCGCAAGCGGAGCCGCAGTCGCGCAAGCGCAAGCTGCTGCTTTCGATGCTCGGCGTGGCGATCGTCGTCGCGAGCGCGGCGTACGGCGCGTATTACATGACCTATGCGCGCTACCACGAAGATACCGACGACGCGTATGTGAGCGGCAACCTCGTCCAGCTGACGCCGCAGGTCACGGGCACCGTCGTTGCCGTCAACGCCGACGATACACAGACCGTCAAGGCCGGCGACACCGTCGTTACACTCGACGCGGCCGATGCGAAGATTGCGCTCGGCAACGCGGAAGCGACGCTTGGGCAAACGGTGCGGCGCGTCAGCAGCCTGTATGTGAACAACGATTTCTATAGTGCGACGGTCGCGCAGCGCAAGTCCGACCTCGATCGCGCGACTGCCGATTTGCGCCGCCGGCAAGCCGTATCCGATACCGGCGCGGTGTCCGCCGAAGATGTCGCTCACGCGCGCGACGCCGTGGCTGCCGCGCAAGCGGCGCTCGACGCGGCGCGTCAGCAGGCTCAGTCGAACCGCGCATTGACCGACCGCACGACGGTCGCCGATCACCCCGACGTGCGGGCCGCCGCATCGAAAGTGCGCGCCGCGTACCTCGAATATGCGCGCAATACCTTGCCCGCACCGGTTACCGGTTACGTCGCGCGGCGCTCGGTGCAGGTCGGTCAGCGCGTCGCACCGGGCACGCCGCTGATGGCGATCGTGCCGCTCGACGGCGTGTGGGTGGACGCGAACTACAAGGAAAGCCAGCTGCGGCACATGCGCATTGGCCAGCCTGTGACATTGACCGCCGACGTCTATGGCGGCAGCGTCGAATATCACGGACGTGTGGTCGGCTTTTCGGCAGGCACCGGCGCTGCATTTGCCGTGTTGCCCGCGCAGAACGCGACGGGCAACTGGATCAAGGTCGTACAGCGCCTGCCGGTGCGCATCCAGCTCGATCAGAAGGAGCTCGACGCTCACCCGTTGCGTATCGGACTGTCGATGCAGGTCGATGTCGACACGCGCGACGAATCGGGCAGCCAACTGGGCGCGGCGCTCAACACCCGCTATCGAACCGACGTATTTGCCGATTACGGCGCGCAGGCCGACGACGAAATCGCACGAATCATCGCGCAGAACACGGTCGGCGAGACCCCGGTTGCAGCGGACGCCACAAAGCCGGGCCGTTCGACGAAAACGGCGTCGGCAAAGACGGCTGCGCGGCGCGATTCCACGCAGCCGGCCAGTTGAGTCGATCTCTCGACGCGCCTCGCCATTTTTTTATTCATCTATCTGACAAGTCAGATTATTCGCGCAAGAACGCTAGCGAACCGAAGGAAACGACATCATGGATGCTTCGACGAACACAGCCAGTCCACCGCCGCTTTCGGGCGGAAAGCTGGTGCTCGCGACGCTCGCCGTTGCCTTGGCGACGTTCATGAATGTGCTCGACTCGTCGATCGCGAATGTTGCGATCCCAACCATCTCCGGCAACCTCGGCGTGTCGGTCGACGAGGGCACATGGGTGATCACGCTCTTTTCCGCTGCGAATGCGGTGGCGATTCCGCTGACCGGATGGCTCACGCAGCGTGTCGGCCAGATCAAACTGTTTGTCGGCGCGATTCTGCTGTTCGTGCTGTCGTCGTGGCTGTGCGGCATCGCACCGAACCTGATCGTGCTGCTTGCTGCTCGCGTGCTGCAGGGCGCGGTGGCGGGGCCGCTGATTCCGCTGTCGCAAGCCATTCTGCTCGCCTCGTATCCGAAGGCGAAAAGCTCGACGGCGCTCGCGCTATGGGCGATGACGGCCACCGTCGGCCCGATTGCGGGCCCGGCGCTCGGCGGCTGGATTACCGATAGCTATTCGTGGTCGTGGATTTTCTATATCAACATTCCGGTCGGTTTGTTTGCGGCCGCCGTGACATGGATGATCTATCGCAAGCGCGAAACGCCGGCGCGGCGTCTGCCGATCGACAAGATTGGTCTGCTTTCGCTGATCGCATGGGTCGCGACGCTGCAAATCATGCTCGATAAAGGCAAAGACCTCGACTGGTTCAATTCGCCGGTAATCTGCGCACTTGCCGTGATTGCTGCAATCAGCTTCGTGTTTTTCCTGATCTGGGAGCTGACGGAAAAGGCGCCGATTGTCGACCTGCGCCTTTTTGCAGTTCGCAATTTCCGCGGCGGCACGATCGCGATTTCCGTTGCATATGCAGTGTTCTTTTCGAATCTTGTGATTCTGCCGCAGTGGATTCAGGGTTACCTGAACTATCGGTCGGTTGACGCGGGCCTCGTGACGGCGCCGCTCGGCATCTTCGCGGTGTTGCTCGCACCGGTGATGGCGAAGATCATGCCGAAATCGGATGCGCGCATTCTTGCGACACTCGCGTTCGTCGGCTATGCGATCGTGTTCTTCATGCGCTCGAATTACACGACCGGCGTCGACGCCTGGACGCTTATTCTGCCGACGCTGCTGCAAGGCATTCCGACCGCGCTGTTTTTCGTGCCGCTCACGGCGATCATCCTGTCGGGTCTTGCGCCCGAGCGGATTCCGGCGGCCGCCGGCCTGTCGAATTTCGTGCGTGTGTTCGCGGGCGGCGTCGGCACCTCGCTCGCGACGACGGGCTGGAACAACCGCACCATCCTCCATCATTCGCAATTGATGGAGCAGGCGAGTGTCAATAATCCCTTGTTTACCGGCGCCGTCGATTCGCTGCATGCGACGCTCGGCGGCAACAGCAGCCAGGCGCTGGCATTCTTCGAGCGGTCGTTGAACGCACAGGCCGCGATGTTAGGGTTGAACGACATCTTCTGGCTCTCCGCGGTGATCTTTATCGTGATCATTCCACTCATCTGGCTGACGAAGCCGGTTAAGGGTGGCGCGGGCGGGGCGGCGTCGGCGGCGCACTGAGCGACCGCAATGAGCGACCGCACTGAGTGACTGCACCGAGCGGCAGCGAATTCACCTTGCCAGGCGCGCGGGACCCTGGTAAAAAGGCGGTCGGAGCCCACGACCGCCTGGCCTATGCTGAACGAACTGCTCAAAACTATTCTGCTGCTGGTGACCGGGCTCTTTCCGGTCATCAACCCGCCGGCCACCGCAATCATCACGCTGACGATGATCCCGCACGTGACGCAGGCGCAGCGCGCCGAACTGGCCATGCGCATCTCGATCAACAGCCTGTTCATTCTGCTCGGCTCGTTGTCGATCGGCGCGTACGTGCTGTCGTTCTTCGGCATCTCGGTGCCGGTGTTGCGTGTGGCGGGCGGCATCGTGATCGCGATGGCCGGATGGACGCTGCTGCAGGCCCCCACCGACGACGACCCCGAAAAAGAAGCCCACGCCGAAACCCAGATCGAACACGGCGCATCGCTGCGCGCGAAGGCGTTCTATCCGTTGACGCTGCCGATCACCGTTGGGCCCGGCGCGATCTCGGTTGCCATCGCATTGGGCACGGGGTCGCCCAGGGAGGGATTATCGGCGGCTCATATCGCCGGTGTCGGCGTCGCGCTCGCTATTCTGTGCGCGAGCATCTACATTTGCGTGCGCTTCGCCGGGCATCTCGAACGGCTGCTCGGCGCGGTCGGGATTCAGGTCGCGATGCGGCTGCTTGCCTTCGTGCTGTTGTGCATCGGCGTGCAGATCGCATGGCTCGGTATCGCCGAGCTGCTCGCATCGGTGCATTTGAAGTAGCCGCGCTACGCCTTCTTATCTGTCTTTGTCGCCCGGCATCACGTTCGAATGCAGATGGTACGAACATTCGTTCAGGCCCAGCAGCCGCATCCGGTAGTCAAACTCAAGCGGGTCGTCGTTCGCCGCAAAGCGGCCTGCGGTGGCGTTTTCGTTAGCGATTGGCGAAAACAGCGCTTCCAGTTTTCCGGCTAGCCACGCGAACATGATCGTCTCCTTTGCAGTACGTGCTGTATCGATGCCTGCATCGTAGGGAGCGCAAATGAGCGGTAAATGAGGCCCAGTCATGCCGTCCTCATTCTTTGCTCATTGTTCGCGACCAGAATCCCGATTGAACGATGCATCGAACGACTGCATCGCTGTTCGAGGAGAACAACATGAAAGGGATTCGCTACCTGATAGTCGCCGCCGTGCTGAGCGGCGGCATGATCGGCGTCGCGCAGGCGCATGTGTTCGTCGGAGTCGGCATCGCACCGGTGATGCCAATCGTGCCGGCCGTGCCCGCGCCCGTGTATGCCGCGCCTCCGCCTGTCTACTACGCGCCGCCGCCGGCGCCGGTGGTCTATGCGGCTCCGCCGGTCGTCGCCGGCTACTACTACGGCAATCCGTACTGGTGGCACCGTCCGCACTACTACGGGTACACATACTGGCGTTGATGCCCAGCGGATCGATCCAGTTGGGCCGCAAGCATGAGGCCGGCTGTGCGCATCGCGCGGCCGGCCTTAATTTTTTGGCGATTTTCTGGCGACAATCGTCAAAAAACGCTGCACACTGCGAGTGTTCCGTACCCACGCAGGCCTTAACCATGAAAACAACTGCCGTTGGTGTCGCGCTGTGCGTTTCGCTTGCCGCATGCAGCAGCAGCAAGCTCGCCTCCGAATCCGAAACGACCCCTGTCATCCAGTCTTCCGCGGGCATCTATACCGGACCGTTGTCCACGCAACAGAGGCTGACGTTGCTCGCGAAGCTCGACGGCAGCGCGTATCTCTTCTATCGAACACCGTCGGCCGCGCGGCCCGCCATCGACGACGTCGTGATCGTACGCAACGCTGAACAGGCAAAGGACGGCAAGTACCAAAGCAGGCAGGCAACACGGTATCGACTGGTTCAGCCGCGCAAGGCGACACCGGTGCAGGTCGATATCGACTTTGCGCGCTCGCCGGCCGTCAGTGGTTTTGTCGCCGTGCCCGGCGACAAGACGGACAACGTGGCGTTCAACGCGAGTCCCGCGCTGATCCTCGGCGAACCGCCGTCGCTCGCATCGGTCCAGGGCTTGTATAGCGGCACAGGGAGCTCGCTGCAGGGCGCCACCGCCACGCAGGTGACGGTTACCTCGAGCGGCCTGCTGGCCGGCAAGACGGCCAACGGCTGCGAGTTTCGCGGCTCGCTGACGCCGAGCAGCGGCATCACCGCCTACGACGTGTCGGTCACGTATAACGGCGCGCCGTGTATCGATGCCAATGCAACGATATCGGGCGCCGCGGTGCTCGACGAATCGCAGCTGCTTGTCGCGCTGCCAGGAGTTAACGGTTCGGATGTCTTTGTATTCGCCGGCGCGCGCTAGGATGGGCGCGCGGCATAGGCGGATGAAGTCGCGCACACGGCAAGCACGACTCATTTCCCGCTAATTCTCGCCCAGTACGATGGTTTCCGTGGGAAGACACAACGCCTGAACCACGAACCATCAAAACCACTGGAGGGAATTACCATGAAATCGCTCATCAAAGTCGTTGCAGTTGCCGCTGCTCTTGCTCTTCCGGTTGCCTGCTTTGCGCAGACCGCACCGCAGTCCGCTCAGCAGCCCGCCGATACGGGCGAGTATGTGCAGATCATTCAAGTAGAAGAAATCGGCTACGCGCCCGCCGCCGACCAAAGCCAACCGGCTGCGGCCACCGCACCGGCGCAAGCACCGGCTACCGATGCGTCGCAGGCAGCCAATGCCGATAGCTACGGCGGCGTGGCCAGCGGCAGCTCGAAGTCCGGCGCCCCCGCATTCAATCCGGTCAACGACATCGGCCTGAAATCGATCTATCAGCATCACTGATCAGTGCGGACGCCATCCCCGTGCCACGGCGCATTGACAGCGCGCCGGACTTTACCGAGGGCGCGCAGCTTGAACTGCGCGCCCTTCGCGTACGGGCAGTTCACATGTGCTTTCCTTCGAGCGTTGCATGACGACGCGTAGAGTAGAATCGATTCGCAAAAAGGCTCTTGCCGAGGGCTTGTTTTGTCGCTTCGCGATCGGCCGGATCCCGCTTCCGCGGGCCGGGCGTTCCGCTTCCGGATGGACTCGGGCGTCTTCGTCAACGTCATTCTGTCGCCGCGCCGCCATGATCAAGTCATTAAGAACTCAACTCGTCCTTGCATTGTGCGCGGTCGTCAGCATCGTCGGCATTGTGCAGGGCATCAGTTCGTATCAGTTGTCCAAAGCGGGGATGAGCGCGCTGCTCGATCTGCGTCTCGAGCAGGTCGCCAACCGGCTGCGCGGCAGCCTCGGCGATGCGATTCCGACGATTGCCGCGCGCGGATCGCAGCCGGCGCGCGACATCCTGATCACGATCTGGCGCGACGACCTCGAAACGCCATACCGTTCAACCGACTCGTCGTTGCCGCTGCCGCGCGAGGCGCCGGCCGGCTTCAGCTCGGAGATGGTGAACGGCGAACAGTGGCGCATTTATACGCTGCGCGAGCCGCCCAAGGTGATTCAGGTAGCGCAGCGCTCATCGGTGCGCCACCAGCTCGCGGAGGAGGCCGCCGTCAATACACTGTGGCCGATTCTCGTGCTGGTGCCGCTCGTGTGCGCGGCGGTGATGCTCGTGGTGCGCTTCTCTTTCCGCCAGTTGAACCGCCTCGGTTCGGAGGTGCGGGGGGTCGACGCTGCCCATCTGCAGGCGCTGCCGACCACCGGTGTGCCGATCGAACTGCGCCCGTTCGTCGATTCGATCAACCGGATGATCGAACGTCTCGCGCGGTCGATGGAGAGTGAACGGAAGTTTATCTCCGATGCGGCGCACGAATTGCGTACTCCGCTCACCGCATTGCAATTGCAGGCGGACAATCTGCAACGCGATATCGCGCC
The DNA here is from genome assembly GCF_054589215.1 of Paraburkholderia sp. 2C. NCBI lineage: Bacteria > Pseudomonadati > Pseudomonadota > Betaproteobacteria > Burkholderiales > Burkholderiaceae > Paraburkholderia > Paraburkholderia sp. 2C. The sequence continues at coordinate 307,619 of NZ_BAAILL010000041.1, read as the reverse complement.
GGGCAATCAGGAGCGTTTCCAGGAGCTGCGCCGCGGCATTGCGCGCAGCGGCAGCATGATCGCGCAAATGCTGCGTCTTGCGCGTGCCGACGCGTCGCTGCAACGCGAGGCGGTGACGCAGGTGGACATATCGGAAGTGGTCGTCGCGGCTGTCGCCGAAGCGCTGCCGATCGCGATGAAACGCAATATCGACATCGGCGCGGAAGAGATGGCGAGCGCGAAAGTGCGCGCGATCGAAGCGGATCTCGGCATCGCGATCCGCAACCTCGTCAGCAATGCCATTCGCTATACGCCGGACGGCGGCAAGGTCGACTTGCGCACCGAAGTGCGCAACGACATGGTCTGGATCGAAGTGATCGATACCGGTCCGGGCATCGCGGAGGAGCTGCTGCCGCGCGTGTTCGACCGTTTCTTTCGCGCGAATACCGATATTGAAGGCAGCGGCCTTGGCCTTTCCATCGTGAAGGCGATCGTCGCCAAATACGGCGGCACGGCCTCGCTGAGGAATCGCGACGATGGCCAGACGGGCATCGTCGCATCGATCGGTTTCACGCGCGCGGCCTAACGATGGGTGGCCGCCTGGCCGTCTGCCGCTTGGGTCATTCATGGCTCATTCAAGGCTCATTCTTCGCACGTACGATTGAATCGTTCCCCGAGACCCGGCCGCGACCATCATGCTCCCCGCTGATCCGCATAGACGGCCCCTCTGATTCTGGCTCGGCGATCGGTGTAGGCCAGAATCTTTCGGCCGACCGCTTAGGCGGTCGGCTTTTTTTGTATGAAGCGCCGCGCACCCGCTGTTGGCGGCCCTGTTATGCAGTCTGGCTAGTGGTGGGTACAACGAAGCCAACGTGCGCTATTTCCGTTGTCCTGACCGCTCGCGAGTCGGCTATTATTCCGATACCCGGCCTCGCGCCGCAGATCGAACACCCGTTCCCGTTGCCGTGACACGACATCATGCGAGTGCTACTGATTGAAGACGACCTGCAGATCGGACAGAGCCTGCTGCGTGCGCTAAAAGACGCGGATTACAGCGTCGACTGGGTACGGGATGGCATAGCCGGCTGCGCGGCGATCGAAGCCGCCGAATACACGGTCGTGCTGCTCGATCTCGGCTTGCCGGGCATGAGCGGCATTGAACTGCTGAAAACCTGCCGCTCGAAAGGCAACCCGGTCCCGGTGCTGATTCTGACTGCGCGCGACGATCTCGACGCGCGCGTGCAAGGGCTCGATCTCGGTGCGGACGACTATATGCTCAAGCCGTTCCAGGTGCCGGAACTGCTTGCGAGAATCCGCGCGGTAATCAGGCGCAAGGCCGGTTACGCGGTGTCGCGTCTCGGCGACGAAAACCTGAGCCTCGATCTCGACAAGCGCACGCTATGCGTCAATGGCGTGACCTCGGTGCTGTCCGCGCGCGAATTCGCGCTGATGCTCGCGTTTCTCGAGCGGCCCGGCACGATCCTTTCGCGCGAGCAGCTCGAAGACCGCTTGTACGGATGGGGGAAAGAGGTGGAAAGCAATGCGGTGGACGTGCTGATCCACTCGGTGCGCAAGAAGTTCGGCCTGTCCGTGATACGCAATGTGCGCGGACTCGGCTGGACGGTGATGCTGAACGACGCCGCCGCCAAGACCTGAAACAAAGCAGCGGCGCGTCGCGGTATGCCGGCGTATCACTCGTCCGCAAATGAATGGATCGTGCGGGCGAGCGCCACCGGATATTGATACATCATCGCGTGGCCCGCTCCGTCGACGACCAGCAAGCGCGCATCCGGCAGCAGTTGCTTGAGCGCTTCCGCATTCTTCTGTACCACTACCGTATCGTCATTGCCGCTCATGACGAGCGTCGGGATACGCACCGCGCGCAGCGCCTGCCCGGCCTTGTCGTTCGACTCCCAGTGGCGCAGCGCTTCGGTTTGGCCCGCGGTAACCGTGCTTGAAATCGAGTGTTTGCCGTAGTCCGCCGGCGTGAACATATCCTGCTTGAAACAGCGCTCGGCGTTGCTCACATCGGCTGCGGGAAACAGCGCACCCATCACGTCGGCCAGCGTGACGCCGGGCTTTCCGGACAGTGTCGCTTCGACCTGCGGCGATAGCGGCGTGCCGAAGCTGCCGGGCGCGGGCGCGCTCAACAGCACCATCCTGCCGATCGACGCGGGCGAGTCGATAGCGAGCTGCTGAACGATTGCGCCGCCCATCGACCAGCCGACCACGGTCGGCTTCCGCAGATGCAGCGCGTCGATCAGGGCGGCTGTATCGCGCGCCATATCGTCGATCGAGAACGTGCTCGTGTCGGCCTCCGAGCGGCCGACGCCACGATTGTCGAAGACAATCACATCATGATGCTTCGCGAGTTCGGTCAGAAACGCCGCGTCCCACTCGGTCAGCGTCGCGCGAAAGCCCGTGACGAGCACGAGCGGGCTGCCCTGGCCGAGCCGATAGTAAGCGAACTGTCCGCGCGGCGTCTTGGCTATCTGTTCGCGTGCCGTTGCCTCGATGCCGGTTTGGGGGTCCATCGTCTTGCACATCGGTTCCGGTGTATAGCGTTCAGTATCGGCATGCGCGGTTGCCGGGGATGCCATTGCGGTCAGCCCGCCAAGCGAAGCCAATAGCGTCATGGCAAGTTTTCGACGAATGTTCATTGGAAGCCCTCGTGTGTTTGAAGAGGAGTCGAGCGCGTTTATTGTGACGTCGACGGCCATTCTATCGGCCGGAAATGAGGCAGGAATGACGCGATGCGATCCGATGATGCGCGTGGCGATGCTAAGGCCTGCAGGTCATTTTCAGTTCGATTGAGGTTTCGCCGGCCACCTGAAAACCGAGCCGCTTATATAAGCGCAGCGCGGGATTGCCGTGCAACACATTTAGCGAAACCGGGACGCGCGCGTGATGCGCATCAGCGAGCATGGCACGAATCACCGCTGTGCCGATGCCTCGGCCTTGATACTCAGGCAGTATCTGTAACTGTTGAAGGTGCCAGATGGTTGCGGAGCGAACGAGCTTGATCAGACCGATATCCGCGCCGTTGCAGCAGACGATCTGCGCGCTGTGCAGGTTCGAGCGCGCGCGCAGCCGGTGCGACTCGTCGTCGACCGGTTCGCCTGCGCGCTCGAGATGCCCGGTCATCGTGAGCTTGCGCAGCTCGATCAGGAACGGTTCGTCGTCGGGCGTCGCGGCGCGCAGGTGGATGGCATCGTTCATAGCCTGAATCGTAAGGCATGCTTGAGCATTCGGCTATTCGCTTCGGCGCGTACGTGCAAGCCTTTGGACGATGCGTTCGGGATTTGCTCAAGCGGTTGGCGCAAGTTTGAGCCTGAAAAGCTCCACGGCATTTGCGCGCCCGATACGCCAGCGGTCGGCATCGCTCAACTCCGCATTGTCGAGCCATTGCCCGCCTTGCACCATATCCATCCACGGGTAGTCGGTCGAGAAATAGACACGATCGCGGCCGACGAAATTCATAACCTCAACCGTTGCGGTGGTATCGAAGAAACCCGCGGTCGTATAGCGGAAGTTCGTCTTCAGATAGGTCAGGAGGTCGTGTTTCAGTTTGACGCGATGCGCGTGCCGCGCATACACGGCCGATACGCGCCACGCCATGAACGGCAGCGACTCGCCGAGATGACCGAGGCAGATCTGCAAATCGGGGTAGCGATCGAAGAGGCCGCTCGTAATCAGCCGCAGCGCATGCGTCGATGTTTCGACGAGGTAGGCCCACGTTGCGGCAAGCAGCTCGGGATGGTCGCGAAACATCAACTGCTGACTCGGCACCGGATTGCGCGGATGCAGATACAGCGGCACGCCGAGGTCTTGCACGCGTTCCCAGAACGGCAGGTATTGCGGTTCGTCGAGATAGACGACGCCGTTTTCCGTGTGCAGATTCGAAAAACTGTTGACGAGCGGCGCGTGAAACCCGAGCTCGCGCACCGCTCGATCGAGCTCGTCGGCTGCGGCGGCCGGGTCCTGCATCGGTAGTGCGGCGAAAGCGCCGAGTCTGCCGGGACGCCGGTCGACGATACGGCGCAGTTCGTCGTTTGCGTAGCGCGCGTCGCTCACCGCGGCGGCGGGATCGGTCTCGCCCTGGATGCCGGGCGTGTTCAACGAAAGGATCGCGTATTGAATGCCCGCGCGATCCATCAGTTCGATGCGTTTGGTGTCGACGTCGAGCAGGTCGGCGTAGACGCCGGTGCGCGCCGCGACTTTCGTGTCCTTACGAACGATGCTGTCGAAATGCGACGTCATGTAATGCTCTTCGAAGGCTACCTTCCATGGCCGCGACGGGATTTTGACAGGCTCGTCATGGATATTGGCGGATGCATCGGCGGGTGCCGCGCTTGCAGGTTGCGAGGCGAGCGACGCGCCCGCCAGCAGCGCGCCGGGCATGCCGAGCATGAATGAACGGCGCCCGATGCCGGGCGCGGCAGCCGGTTGATCGAAATCATCGGTATTGCTGGAGTTATCGTTCGGCACGTTCTACCTCGTTCTGGTCGTGATTGGGCGGGGCTCGACGCCCGGCATCATGCGACGTGGGGACGGTCGAGTCGAACGAAGAACGTGCTTGGCGGAAGGGCTATTCCATTACCGATTGTTGCCGTGACTTATGGTTAGGCAAACGATATTTTCGATGAAGTTTGCGGTAAGTTCGTCGAACGTTGCGCTTGCAACGATAAACAGCGGAAGCCGGGCTCAGGTCGCGCTCAGGTCTCGCTCAGGTGCGTTCAGGTTGCGTTCAGGCCGTGCTCACGCCGCGGCGGCTGAAAGCATCGGAACAACGGGCGATGCCGTGTTGAAGCTCGACCCAGCGTCGTCCCGATGGCCCTCCCTGGCGCTGCCGTCGAGCTTGAACACGCCCACCGCCGTCAGCAAGTGCTCCGCTTGCGCGAGCAGCGCATCGGCCGCCGCGCCCGACTGCTGCACGAGCGCCACATTCTGGCGCGTGCCATTTTCGAGCTGATCGATCATCGCGCGCACCTCGCTGATCTGTTGCGTTTGTTGCCGGCACGCATCGTTGATTTCGCTCATGATCGTCGTCACGCTGCCCGACGACGACACCACCTCGGCGATCGTCGAACCCGCATCGTCGACGAGCCGCGTGCCTTCACCCACGCGCGCGCTGCTCTCCTGCACCAACGCTTTGACTTCCCGGGCGGCTTCCGCGCTGCGTTGCGCAAGCACGCGCACCTCGCCGGCGACCACCGCGAATCCCCGTCCTTGCGCGCCCGCGCGCGCGGCTTCGACAGCGGCATTGAGCGCGAGAATATTGGTCTGGAAGGCGATCGAATCGATCACCGAAATGATCTCGCCGATACGGTTCGACGACGTATTGATGCCGTGCATCGTATCGACGACACGGCCGACCGCATCGCCGCCTTCGCTCGCGGTCACCGACGCGCGTTTCGCGAGTTCATCGGCATGCACCGCATTGTCCGCGTTCGACTGAACACTGGCGTCGAACTTTCCGAGCGCATTGGTTGCCTGTTCAAGTGCGGCCGCCTGGCCGTGCGTGCGCTCGTCGAGATCGCCATTGCCCTGCGCGATCTCGCGGCTCGCGTCCGCGACGCCGTGCGCGGCTTGCCGCACCTGCTGCACGATGTCCGCGAGGTTATTGCGCATCCGTGTGACGGTGGCCATCACGCTCGACGTGTCGCCGGCCCGGACCGGCGCGCGGCGCGACAGGTCGCCTGCCTCGATCGACTCGGCGAACGCGATCATGTCGCGCGGATCCGCGCCGAGCGACCGTGTGATGTTACGCACGACAAGCCATGCAACGCCGGCACTGAACAGACAGGCGAGCGCCGTGAGCGTTGCCATCAACAGGCGGAACTGCTTGCTGATCTCGCGTGCGCGTTCGCCTTCGTCCTGGCTCAGCGACTCTTCATAGTCGATCATCGTGTTGATCGCCGCGAGCCAATCGACGAAGGCCGGCCGTGCTTCGGCAAGCAGCAGTTTGCGCGCGCCATCGGTGTCGCCGCTCTTTTGCAGCTCGATGATACGGCTGATCAGCGGTATCGTCCGTTCGCGAGCGGCCGTGATGCGCCCGTAGATCTGCCGTTCTTCGGGGGTGACGTCGGCCGCCTGTTCGAAGATCTGGCTGAACGGCTGCGCGGAGTGCTCGTAGTCGGCCTCGAGGCTGTTGATATGGTCGACGACTTTCGGCAATTCTTCCGGCGGGACGAGCGTCACATCGCGCACGGCAATGGAACGGTCATGAACGCTGCCGCGAAAGTTGATCGCATAACGCTCTTTCACGCCGTTTACATCGATGATGTCGTCGAGCCGCATGCGTACGTTCTCGACCTGGTAGATCGCAATCGCGGCGAGCGCGATCACTGCAACAAGAACCGATCCGAAACCCGCGACCAGCCTACCCCGGACGGTCCACCCCGTCATTGTTTTCATCTACCACCTCTTAGTGATTTTCTATCGTGTGACTCGGCGCGAAAGCCGTCGCGCGTAGTATGCAAAGTTTTTGAAAATACTGCTGCGACGGCAACAGGCCGTAAGAGTGGCCAGATAAGGTGACGCGACAAACATGCGCGGCGCGCACTCAATCCGGTGCGCGCCGCCCATCGACTCAACCGAAGATCGGCAGTGCGCCCAGCAGCGCAAAGCCGATCACCGCACCCGCCACCGCCCCGAACACGCGCGCCGGATAGGCGCGCACCTTAAGCAGTGCGCCGAACGCGGCGCCGATTCCGACCATGCCCGTGACGGCGAACACTGCGAACAGCGCGAACAGGCTGACCCAGTAAGCGAAAGCGAAGGTTCCGACCATGATGGATCTCCAAGAAGGAAGTGAAGTTGAGGGGTTACCGTTTTCCTACAGCATGGGGTGAACTGTAGAGTTCGCTGCGTGTCCCGTGAATGGCATGGCGAATCAGCAAATTGCTTATTCGACTCATCGCGGTAGCCGATTCTTTCGCGTGCGCCCGCGTCGGTCGGGCCCCGCTTCTTCGCCTGAATCCAGGTATTTGTGCGCGCCGAGACAAGTCCGTCGAATTTCGGCTGCCTACGCTTGGGCTCGTGCGATGCAATGAGGCGTACATGGTGTGTGCCGTTGACATCTGCCGCTCACGGAGTCTCCCGATGCATACAGAACTTATCGACTACGGGCATGGCCGGCAGCGCTTGGCGGCCGCTCGCGGGCGCTGGCGCGACCTCGTCATGGGCGCGCTCTGTCTGCTGGCGCTGCTGGTAGTGGGCGCTCGCCCCGCGATGGCCGCGGGCACCGCGACCCCCGCGGAGTGCAAGGCGCTGCAGGCGAAATACCCGCAGTACAAGGGCAAAACGCTGACCAATGCGATCAACCCGCATACGCCGGGCTACGAAGCGCTCGACCCGAACGATCCGAGCAAATACATCGGCTTCGATATCGACCTCGGCGAAGCGATCGGCGATTGCCTCGGCTTCAAAATGGCCTATAAGCCGGTGACGTTCGCCGCGTTGCTGACGACGCTGCAAAGCGGCCAGGCCGATATCGTGATCTCCGACATCTATGCAACCGAAGAACGTGCGAAGGCGGCGGACTTCATCACGTATTCGAAGGTGTTCGACGGCGTGCTCGTCGCAAAGGGCAATCCGAAGAAGATCACCGGCATCAACGCGTCGATGTGCGGCACGACCGCCGCGGAAAACACCGGCTATGTCGAAGTGCCGCTGATCAACAACCTCGCGCCCGCATGCAAGGCGGCGGGCAAATCTGAAGCGACGGTTCAGCTCTACGACAACAACGCAAACTGCATTCAGGCGATTCTCGCGGGCCGCGCGGACACCTACATCAACGACGTGAACACTGTCGATCAGGCTGTGAAGGCCTATCCGGACAAGCTCGAGAAGGCCACGGCCGTGACGCTGCCCTATTCGGTGGGAATCGGCGTACCGAAGGACAAGCCGGAGTTTCGCGCGGCAGTGATGGCGGCGCTCGTCGCGCTGCAGAAGTCGGGTGCGCAGGCGGAAATGCTGAAGAAGTGGTCGCTGCCGTCGGAAAATCTCGAAGCGCCGAAGCTCATCGTTTCGAACTGATTGCGGCTGCCCGATGGATCTGTTTCTGCACTATCTGAGTTTGCCGTATCTGCTGCGCGGAATCGGCTTTACGATCGCCGTGACCGCGCTCGGGCTTGCCGGCGGATTGCTGGTGGGCCTCGTGCTTGCCGCCATGCAATTGAGCAAGGTCGGCCCGCTCGCGGTGATCGCGCGCGGTTATACGGTGATTTTCCGCGGCACGCCGTTGATCCTGCAACTCGTGTTCGCATACGACGCGCTGCCGCATATCGGACTCAAGCTGAGCGCGCTGGGCGCCGCGGGGCTCGCGCTCGCGGCGAACGAAGGGCCGTTTATCGCCGAGATCCTGCGCGCCGGCGTGCTCGGCGTCGACCGCGGACAACTGCTTGCGGGGCAGGCGCTCGGTATGACGCCGGCCGTGCTGATGCGTCGCATCATCTCGCCGCAAGCGATCCGCACGATCGTGCCGGCACTGGGCAACGAGTCGGTGAGCGCGTTGAAGAACTCGTCGCTCGCGTCGGTGATCGCGGTCGACGAACTGACGCTGCGCAGCACGCAGCTCGCTTCGTCGACCTTCGATTTCTTCTCGATCTTCTTTGCGTCCGGCTTGATGTACCTGCTGTTGACCGGCGCAATCGCAATGATTCAGCTGTTCGCCGAAGCGGCGCTCGATCTCGATCGCGCGCCATCGGAGCGGTTTAGCCGGCTGTTGCCGTGGCGGCGGCGTCACGCGGAGGCCGACGATGCTGTTGTGCAGCCCGATATGGCCGGCAATGGCGGCGAAGCGTCAGAGGCCGCGCTGCAATCCGCGGCGTCCGCTCCGGCTGAGCTGTCCCCGCATGCGCCGGTGCGCGCCGCCGGCGCGTCCCCCGCCGATCGCGCAAAGCGCTATGCACAGCTCGCGCAGCGTCCCGCGGCAGTGCGCGTGACAGGCTTGCATAAACGTTACGGCAAACAGACGGTGCTCGACCGCTTCGATCTGACCGTGCAAGCGGGCGAGGTGATCGCGCTGCTCGGCCCAAGCGGCTCGGGCAAGAGCACGCTGCTGCGCTGTATCAACCATCTCGAGCAATGGGATGCGGGGCAGATTCACGTGGGCGGGCGCAGGCTCGGCTATCGCGAAGACGGCCGGCCGATGCGCGCGCGCGATATCGCCAACGAGCGTGCGAGCGTCGGCGTCGGCATGGTATTCCAGCAGTTCAACCTGTTCAGCCATCTGAGCGCGCGCGAAAACATCGCCGGTCCGTTGCGCTGGGTGCATGGCATGCGTGCTGCCGATGCCGATCGCCGGGCAGGCGAACTGCTCGAACGCGTTGGCCTGAGCCACCGCGCCGATGCATTGCCGCGTCACCTGTCGGGCGGGCAGCAGCAACGTGTCGCAATTGCGCGTGCGCTGGCGCCGAGTCCGCGCGTGCTGCTGCTCGACGAGCCGACGTCCGCGCTCGATCCCGAGCTCGTCGGCGAAGTGCTCGACGTGATCCAGCGGCTCGCGCTCGAAGAAGGGCTGACGATGATCATTTCCACGCATCAGTTGCGCTTTGCCGATCAGGTCGCCGATCGCGTCGTCTTCATGAGCGGCGGCAACGTCGTCGAAGAAGGACCGGCGCATGAATTGCTCAGGCATCCACAGCATCCATTGACGGCGAAATTCCTCAACGTGATGGGCGCCGACACGGGGTTTGAATTGGCCACGAGGTCCGAAACGATATGAAGCAACACACACTTCCCGTATCGCCGGAAACGGTTCATTGGGGTTATTTCAGCAAGCAGGTCGCACCCGCGCTGACCGTGCGCTCCGGCGACCGCGTGACGATCGAAACGCTGACCCATCACGCGAACGACGACCACGAGCGAATGATTGCCGGCGACCCCGGCGCTGAAAGCGTGTTTCACTGGACCCGCGAACACAAAGCCGTGCCGCGCCGTGGCGCGGGCCCGACCGAGGGCCCGTTCAAGCTCGGATCCGGCGAAGGCGTCGGCGTGCACCTGCTCACGGGGCCGGTGGCGGTCGAAGGCGCGCAAGCGGGCGACGTGCTCGAAGTGCGGATTCTCGACGTCCGTCCGCGGCCGAGCTGCAGCGCGTGCTATGCGGGCCGCTGTTTTGGTTCGAATGTCGCGGCATCGTGGGGCTTTCACTACCGCGATCTGATCGAGGAACCGAAGCCGCGCGAAGTCGTGACGATCTTCGAACTCGATACCGCCGGCGAACCGTATGCGCGCGCGGTTTACAACTACGTATGGACACCGCAGACGGACCCCGATGGTGTCGTGCATGCGATGATCGACTATCCGGGCGTCAAGGTCGATCACACGCTCGTGCGCAAGCGCGAACATATTCTGCCCAACGTGAAGGTGCCGGCACGTCTGCATTTCGGCACGATGGGCCTTGCGCCCGCCGAGTCCGACTACGTGAGTTCGATTCCGCCGGGCTACACGGGCGGCAATATCGACGACTGGCGCGTCGGCAAGGGCGCGAAGATGTACTACCCGGTGGCGGTCGACGGCGCCTATTTTTCGGTGGGCGATCCGCATGCGGCGCAAGGCGACAGCGAACTGGGCGGCACGGCGATCGAATGCTCGCTGACCGGCGATTTCGAATTCGTGCTGCACAAAAAGAGCGATCTCGCCGGCACGACGCTGGAAGGGCTCACGCATCCGATGCTTGAAACCGACGATCTATGGTCCGTATACGGCTTCACGTTCGCGAATTACCTCGCGGAACTCGGTCCGAACGCGCAACTCGAAGTCGCGCAGCACGCGAGCCTCGACAAGGCGATGCGCGACGCGTTTCGCAAGCTGCGCCGTTTTCTGATGACGGTGCACCGGATGAGCGAAGACGAAGCGATTGCGCTGATGTCGGTTGCAGCGGACTTTGGCGTCACGCAGGTGGTCGACGGCAATTGGGGCGTGCACGGGTCGATTCGAAAGAACGTGTTTGCCGCCGGATGATTCGATTTCCTTTTCAACAACTGACGTATTGCTGACACGGCCGCGCGTTGCGCCAGCGCAGTGCACGTGCGCGACTCTGGCGCAGGAATGCGCGCGCCGATGCTCGTCGAAGGGGCGTGGCACGCTTCCTGTGCGTTGCGCTTGCCTGCGTAGCGTGCACGCCTATGCGCCGCAGATTGCGCGTATCGGTTTTTGAGCAGCGATGGCACAAAGGTTGCCTTGTTTAGCGCGATAACGCGTCCGGTGCCGCGAGGAGACCTGCCGAGCCGGTTCCGGGCGTTGCCGCGCGGCGTTCCCGCGTCGCTTGTCACGACCCGGGAGCCTTACGTTGGAACCGCTGCGCTTTACAACCGAGTCCTATCCGCAGGCCGCGCGGTTGCACGCATGGCGCGACGCACTCGACGGCATCGGTTTGCGCAGCAGCGTCGCGGGCGCGCCGCAATCGGCTCGTGCGCTACACGGCATCATTGAATCGCGGACATCGATCGGCGGCTTCGCGCTCAGCGTGCTGACGTCGGTCGCGCAAACGCTCGAACTGAAGACGTCGGCCGCCGACTGTCTGCAGATCGTGCTCGCCGTCGACGGCGCCGCGACGCTTGTCGCCGATGGCCGCCGCGAACCCGTTGCGGTACATGACATCGTTTATCTGCCGCCGCGCGAACAGGCGTCGCTCGAGTTTGCAACGGACTTTCGCGTGTTCGTCGTGCGCGTGCCGCGCGCGGCGGTCGGTGCCCGCCTGTTCGCTTCGTCGTCGATACGCGCCGGCAGGATTGCCGCCGACGCGGGCATCGGGCACGTGTTTTCGGCGTTTCTCGCGTCGATTGCGGAAAGCGTCGACACACTGTCGGTCGGCGAGTTGCGGCCCCTCGAACTCGCGCTGGCCGAGTTCCTCGTGGCATGTCTCGCCGGACGTCAAGAGGAAGCGAGCATCAATGGCCTGACCGCATCGCAGGCGGCGATCTACGCGCGCGCGTGTCGCACGATCGACGAACGCCTTGGCGATCCAGCGATCTGCCTCGCTGCGATCGCCAAGGAAGTGCGCGTCTCGTCGCGCTATCTGCAGAAACTGTTCGAGACGGCCGGCCAGAGCTTTTCCGCTTATTTGCGGCAACGGCGGCTCGAACGCTGCCGCGCGGAGCTCGTCGACCCGCTTTACGAAAAGATGTCGATCTCGGACATCTGCTTTCGTTGGGGCTTCAACGATCCCGCGCACTTTAGCCGCGCGTTTCGCGAGCAGTATCAGATGTCGCCGCGCGCGTTTCGTCACGGAGCGGGCCTTGAACTCGCGCGGCATCTCGTGCGGCGCATTTCGCGCGGCGTGCCGCTCAATGCGGAGTCGGTGCTGGTGCAGGCGCAGCCAGCCAGTCGTGCGCGCGGCGCGGCATCTTTGGCAGAAACGGCAAACGAAGCCGAAGATGATGCGGATACGATGGTCGCGCAATCGCCAGCGAAGGCGCATACCGCGATCGGCAAAGCCGGCAGCCGCCGGCCGGCCCGACCGCGCCACCACCTTCTGCGTGCGACCGCGAATACCGTGCATTGGGGCTATTTTTCGCACGACCTGAAGGCGGTGCTCGAAGTCGACAGCGGCGATACCGTCACGATCGAGACGTTGACGCAGCATGCGTCCGACGACTGGGCGCGCATGGTAGCCGGCGACCCGGGTGCCGAAAGCGTGTTTCACTGGACGGCCGAGCGCAAGAACGTGGACCGGCGCGGCGCCGGACCGATCGATGCGTCGATCTATGGACGTGGCGCAGGCGAAGGCTTCGGTGTGCATATCTGCACCGGACCGGTCGCGGTGCGCGGTGCTGCGCCGGGCGATGTGCTCGAAGTGAAAATTCTCGATGTGCATCCGCGCCGCTGCGCCAACCCGCATTTCGCGGGCCGGGCGTTCGGCAGCAATGCCGCGGCATGGTGGGGTTTCCATTATCGGGAACTGCTGACCGAGCCCAAACCGCGCGAAGTCGTCACGATTTATGAACTCGATGCCGATCTGCCGGAGCACGGTTCGTCGTTTGCGCGCGCCGTGTACAACTACCGGTGGACACCGCAGCGAGATCCGTTCGGCGTCGTGCATCCGACCATCGACTATCCGGGCGTGCCGGTCGACCACTCGACGGTTGTCGAGAATCACGACGTATTGAAGAACGTGCGAATTCCCGTGCGGCCGCACTTCGGGCTGATCGCGGTCGCACCTCAGCAGGACGGCTTGATCGATTCGATTCCGCCGTCCGCGTTCGGCGGCAATCTCGACAACTGGCGCGTCGCGCGTGGCGCGAGCGTTTATCTGACGGTGGGCGTCGAAGGGGCGTTACTGTCGGTTGGCGATCCGCACGCGTCGCAAGGAGATTCGGAGCTGTGCGGTACGGCGATCGAGTGCTCGTTGACGGGCGACTTCCAGTTGATCCTGCACAAGAAGGCGACGCTAGCCGGAAAGCCGTTTGCCGATCTCACGTATCCGCTTGTCGAAACGGCCGACGAATGGGTGCTGCATGGATTCAGTCATCCGAATTACCTGACCGAGTTCGGTTCTCATGCGCAAAGCAAGATCTATGAGAAGTCGACGCTCGATCTGGCCATGCGCGATGCGTTCATCAAGACGCGCCGCTTTCTGATGACCACCAAAGGGCTCAGCGAAGACGAGGCAATTTCGCTGATGTCGGTCGCGGTGGATTTCGGCGTGACGCAGGTGGTGGATGGCAATTGGGGCGTGCACGCGATCATTCGCAAGGCTTTGTTCACCGACGGCGGTTAGTGGCGGCGTCAATCGCCGCACAACACGCCGGTTTCGAGTGTCGCCGCTCTGGGGGCGCGCGCCTGCATCGGTTCAAGTTGCGCGGCGTCGGTCTCGTTGAACGGAATGCGGTGTGCCGCGAGAAACGCCTTGAGTGTTGGCGCGGATACGGCGACCACGTAGTCGGCCGCGCCGCTGCGCGTGACAAACGCACGCGGGTCTTCGCTACTGAGCTGGGTTCGATCCGTGACGAGGCCGACCACGAGGCCTGCCTGATCGAGCACCGGGCTGCCGCTCGCCCCGTTCGTCGCGGACGACATCAAGGTGAACGTGCCCGCTGCCGCAGCGGGTGGATCGCGCGTGACGGCGTTGTACATCGTGCCCGCGCGATTCGGCAGATGACGTAGCACTTCGTAGCCGGCAGTGAATACCGGCTGTGCGCTGCCGACGCTGCCCGTTTTGGGGAAGCTGGCCGCGAGGAGCGGCTTGATCCTGCTGGTAATCACCGCCAGGTCCGCGTCCGCGCTGACCGCCTCGATCGTCGCGCGCGCGATTTGTCCATCCTTGATCACGAAAAGCGTTTGACACGCTTGTACAACATGCCGCGCGGTTAGCACATCGCCGCGATTGTTGACGAAGAAGCCCGTTGCGTTGGATTCGAGTGCCGTCGCGTCCGGATGCTTCGGCGGCGCGATCGTCATCGGCGCGTTAGTGGTTTGCGCGGTGGCATGACACGCGACGGTCAGCGACAACGTCGTGACATACAGCAGGCGCAAGGCTTGCGCGTTCACGGCGTGTTTTCTCCCGGCATCGGCGGGCTATCGGGGGAGTCGTCATCGTCGGCGTCGGGATTTTCCTCGAGCTGCAGTTGCACGCGCAACGGTTGCCGCATGTCGGGCGGCGGCGGCTCGGTCATCGGGCGCGTGGTCAGTAGTTGCCGCAGGTCCGCATCGGCTTTCGCGTCGCCGAGCGAATCGAACGCGACACGAGTGACGGTTCCGTCGGCGCCGAACCAGGCGCGGACCGCGACCGTCTTGAGCGACGCATCGCCTTTGGCGTTCTTATGCCGCTGCTCCAGATAGGTATGCAGCGCGTCCGCCGCGTCGCCATCGGCTTCGAGCCACGCCTGAAACTGCTGCGCCGCCAGTTGCGCGTAGGCGATCCATGGCTGTGGAATCGCGGACGGTTGGCTCCACGCGGCACGGGAGCAGGTGAGAGCCAGGCCGATCAGGATCGCCGCGGCGCCGATTCGTTTTGCGTTGCTGGTCATGAGCGACACCTCGATCGATTCGGCATTTTCACGGTCCGCTCCCGTTATGCACGGAGCAAGGCCTGCCGGGACTTCGTCGCGCGCAATGATAGTACTTGCCGAAGACAATGTCGTGGCTAAAGCGTACGTACAGCGCTTCTAGCGATTCGACCCCAGCGCGGGACAGGCAACATTATTTTTGCCGATCGCCTTGATCTCGTTTTAGATGTCGGTTATCTTCTATCCAACGGGTAGACACAAGGAGCGTGGCGGGCGATGAAAAAGTCGAAGGTCGAAACGGCCGAAACGCGTCGGCGGATCGTCGATGTGGCGGCACGGCAGTTCCGGCTCAACGGCATTCAGGCGACCGGGCTCAATGACCTGATGGCCGAAGCGGGACTTACGCGTGGCGGCTTCTATCGGCACTTTGAATCGAAAGATCAATTGGTTGCCGAGGCATGCGCGAAGAGTTTCGAATCGATGATCGCTTCACTGGAGATGGCGGCAAGCGAAAGCGAGGGCGAAGGCGCGGATAGCTTTCAGGCGATCGTCAATCGCTATGTGTCGACGGACCATCGCGACAATCGCGCGGCGCGATGCCCGCTTGCGGCGATGGGCAGCGAACTGGCCCGGGCCGACGAGGGCACGCGCGCCGTGGCATCGGAAGGTATGGACGATCTCGTCGACATGGTGACGAAGTGGCTCGGCCGTTCGCAGCCGCAAGCGCCGCAATCCCGCGCCGTATTCGCGGTCGCAGCCATGGTCGGGGCCGTCACGATGTCGCGGATTATCGTCGACCCCAATGCTTCGTCGCGCGTCCTGCAATTCGTCAAGGAACACCTCGACACGCTTTAAACAACGGCAATGAGCATGCCACGACCGGGGTCGGTCTATTCGCGTATGTGAATATGCACATTAACGGTTGGTTTGAAACGGAGTACCGACTTTATGGAACAACGCAAATTACTGGTTACAGGCGCCACCGGCAAGACGGGCGCGCATACGGTGCGCAATCTGATCAACGATGGCCATGCGGTTCGGGCGTTCGTTCATAGCGACGACGCGCGCAGCGATGCACTTAGAAAGCTCGGCGCGGAAATCGTTGTGGGCGATATGCTCGATCATGACGCCGTGATCCGTGCGACGGATGGCGTATCGGGCGCGTATCTGTGTTACCCCATTCGACCGAACCTTATCCAGGTCACCGCGTATTTCGCGGATGCCGCGCTTCGGGCCGGGCTCGATGTTGTCGTGAATATGTCGCAAATCTCGGCTCGCGAAGATTCGAAGAGCCATGCGGCGCGCAATCACTGGATCGCGGAACGCGTGCTCGACTGGTCAGGCGTGCCGACCGTGCACATCCGCCCGACCTTTTTTGCTGAATGGCTGCGGGCCCCGTTCGTGCGCGACCCGATGCTGAAGCAGGGAAAAATCACGCTTCCGTACGGCAGCGGACGCCACGCACCGATCTCGGGTGAAGATCAGGCCCGCGTGATCGCCGCCTTGCTGGCGAGGCCAGCCGCGCATGTCGGCAAGATCTATCCGCTATACGGTGCTCAGGAACTTGACCAGCAAGAGATTGCCGAGGTGGTCGGCAAGTTCCTCGATCGCAAGATTGTGTATGGCCCCAGCAGCATTGAGCAGTATCGCGAGCATCTGGAAGCGTACGGCGTGCCCGAGTTCATTAGCCAGCACTTTATTGAAATTGCGATCGACTACCAGAACGGCATTTTCGCCGGCACCAGCGACACCATTGAAGAAATCACGGGGACCCCGCCGCAGCCGCTCGAAGCGTTCCTTGCGGCGAATCGCGACGCATTCGACGTGTAGCCGGCCTGGTATCGGGCATTCGCTAGAAAAGTACGTATTCCTCTGAACTGTGTTATCCGATGAAGGCAACTCATCCATGTCAAAGACCATTCTTATCACCGGGGCAAGCAGCGGCTTCGGACGCGATACTGCGCAGACACTGTCGAAAGCGGGGCACCGCGTATTCGCGTCGATGCGCGACACCGCGGGCCGTAACCGGCCGCATGCCGACGCGCTGCGCGCGCAGGGGGTTCAAGTCGTCGAACTCGACGTGACCGACGACCAGTCGGTCGAGCAAGGCGTGGCTTCCGTCATCGCGAAAGCCGATCGGCTCGACGTGCTGATCAACAATGCGGGCCTCGGCTCGGCGGGCATTTCCGAATCGTTCACGGCAGACCAGGTGCGCGCGCTTTTCGACGTCAACGTCATCGGCGTGCAACGGACACTGCGTGCTGCGTTGCCGGCTTTCCGTCGGCAGGGCGAGGGTCTCGTGGTGAATATCGGATCGTTCCTCGGCCGTGTGACGTTTCCATTTTTCGGCTTGTACGGTGCGTCGAAGTTCGCCATGGAGGCACTGACCGACAGCTACCGCTATGAGCTATCGCAACTCGGTATCGACGTGGTGCTGGTTCAACCGAGCAGCTATCCGACAAATATGTTCGCGAGCGCTCAGAAACCCGGCGATGTGGAGCGGAGCGTCGGCTACGGCGAAATCAGTGCGATTCCCGGCAAGATGGTGGCGCGATTGATGGACCTGTTCGCGGGCGAAAATGCACCGAACGCTCATGACGTGGCCGAAGCGATCAGCCGGATCGTCGACCAACCGAATGGCTCGCGCGCGGCGCGCGTAATTGTCGGCGAGCCGTTCGGCGCCGATGCGGTCAACGCGCAAGCCGAGCAGGTGCAGGCTCGTTTGCTCGACAGTCTCGGCCTTGGGTTTCTCGACGCATCGCGGACGGTTCCGGCGGACGCAGATGCGTGATGTCTGAAGCAGAGTCTCAAAGACGCTCGCGTGCTTGATTGCAATCGGTGTCTTCGGGGCAATCGTGACCAAAAGCACGCCATGAACGCTTTGAACGCTTAGGCTGCGTCTGCGGGCTTGGCGAGCGGCGACGCCGCCCGAACCTCATCGCTTTCTTTGCGCCGGCCTTTGAATTTCTTCGCGTACAGCGCAGTCAACAGCGGCGCCAGTAGCGACGTCACGATCGTCGATGCCGCAATTTGCGGTGTCGCCACGGCGATAAGCGACGCGAGATGCGGATCGACAGCCGCAATTGCCGTCGGTGTCGCGACCGCATTACCCGCGGTTGTCGATACTGCTGCCCCACCGACACCCGTGCCACCGGCCAGTCGCGACGCGATGATATTGACGATGCTGCCGAATACCAGCGTCACGAGGCCGAGCAGAATGCCCGACATCCCAGCACCGAGGATCGCGTGCAAATTGATCTGCGCGCCGAGGCCGAACGCAAAGAACGGAATCAGCAGATCGCCGCCCGATTTGAGGAACGATCGCATATTGCGGTCGAGGTTGCCGAGCACCATGCCGATCAGAATCGGCAGAATGGTCGCGAGCAATTCGATGAACGGTATCTTCGCGAGCCCCGATACGCCAAGCGCGACCATCGTGATGAACGGGCCTTCGAGAATCGATAGCACCGCGAGCGCGCCGCGGTCGACCTCGTCGCCGAACTGCTTGGTCAGCGCCGCATAAAGGCCCATGTTCGCATTGGTCATGGCCGCGATAATCGCCATGCCCGACAGCCCGAACACCGGTTTGCCCTTGAAGATATAGCTGACCAGCAAACCGATCGCGACGCCGCTCGCCAGCTTCGAAAGGGTGATGGCGGCGCCGTTCTTCAGCGCGCGCGGCGCGGTCTTCAACTGAATCTCGGCGCCCATGCAGACGAAGAACACGGCGAGAATCGGCAACGCCCCATGCGCGAGCGACGTCGAAAAACTGCCGATCGAAAGGACGTGGGGGAAATAGGTGTTGAGCAGGCTACCCCACAGCAGCGGGATCACCATCATGCCACCGGGGAACCGCTCGATGGCTTCCTTGATCTTCATGTCGAATTGTCTCCGTCGAACCGCGCAGCCGCATAAGCCGGCTTACCGCGTTACTGTCATTGCACGGATATGGTGAGTGCGCGCCCGACGCAGTGCAAATTGGTCGGGCCACATTCGTCGGGGCGGACGGAGATTTCAGGAAGGTTTCTTTCGGCTTACCCGATACACGCGACACAGTCGCGCCATGCATCGAGCACTGAAACATGACGTCGTCATGCCGCCGGCGGTCCGCTCGTACCCCTAACGACCAGTTCGATCGGCAGGCATTCGGATTCCGGCGTTGCATCGTTCTTCATCCAGCGCAACAGCGCGCGCGCGACCGGCCGCCCATAACAGCCAAAGCCACGCGAGCGACGCTCCACGCGGTGTTTCCAGCGACGTCCACGCGCGTACGGCAGTGAGCAAAAAGCCGACGACGATCGCTGCGGCGAACCCAAAGACCATTTCGTGCGCATGCCAGATCACACCGCTCATCGCCGGCGAATGGCCGGCGAGAGGGCGGCCGTGCAGCGTAATGAGCCAGAACAGCATGGCGACCAGTCCAAAGCACGCGCCGCCCAGGTAGAACGGCCGGAATCCAAGCCTGAGGATCGGCAAGCCGATAACTGCGCTTGGCAGACCGTTCATTGCCGGCTCGTCGATCTTCATTCCGCCTCCGAAATAACATGCATATATAATTCATGTTATAGCGCGTCCAGGCGCAATGAGAGCGTTCCGTCAGGGCTGCGACAGCATGTCGCCGGGGGCAATTTCCGCAAGCAGATCTGCTTTTTGAACGGTTGATGCCCTTGCAAACGAGCCGTGGCCACGTCGCGCTCGCATCTGTCTGAATGACGCGGCGCCGCCTCGCATCACTTCGTCAACGATTGAAGCAATCTGGCCAAATCCAGAGGCTGGACGCGAATAAACCCCGCCCGCGGACTATCGATATCGGCAATAAGCGCAAGCGATAACGCAACCGTTACAGGCAGAACAGTGATCAACAGGCCTCTGCGCAGCTTCCCTTTCGTGCCGTAGCCCTGCACGACACAGCCAAAGACCGCGATAACGATCATGAGAATCCACGCACCGAGCGGTATGTGATTAATGCGTGCGGCCTCGGTGTAATCCTGCGAATTCAGTACGTCGTTCATCCCTGCAACGACAAGCGCACCGATCGGCGTCGGTTGTTCTTGCGCTACTTGTGTCGCGAGCCGCCACAACTCGGCCTGGACAACTGCGGTATCGCGGTCGATTCGTTCGACTTCCTGCCGGTCTTGCGTCCGGAAATCAGCCAGTCTTAGCTCGGTGTAGCGCACCAATCCAGCCTTTATCTTCGCGCCCACGGCCGCATTGGCCACGTCGGCGCGCGCGTATTCCGTTCCTATTGCATTGGCTTCGCTTTCCTCGAGATTCTTGCGCTGGTCATAGCGGCCGACTGCCATCGAAAGGCTGAAGCCGACGAGCAGCGCCAGCAACGTGAGCGTGGAGGTTTGCACAATGTTGAAGTCTTCGCGGTCCTCCTCCGGGAGGGGGGCGACGCGCCGTAGCACATGGGCGCCGAATGCGACCGCTCCGACGAAAAGGGCAAGCAGGACGACGAAGAGGACGGCCGGATGACTGACGAACGCTGCCATGCGATGTCTCCATTACAGCGGCCGTCATGTCGAGTGTCGAGCACCGATGGCCGGCAGATATACAACCTCCGAACCGGATGCGCACACCGGGAAACGGACCGGCTGTTCCGGCATTGTAATGAAAAGAAGAAGTCCTCAGTGCTTCGACCGTGCGCTCGTAGGTGCCGGTTGCACCATTGGACTTCGTGCTTTCACGCCGCAGTTCGTGGCCCGCAGGTCCGGCACTATCGCGATTGTGAGCAGCGTTGTCGGACTGTCGGCGGTTCCCATGATGGCCGGTTACTCCGCTTCCAAGGCGGCTTTGCATTCGATCACTCAGTCCCTTCGCGGGACGCTCGAAAAGGACGACGTCACCGTTGTCGGCATCTATCCCGGACCGATCGAGACGGTGCTGGCAAGGCAGGTGCCTTATCCCAAAGCTACGCCTGAACACGCGGCCGCCAATATCGTGAAGGGTCTCGCCGAAGGCCGGACCTACATCTTCCCCGATCCGATGGCGCAGCAGGTCGAACAGTTGTGGTCGACCGACAACCGGAAGCTGGAACACGTCGCGCTGCACCTCGGTGCGTGAATTCCGAAGTTCGCCGGTTTGCTTGGCGAGCGTCAAGTCGTGCCGGACGCCGTTGCGAGGCTTTTATTGTCGCGACGACAGACGGCCCTGTTCAACGCTTGCAGGATAGTCCCTTCATGCTCACGCGTCGTTCCTTTACAACGAGTTTGCTCGCTGGTGCTGCGGCCCTGATCGTATCCAACGCGACGTCGGCGAAAGCCCAGACCACGAAAACGGACGGAAATTCGGCCGTCACCGGGAATCTGGAATTTCCGACCCGCTATCGAACCATCGATATCGACGGCGTTTCTGTCTTTTACCGGGAAGCGGGTGCGCCAGGCGCACCGACGGTATTGTTGCTGCCTGGCTGGCCGTCGTCATCGGCGATGTTTAGCGATCTTATTCGCGAACTGTCCGTGAACTATCACGTCTTCGCACCGGATTATCCCGGCTTCGGCAACAGCGCCGTGCCGGATCGCTCGCATGCACCCTATACATTCGACGCCCTCGGCGAGGTGATCGGCAAGTTCGTCGACAAGGCCGGCATCGGACAATACGTTTTGTACGCCACGGATTTCGGGGGCCTTGTCGGATATCGTTTGATGCTGAAAACGCCGCACCGGATGAAGGCGTTGGTCGCGCAAAACAATCCGCTGTTTCTGAGCGCGAGCCCGTGGTTCGGGCCGCTTGTGCCGTACTGGAAGGACGGTACGGCCGGGAGCCGCGAGAAGGTCGGGCAGCACTATCTCACGCTCGACGTGGTTCGCGATCTGTATGTCGACGGCGTACGCGATCCGTCGCTGATCGATCCGGACCAGTGGCAGGCGGACTAGGCATCGCTGCAACGTAGCGGCGCCGCGGATCTATCGCTCGATCTGCTTTACGATATCCGCACCAACGGTCCGACGCTCACGAATGCTCAGGATTACCTGCGCGCACAGAAACCGCCGACGCTGGTGGTGAGCGGAAAGAACGACATTCTGTTCCCAGCTGACAATCAGCAGCGATATCGCGAGGTGGTGCCCGACGCCGAGATCCAGTTGACGGACAGCGGTCATTGCGCCTTGGCCGACAAGAGCGAAGAGATAGCGAGCCGGATGCATCACTTCCTTGGTCGCGTGCTCTAGCGGAACGAATCAGGCAAGTGGCGACATGATTCGCCGGGCAACGAAGCGGTTGCAAGCAGTTTGCGATAAGGTGATACGCGCAGCAGCTCAACAACCTGACAATGCTACCCGGACACATGAAAACCGTTCCTGCAATCGCACCGTATGGAGCCTGGAAGTCTCCTGTTACGACGGATCTGATCGTCGGCGACACGATCCGTCTCGGTCAGCCCGCTATTACGGACGGCGCCATCTATTGGACCGAAGGCCGCCCGCAGGAGCAGGGACGCAACGCGCTCGTCCGCTACGCGGGCGGCGGCGCCGCCGACCTGCTCGCGCCGCCGGCCAACGTGCGCTCTCTAGTGCACGAGTACGGCGGCGGTGCCTATACGGTGGGACCGAGCGGTGTGTACTTCAGCAATGCGGTCGATCAACGCATCTATGCGCTCGACACAACCGGCGCGACGCGCGTATTGTCCGAAACCGGAACGGAAGGACTTCGCTTTGCCGACATGATCGAAGACAGCCGTCATCGACGGCTGATCGCCGTTTGTGAAGACCACCGCGGGCAAGATCACGAACCGGTCAACTTCCTCGCTGCAATCGATCTCGCTTCCGGCGTCCCCACGCGAATCGCCGACACGCACGACTTCTTTTCATCGCCGTGCCTGAGTCCCGATGGGAGCCGTCTTGCGTGGCTCGCGTGGAATCATCCGGACATGCCATGGGACGCCACGGAACTGTGGCTTGCCGACATCGACAGCGGTGGCCGCTTCGGCACCCCGCGCCGCATTGCGGCGGGCGTCACCGAGTCGCTGTTTCAACCGGCGTGGTCGCCCGCAGGGCAGCTTCATGTCGTGTCCGACCGCAGCGGCTGGTGGAATCTCTATCGCGTCGATGGGGACGAGATGATTGCGCTGTACCCGATCGCGGCGGAATTCGGCAAGCCGCAATGGCTGTTCGGCATGACGACCTATGGCTTCGATGCAATCGGACGCATCCTCTGCATCTATGAACAGGACACCGATTCTCGTCTGGCCATATTCGATCCGATCGCGCAAACCTTCGAGCCGATCGACACGCCGTTCTGCATGATGCGCGATCTGCACGTGCGCGGCGATAAAGCGGTGTTCGTCGCGGCCACGCCCGCGTCGTCCGAAGCGGTCGTCGAGTTCGATCTGATGGCCCGCACGCATCGCGTGCTTCGCGGTTCGAGCCGCACCGACGCGGACGCCGCCTATACGTCGATCGCGCAGCCGATCAGTTATCCATCGACGGGCGGCAGGACCGCGCATGCGCTGTACTATCCGCCATTCAACGCGGACTATGCGGGCCCCGCCGATGAACGCCCCCCCTTGCTCGTGATGGCGCATGGCGGCCCGACAAGCTCTTCCGATCGCTCGTTCAAGTGGAACGTGCAATTCTGGACCAGCCGCGGCTTCGCGGTGGTGGACGTCAACTACAGCGGCAGCAGCGGCTACGGTCGCGCGTACCGGCAGCAACTGAGCGGTCGCTGGGGCGTCGACGATGTCGACGACGCGGTCGCCGCGGCCGCTTATTTGGTCAACCACGGGCTCGCCGATGAAAACCGCCTCGCAGTACGAGGCGCCAGCGCCGGCGGCTATCTGACGCTTTGCGCGCTAACCTTCCACAACTGCTTCAAGGCGGGCGCAAGCCACTATGGAATCGGCGATCTCGAAGCGCTGCTGCGCGGAACGCACAAATTCGAATCGCGCTACCTGTTCCGGCTGGTCGGCCCATACCCGGAGCAAAAGGCGCTCTATCGCGAGCGCTCGCCGATCAATCATGCCGACCGGCTATCGTGCGCGATGATTCTTTTCCAGGGCGGCAAAGACAAGGTCGTACCGCCCGATCAGGCTGAAGCGATGTACCGCTCGGTGCGCGCGAAGGGTTTGCCCGTTGCATCCATCGTGTTTCCAGAGGAGCAGCATGGCTTTCGGGTCGCCGACAATATCCGGCGCTGCCTCGAAGCCGAGTTGTACTTTTACGGAAAGATTTTCGGCTTCGAGATTGCCGACGCGATCGAGCCGATCGAGATCGACAACCTTTAAAACAGCGCGCGGAGTATCGAACGTGATCCGCCTCGATATGATCTGCTCAGGACGTCGGCGATGGCGGTCGGCATCACCGCAGAACGATTCCGTCATGCGTGTCCGGAAGTAGCCCGGGCCTCGATCACTCGGGCAACGTCTTGCTTGAGCAGGTAGACGGAGACAACGAGCAAAACCAGATCCTTCAAAAGGAAGGCCGAAACGATGGTCATGGCAGGAAAGCCTCCCGCGGCGGCATCCCACGCGCCAGGTGCGAATGGAAAGATCGAGAAAGTAGCAATGAAGCTGAACGTGGAACCCAGAGCGCCGAGCACACCCAGTTTCTTGTTCCAGTACCCTAGGAACAGCAACGAGCCAAAGGTCCATTCGGCGGTTCCAAGCAGAATGCTGGTGCCTCCCACGCCGAGGACCGGAATCATCCAGAAGATAAGCGGGCCGTGGGTGATTAACGGAACGAGATCTGTAATTTCGGCATTAAACCATTTGTCGTAGCCGAACCACGCGAAGATGATCACCATCGCCGCGCGCAGCAGGTGGTAGTCGAGATTGCGCGTCAGAAGACCCGAACGGCCGAGCAGGTTGACAAGGTAATTCATGATTCTCTCCATATAGTGCGGGGACCTGGTGCTCACCGTTGAAAACACATTTCACCGGTTCGCGTTCGTCAGTGGCGCCAGTATGTCCGTCGGGAGAGGTGCTTTTAATACTCAATTGACTCGCAAAATTGACTGAAAGTATCACGTGGCCGCTGGCCGGCGGACCGCGCACCGCGGATGATGAGTGTGGAGTCAAATCTTCCCGTGCGCGCGAAGATTTGAGTCGTAGATGTTGTCGCACGCGACGTGGGTGGGATGGTTCAGATTTTTCACCCACTCTTCGGTCGACAGGGTTGCCGCATAGGTGGACTCCATGATGACCGTGATGATGCGATGCATCTCCTCCGCAGTCGCGCGGCCCGCCTTGTTCTGATACGACAGCGAACCGGCCGCATCCGGCAGGAACTCGACGCGATAGCCCTTGTGCATGGCTTCGCGCATCGTGGAGTCATTGCAGTTCTGCGTCATGTAGCCGATGACTGTCAAAGTATCGATCTGCCGTTCCGTCAGCCAGTCCTCGAAACCGGCACCGGAAAAAACGCTTGGCAAAACTTTGGTCGTGACGCAGTCGTGGGGGCGGTCCGCGACGCTGGCATGTAGTTCCGCGCCAACGCTACCCTCTGCGAATATCGGTGCATCCGCGGGCAGGACGTGCTTCACTAGCACGACCGGAACGCCATGTGCATTGGCGGCGTCAATTGCCTTGGCGATATTCGGCAACGAGGACGCGACAGGCGGATATTCGATGCGGAAGTTGCCAGTGATGTATTCGTTCTGCACGTCGATGACAATCAACGCGCGACGTGGTGCTTGTTGAGACACAGTGCTACCTCTGGAAATGCTGTCGGCAGACGACAGTTAACAAGTAAAGACAGTTGATTCCTCGACGCCAGGCGAGTCGCCCGGCGTCCCGATTACAGCGTTAAGACCTGTAGCACCGCTTCGGCAAATGCCTTGGGTGCTTCCCGCGGCAGGTTATGTTCGATGCCGCTCTCGACGTCGCCATGGCGCGACTCAGATGTTTGACAGGTCAGGATAACGGCCACGCACCGGGCTCACTGCTTCGAGTAGCGAAGCGAGGTGCAGGATCGTCGACTCCGCCATCCACGGTGAGACGAGTTGCACGCCGATCGGCAGCCCTTCGTCGCTTGTACCGAACCGCAGCGACAGGCCCGGAAGCCCGGTCACATTGAGGGGCGCGGTTGCAGTCATGACGTGCAACGAAGACACCAATTGCCCGTTGATGTTGAATTCCGCAGCGTCATGTCCGTGTGCCGGCACCGGGGTCACCGGGCAAAGCAATGCGTCGTAGTGCCGGAAATACTCGGCGAAGCCATCGCGCAATTGTTCGGACTTCTGCTCCGCGTCGACGAAATCGGCGATCGAGGTGTCCGGCGTGTCAAAGATCCCCTGAACATGCTTGAAGATTTTGTCCTCGTGCCCGGCCGTCACCTTCTTGAAGGCAGGCTTGGTTTCCATGACCTGAAGTTTCCACAGCAATTCCAGCGCGTTGATCTGCTCGAGCACGGGAATACGTACCTGCTCCATAGTGATGCCGAAACTCTTCAGTGCTTCGGCCGAGGCTTGCACGGTAGCCGCGACTTCGGCGTCGACGGGCGCGAACGCATCGACGAGCCAGCCGACCCGAAGCGGCCGGCCCGGGGTGGACGCTATACCGACATCCAGCGTGAGCGGGGCGGTCGAAAATCCGTCCGAGCCGTCAGGACCGGCCAGAAGCGAATAGGCAAGTGCAACGTCGCGCACGCTGCGTGCCATCGGACCGATGTGCCAGAAGCGACGGGGCACGCGTGGCCAGATACCGGTCATCGGAATCCGTCCGTGGGTCGCTTTGAGTCCGACAACGCCAGTCAGGGCCGCCGGGCCGCGTACCGAGATAGCGATATCGGTTGCGAGCCCGATAGGCGACATGAGCGCCGCGATGGCCGC
This sequence comes from Paraburkholderia sp. 2C, assembly GCF_054589215.1. NCBI lineage: Bacteria > Pseudomonadati > Pseudomonadota > Betaproteobacteria > Burkholderiales > Burkholderiaceae > Paraburkholderia > Paraburkholderia sp. 2C. The sequence continues at coordinate 280,920 of NZ_BAAILL010000041.1, read as the reverse complement.
GGACTCACCACCACTCGATCCGCCCGGCGTGCGTTCCAGATTCCACGGGTTTTTCGTGCGTCCCGAGAGCAGGTTATCGGTCTCGATCCAGAACGAAAATTCCGGATGGTTGGTCTTCGCGAGCAGGATGCCGCCCGCCTTCTTCATGCGAGCCACGCTGGTTGCGTCGGTGTCGGGAACGCGGCCCTTGAAGATAGGCGACGCACGTTGCGTCAGCACGCCGGCGGTATCGATCGAATCCTTCGCCGTGAAGGGGACGCCATGCAGGGGCCCCAGTTCTTTGCCTGTCATCACCGCAGCCTCCGCGACTCTCGCGGCTTCGATCGCGTCGTCGGCGACCGTGACGATGGCGTTGATTCTGGAATCGACAGCATCGATGCGGTCGAGATGCGCTTGCACAACCTCCACCGGTGAAACTTCCTTGTTGCGAATCAGTTCGGCGAGCCGGGTTGCGTCTTGGGAGATGAGTTCGATGCTCATGAGGAGCCCTTCTTAAGTGTCGAGGAAAGTAGCCAACAAGGTCAGGTCTATCGACTACCTAACGTTTGTTAGGGCGAAGAATAGGCGTTATACTTGGATCCGTCAACATCCTTTGAGCTGATCGAATGGGCGGCGGTCGCGGCCGCCGCGACGGTTGCCGCGGGTGATCGGATCGCCCGGCTTATAACCTGTCGGCAAAAACTGAGGCAAACTACGCGGTGACTCCGCAGCACCGCTGCCGCGAGGCCGGCAGCATAGGTCGAGCCGCCTCCATGATTCCAGGGCGGTTTATCTTCATCGAGGGGAAAATTCGTGGCGAACCAGGAAAGCGCAAGTTCCAGTGACAAGATCCTGACGGCCGCAACAAGAATTGCGCAGGCACACGGTTACGGCGGATTAAACCTTCGTACCCTTGCCGAGGAGGTGGGTATTAAGGCTGCGAGTCTGTACCATCATTTCCCGAGCAAGGCCGATCTCGCTGCTGCTGTCGCCAGGCGCTATTGGGAAGATGCGGCGGCAGCACTTGAAGAGTTGTCGGCGAAGACGCCCAAGGCGCTCGACTGCCTGCGCAAATTCCCGGGGACGTTTCGCGCGTCGTTGGAAAACGACAACCGCATGTGTCTGGCCAGTTTCATGACCGCGGAATATGACGACTTGCCCGAAGTCGTGAAGAAAGAAGTCCAGACTTTTACTGACGTCAACGTCGCGTGGCTCACGAAAACGCTTGCGGCCGCGGAAATCGTCAGCCCGAGGGACGCCAGAAAGCGTGCGCGCGCCATATTTGCCGCGGTCTCCGGCGCGCAACTGATGGCGCGAGGCCGTTCCGATATCAAGCTGTTCGATGCGCTGATCGAAAGTTATCGGTCGGCCGGACTCTTGCCGGCGTAGGGAAAGTAAAGGAGGGGCCGTGCCGCTCGCAGTCGGTGATGGTCACATCGTCTCCGGGCGCATCAATGCATACGGCACAAACAGCAGCGCCAATGCAATCGTCGCGCCGGCAGCTTCAAATGCCGCGGGAATGTCGCTCAGATCGACCCGACATCCCCCGAGGTATGAACCCGACGCAACGGCGAATTGAGCCGTACAAACAATCGGCGCCGCACTCTTTTCAGAATCGGCAGACGCTAAAGTCGACGACGGCAGCGTGGAGTCAACGCAAGAACGCCGGATTGACAAACCTTATTCCCGTGCACGATGCGAGTTGAAGAAAACGTTTCGACTGCCTGATTCAAGGTACTTGATTTCGCAAGCAGGCATACGTCCGACGAAACGCTCGACGCAGGCGTTTTACATTGCCCGTCCAACCGCCCGGCCAGCGGGCGGGCGTCAGCTCGCAGGTTTCTCCCCAGTCGTGCAGGCGGCTTTGCTGGAAGCGGACTGTTGACTATCTTTGTTTCATCATCGGGCTCGGCCAAACAGGAGAGACGATCATGAAACCATTTAACGTTGCGAGTCTGCTCGTCGCCGCGGGATGCGTGGCGTTGATGCAGAACGTCTATGCGCAGGCCGCCGGGGCCGCACCGATGGCGTCAGGTCCTGTTGCCAGTTCAGGCAAGGCGACGCCGGCGGACAGGAAGCTGGCTCGCGATGTACGCAAGGCGTTATCGAAGGCGCCCAACTTCAATGTGTCGAACGTATTCGTCAAGGCGCGCGGTGGCGTCGTAACATTATCCGGCAGTGTGTCGGACGGTCTGCAGATCCAGCAGGCCTCAGAAGTGGCGATGGGCGTGTCGGGTGTAACGTCGGTGAGTAACCGCCTGACGATGTATACGAAAGGGTATTGACGCGTCCTGGCGGCGCAGGCACGGGCAGGTCGTCGTTTACCGGAGGGAGACGTGACATGAAGAACTCGCTGACCACCTTGCCGATACTTCTCGCGTCGGCATTCTCGCTCGTTGGCTGCGTCGCCGGCGGCACGACCGCAACCGAAGGGGGGTCGCATCTGAGCGCAACGCAATGCAGCGACCTCGCCGCTCTCAAGAGCGGATCTTCGACACCCGAGCGCAACCGAAGCGAATTAGCCGCGCTGAGGGCGGCAGGTTACGACCCGCTTCGGTTCGATCCGTACTATCCGAGCAATCTGCAGGCGGCGCAGCGTCAGGTGGATCGCTGGTATCAGCAGGAATGCCCGCAGGCGCGGCCGGGTTAAGGGACTTCGGCGATGAAACGGCGATCGATTCAAACAGCCACGGCGTAGTACAAGGTAGTCATTCCATTCCGCATGGTATGCACTGCCATTGTGACCAGAAAAGGACTGCCGCCTCTGCGGTCTTCAATCACGAACGTTGATGCCAGCACGAGTCCGATATCGAATGTCACGAGGACGTACGCAAGGCTGTATGCGGAGCGATCAGGAATCCGATCAGGATCATGGGTCCAAGTCCATGCTTGACGAATTCCGGGCCACCGGTGGACAGTTTGGGCATGACCAAGGTCAAAACCAGCATAGGCGCGGCTGCGACGTAAGTCAGCAGGAGCGCGATCAGCATCAGCGGGACCGATGGAAGTTGAGTGGCCCACGCAACGCTGCTTACCCAGTACCGCGCGATCGCTTTCAAAAGGTCTCTCCATCGACGATCCACATCCAGCCAAGGGACAGCCGATGATAAGCGACGTGCGCGATTTCGACGACGTTATTGAAGAGACAGGCACGGCCCAATCAATCGTGCCGCGCGTGCGTCCCGCTTAAATCAGCGAGTCGTTGCGTGATATGCGGCAACCAGTAGGAACGGCCAAAGAGAATAGTTGCGACAAGCACGAGCACCGCCATAAGGCCAATCGAAGCCGACCTTATCGTTCGCGCCGATTCGGTTTGTATTCCATCGCGTCGCCGGATGATCAGTTCCGCAATCGCGAGGTTGGGCACATAGAAGAAGAACGACATGATCCGGTCGAACGGCCCATCATAGGTATGCGAATGGTGCCCGAAGCCGCCGATCAGCTTAAGCCAGATTCCATAGTCCATTCGAAATAGCCACGATCCGATGCCTAGTGCAAATAGCCGAATGGCCCAGGCACGATGTATATCGAAGCGGCCGGCTCGAGCATGGCGCACCGTGTTGATGGCGCACAGCACCATCAATGCGCCATAGAGCGCAAAGCCGGTGGACATGACGGCTCCGCCTACCGTCCCTTCGAGGGCAATATAAACGATCCCGCCAACGCCCGTTGCAAGGGCTGCGGCGGCATAGATCCGACCCACCCAGCGATGCACTGCCGGAACTCGTGCGCGTAGCGGTGCGATCAACTGCATCGGGCCGAGAATGAGTACGACTGCACCCGCGAGGAAGTGCGCGCCGATTGCAGCGGTTGCGAGCATCGAACCGGGCTGGTAAATGCGAGGCAGCACTTCATTCCAGTCCTGCATCGTATGGGTGAGCAACGCGCCCTCGTAATAGATCACGATATAGGCGCTGAAAATGATCGCGCTGAGCCAGCAGACGATAAAAAGCAAGCGCGTTGACATTCGGCCGGCACGGCGCGACCGAATGGGGCTAGCCGGTATTGATGACGGTTGTGACATATGTTTTTTGCGGTTGAAAAGGCGTGATCTTTGGCGCATCGGCTGGGCATGGCGACCGCCTACGTCGATACGTCGCTCCCGGTGCTTTCCATCGAACGCCCGACAAGGGGAATTATTCCGGGCATGTGGCGCAACGGCGTCTCTTATTGAATAGGCCAACGGCGTCGCCACACTTTCATAAGCACAGGTTGTCCATGAATGCTTTCCACGATCGCCTTGACCTTGTCTTTTTCGCGAATCCGATTAAGCGAAGCGGCATCAGTCGCTTTAAACACTGTCGTTAGTGGCGCCATGCCAACGTTCCTTGGCGTCACCTGTCTGATCGCTACAAGGTCTGTCGCACGATCGATTTTCGTGACTTGTCTGGTTATAGGGTCGATGTGTCGCAGACAGAGTGGGTTGACCAATATGAATAGTCAGCCACATCGAGATCGGAAATTTGACTTTTGGTAGCGCGACGTTTCTCTGTTTGCAGGTTGTTTCTCAACAGAAGTTGAAAGAGCAACGAAAGTGCCATATGCGATATCCTTGCGCACTCGCGGCGCTGCGTCGCCCACCCGAGTAGGCCGCCGCGTCCATTTTGAAAGGAAGGAAACTGGCATCCGCATGACCCAACGCAAGTACACCAACCTCGATGCAATACGGGGACTCGCCGCTATCCTGATTGTGCTGCGCCATGCGCCTGTGATGTTCACTTCGCCGCAATTCCAGCAAAGCTATCTTGCGGTCGACATTTTCTTTGGCATGAGCGGCTTCGTCGTAGCAAACGCCTACGAGTCGCGACTCAAATCCGGAAGTCTCACCTTATCCACGTTCACGAGAATAAGGTTGATTCGTCTGCTGCCGCTTTATCTGCTCGGAACGCTTATTGGCCTCTTTGAGCATTTTTTCCAGGAACCCGGCGGCGAGCATGCAGGCGTGAGATCGGCGATAAGTGCGGCCTCGCTCGTGCTGCTCCCGCTACTGATGTTGCCGGCCAGAGCCAAGCCTCTGTATCCGGTCAACAATCCCGCATGGTCTCTGCTCTATGAAATCGTCGCAAATTGCGCGTACGCGAAATTCGTCGGGAAGGGCAAACGCATTCTCCTATCGGCGATCGTCGTGTCAGGTGCAGTGGTCTTCATATACTCGCTCTTGCACGACAGTCTCGACGCAGGGTGGAATGTATCCGACTCGTATATCGCGCTCGCGCGAGTCGTATTCGCGTTTTCAATCGGAGTGCTTCTGTATCGCAGACGCGCAGAGCGTGCACGTCACCGCGAAAGCGCCGCTTTGTCCGCGCTAACGCTGATGGGTACGGCGCTGATGCTCTGCATTAATGTGCATGCCGGTTGGTCAGGCATCGCTACCGCCGCTGAAGTCCTTCTGGGCGTCCCGGCGCTCGTTTATATGGCCACGGCCGCCGAGCCTCCATCACGCGTCGCGTCGCTATTTAAGCGGCTTGGGCAAGTCTCGTACGGCCTTTACATCACGCATGTACCCATCCTCATGTTCCTGTCCAAACTTCCCGTCAATAAGGAACGAATCTATGGTGTCAGTGGGCTCGTCGCATTTCTTTGCATGATGCTGGTGTTTGTCTTCATCCTCGACAAATATGTCGATATACCCGTGAGGCGTGCGCTCTCAAAACGCTTTGTCCGAAGCGAGTCGTTAAAGAAGACGCAAGTCCCGGTTACAACCGGGACGTAACGTGCATCGACCAACGCAAGCGACACATCGATATACACCGGCCCCGTCATCGGATGAACGCGATTGAGGTCGCAAGCGGGAACCTGGTCGGACGTCGTGTTCCAGTCGAACTGATTGTCGAACGCATCGCGCGTTTCGAACACGATATAGTCGCCCGGTGCAGCATGCGTCACCGGTTCGAGTGCCCAATGCAGCCGATTGAAGCAGACCGGATCGTCGATAGCGGTCGCGCCGCTCCTTCTGATCTCGCAGGTCTTCGTCACTTCGCCCTCCTTTACATAAGAGACAAAGATCGCGGCGACCGTCGCGATTGCCTGTCTCCCAGTTCAGGAAGAAAAGTAGCGCCTTACTCGTCAATCACCGCGTGCTATGCCTCGGAGATCGTGACGTCGTAGTCTTCGTCGTAGAAAGCGACAAGAAATTCTTCAGGCATCAGCCACGAATCGATGCTCACCGTCTTCGCGCCAACGTCGACGTCGATTTTCGCGTCGCCATCGACCCTCTTCATCGCATGTTCGAGCGTTGGAACATCGTCAGGGCGAATTTCATTTTTCACTGAGAATTTCATTGCCGCATCTCCGATAAATATCTAGAAGACAGTCTAGGATTTGCGGGGTTTCATCGACATGCCGGTTGTGACGGTTTGAGGACATTTTCCGCTCGCTTCCGGCCACGCGGCTTCCCGGATGGGGGAAGCCGCAAGTGACGTGACTCGCCTTATTTCATCTCGGCAACGACTTCTTCGGTTGTCAGCACTGCGTGCGCAAGGAACTGGTAGTTGACCAACGCCGCCTGATAGCCATCACCCCACTTCGGGTGGCGCGGCCCGGCGGTCGCATCTTTTACGACCGCGATCTCGAAGCCCTGCTCAAGTAATTCGCGCAGATGCGATTCGACGCAGATATTGGCCAGCATGCCGCCGAGTACGATCTTGCTCATGCCCCGTTTGCGCAACTGCAAGGTCAGATCGTTGGTCTGCGGTCCCCATACCTTATGCGGGCTCACAACAACCGTTTTTCCGTCTTCGATGTACGGCTTGAACCGCGCAAGCCAGTCCGCGCCCGACCCTTCAAAGCCGCCGAGATTCAACGGCCCCGTTCGCGCGAAACTTCGCGTCTCCACTTCGCCTTGCTCGAGCGGGCCGTATGACTTCCACGCGTAGTCGGTCGGATAAAAGTAGTGCGGCGAGATCAGGACGTCGTATTGCTTCTCTTTTGCCGCCTTGAAGATGCGCTCCATATTGTCGACCGTGTGGTTCTCGGTCACGCTCGCGCCCACGGCTCCCCAGTTCACGCCGTGCTCGCTCAGCACATCGTTTTGAGGGTCGATGAACACGACTGCGGTATCGCTGTTGCTAAGTTTCATGTCCGCTTCCTGGATGAGATGAGGTTGGGTTAAGTCGCCCTTTGCGGCGACTCAACCGTATCACCAGGAAGGGCGAAAATCTTCGATGTGGCCGAGCGGATTTTAAATTTGCACGCAGGCGCAGGCCAACCTGTTGGACACAGCTTCCGAAATAGATTGCACTGCGTGAAAACCGATAGCCGGACGTTGCCGAATGCTTTTGGTCAGAATCTTTAAGAACTGAATTAGCGCAGTTCCAGGGGTGGATTGTTCTGAACAATGACAAAGCTCGCATCGATTCGTGCGGAACGCACTATCATCGTGGTGTTGTCGGCGGTCACGTCGTTTGCTAGTTGCGATTCCTCAGCACAGGGAAGATCAAAGCCATGGTCCGTCTTGTGATGATCCTGCTCGGTGTCGACTACCTTCGCACGCGCTGGCGAGAGCTGCTCGCAGCAGGATTCCTGAGCACCGTGCTAGGCGTGGTGATTTTCTGCGATGCCCTCGACGGCGCGCTGTGGTTCCCCATCATTCCGTTTGCCGGCTTGCTTATGCTCGAAGGCGTCGCGACGCTTGCGGTCGCGTGGACCGGCATAGGCGGACAGCGCACGCTGCGCTATGTGAAAGGCGCGACCTTTATCGCGTCCGCGGATCTCGTGCTGATGGGAGGCGAGCACGGCAATTTCATCCTGTCGTTGATTTTCGGTACGCTGTTTCTCGCGGACGGCACACTCCAGATCATTGCCGCGGCACTCGTGCGTTACCGGACATGGAAGATGGCGATTGCCGGGGGCGTGCTGGAAATCGCCATTGCGATTTTCTTTTATCAGCCGTATCCCGATCACTACGCGGGCACCATCGCATACTGTGTCGCGTTCGGCTTGCTGTTCGGCGGCTGGAACATGACCTTGCTCGCGATACGTGTGCGGCGTATGACGACGAACCCGGTCGTGACCGACGAAAAGCGCACGGCGCATCGGGTCCCGGCGATGGAGACCGCCGAGGTAAGGGCGGCGGCCGCAGTGCCCACAGAGGTGTCCGGACAGATGCCCCCGAAAGGCGAGCCGAAGCCGCAAACGTCGCATGGGCTCGACAATCCTCCCCAACCAGAACCACGCGAACACGTTTTGACGATACACGTGTGGACGCCGGTTGGTTCCGCGAAATCGCAGGCGCGGCGGCAGCCGGTCATCGACCGCTACATTGCCGCGGTCGATCGAAACGGTGCGATCTCGACAGGCCATGCGGCGCTCGAATCGGCCGAGGGCGTTTATATCAGCCTGTACCCGGCCGTTGAAATCGAGCGGTCGCCGGAGGAGTTCTCGCGCATTCTGCGCGCGACGCGCGATAACGATGTGCCCGGTCTGTTCCAGCCCGACTACGAAACCGAAGCGAAGGCGTGGTGTCCTTCCACGCGGCAGGTGCGTATACGCAACTACGATGCCGCACGGCTCGAACGCTTCTGGGACGAATACCGCCGCACGACAACCTATAACCTGACGTACCGCAATTGCTCGAGCACGGTCGCGAAGGCATTGGAAGCGGCGATCGAAGGGGCGTCGGCGCGGGCGTGGGGAAAGGATCGCGGCTGGAAGCCGTTGCTGCATATTGCCGTGACGCCCGAGCTATGGGTCGCGGCGCAAGTCAGAAAACGCGCGGCGACGATGGCCTGGACGCCGGGGCTCACGCTCGACTACGCGCGTGCGCTGAGCATGCTCGCGGATCCGCACCCTTCCGGATGGGTGAAGATGGCGCGCCTCGCGCTACGAACGATGCACGAATCGCGCATGCGCTGGCGAGCGGAGAAAGCGGCGTCGCCGAACATCGACGACAACGACGTGGCAGAACCGGCTGTGCGATCGGTGTCGGCCGTTACCGACGCGAATGTCGGCGCCGACACGAGCGCGCAGCGCTGATTCTCCGCCGGTCGCCCGATCTCCTGGTTCAGCGGGCCACCGGCATCGCAAACTCCGCACCTTTGGCGATACTGTCGGGCCAACGTTGCATCACGCTCTTGTAGTGCGTATAAAAGCGCACGGCCTCCTCGCCGTACGCGTGATGATCGCCGAACAGCGATCGCTTCCATCCGCCGAACGAATGCCAGGCGACCGGCACCGGCGCGGGCACATTGATGCCCACCATGCCCACCTGAATTTGCCGCGAAAATACGCGCGCCGAGCCGCCGTCGGTGGTGAAGAGCGATACGCAATTCCCCAGTTCGTGCGCATTGACGAGTGCGATCGCGCTCTTGAGATCGGGCATGCGAACCACCGACAGCACCGGCCCAAAAATCTCTTCGCGATAGATGCGCATGTCGGGTTTCACGTCGTCGAACAGCGAGCCACCGAGAAAAAAGCCCGCTTCGTGTCCGGGCACGCTCAGCCCGCGGCCATCGACGACTAGCTTCGCACCACCCGCCACGCCCGCATCGATATAACCCAGCACCTTCGTGCGATGCGCGGCCGTGACAAGCGGCCCCATGTCGAGATCGGGCTCCATGCCGCCGCCGATCCTGAGCGAGCGCACGCGCGGCACGAGACGTTCGACCAGTTCATCGGCAATGCGCCCGACCGCCACCACCACCGAGGTCGCCATACAGCGCTCGCCGGCCGAGCCATACGCCGAGCCGATCACCGCATTGACGGTCAGATCGAGATCGGCGTCGGGCATCGCGATCAGATGGTTTTTCGCACTGCCCAGCGACTGCACGCGCTTGCCGTGCTTCGCACTTTCACGATGGATATATTCGGCCACTGGCGTGGAAGTCACCGACGATATCGCGGCCACATCGGGATGTTCGATCAACGCATCGACGGTTTCCTTATGACCGTGTACGACATTGAACACGCCTTTGGGAAAGCCGGCCTCGATGAACAGCTCGGCCAGGCGGATGGAGGGCGATGGCGTTTGCTCCGAGGGTTTGAGCACGAACGTGTTGCCGCACGAGGCCGCCATGGCAAACATCCAGCACGGCACCACCACAGGAAAATTGAATGGCGTGACGCCCGCGGCCACACCGAGCGGCTGACGCAGATTCCAGGCGTCCATGCCGCCGGAGACCTGATCCGTGAAGTCGGTCTTGAGCAGAGTCGGAATGCCGCAAGCGAATTCGACGATTTCGATGCCGCGCAGCACCTCCCCCTGCGCATCCGAAAACAGCTTGCCGTGATCGCGCGTAATGAGCCCGGCGATTTCGTCCAGATGCTCGTCGAGCAGTTGCTTGAACCTGAACATCTTGCGGGCGCGCTTGAGCGGCGGTGTTTCGCTCCACGCAGGGAATGCGGCTTTCGCGGCCGCAACCGCCTCGCCGACATCGGCTGCATTCGCGAACGGCACGCGGGCGGCCACCCGGCCTTGCGCCGGATCGAATACGTTGCCGAACCGACCGCTCGCGCCCGCGGCGCATTGACCACCGATGAAATGACTGAGCTCGCGCACGCACGCGGCGTCCTGATCTGCTTCGCTCATAAAGCCCTCCTCGCGAGGGATGCGGGCATTGCCGCAGCGCGGTGCGCGGCTTGAACGCCCCTGGGGACGGTTAAGGTTTCGCGACTGCCGGCTTAGGAGAGGAAGCTCCCGCTGCCGGTGTTCACGACTTCATTGAACCTTTGCCGCGTTTCAATTCGATTGATCGCGTCGAAGGCATCGGTGGGAAGAGCGGAGAGGTTGAAATTCTCGCGCGCGCGGGCCGCGGTTTTGGGCGTGGTGAGTACCGCAGTGCCGCGCTGCACGGCCCAGGCAAGCAGCACTTGCGCCGGCGTTTTGGCCACTTGCCCGGCAATCTGTGTAACGACCGGATCTTCCAGCGGCCCGGGTCTGATCCCGTGACCGAGCGGCGCAAAAGCCAGAAACACGATCTTTCGCTTACCGCAGAATTCAAGCAGCTCAGTTTCGGGAAGGTAAGGATGAGCTTCGACTTCGATCACGGCCGGCTTGATTCGCGCCGAATCGTAAAGCGGCGCCAGGTCTTTCAACGTGATGTCGGACATACCGATGGCCCGGCACTTGCCGCGGTCGACGAGATCTTCCATCGCCTGCCATGTGTCAAGCAGGCTCACGCCGGTGTCGTAGAGCACATCGCCGTTTTCATCGCGCGGATCCTGTTCCTCGCCGGCCTGAAAAGCGAAGGGCGTATGCATGAGGTAAAGATCGAGGTAATCGAGCCCAAGCCTTTCAAGGCTTGCGGAAAAAGCCGCTTCGACACGCTCGGACCGATGGTTGGTATTCCATAGCTTGGACGTCACGAAGATTGCTTCACGGGCGATTCCCCCAGCCGCGAGTCCCGCCTTTAGTGCCTCGCCTACTTCACGCTCGTTTCGATAACGTTCGGCGCAATCGAAGTGTCGATATCCAGCTTCGATCGCGTACCGCGTGGCGATTTGCGTCGTGACAGCATCGGCGATCAGCGTACCGAATCCGACGGCGGGAATGCGGCCGCCTCCGTGATTCAGCGTCATCGTTCTGCTTCGAAAATCGGAAGGCTCTTCCATACAAGGATCTCCACACGCTTTCGCGTTCAGCCGTCATTCGCTGCCTTACTCGCCTTTATCCCCCGTACCGTCCGATTCGCGCCCGAGAAATTCCGCGTACCAGTCCGCCCAGTTTTCATCATGCTTACCCGTCGCTTTCTCGTGTTCGCCGTGTGCGGCCGCGGCACGGCGCAGCGCAGCCGCAAGCTCTTGCGGCGAGGTGAAGGCGATGTTCGGCGCGTCCACGCGTCCGGGCAGGCGAGTGGTGACTTCCTGAAAGACCCAGCCGTTTCCGTCGGGATCGCTAAACAAAGCAAAAGAGCCGTAGCTGTTGCGCTCCGGATGCAGGCCGCTCACGCGTCCTTCGTCGCCCGCATGGTGGAAGAGGCCGCCGGCGTCGTGAAACACTTCGCTCACGTCGACGCCACGCGCCGCGAGCGCTTCGCGCGCCGCAACGACATCGGAGACGATCAGGTGCAGTCCTTGCACCGAGCCCGGTTTTTCCGCTGTAACGCCTTTGCCGAACAGAATTGAGCAGTGTGAGCCGGGCGGCGTGAAGTGCACCACGCGAAATGGGTCGCCCTTCGCGATATCGACGTCGAGTCTCCAGCCCAAGCTGGCGTAAAACTGTTTGGCACGATCGACGTCCGATACCGGGATGACGACGACCTCCAGCTTCATGTCGACTGTTTTTGCATTGCTCATGTCGCGATCTCCTTGAGTTTGGGATGCTCCGAGGACGGCACATGCAAACAGACAGGCTACAGCAGCGGCGACTCGCGCCGCTTCAAAATCGCACTAATCATCGATCGAATCGTCGATCGGAGAGGCGGTGGAGACGGCGATCGAATCGTCGTACAAAGCGGCATGTGCACATAGAGTGCGGCCCGGCGTTTGCGCACAGTGACCATCGCTGTGTCGCCCATTTCCACGCCGTGCAAGCTTGCGCCAATCGCGAGAAAATATGCGTTTTGTTCACGTCTTTTTAAGCGCATTCGACATGTCCGACCTGACTTCCACGATTTCCCGCCGTGCCGACATCGATCCCGGCCCCCTCGGCGTGGCCTTGCTATTGATCATCGCCGGTGCGTTGTTCCTCGCGCAGACGGTCAGCGCGGTTCAGGCAGCGCTGTACGTGGTCGGCGCGCTGCTCGGCATTGCGCTGTATCACGCCGCATTCGGCTTTACTTCCGCGTGGCGCGTCTTTATTGCAGACGGACGCGGCGCCGGCCTGCGCGCGCAGATGCTGATGCTTGCCGTCGGGGTCGCACTCTTCTTTCCCGCGCTGGCATCGGGCACGCTATTCGGCCATCCGGTGACCGGCCTGGTGTCGCCGGCCGGCACGTCGGTGGTAGCCGGCGCATTCCTGTTCGGCCTCGGCATGCAGCTCGGCGGCGGCTGCGCATCGGGCACGCTTTACACGGTCGGCGGTGGCAGCACGCGGATGATCGTGACGCTGATCGCATTCGTCGCCGGATCCGTCATCGCGACCGCGCATATGCCTTTCTGGACCGCGCTGCCGGGGTTGCCCGCCATCTCGCTTGTGAAGACCCTCGGCGCGGCGCCCGCATTGTTGCTCAACTGGGCGCTCTTTGCGTTGATTGCGGCGATAACCGTGGTGATCGAAAAACGCCGGCATGGCCGGCTGGTTGCGGCGCATACGCAACCGCCGCACGCTTCGCCGTGGCTGCATGGTCCCTGGCCGCTGCTGGCAGGCGCAATCGCACTCGCGGTGCTCAACTTCGCCACGCTCGCGCTTTCGGGCCGCCCCTGGGGCATTACGTCGGCGTTCGCGCTGTGGGGCGCGAAGGCGGCTTCGGCGCTCGGCTTCGATGTCGCGAACTGGGCGTACTGGACCAGCAAGCCAAACGCTGCGGCGCTCGCCGCGCCGATCTCGCACGACGTGACCTCGGTCATGGATATCGGCATCGTGATCGGCGCGATGCTGGCGGCTGCGCTGGCCGGCCGCTATGCGCCCGTCTGGCGCGTGCCGCTGCGCTCGCTGGTGGCCGCGGTCGTTGGTGGACTGCTGCTCGGATATGGCGCACGCCTCGCATACGGCTGCAACATCGGCGCCTATTTCAGCGGCATCGTGTCGGGTAGCCTGCATGGTTGGTTGTGGGTCGTCGCGGCATTTTTCGGCAATGTGCTTGGCACGCGTCTGCGGCCGTTGTTCGGCCTGGAAGTGGAGCGGCTTGCGCCGACCGCGTGCTAGCCAACAGGCGAACGCATGGCATGTCGTCCTTACTGGCCGCTGCGCAAATAGCTGAGCACGAGGGTCACCAACGCGACGCAGGCCAGCACCGCCGACGCCCAGTGCAGATCCGGCAGACCGACCCCTGCACGAATCAGGGTCGCGCCGATCGCGGTGCCCGCAGCCGAGCCCAGGTAGATGCATGAGTTGTTCAATGCCATCACGAACTGCGCATGATGCGCTTCGACAATCTTGAGAAGCCGCGCCTGTTGCACGGGCAAAAACAGCCAGCCGCTGCCTGACAGAATCGACAACGATAGCGCGGCGCTCCAGAGCGACAGCATCGAAAAAGCCAGCAAGGCGGCATCGATGCCAAGCACGGTGAACGTCACCACGAGCACGACGATGGGCCTGAAGCGTACGCCAAGCTGACCGCCCGCGAGACTGCCCAGCACACCGCCAATGCCGGACGCAAGGAAGACCGCTACGATCTGGCGCGCAGGGAAACCCTGCGCGGCGAGTATTGCACCCAGGTAGGTGTACGTGAGGAAGTACGCCGAGCCGATCGCTACCGCGGGTAACAACGCGAGCAAGGTCGAACCGTGCGTAAGCGGTTTGAATCGCGCGGCAAGCCCTGGAGAAGAGGCAAGCGTTGCGTCACCGGACGGAAGCCGCGCAAGGCGGATCGCCACGACAGCCACGAGCGACAAGGCGACGACCAGCCAGAATGTGCCGTGCCATCCGGCGCGCTGTCCCGTTACGACGCCGATCGGTACGCCCAACGCGGTGGCCGACGTCAAACCGAGGGCAACGACCGCAAGCGCTTTGCTTTTCTTTTCCGGCGCCGCGAGTGCGGCCGCAAGTGTAAAGGCTGTCGGCGTGTAGAGGCCGCTCGCTATCGCGGCGACCACGCGCGCGGCAATCAGAATCTCAAAGCTCGTTGAGATTGCGCACACCGCATTGGCCGCCGCAAACATCAGCAGTGCGCCGACGATCACATTCTGCCTCTTCAGGTGACCGACGAATGCCGCCAGCACCGGAGCCGCAATCGCATAGGTAAAGGAGAACCAACTGACAAGCTGGCCTGCGGCATTGACGCCGACATGAAGATCTTGTGCAACAGCGGCAAGGATGCCTGATATCACATATGCGTCGGTGCCAATGGCGAATGTGCCTAACGCGAGAAAGCAGATCTTCGGATCGAACTCTCGCGAGCGGACAGGCCACTTATCGGCGAATACGTCTTCAGATTGCGAATTCATCTGCATTCCTTTCTCGTTGCAAGCTTATGCAAATGTTAGTTGTGTCCGCAAATATGTGCGTGCACGAGAAGCGCGTGTTGCGTGTGCGAGAACCGCTTTGCCGACTGGTATGCGAGGCGCGCTTTCGCGCAGCCGATCAAACGAATCGAACGACCTCGCTCAAGTAAGGGGCGAACACTCCGTTAACCGTATTGCCTCAACGCGCACCGAGTGTGTGGACCTGCATCTCTGACGAAACGTGTCATAAGACCGTAAGCCTGCGAGTCAAGCGCCGTCGTTATCGCGACGGGACAGGAAACGGGATGTCGCCCATAAGGCCGAATCGTTGGGTTAGGCGAGAAAGTGGATTGACGAAGTTTCTAACCAGGCTTGTATAACGAGGAAGCATTTATGAAGATGACGGTTCGCAAACCGTTAAGGGCACTGTGCGTGTTCTGCGCAGTGGGTCTTGCGGGTCAGGCTGCTTACGCACAATCGAACGAAGTTTACGGCGGCTTCGGCACCGGCGGTCTCGTGCTCGGCGCGGGTCACGGCTTCGGCCCGTATGTCGGCGCGCGCGCCGAACTCGGCGGGTTCAGCCTGTCGCACACTTTTACCTCCGGCTCGACGGACTATGACGCCAACCTTCGGCTGATTCACGGCTCGGTATTCGCGGACTTCTTTCCGGCCGCGGCATGGTTTCCGGTGCATTTCACCGCGGGCGTGATCTTCGGCGGCGACCAGGTTTCCGGCGACGCGAAGACCAACAGCAATGGAACGATCACCATCAATGGCGTGCCCGTCACGCCGACTGACGGCGAAACGGTGTCCGCGAAGCTGCAGTGGCCGACTGTGCGGCCGTATGTCGGCTTCGGTTTCGGCCACAACCCGGTTGGCAAGCCCGGCTTTTCGTTCGCGGCGGATTTCGGCGTCGCATACGGTAAGCCGCATGTCACGTTCAATGTGCCGGAAAATCTCGCGCAGCAGGCGGGCGCCGCGAACGTCGCAGAGGCGGAAAACGATCTGCAAAACAAGGCCGACGATCTTCGTTGGTATCCGCTTGCGACAGTTTCGGTGACTTACCGGTTTTAATCGCCAGGCACTCGCGCGGTGTGCTGCGACCCCTCGCGTGGCAGGCGCAAGGAAACAGCAGGACGCCGCGCGAGTGCACGCGACATTCGTTTCCCGCTGTCGCAAGCGCGCGACATTCAACACGCCGTTGCTCTCTCAAAACGGTCTTTTCGCCGCGTAAGCGTGCTATCTCGCCGCGCAGACATCAGTCAGACCCGCCTGGATGAACATTTGTTTAGACAGCGTGACGAACTGCCTCTGCAACTGAAATAAAGCATTCCATCTCGTGCGATCGCAACGATGCCGGACGATACCGCACGTCGCCTGAAGGCGATTGCCGATCACTCAACCGGGGAACACCAGTGAAACGAGATGTAATGTTGCTGAAGATCAGATGTCTTGCCGCAGGGTCCGCCATGCTCCTGGCCGGCGCTGCACATGCGCAAAGCAGCGTGACGCTTTTTGGCCTCATCGATACGGGCGTGGTGTATCAGAACAACGCACGCGTCACGCCTTCCAGTGCGACCTCGCCGGGCGGCAGCTCGTTTTCGTTGCAAAGCGGAAACGTCTTTACATCGCGATGGGGTTTGCGGGGCACCGAGGATCTCGGTGGAGGGCTTAGTGCGATTTTCTGGCTCGAGAACGGCTTTAACGTAAACAATGGCACGTTCAAGAACGGCGGAGATCTGTTTGGCCGACAGGCATGGGTCGGTCTTCACTCGAATCAGTACGGTACGCTGACGCTCGGCCGGCAATACGACTTCCTCGTCGACTTCGTTGCACCAATGAGCGCGACCGGCTCAGGCTTCGGCGGCAACCTGGCCACGCACGTCTACGACAACGACAACCTGAACAACGATCTGCGCCTGAATAATTCCGTCAAATTCAGCAGCGCGACGTATGGCGGCTTTAAGGCCGGTGCGATGTATGCGTTCTCGAACGAAGCAGACAACTTCGCCAACAACGGCGCATACAGCTTCGGCGCAAGCTACGCCTATGGGCCGTTCAGTTTCGGTGCCGCGTACCTGCAGATCAACCGCACGGCCGACCCGACGCTCGCCAACGCAACGGGCGCGGCGAGCACAAGCGACGGCGATGCGTTGACGACCGGCGGCCGTCAGCAGATCTACGGTGCCGGTGCGCAATACAAGTTCGGCAAGTCGTCGGTTGGCCTGGTGTGGACGCACTCCGTGACGGATAACATCACGGGGCTGTTGCAGGACGGCAGCACGAGCGTCGGTGCGCTTGCGGGGACGTCGATGAAATTCGACAACTTTGAAATCAACGGCCGATATTTCCTGCGCCCGGACCTTAGCCTCGGCGCGTCGTACACGTACACCACAGGTCAATTTAGCGGAGCCTCCAAGGGCTTCACTTCCGCCTCACCGCATTGGAATCAGGTCATGGCGCAAGCCGACTATCTGCTTTCGCAGCGCACCGATATCTATCTTGAGGGTGTTTATCAGCGCGTCGGCGGCGGAAACGGCAATGCGGCATTCGACGCGAGCGTCTACACGCTTGACCCATCGGCGGGCAACGAACAGGTGGTCATTGCGGTCGGGATGAAGCATCGCTTCTGAGCATCGCCGCAAGCTTTGAAGTGGCGACGCGCGTCTCGCCGTATTCCATCCGGCGGACGCGCGCTCGGCTCATCGATTGATGTCGCGGTAGCGGCATCGCGCACACATCATCCACCGAGCTTGACTTTAAAGATGGCAAACGGCCCTGAACGCGGTAAATGATTCTTGAACGTCACCTCCCACAGGTGCGAATCCGCGATGTACATATAACCCTGGCTAATCGCAAAGCCATCCGCCCATGAAAGCTTGCCCGGCGCGCGCACGAAGAGCCGCGATTTAACTTTGTGCGTGGCGGGATCGATGTCGAGCGCGACGATGGTGCTGTGTTCGAGATCGCCGCCATAAAGCGTCCCATGCTGGTCCATGATCAAACCACCGGTCAGTTCAGCCGAGCCGAGGTATTGCACCTTGCGCGACAGCTGGCTCGCGCCGAGCTTCGCATCGATCAACGCGCTGGTCGGCACCCGCCAGTAGTTGTGATCGGTTAGCGGCCGGTAGTAAAGCCATTTAGCGTCCGGCGAAAGCGCGATGCCGTCGGCGTGGATCGCGACGACTTTGCCGTCGTTCGTTTGCGCCGGCTGCCCGTTGATCATCAGGTGCTGCTTGGGATCGGCAAATGTCGAGCGATCGCCCGCGAGAACCTGACGTGACTTGCCGGTTTTGAGGTTCAACACCACAAGGCTGCCGCGATTGCCGATGTTGGTCAGATACGCGTAGCCATGCACGAGATCGATGCGCACATCGTTGAGCGAATCGGTTGGCGCAACGGTGCCGTCAAAGCCGTAGCTGCGCATCACCTTGTTGCTGCCCAAATCGAACTCGACAAGCTTCGGCGTTGCGCCTTGACCCGCGGCGGTCAGCACCGCGCGCCCGGAATCGAGCACCCATAGACGATCGGCCTTGTCGACCCACATCGCCTGCGGAACCGCCCATTCATGTTCCGTGTCCGTGCCGGACGTGTTCCAGGCTTCGTCGGGATAGGGGCTTACCGCACCGGTTTGCGCATTGACCTCGACGAGCCTGTCGCCGGACTGCGCGGCGGGGGCGCTCGCGAAAATGCGGCCCTCATGAGAGACACCGATGCCGACGAGCTTGAACGTATCGAAGGTCTTGACGGTTTCAAGCGGAGGCCCGTAGTCGCCCTGCGGCTCGGCCGATAGAGCCGGCGCAATGCCGGCGGCAACGGCCGCACAGGCCAGTGCGATTCTCGCAAGCTTCGTTATTTGCACGTCCAGTCTCCGTTGTTAAGCAAGTAATGAGTTGGAGACTGGGGTAGAAAAGCAGCGAAGACTATCGGGACTTATCTCGATGCGAACGGGCTGTCAGTTGGCTTTCAATGGCAATCGATCAACGCTTCCTGAGAAACGGCGTTGCAATGACGTTGCACGGTTTCTGCGGCCGTGTGAAAGCATGCTTCGTCGCGAGGCCAACTTGCCAGCGCGTCCAGGCACTCATGCGCATAACGTGCGCCGGCAAGCTGTTGCAGAAAAGTGCTGTCGTTAGCGAGGCGTTTCACAAGCCGTACGCCAGCCGCTTTGCACGCGGCTTGTTCGCTTAACGCGCCGAGCGCTTTCAGGCAATTGATGAAATGCTTCGCGGTAAGACGTTCGCATACCGATGAGTCGGTGGCGAACCGCCTTGCCAACTGCGCGGTCGCACGCCGGCACATGTCATCGGAAGGCCACTGCGCCAATGCGTCTATGCAGACCGCCAGATGCCTCGCGTTCAGATTGTGTCGCAGGTTTCCGTCTTCGGATATTCGCCTGGCTAGTCGAAGGCCCGCGACATGACATGCGTCATCTTCGTTCCAGCGGCTCAGCGCGTTGATGCAAATCGCGAGCCGCACGCCGTTTAACTGGCGAACGAGGGCTTCGTCCGCGGAAATACGTCTGGCCAGCAGCCTGCCTGCCTCTTTGCATATCGGCTCCTGGTGCCATTTTGCTAGTGCGCTAAAGCAGTTTGCTACGGCTTGTCCATTCAAATGGGTTAATGAAGCACTTCCGCTTGCAAGATGAGTTGTTAAAGAAAGTCCAGCCTGCTTAAAAAATCCATCTTCGTCCCACCTTGCTAACGAAGCAAGGCATCCCGCCAATTCATAGCTACTGAGCGATTCACGTAAGGCATCGTCGATCAGCAGTCGATTTGCCATCAACGTCGCGGCCTTTTTGCAAGTGTCTTCGCGGTGCCATTTGCTTAGCAATGAAAGAAATGTCACGACATCGCGAGCGCTAACCGAAACGAGCGACCACGAACGATCATCGATCACGCGCTTCGACAGCGTGAGCGCGACGTGCTTATCGTCTGTTCGAGCGCTTGCGGTATTGTCTGGCATGCCGTTTGGAAACGCATAAAGCAAAACGTTGCGCGGTTTCATTCGTTCCTTGTCCTGCGAACTCATCACCGCGACGCTATCTTCTTCCATCGTCTTCGTCGCCGCTTGCGCGTATGACCACTTTCTTTTGCGTGAGTGGGCCCTACGCGCTTTTAATCCTCAAGCCTCCCCCATCATTGCCGTCAACGCGGGCTAAGGCGGCCGGCAATTAACACTTGTCTTCGCTGATCTCAATGTCGCAAGTCTTAATGACTCGATCCTTTAGGGGAGCAACCTTATGCTTAGCATTAACAGCAATATTCCCTCGCTCGTCGCTCAGGAAAACCTCAATGCCTCGGGCAGCGCCCTGTCGCAGGCGATCACACGCCTCTCGTCAGGTCAGCGCATCAACGAAGCGGCCGACGATGCGGCGGGTCTCGCGATCGCCACTTCGCTGCAGACGCAGATCAATGGTTTAGATCAGGGTGTATCGAATGCAAACGATGGTGTGTCGCTCGTGCAAACGGCCGGTACCGGGCTCACGCAGATCACAGCGAGTCTGGAGCGCATTCGCTCGCTTGCCGGCGAAGCGGCAGGCGGAACCTTGACCGCGTCCAACCAGCAAGCGTTGCAACAGGAAGTGGCCGCGCAGATCTCTGAAGTAAACCGCATCGCTTCGCAAACGCAGTTCAACGGCCTTGGCCTGCTCAACGGTCAAGCCGGCGTCATCAATGTGCAGGTGGGCGCAAACGTCGGCCAGACGGTTGCGCTCGACCTGAGCCAGGGTGTTTCCGCGGCATCGCTTGGCGGCGGTTTTGTGCAGGCAGGCAATACGCTCGGCACGATCACCGGACTGAATCTGAACGCGGACGGCACGGAAGCAAGCGGTGCCGGCGCGATTACGTCGATCAACGTTATCTCGGACGGCAGCGGCGGTTTCACGTTTACGGACCAGAACGGCAATGCCATTTCGACGGCCGCATCGGCCGCATTGTTCACCACGACGACAACCAACGGCGTTTCGTCGCTGTCGGTGGGATCCAGCAGTGCGTTGACGCCGGCAAACGAACTCGCCGCGATCTCATCTGCCGCTAGTGCGGGTTCCGGCGCGGCAGACGGCACGGTTTTCGGCGTTATTTCGGGCATCAACATCGATTCCACGACGGGCAAGGACGCACCCGTGGGCGACACGAACACCATCACGTCGGTCACGGTCGAGTCGGACGGCAAGGGCGGTCTGAAGTTTATCGATCAGCACGGCAATCAATTAGGTTCGGGCGCACAGGCGGGCCTTTTCAACGCCAGCTCGGGCGGCGCGCTCTCGTTCGCCAATGTGCCGACCAGCACGATTGGTTCGACTGCGGCGGGCGCCCAGCCGTCGGGCAGTGCGCTCGCGAACATCGACACACTGAACGTCCCGACCTCGGTCGCGAAGATCGACATCAGCACGACGCAAGGTGCGAACAATGCACTGCTGTCTATCGATAACGCGCTCGCTTCGATCGCGAATATCCAGGCATCGCTCGGTGCTGCGCAGAACCGCTTGACCGGGATCTCGCAATCTCAGGAGAACGAGTCGACCGATCTGGCAAGCGCGCACTCGCAGATCACGGACGCCGACTTCGCGCAGGAGACGGCAAACCTGAGCAAGGCGCAAGTGCTGCAGCAAGCGGGTATTTCGGTACTGGCGCAAGCAAATTCGATACCGCAGCAGGTGCTCTCACTTCTGCAGCACTAAGTCTCGTGTAACAGGCACACGGATGAGTCGCGCGAGTACGCAGCGAGGCTCATCCGCGAGCACGAACTCTCGGACATCGTCCCGGATTCGCGCCATGTCCGGATAGCCGTACTAACCGGCCGCGCAGGCCAGATGGAGTATTCGAATGTCGACTTCACCCGTTGCCGCCCAGGCGGCCGCTGCGGCTCAGGCAGCAGCACAAGCTGTTCAACAGGCCGCCCAGTCGCTGATTTCCACCTCGACCGGCACTCCGCTCGACGTCAATTCGCTTGTGACGACGCTGGTCAAAGCAAGGATAGCCGGCCCCGCGGCCGCGTTGTCTGCACAGTCGACGAACGACGGTACGGAGATCCGTGGGCTTGGGTTGTTAGAGGGGAACATGCTCGGGCTGGAGACGGCGCTCGGTCCGTTTCTGAACGGCAGTGCGCTTGCGTCGTTCAGCGCGACGTTGAGCGGCGACGGCATAACCGCAAAGACGGGAGCCGGCGCATCGGCAGGCACGTATCAAATCGACACAAAGCAGATTGCTCAGGCTCAGACCATAACGTCCGGCAGCTTTTCTCAATCCGATGCGAATGCGCTGGGCTCGGGCACACTGGACATTTCGCTTGGTACCGGAGATGGCGCGAAGTCGTTTCAGATCAACGTCGATTCATCGAACGACAGCCTCGCGGATGTTGCGGCTGCAATCAACTCTGCATCTGGCAATCCCGGCATCACGGCGACCGTCATCAGCGGCGCAAATGGGCCAGCGCTTAGCCTGCAGTCCACGTCAACGGGGGCAGCTAACACGATCAGCATCGGCGTGACAGGTGCGGCAAGCGACAGTGCACTTGCGAAGTTGGCGGTGACGTCGTCTACCACCACGGACCCGAGTGCGCCGGTGGGCTCGTCCACCATCACATCGACCGACAGCTTCTGGACGCAGTCGCAGGCCGCGCAAGACGCGCAGCTTACGGTGAACAATGTGCCCGTCACCGAATCGACGAATACGATCTCCGACGCAATTCCCGGCGTGACGCTCACGCTGACCGCAAAGGGCATAGGCGCACAGACGCTGACGGTCGCGCCGGACGACGGCACGGTCGAAAACGATCTTTCCGCCTTCGTGACGGCCTATAACGCCGTGATCGACCAGCTGAATTCGCTTGCCGCGCCGGCCACGTCGAATGTGCCTGGCAGCGGCGGCACGCTGCTCGGCGACGAAATGATCAACCAGCTTGGCGCGTCGCTTGGCGGTATCGTGGGCGGCCTCGTGTCGAACGGTGGCTTGCAGGGCACGCTCGCGTCACTCGGCATTACGTTTCAGAAAAATACGGGCGGCCAACCGTTTGCGGAGTTGCAGATCGACGCGGACCCGAACAGCCCTACGCTCGAAGACGCGGTCGCCAACAACCCGGGGCTGATCGGAGCACTCTTCAACGACACGAACGGCATCGCGCAGCAACTCGACTCGGTGCTGACCTCGTATACATCCGAACAAGGCATCATCACAAATCGCACGAACGACCTGACCGCCGACATCGCGAATCTTGCGAAGCAGCAGGACGATCTCGATGACTTTGCTGCGCAGCTGACTTCGCAATTCAACGACCAGTTCACCTCACTCAATACAATCCTGGCACAGGCGCAGTCGAATTCGAACTTTCTGACCTCGTTGTTCGGCGGCTCCAACAGCAATGGTGCATTAGCGCAAAACAGCAAGTAGGAGCGGCGCCGCTTGACGGCGCCTTCATGCCGGACTTGCCGCTCACCGCTCAATGGGGCTACCGGCTTGAGCGGCGCAAGAATTCGCGAGGAGTCATGCTATAGCGGCTCCTGAACGCACGGCTAAAGTGTGCTTCGCTTGAGAAGCCGCAGCGATACGCCACCTCCTTGATCGACACTCTGCCGTGTGCGGGCGAGGAGAGCAGGCGCGATGCGCGTTCGAGTCGCATCTGCCAGACGAAGCGCATCGGCGATAGACCATCGGCCTTCATCAGGCGATTCAGCTGGTTGAGCGATACGCCGATTTCCTCGGCGATGCGCTCGACGCTAAGCCGTTGCTCGCCAAGCAACCGGATGATGGTCTGCTTCGCATGAAATGCGGTTGCGACCCGAGGCCTGTCAGCGCCATTTCCCGGACGCGTGAGAAGCGTATCCATCATATCGAGGCATTGACGGCTTAGCTGATCCGACAGGTAAGGACTGACCACGCCCGCCTGTCTTTCGAAGTATTGCACAAACTCGCCGACTGCCCGTACGTCAGGGCATTGAATATCCGGTGCCAGATATTGCTGGACCGCATCGTGGCCGCCACGTTCGCGCAACGCTTTCTTAGGCAAGCGAAGCAGCAGAAGTTCGGTGGGTTCCCGGTAAATTTCGGTAAAGTAGCTATCCGGATTGACGAACAGCACGCTGCCCGGCCCGAAAGATTGCTCGTTTTTACCGCTTACCAGATCGAACGACCCGCTTTGGACGATCTTGCAGTAAAGGTAATCGTCTTCACCTCCCACTTCCTTGAACCGGTTCACGAGCGGCGAGATATTTTGCCAGGCTACGCGGACAGTTGTCATCTGAATCTCGCCGGCCTGTCGTGCCTTGATGAAGCAACCGGGCAAAGAAGAACGTGTAAGCGTGGAGTGCACGTCGTAGCCTTCCGCCATGACCGTGGTCCACGACTCCGCGTTGGTGAATTGCACATCCCATTGCTGAAGCTTGCTAGACATGGATCAGTCTCAACCTTTGCCAGTATGACAATTGATTTGGGTACTTTCAGCATGAAAGCGTTCGCTCGAAAGCTGCTGATTCCGTCCAGTCATGAACATATGAGGTAGCGGTTTATTCCGGTTTGGCGTGTCGGTTAGCTAAACAGAAAACGGACGAATTTTCAGGCAAGCGATTCATTCGTCAGTCAACCCTGTGTGTGGGCAAATGGATTATTCTGCGTACCGCTTTGCAGTGAGAGTGCGCTTGGACGATTCGCTTTGACGAGTCCAATCGTTAGGGATGCTATGACTGATACGCGCATAAGCCTTTGCTGGGAATCGCGTTCGGTCGTGGGCCACAGATGGTACTGGGGATGAATCGCTTCGTCACACAATCGCTTGAAGACCAGGTCGCCAGAACGGAACACGAGTGGCGCGACCTGGTGAGGACGAACTGGAGCATGGAGTGCGAATTCGATGCGGGAATTCAGCGCGATCTTCGGACCGCATCGTGGATCATGGAAGATCTTCGATTCGAAACCGCGGATCTGTCCGGTCAGCGATGGACATGGATTCCAGGACGCGGACACAACAACTGGAGAAGCGATGCGCTCGTCATACTGCTTGTCGAAAGCGGTGCGATCGACATGGAACAGGACGGGATCCGGTTGAGCCTGACGGAAGGGGCGCTGTTGTTGTTCGACGCCAGCATCGAATACACGCAGACGTCGCATCGCGATTCTCGCGCGCTAGCGTTGCGCATGCCGAGAGCGGCGCTTGAGAAAAGAGGCGCCGTACTGCACAGCCGCGAGATGTTCATGCCGGACGTGACGTCGCCGGACGTGGCGGTGCTGAGGTCGTTCATCGCATCAACGGCCGCTTACGGCCAGCACTGCAGTCCACACGGAAAGACGCTGACCGCCGAGCACCTGACCGACCTGATGGAGATAGTCGCCGACGACCTGAATGCGCCACGACCCATGCGCAGTTCCGACGCGATGCTAAGAGAGATCAAGCGTTACATCAAGCGCCACGTCGGAGACGAGAGCATGAGCGTGGAAACGGTGGCGAGCGCGATGGGCGTATCGAGGCGGTATCTGACCCGGCTTTTTGAGCGCGACGGATCGTCGATGACGCGTTATCTGCTGCATCAGCGACTCGCCAGGGCAAAGAAAATCCTCGCGACCGGAGGCGAGACGCTGCGCGTTAGCGAAGTGGCATGGCAGTGCGGATTTGTTAGCGCGGCCCACTTCAGCAATTCGTTCAAGAAGCTGTACGGCGTCAGCCCGGGAGAATTACAGCGTAGTCAAAAGTTCAGGCGCGCGCCGCCTGGACCCTGTGCCGATAAATGACCGGTGGTCAGCCTTCGTAAGGCTTTCACGCCGGATCGCCGCATGACCAGCATGTGGGATTGCTCAAAAAGTCGAACTCGCGAACCGCTTAACTTCCCGGAGAGCCATAAGCAGCGCTTGAGAGCGGGCCTCATTTGACAATTACATAGCTTTCGCTACCTTTAGAGACTTCGTCAGGCGGCGACTGCCGCTGTGACGCGCTATGTGATCCATCGACCCGACCAGAAAGCCATCGTGAATACCATCCAGATCCTGCTTCAAACGACCATTCCGCCTACTAGCGACGACTGGTCGATCGCGCGGTTCAGCCGACTGGCGGAATTGTTGCGATCGCATCGGGACGCCGAGGGACACGCCGTCTTCAATGTCGTCGCGCGCGACCGGGATCCGCCGGGCGAGCCCGACTCGATTCTGTCCCGCCTCGATGAGACGGAATTCGATCAGTTGTGGCTCTTCGCCGTCGACGTCGGCAACGGACTGACGCCTGAAGACTGCGCGGGCATCACGCGATTCCGCCGGTCCGGCCGCGGCCTGCTTGTCACGCGCGATCATATGGATCTCGGCTGTTCGCTTTGCACGCTGGGCGGGGTAGGCAAGGCGCATCACTTTCACACGCACAACCCCGACCCCGACGAATCGAGGCGCGTGATCGACGACCCGTTCACGTCCTATATTCTGTGGCCGAATTTTCACTCGGGCGCAAATGGAGACTTTCAGGAGGTGGCGATTGTCGGACCGACACATCCGATCCTCGCTGACCCCGAGTCGCCGACCGGCGCGATCCGCTTCCTGCCGGCGCATCCGCACGAAGGCGCCGTCGCCGCGCCGCACGATGAACCCGCGCGCGTGGTTGCACGCGGCACAAGCAAAGCCACGGGGAACAGCTTCAATCTCGCCGTCGTGTTCGAACCTTCGACGGATGGAGGCCCCGCGGTCGCCGAAAGTACGTTTCACCATTTCGCGGACTACAACTGGGACACGCGGCACGGCGCTCCGAGCTTCGTGAGCGAACCGCCGGGGAACGGCATGCAAACGGAGCAGCAGGCGATGCGCGACATTCACCGCTATTCGATCAATATCGCGAGGTGGCTAGGTAGGGCGCCTGACTGACGCGGCTCACCCGCGCGCCGCCTTTCGTTGAAGCGATGGCGAGCGCTCGGTCAAAGCCGGCGCCATTTCATCTTCAGCGCGGCGTGCGCCGGCAAACTGCTGCCGGTATGCAGCAGGCGTCAAATGCCTTGATGCCTTGAACTGGCGATTGAAATTCGCCACATTCGAAAACCCCGAGCGCGCGGCAATCACCGATATCGGCATTGGCGTATCAGTCAGCATCCGGCACGCGTGGCCGATTCGAACGCGCGTGATATAGCGGCCGACGCTTTCGCCCACATGCTGTGTGAAATGCCGTGTCAGCGAGCGCTCCGAAAGACCCGACGCCTTCGCCAGCGTCGCCAGCCGCAATGGATGCGCGAATTGCGTGTCGATCAACGCGAGGACGCGATTGAGCTGATCGGGCTCGTGTCCGGACGGCGTACCCGCTTTGGCATCGAAAGCGCTCGGCGATGCGAGCGGTGCGGCCGGCAACTCCGATAACCCGTGCAACACATCGAGCACCGCTTTGAGCCGCTCGCGCGGATCGTTCGAAAGGAGTCTTTCCACTTCACCGCGCATGTGCGTACCGGCGCCGTCTTCGAATGAAAGCCCGCACGCAGCGCGCCGCAGAAGATTGCGTAAGCCGTTGTACTCGGGGCAGACGTCGGCGAAGCGGCGCACCCATGCGCCGTCGAACCATACGACGATTGCGACTTGCGGATCCGCTGGGTCGATTGAGCGATTCGATGCCCACGTATGCGGCAGATTCGGCGGAACGAGCACGAGGTCATCCGCGCCATAGACGGCGACTGAATCGCCGATATACCGCTTGCCCTGACTATTCATCGTCAGGGTCAGTTCGTACTCGGGATGATGGTGCCACTCGAACGGGATTCTCGGCAGCCGCCGATGGTAAACCCTCACCGAGCGGCTATCGCCGAACTCCACGTGTTCGTATGTTGCTTTCATGGCTGGATCAGCAAAAACATTGACCCGATAGTATCACTCGCATGGCCGGCGCTGACGTACGCTTCAATGCATGCATATCAGCATACGGAGACGGTGCAATGGCATTGCAAATCGATGATCTGCCGGCAGCAATCAGGACCGCGAAGCGGGAACTGCGTGAAGCGCTGCCCAACTATCGCGCGGTATTTGCCGATGTCGAAGCGGCAATCAACGAAGAGGCTCGACATATCGCAACGCTTCGCGACCGCGGCGAGCCGGTTATTCCCGAGATCCAGTTCGAAGACATCGTTGCGAACCGTGTCGGCGTCAAGCAGATTGCGCTCGTCAAGGCACGCGGCGCATGCGTGATTCGCAACGTGTTCGATCGATCGCTTGTCGAGCAGTGGGACCACGACATTGCGGACTACGTCGAGCGCAACAACCTCGACGCCAAGCTGATGAATCGCGCGGAAGACAAATACTTCGGTCAGCTTGCCTCGAGCAAGCCGCAGATTTACGGCGTGTACTGGTCGAAACCGCAAGTGCTCGCAAGGCAATCGCCGGCGCTTGCGCAGGCGCGCGTGTTTCTGAACCGGCTTTGGCGTGCGCAAAGCGAAGGGCGCGTGCATTTCGACCCGGACCGCGTGCCCGTTTATGCGGACCGGCTGCGTCGCAGGCCACCGGGCTCGGAATCGCTGGGGCTCTCGGCGCATTGCGACGGCGGATCGGTCGAGCGGTGGATCGAGCCGAATTTCCGCAAGGTCTATCGCCATGTGTTTTCGGGAAACTGGCGTAATTACGACCCGTTCGATGCGGCATGGCGAACCGACGTGGAGGAGATTCCGTCGCCGGCGGTTTGCTCGATGTTCCGCACGTTCCAGGGATGGACCGCGCTGACGCCGCAAGGCCCAGGCGACGGCACATTGCAACTCGTGCCGCTTGCGAACTCGATGGTCTACGTTTTGCTGCGCGCGCTTCAGGACGATGTGGCCGATGACGATCTATGCGGCGCGATGCCGGGACGCGCGCTATCGATCAAGTCCGAATATCACGCGCCGCTGTTCGATGCGCTTTCGTCGATTCCGCTTATGCAGGCGGGCGACACGGTGTTCTGGCATAGCGACGTGATTCATGCGGTTGAAGATGCGCATCGGGGCAACGGTTATAGCAATGTGATGTACATCGCGTCGGCGCCGGACTGTGCGAAGAACGATGCCTATCTGAAACGGCAGCTGCCCAGCTTTATCGACGGCAAGAGCCCGCCTGACTTTCCGGGCGATCATTTCGAAGTGGATTTCGTTGGGCGCGCAACGGCGGCGGATCTAACGGAGGCGGGACGCTTGCAAATGGGCTTCGATCTTTGAATCTGGGCGCATCGACTCGCGTCAACAGTCCAGTCAGTTCAGCAACCCGCATGCGAACACTCAATACCGTCTGATCTACAGGAAGCGGATCGTTTTGCCCCGCTTGCACTTCGTTCAGCTCGGCATTGGCCGAAGCCATCGGGGCGTGCCACGTTTGCGGTTTGCTATTCCTGAGTGCTTCGAACAATGAGTCCACCGTCTTTCTTACGCCCGGCGGCAACACTCCGACATCGGCACGCAACTCGTCCTGCAGCTTGATCAGCTCGACTCCAATCTCAATCCACGTCATGCATTCGTCGATATCCGTTTCCGACGCTGCGGGCAAGGCAAGTCGCATGAGCGTATCGAGGCTGCGCGTTTGCCACGCGTGATGCGTGTTGGCGATGCGCGCATCGACAGGCATCGCAATCAAGCTCGTGATGGCTTGCACCGTTTGTTCAAGATGCCGTTTGCGCCACCGGTTCTCGACGCTGCGCGACGGCACAAGCCGATAGGCGAGCATTGCCAGTAGGGCGCCTGCAATCACGCCTAGCGCATGCGTTCCCACCGCGCTTGCCGTCGTGTCGGCAAGCGCGGTCGGATCGGTTATGGCGAGAAACACCATGCAGAAAGCGGATGCCCAGAACGTATTCGAAAACACAGAGGCGAGGGTAACGGCAAGAAAGACCATGCAGCCTTCGGCAAGTGCAACGCCGATTGCCTGTGAAATGTGCGGCGTAACGGCCGCATAGAACAGCACGGCCATGCCGGCGCCAACGGAGCCAGACGCAAGAAAGTCGAGCGACGTATCCAACGGGTTGGGACGGATCGCGAAGAGCGCGACTGCAACCGCCGTAAATGCGACAAGCAAAGCCCCGCCCTGCCAGCCGGTGGCAATCCAGATCGCGCCGGCTAGCAGCAACGCACCCCCCGCACGCAACGCCGCGGCGAGCGCCCCGCGGCGATCGATCGCATAGACCGGTGCGGGATAGCTGTCCGCGTCGTCGTCTTCGTGCGTACCGGTTAGCGCGGTATAGGTTCGCAACGCGGCTTCCACCGCATGCAGAAGGGCCATGAGCAAATCAAGGCGTCGGCGTTCGCGCACATTCCCGGCGCGGATCGATGCGAGCCTCACGCGCAATGCTTGTGCTTCGCGACGAAGCGGCTCGATCTTTTCGGCGTCGTCCGGCTCATCGCTGCGCAGCACGCCGGACACGGAAGCCAGCAGTTCGGAGGCTTTGGCAATGCCACTCTCGATTTCGCCGCTTATCTCGCCGTTTGCCGTAGCGTGCCGTTCGATATTCCGCTCGACGCCTCGCGACACGATAAGCAGATCGATCAACGCGGACACGACGCCGTGCAAGCGGCTCGTGCGTTTCCACAGCGTCGGCGATTCGGCCGCCGCGCTGTGCACGGCGCCGTCGAGCGCAAGAATATCGATCAGTTGTCCGCGCAGCCGTTGCGGGTTGACGCCGTCCGCGGCCCGCGCGCGCGGCAGACCGGCAAGCCGGTCCGCGCACCATGCGCATGCTATCGAGATCGCGTGCCGGATCCGTCGGTTGGCGCGACCGCTTTGCGCATCGCGCGACAAAAGCAAGACGAGCAATGCACAGATGATGCCGATGAAAATACCGATGCAGCGGTCCGCGCCGATCTGGAGCAACTCCCCGCTTTCGCCGATCAGCGACATCGCGATGATTGCCGCGCTATAGCCGGCCAGCACCGCCGCATAAGCACGGTAATTGCGCATCGAGATACCCACATAGACACATGCGGCCAGCCAGATGGCAAGCGCGCCGACCAGCAACGGCTCATTGCCGTGCGCAATGAACATCAGCAGCAAGCCTGCTGGCGCACCGATCGCCGTGCCGATTGCGCGATAAAGCGACTTGAGCAGGCCGTCGCCCCGCACCGCATTGCCGACCGAAACGACGGTCCATGCGGCCCAATGCGGCTCGTGCAGGCCGATCACGATCGAAACGATCAGCCCAAGCGTGGCCGCCAGCGCAATGCGGCCGGAGTAAGTGAGAAGGCTACGAGAGGGCATCCACATGGAATGTGTGAACCAGTGCCGCCGCCTATGCCGCCTATGAGCAGCCGGTGAGAAGCCGATGAGCCGGGAATGATGTGCCGCCTGGGTGCGGGTGCGCACGGCACACAGAGCACATTAAAACGCTCTTGCTCTCTGCCCACAAGTATTTAGCGCACATGCCAACACCTGAATGCCATCTAAACCCTGATTAACCGCTCTGTAGCAGCTTAAAAAGCGCCTCACACATTGTCTCCACGTAGAGGCTAAACAACGAGGAGCGGAGCAAGTTTCAAGGCTGCTATGCCTTTTAGTCTTGAGCGGTATCACCAGCCGTAAAACCTGGGCCACGTTTCGATCGCGCCATCTTCGCTTAGCGCGTGATACCCGGGATGTTGAGCACCCGTCGCGCATGCATGATTGGGAAGGATGCGCAGGCGCGTGCCAATGGGGAACCGCTCAGCGATGCTCGTATCCGCCGCGCCGATGCGCGCAACGATTCCATGCTCCTGGTTGGCGCTGCTCATGATGTAATCGCCGAGCACGTCGCCATGTTCGGTGCACACGAGGCCATAGCCGAAGTCGTGCTGCTGGCGCTGCGTGCCTCGATCGCGGCTCATTGCCATCCAGCCCGCGTCGACGATCGTCCAGCGTTTTTCTTCCTGATGGCCGATCACAGTCGTCAATACACTTAGCGCGATGTCTGAAGTCTCGCAAACGCCGACGTTATGCATGACGAGGTCGAACATCACGTACACGCCCGCGCGCACTTTCGTCACGCCTTCGAGATGTTCGGCCGAAAGCGCGGTCGGCGTCGAACCGATACTGACGACGGGGCACGACAGTCCCGCTGCACGAAGCCGTTCAGCGCTGCGCACGGCGCCGGCGCGCTCCTGCTCCGCGATGCGGACGAGTGCCTCGCGCGTGTTGTATTCGTAACTGGACCCGGCGTGAGCCAACACGCCGCCAAGCTTCATGCCGCCATCGACGAGCGCTCGGCCGACTGCAACGAGGCGCTCGTCTTCGGGCGCGATGCCCGAACGATGACCATCGACATCGAGCTCGATCCACACTTCGAATGCTTCGTGGTGTTGACGGCCAAACGCGACGATCGATTCGGCAGACTGCACGCTGTCGACGATAATCTTCAGATCGCATCCGCGACGGCGCAATTGAAGCGCTTGCGGTAACTTGCCCGCAACCATGCCGACGGCGTAGACAATATCGCTTACGCCATTCTCGAAAAACTGCTCGGCTTCCTTGAGTGTGGAAACGGTGATGCCTTGAGCGCCGGCGGCAATTTGCGCGCGAACGATCTGCTCGCACTTTGTCGTTTTCACGTGAGGCCTGAAACGCACACCGAGCGCATCGAGCCGTTGCTGCATGCGGGCAATGTTGCGGTTCATACGGGCGACATCGACTAGCGCCGCCGGGGTGCTGAGTGCTGCGAGGTTCATCGGGTGGTCCTTTCACTTCTATAGGGCGAGAGCCTCGCCACTATACATCCGATGAGCCGCCTTCCCTGGGCCGCCGGGCAACGTCGTTTCTTCGCCTGGACTTAGCGTCCAAGACCGCTCTTTGCGATCTGCTGCTCGACGAACTGCGCAAATAGCGCGTGCACGCGCGTGGTCGGATGGAGGTCATCGGCAAACATATACGTCTGGTCCGCGTCGGGCGTCGTATAGGTCGCGCGCGAGCAAAGCAGGGCGGTGTTGTCGGGCGTTCTCGATGGGTCGCATGCCTGGCCTGTATTCGATACCGCAAAGCCATTGGCCTGGAAGTTGGCGAGGATCTGGTTGACCCAGCCAAAGGAATCGACTTCGATCACTTTGCCTTGCAGTCCGTTCGCCTGTAGCGCCGCATTCAAGGTGTCGTTGAACAGCTGCGACAGTTGCGCGAGTGTCGCGCCGCCGTCGGCCGCGGCCAGTCCCTTCGGCGACACGCCGATGTTCGGCAGATTGACTACGACGACATGCGTCGCGCCGTTCTGCACGATCTGCGCGACGATTTGCGCGAGCGTGGTGGCAGCGGTTTGCACGACCGGTATCGCCGCGGGCAGCGCGCCTGCACGAAGCACGTCGTTGGCGCCGGCCCAAACGAGCACCAGTTGCCCGCCATTGAAGCTGCCGTGCGTGGACAGATAGCTCGACACCTGCTGATTGACCGGCATTTCCACATCGCCAATCACATCGACCAGGAAGTCGTTGAGGTTGGCC
Organism: Paraburkholderia sp. 2C; assembly: GCF_054589215.1. Lineage (NCBI taxonomy): Bacteria > Pseudomonadati > Pseudomonadota > Betaproteobacteria > Burkholderiales > Burkholderiaceae > Paraburkholderia > Paraburkholderia sp. 2C. Next base: position 247,613 of record NZ_BAAILL010000041.1, on the reverse strand, counting down.
GGCGTCGCAACGGTGGCCCCGCCTTCGGCGTAGCCAAAGCCGCCGTGCGGACTCAATTGATGGCTGGCGCTGATCGTGAACGCTGCGTTCAACGTGTCGCCGTAGTATTGCGCGACGTTTTGCGCCCACACTTGCCCGGGATTCGTGGTGAAGCGGCCACCGCCTACCGGACCCGCAAGCGGCGCAAACGTGCCGACGTCGGACAGGCTGTCGCCGAACGAAACAACCTGCAACTGGACGCCGCCCGGCGGGGTTCCGGCCGCGTTGCTTCCGCTTCCGCTATCGCCGCCGCCTCCGCCGCATGCTGCAAGCAGTGCAAAAAACACGGCGAAAATTGCAACGCACGCGTACCTGCTGATGTTCTTCATCGCCGCTCCCTACCGCTCGGCACGGAGCGGTCCTGCCCGCATGGCGCCTAACCTCGGCCATTGCGAGCGATTGCGATGAGCAGATCAAGCAAGAACGATGCGCGTATGAATTTCCAAAGGCTTCAGGGGGACGTGCAGAGATGATCGGCAAGGCGAACCATCATGGCATCGCAACGTGCCAATTGTTCGAGCGTCACGAACTCGTCGGGCTTATGGCCTTGATCCATGCTGCCGGGCCCGCAAACCACGGTGGGAATACCGGCTTGCTCGAACAGGCCGCCTTCGGTGCCGAACGCGACGGTACCGAATTCGGCGGTATGGGTCAGCAACGCCAGAAGTTGCGCTGCTTCGCTGTCGGGCTCGGTGGCTAAAGCAGGGTAAGCGCTCAATGGTTGCAGCCGGATATCGGTATCGCGCTGAACCGCGCGCATTTTCGGCAATAGTTCGGTTTCCGCATAGGTCTGCAGTTTGTCCGATACGACTTGCGCGTCGAAGCCCGGCAGCGCGCGGACCTCGAAGTCGAATTCGCATTCGGCCGGCACGATATTGAGCGCGCGACCGCCTTTGATCACGCCCGTCTGCACGGTCGAGAACGGCGGGTCGAAGCGCGAATCGTGATGCTCGGGTTGCGCGAGCGCCTCGCCGATTTCCTCGAGCCGGTTGACGAGCCGCGCCGCGTATTGAATCGCGTTGACGCCATAGGGCGCGTAAGCCGAGTGGCACGCCGCGCCCTTCACGTGGCAGCGCATCGCGAGCTTGCCCTTGTGGCCAAGCACCGGTTTCAATCCGGTCGGTTCGCCGATCAGACACAGGCGCGGCCGGTGCGGACGTTTTTCCAGGTCCGCGAGCATGGGCCGCACACCGAGACACCCGACTTCCTCGTCATATGAGAACGCGAGATGGACGGGCACTTTCAGCGGCCGCTCGAGAAATGTGGGCACGGCCGAGAGCACCGATGCGATAAAGCCCTTCATGTCGGCCGTGCCGCGACCGTACAGCCGATCGTTGCAGGCGGTAAGGCGAAACGGATCGACCGTCCACGGCTGGCCGTCGACCGGTACGACATCGGTATGACCTGAAAGCACGATGCCGCCACGATCGTCGGGACCGATCGTGGCGAACAGGTTGGCCTTCGTGCGCTCCGGGTTGTAGAAGAGTTCGCTCTGCACCCCGAGTGCCTGCAGATAGTCGCGGATAAAAGCGATCAGTTCGAGATTCGAATCGCGGCTGACGGTAGCGAAACCGATTAGCGCATTGAGTAAAACCAGGGTCGAGCGCTCACTCATCGCCGGGCACTCCGTAACTGGGCGCCGCAGTGGGATTCAGCGCCCGGGTGAGATAGTCCTGCATTTGCGGGCGATAAGCCTGCCAGAGCGCGTCCAGTTGTCCGATCGGACCTTCGTCGGCCCAGTCGACGCGCAAGTCGGCGATCGGCCAGATCACATCGCCGACCACCTTGAGCGCCGCCGAGTGCACCGGCCCGGCTTCACCGCCGGCTGCAATCGCAGCATGCATGGCGGCAAGCAAACGGTCGGCGAGCATGCCGTGCGCGCTTTCGAATGCCCGCACCATCTGTTCGATCACGTCGAGGCTGGCGAGCATGTTGCCGCCCGCCACGCATTGCTCGCCCGCGACGGCATGGTGCAGGCCGAGCGCTTCCTTGCCCGTGAAAAACGCCGTCTGCCCCAGGTTGTCGATCGCGAGTACCTGTCGATACGAGCTCCAAGTGTCCGACTCGAGTGCAAGGTCCAGGGCGGACATGGGCGTCTGCTGCCCGTCTTCGAGGAAATCGAGTATTTGCGGTCCGAGGGACGGCAGCGTGACATTCTGCGTCGCGACCGCGCCGACGCGTGAGCGCAGCCACGGGCAGCGCGCGCCCACGGCGATACTCGACGAACTGATGGCAATTCCGAGTTGGCCCGTTTCCGCGCAGCGCCCGACTATCGAGAATGTCATGGGCTGCTCCTCAAGCCTGATCCGGCTTCCAGTTATCGGGGATCACGGCGATCACGTCGATCTCCACCAGCCACTGCGGCTGGCCCAGCGCGCTCACCACAAGGCCCGTCGAAATAGGGAAAACGCCCTTGAGCCATTTGCCGACTTCCTGATACACCGGCTCCCGGTAACGCGGGTCGATCAGATAGGTCGTTGTCTTGACGATATGTGAAAGGTCGCTGCCGGCTTCCTCCAGCAACTGCCTGATGTTCTTCATGGCCTGTTCGGCTTGCGCGCGCGGATCGCCAAGGCCGACGAGGTTGCCGTCGAAATCGGTGCCGACCTGTCCGCGCACATAGACCGTATTGCCCGCCCGCACCGCCTGGCAGAGGTCGTTGTTCAGCGCCTGGTTCGGGTACGTATCCCGCGTGTTGAACATACGGATGCGGGTATGAGTAGGTTGGTTCATTTTTTTACCTCGTTCGTAGGGGTAAACGCGGCGCGCATTGATCCGCACCGTTAGCCGTTCCTTTAGCCTTTAGCCAATCACGCCGGCAAGACGTATCGAGTCAGGATGTGCGCCATCGTCGCCGTCCGTTTTCGAGCCTTCGTCCGCATGACGCTGCGACGCATCGCGATAGGACAGATATTTACGCTGGATCGCAATATGGTCCGCAATGTGTCGCGCGTCGTGCCAGACGCCCCAGATAAAGCTGGAGCCGCGACGCGACAGCCACGGCAGCCCCAGAAAATAGATGCCGGGCTCGGTCGATACGCCGCGCTGATGCTGCGGCTTGCCGTTCGGCGCGAACGCATTCACTTTGAGCCAGCTGTAATCGGCGGTATAGCCGGTCGCCCAGATAATCGATGTCACGCCGGCTTGACGCAAATCGAGCTCGAGAACAGGGCGGGTCACGCATTCCGGGTCGGGCAGCACCTTGCGCGCGGCCGGTTCTTCCGGAAGGTCGAGACCGTTGTTCGCGATATACGCATCCGCGGCATCGAGCAGCGCCAGATAGTTCTCGTCGCCGCGAGCGAGGTTCGACGCAAGATCCGCTTCGAAATGCATGACGCCGCTCTCGAACGACTTCGTCAGACCGACAAGCGTAATGCCCTGATTCGCAAGCGCACGGAAGTCCACGGTCTGGCCGCCGCGCGCGCCGCTTACCGCGATCGTGACGTGCTCTCTGCCCGGCGTCGCCACTTCCTTGTCCCATTCGCCGAGCACGCCGAGCCACCAGCAGTAATCGCGCTTGCGATACGCGCGCGGCGGCCGGTCGTGAGGCCCGACGGAGAGATACACATTCCTGCCCGATCGCTGCAACTCATCGGCAATCTGCACCCCGGACGATCCCGCACCCACAACCAGAACCGCACCGTCCGGCAACTGGCCCGGATTGCGGTAATCGGCGGAGTGAATCTGCGTCAGCGATTCGTCCTTCGAAACGATCGGAGGAATCAGCGGACGTTGGAACGCGCCGGTCGCCACCACCACACGGTTCGCCTCGATCACGCCATCCGACGTATCGACGACAAACCCGGGGCGCCCTGACGCACGTATTACCTGCCTGACCTCGACGCCGGTGCGGATCGGCGCATTGAACTTCTTCGCGTAGTCCACGAAGTAATCGGCCACGCGTTCCTTGGAAGGAAAAGCATCGGGATCGAGCTCGTCAAATTCGAGTCCCGGAAACCGGTCGTGCCACGCCGGGCCATTCGCCACGAGCGAATCCCAACGTCCCGAGCGCCAACGTTCGGCAATGCGGCCGCGTTCCAGCACGAGGTGCGGTACCCCTTGTCTGCTCAAATGCTCGCTCATGGCGACGCCGGCCTGACCGGCGCCCACAATAAGCGTATCGATGGATGTGTTTTCAGCGGTCATCGCCGTCTCCCTCTGAAAGGCGCTTGTGCAATCTACGCTTGCGGTGCGCATCCGAAAAACACATTTCAAAAATGCAATACATCGGTTTTCCCTATGCAAAAAGATTTCTGTCGACGCACAATCGCGACAGGGAATGCATCGGGGACAGGCGATGGAAGTGGGTCAATTGCACTATTCGCTAAGGCAGTTGCGGTACTTCGTGGTGACCGCGGAAGTGCTGTCGTTCACCGCGGCGGCCAGAAAGCTGCACATCTCGCAGCCTTCCATCTCCACGGCGCTAGCGGATCTGGAAGCCTCGTTCGGCGTGCAACTGTTCATCCGCCATCACGCAAGCGGCCTGTCGCTGACGCAGGCGGGCCGCGACATGCTCGGGCAAGCGCGCAATCTGCTGAAAAATGCCGAAGAATTGCAGTCGGCGGCGCGCGAAATGGACGGCGGCATGTCCGGCGCGATCTCGCTCGGCTGCATGGTGTCGCTTGCGCCGCCGGTCATGCCGGCGCTGATCAGCCGCTTTATCGCAAGCCATTCGGGTGTGACCTTCCGCACGCAGGAAGCGCATCAGGACGACCTGCTCAGAGGCTTGCGCGACGGTACGCTGGACCTTGCCCTGACCTATAGCCTCGACCTCACCGACGAAATCTCGTTCACGCCGCTGGTGTCGCTGCCGCCTTATGTGATCCTGCCCAAGCTGCATCGGCTTGCACGCGCGCGTGGGCGCGCGGTTTCGCTAACGGAACTGCTCGACGAACCTTACGTGATGCTTGACCTGCCGCACAGCCGCGAATACTTCGCCGCCCTGTTCGACACGGTCGGAGCGCGTCCCGTGCCGGCATTCCGCTCGTCGCAACCGGAAGTGGTGCGCGGCATGGTGGCCAACGGTCTTGGCTACAGCATCCTGAACTACCCGCTCAAATCATTCAAAACCGTGGATGGCGCGGACTTCGTGATCAAGCAGTTCAAGGAAGACGTACTGGCCACCACGCTAGGCATCGCGCAATCGCGGGAACTGAAGCCACGTCAGGTCGTCAAGCGCTTTGCCGGCTTCTGCGAGACGCAGATTCGCGAGCTGCACCGCAATGGGTGAATCGTTGATACAGCGCTATGCAGCGCCGCAAAGCGCGCTGCATAGGAAAAAACTGGCTTTTACATCCAAAAACAATATTTCGGCTGGTAATTTGACTTGATAGATTGGTGTGCATCGTAATAAATGCTAGCTGGAGATGCTATGGCTGCCCTTGCAAGCTCCCCGGACACCGGACATGAGATCGCCCGCGAATTGCAGGCGAACTGCGAGCGGCCGTTCGAGGACGCACGCTCGATGCCGCCGCGCGTCTACACGTCCGAGGCATTTCTCGCGCTCGAGCAGCGCGAGATCTTTAGCAGGGAATGGCTATGCGTCGGCCGCGCGAGCGCACTCGGCAAGCCCGGCGACTATCTGACCGCGCAGATCGACGCACAGCCGATCGTCGTAATACGTGACGAGGCCGGTGGCCTGCGCGCGATGTCGAACGTGTGTCTGCATCGCATGTCGGTGCTGCTCGAAGGACGCGGCAACGTCAGACGGATCGTGTGCCCGTATCACGCGTGGAACTACTCGCTCGATGGCGCACTGGCCGGCGCGCCGATGATGGAGCAACAGCCGGGCTTCTGCAAGGAAAGCTACCGCTTGCCGTCGATTCGCTGCGAAACCTGGCAGGGCTGGATATACGTCACGCTCAATGCCGATGCGCCGCCCGTTGCTTCGCAGCTCGAAGAACTCACGCGGCTGATCGAGCCGTACGGTATGACGGACTATGTCGAGACCTTCCACGAAGAACACGTGTGGGACACGAACTGGAAGATCCTCGCGGAAAACTTCATGGAGAGCTACCACCTGCCGATGCTGCATCGCGCGACGGTGGGTCCGCATTCGCGGCTCGAAGAGATGGAATGCCCGCCCGGGCGCGCCGCATTCAACTATCACTGGATCACGAAGGAAGCGTCGCTGCCGATCGGCAACGCGCACCCGGACAACACGCGCCTGCAAGGGCACTGGCGGCGCACGACCGCGCTGCTCGCGATCTACCCGACACATCTCGTCACGCTCACGCCCGGCTACTTCTGGTATCTGCTGCTGCAGCCGCGCGGCGTCGGCCAGGTGCATATCCGCTTCGGCGGCGGGCTCTCGCCCGAATTCATCAACGATCCCAAAGCGGCCGACTATATGGCCACGCTCAAAACGCTGCTCGATGAGGTCAATGCGGAGGACCGGCACGGCGTCGAAGCCGTGTTCCGCGGCGTGCACGCACCGCTTGCGAAACCCGGCAACCTCAGCCATCTCGAACGGCCGAACTACGATTTCGCCCACTATGTTGCGCGGCGAACCGCCACGTCATGACGCGCAATGGATGATCAAACGACCATGTCCAGTCAACCGTTCATTTCATTCAACGGGGTCAGCAAGTCTTATGACGGCGTGCATAGCGTCGTCGAAGGCCTCGATCTCGATGTTGCGCGCGGCGAGTTCGTGTCGCTGTTGGGCCCATCCGGTTCAGGCAAGACGACGACGCTGATGATGCTCGCGGGTTTCGAGTCGCCCACGCACGGCGAGATTCGCCTGAACGGCAAACGGCTCGACGACAAGCCGGCCCATCAGCGCGATATCGGCATGGTGTTTCAGAACTACGCGCTGTTCCCGCATATGACGATCGCGGAGAACGTTGCGTTTCCGCTGTCGGTGCGCAGAATCGGCCGCAGCGAACAGAAGGCGCGCGTGGCGCGCGCGCTCGAGATGGTCGAGCTGCCGCAGCTTGCGGGAAGACGGCCCGCGCAGCTGTCGGGCGGCCAGCAGCAGCGCGTCGCGCTTGCGCGCGCGCTGGTGTTCGAGCCGAGCGTCGTGTTGATGGACGAGCCGCTCGGTGCGCTCGACAAGCGCCTGCGCGAAAGCATGCAGTACGAAATCATGCGCCTGCATCGCGAACTGTCGCTGACGATCGTCTACGTCACGCACGATCAGAACGAAGCGTTGACGATGTCGGATCGCGTCGCGGTGTTTTCCGACGGACGCATCCAGCAGGCGGCAACACCGACCGAACTCTATGAAAACGCCGCGAACGCATTCGTTGCGAACTTCGTCGGCGAAAACAACGGCCTGACCGGCCGTGTCGTCGCGAACAGCGGCGAGTGGGCCACGCTGCGCCTCGCCGATGGCACGCCGATCAGCGGCCGCGCGGGCGCGGGTCTGCGCGATGGGGGTGAAGCGATGCTCGCGCTGCGGCCCGAACGCGCGCATCTCGCCGCCGCGGACAACGCCCCGCCGGCCGGCTCCGCGCGCCGCGGCGAAAGCGAAGAATTCAATGTCGTCCATGCACTGGTGCAAGAACTCGTCTATTGCGGCGACCACCACCGTGTGCATCTGAAACTGGCTCACGGGGAAAGCGTGATCGTGAAGGTGCCGAATACGCAGCACCACGATCTGCCCGCGCTCGGCCATACCGCGGCCGTCACGTGGCGCCGCGACGACTGCAAGGTACTACCCGCACTTTCTGCGCGCGTCGCGGTGACAACCGACGACAACGCAGCGTTTTCGCCTTCATCGTCCGCATCGCCACTTATCGCAGGAGCTAACTAAAATGCACGCTACCCGTTCCCGCATCCGGCACGGTGCCGTTCTGGCCGCCGTTACCGTTTTCTCCATTCTGTCGTCCGCCGCGCATGCCGCCGACACGCTGTCGGTCGTCACATTCGGCGGCGCGTACGAAACCGCTGCAAAAAAGGCCTGGTTCGAGCCGTTCACCGCGAAGACCGGCGTCAACTTCTCGCTGGAATCGTATGACGGCGGCCTCGCGAAACTGAACGCGATGGAACAGGCGAAAAATCCGACCTGGGATCTGATCGACCTCGAAACCAATGACGCGATCACCGCTTGCGACGAAGGCCTGCTGCAGAAGTTCGATCGCAAGCTGCTTGGCAATACGAGCGATTTCCTGCCAGGGTCGATCAGCGATTGCGCGGTGTCGGCCATGGTGTGGTCGACGGTCTACGCCTACGACACGACAAAGCTCAGCACGCCGCCGACCACGATCAACGATTTCTTCGATCTGAAGAAATACCCGGGAAAACGCGGCATGCGCAAATCGCCGAAGGTCGCGATGGAATGGGCGCTGATTGCCGACGGCGTCGCGCCGAAAGATGTCTATAAGGTACTTGGCACCCCCGCGGGCGTCGATCGGGCATTCAAGAAGCTCGATACGATCAAGTCGAGCATCGTGTGGTGGGACGCGGGCGCGCAGGCGCCGCAGCTGCTCGCCGACGGCGCGGTGGTGATGACGCAAGCCTATAACGGACGCATCGACGATGCGATGCACAAGGACAACAAGCCGTTCAAGATCGTTTGGGATGCCCAGGTTTACGACTACGAGTGGTGGGGTATCCCGGCGGGCGCCAAGCATGCGGCCGATGCCACGAAGTTCATCGTCTCGGCTTCGACGCCGCAGGCCTATGCGGACCTGTCGAAGTACATCGCATATGCGCCGCCGCGCAAGGACGCGATTCCGCTGATCGACAAGAATCGCCTCGCCGATCTGCCGACCGCGCCGGCGAACTTCAAGCGGCCGCTGCAAATCAACGCGACGTTCTGGGCCGACAACGCCGATGCGATCAACAAGCGCTTCCAGGTGTGGCTCACGCAGTAACGCACACCCGTGACGCAACCTTGAAGCAACGGTAAGGCAAACAGGCGCGACAATGAACACGACATTGCACCCGCCGGCATCGATCGACGCCGGTTCATGCACTGGCAGCGGCACCGGCAGCGGCAGCAGTGGCAACCGTCCCGCGTGGCGCCGGGCGCGCCGCAAAGCGGCCGTGCAGGCGCTGCTGCTGGCGCTGCCACTGCTCGTGTTCCTGCTTGCGACCTTCGTCGCGCCGATCGCGAGCCTGCTTGCACGCAGCGTGCAAAACCCCGAAGTGCGCGACAGCATGCCGCAACTGACCGCGGCGCTGCACTCGTGGGACGGCAATGGCGTGCCCGGCGAAGCGGCGTTTGCCGCGCTTGCGCAAGGGCTCAAACAGGCCGCCGAAAGCGGCGACCTCGGCAATGTCGCGCGCCGGATGAATTTCTATCAACCGGAATTCCGTAGCCTGCTGATGAAGACCGCGCGCGAAACGCGCTCGCAAACGTCGGCCGCATGGAAGCCCGCATTGATCGATATCGATTCGCGCTGGGGCCAAAGCGAAACGTGGAGGCTGTTGAAGCGAGCGGCCGCATCGCCGACGCCTGACTATCTGCTCAATGCCGTCGACGCACAGGTCACGCCCGACGGATCGGTCAGCCCGGTGCCCGCGGATAGCGCCGTCTACCGCGCCGCGTTCCTGCGCACGGTGCAGATCAGCGCGACGGTGACGCTGCTGTGCCTGCTGCTCGGTTATCCGGTCGCCTATCTGCTCGCTACGCTTGCGCCGAAGCAAAGCAACCGGCTGATGCTGTTCGTGATCGTGCCGTTCTGGACCTCGCTGCTCGTACGCACGACCGCATGGTATGTGCTGCTGCAACCGGGCGGCGTGATCAATGCCGCGCTGATGCGCCTGGGTATTGTCCATCATCCTCTGCCGCTAATCTTTAACCGCGCGGGCGTGCTGATCGGCATGACGCATATCCTGCTGCCTTATATGATTCTCGCCATCTATTCGGTGATGAAGGGCGTGTCGCCGGTTTATGTGCGGGCCGCGCAGTCGCTCGGTGCGCATCCGGTCGTCGCCTTTGTGCGCGTCTATATTCCGCAGACGCTGCCCGGTGTCGGCGCCGGCTGTTTTCTCGTTTTCGTGCTCGCGCTCGGTTACTACATCACGCCCGCGTTGCTGGGCGGCGCCGGCGACGAAATGATCAGCCAGCTGATCGCGATGCAGACGAACGAGCAGTTGAACTGGGGGCTCGCGGGCGCGCTCTCCTGCTACCTCGTGATTTTCACGGCCGTGTTCTATTTCGTGTTCAACCGGCTGGTCGGCATCGACCGGTTGCGATTCGGCTAGCGCGGAGGACTCATGCAAGCTCAAGGTAACCGGATGCTGTCGGAGCGAATTGCGGGCGGGTGGCTGCGCGTGCATAGCGCCGTGATTTTCCTGTTCCTCGTCGCGCCGATTCTCGCGATCGTGCCGTTGTCGTTCAACTCCGGCTCGTTCTTTTCGTACCCGATGGAAGGTTTTTCGCTGCGCTGGTATGCGCAGGCGTTCGGCGCGCACGACTGGCAACTGGCATTTGCGAACAGCATCGGTATCGGCGCCGTCGCGACGCTGATCGCGACCTGCCTCGGCACGCTCGCGGCGCTTGGCCTGAGCCGCTCGGTGTTCCCGTTTCGCACGATCATCATGCCGCTGCTGATTTCGCCGATGATTATCCCGATCGTGGTGGTCGCGGCCGGCTTCTATCTGATCTTCGCGCCGCTCGGGCTCGTGAATTCGTATCTGGGCGTGATCCTCGCGCATGCGGCGCTCGGCACGCCATTCGTCGTGATCACGGTAACAGCCTCGCTGCTGTCGTTCGATCAGAGCCTGCTGCGCGCGGCGTCGGGCCTCGGCGCGCGACCGTGGACGACATTCCGTCGCATTACGTTGCCGCTGATTGCACCGGCCGTTGCGACGGGCAGCGTGTTTGCGTTCGCTACGTCGTTTGACGAAGTGATCGTCATTCTGTTTATCGGCGGCCCGGACCAGCGCACGGTGCCGCGTCAGATGTGGAGCGGCATTCGCGATCAGATCAATCCGTCGATTCTTGCGGTGGCGACCGTGCTGATCGTGTTCGCGACGCTGCTGTTTACCGCGATGAACTGGTTGCGCGGCAGGGCGGCCGCCGCGTCGTCGTCGACCTAGCTACTCAAGCTCTTCCGCAAGCTGCGCGACGAATAGCCGGATCGTATCCTCGTCGCGGCATACATACACCCATTGCCCGACGCGTTGCATCTTCAGCAGTCCGGCTTGCGTCAATATCGCAAGATGCGCGGAAACCGTCGATTGCGACAGCTTCGTGCGCGCGTGGATCGTACCGATCGATACGCTGTCAGGATGATGAGAGCGGTTTTCCGGAAAATGGAGGCCTGGGCTCTTCAACCACCTCAGAATTTCCCGCCGCAGCGGATGCGCCAGTACCTTGTGGATTTTGTCTACGTCGATCATGGGGCACCTGGCGGCTAGAACATATCGGAAGCAGTCTGACCACGCCGGCCATCGGCATCGCGCGAACGCGCTTCCAGCCGGGGTCGCGACGGTATGAACGGTCCCGTGACCATCTCCGAATAGCTCTGGCCTGGCCCGACCATGGGAAATACATCGGCGTTCTGATCGATCATCACTTCGAGGAAAGCGGGCCCGTCGAATTCGACGAAGGCCCTGAGGCTTGCCTCGAGGTCGCCGATCGTCTCGACGCGGCGCGCAAAGTCGAAGCCATCCGCCTTTGCCGACATCACGAAGTCCTTGCTGTGGAGCGCCTTATCGCTGACGCAGAATCGCCCTTCGTAGAAGAGACGTTGCCATTGCCGGATCATCCCGTCGCCGAGGTTGTTGAGCAGCAGCACCTTGACGGGAGCGCCGTAGGTGGTGGCTGTTTCGAGGTCGCCGGCATTCATCCGGATGCTGCCGTCGCCGTCGATATCGATCACCAGTGCGTCCGGTCGCGCGAACTGCGCGCCGATCGCGGCCGGCAGGCCGAAACCCATCGTCCCCATGCTGCCCGAAGTGAGGAAACTGCGCGGTTCGACGAAATCGAAAAATTGCGCGGCCCACATCTGATGCTGACCGACACCCGTGGTGACGATCGCGCGCCCGCCGGTAATTTCACCAAGCAGCTCGACCACGAACTGCGGTTGAATGAGCGGGCTGTTGCGGTCGTAATTCATACCGTAGTTAAGCTTCATCTCAGCGATATGCTCAAGCCAGTCTGAAGGCGACTGTACGTCAGCGCGTTCTTCCATCAGCGACAGCAAGGTATCCTTCGCATCGCCGACATGCGCCCAGTCCGCGCGTTTGATCTTGTTGATCTCCGCGGCGTCGATATCGATATGCGCAACATGCCGCGCGCCGGGCGCGAAAGCATGAGGGCGGCCGCCGGCGACGCGATCGTCGAAGCGCGCGCCGACTGCGATCAGGAAATCGCAATCTTCAACCGCATAGTTCGCACACGCAGCCCCGTGCATGCCGAGCATACCGAGGCGCAATGGATGTTTCGCGGGCAATGCGCCGAGTGCCATCAGCGTGGTGACGACAGGAATGCGGTAGCGCTCGGCAAACTCGCGCAGCTCGGCCGCCGCGCCGGCCGTGATCACCCCTCCGCCCACATACAGCAGCGGCCGCCGGCTTTGTGCGAGAAGTGCGAAGAATTCCGTGCGTTTGCCCGCTTCAAGTCGGGCGCCTTTGGCCACCATGCGAAGGCGGTCGGAGTAGCCGCGAAAATGCAAGGTGCCGTGGCCTTTATAAAAGCCTTGCCAGTTCTGGATGTCTTTCGGGACATCGACGACAACAGGGCCCGGTCGGCCCGTGCGTGCGATGTCGAACGCCGTTCTTAGCGTTTCCTCCAGCTTAGCCGGGTCCGTCACCAGAAAGACCTGCTTCGCACAGGCCGACATGATGTTGAAGACGGGCGCTTCCTGGAATGCATCGGAGCCGATCGCGGCGCGCGGCACCTGTCCGCAAATCAACACGACAGGGACCGAATCGCCATTGCAGTCCGCGATCGGCGTCAGCGCGTTCGTCGCGCCCGGACCGGACGTCACCATAAATACGCCGACCTTGCCGCTTGCGCGCGCATAGCCGGCGGCCATAAAGCCCGCCGCCTGTTCGTTGGCCGGCACGACGAGCTTGATCTGGCGCTCGGGGCTTTGCGCCACCATTTCGTTGAAGCGAAATACGGCGTCGTAGGTCGGCAGGATCGCACCGCCGCTATAGCCGAATACGGTGTCGACACCCTGCTCGCTGAGCACACGCAGAATGATGTCCGCGCCCGACATCGATTCGCCGGTATCCGGCGATGTCGGCAACGCATGGGAAGCAAGGTTCGGGTTTTGGGTCACGGCTGGCTCTCGCACGGCAAAGGGCGCCGGTCTTTCCGGCGCCGGGATCAAACGTCGATATCCCTTCAACTCGAGAACAGCGTATGTTCGGCACCAGCTTATGGACGGTTGCTTCGGCGGGTTCTCCGTATAGCCAGTCCACCTAACATCTTTTCGATGTGCATCTGGAAGAATTGCGAGGGTTGCTATGGGCGATTCTGCCAACGATCGGGACCGTGTGGTCGTGCTATCGAGGCGCTTCGCTGGCCAAAATGAGTGGCATCCAGGACACGAGGGTCCGTGGTCGCGTTTGCGCGACACGCTGCGCCGCAGCATGGGGCGCCGCTTCCCACTTGTTACACCGACGCAAGAGTAAGTTAACGGAAAGGGTGTCCTCGTTAAGCAGGCGTTGAGGTAATCTGGGCCATCGCTCGTTACACGGCATATCGCGATAAATCGAAACAGCCAGGCTCGTGCGACGAGCCGCGGTAGCCGTGAGAACTCGCTGTACTCGACGAAGGTCAGATCATGAAAGTCGCCATGGTTGTGTTCGATGGTGTGCAGGCGCTAGACGTCGCAGGCCCCATGGACGTGTTTGCGGAAGCCAATACGCTTCTTCCCGAGCACCAGAGATATCAGGTCGTGCTCGTCGGCGCGCAGGCGGGCCACGTCACCTGCTCGAACGGCATGCAACTCTCGGTACCTTTCGGCTATGCGGATTTCGACCTGCAGGTGGATTTGCTCATTGTCGCGGGCGGCCCGACGCTGCCCGATTACCGGCCGCGGGCCGAATTGCTGAAATGGCTGCAAAGTCAGACATGGGGTGCCGCGCGATATGGCTCGGTCTGCAATGGCGCATTCGTGCTTGGCCACGCCGGGCTGCTGGACGGCAAGCAGGCGACCACGCACTGGGCCGAAGCCGCGCGCCTCGCTGAGGACTTCCCGCATGCGCACGTGCAGCCCGATCGGATATTTACGCGCGACGGGCGTCTCTTTACGTCGGCCGGCGTGACAGCGGGCATCGATTTATGTCTGGCGCTTGTCGCCGAAGACTGCGGCCACCAGATCGCCGTGCGCGTGGCGAAACGCCTGGTCGTTTATATCCAGAGAGAAGGCGGGCAGTCTCAGTACAGTCCTTACATCGGCATGCGCAAGAGCGAGGATCCGATCATCAGCAAGGTGCACCGGTACGTGACCGAGCATCTGGCCGATGCGCTATCGATTGAACAACTCGCGAAAGCGGTTTCGGTCAGCCGGCGTACGTTCTCGCGGCTCTTTGCGAAATACGCGGAGGTCACGCCGTCCGCGTTTGTGGAACAGGTTCGCGTGGACGCGGCGAGAAAAATGCTTGAAGAAACCGACGCTCCGCTCAAGACGGTCGCATTCAAATGCGGCTTTCATAGTGCGACGCATATGCGCACGACGTTCTCGCGGCGGCTCAACGTAACGCCCAAGCAATATCGGCAGCGGTTTCGCGGCGATGCCCCCAACCAGCAGCCATGGACTTACCACCACGCCGTCGAGCGGGTCGAGTCGAACGACCTCGAAGAAGAGATGGCTTAGGGTAGAGAAACGCTTAGATCGATGTCTTCCTCCGATTCTTTTCAAGGTCTTCCCGATATTCTCGCGCCCGGTTTATCGGTGGTGTTTTGCGGAATCAACCCGGGCATGCTGGCGGCGTCGACGGGCCGCCACTTCGCGGGCCGCGGCAACCGCTTCTGGCGCGTCATGCATCTGGCGGGCTTTACGCCCGAGCAGTTTTGTCCCGAACACGACCGCACGTTGCTGCAATACGGTTATGGGCTGACCACCGCCGTCTCGCGTGCAACAGCACGCGCGGAACACCTGTCGCTGATGGAGCTTAAAGCGGCGGCAGTCGACTTCGAACAGAAAATCGAACGGTATGCGCCGACGTACATCGCGTTCCTCGGCAAAATGGCGCTGTCCGCGATGTCCGGCTCGCGTGATATTCAATGGGGACTGCAATCGGCCGCGTTCGGCGGTGCGCGCGCGTGGGTGTTGCCGAATCCCAGCGGCCTGAATCGCTCATTCAGTCTGGATGCGCTAGTCGGTGCCTATCGCGAGCTTCGACTCGCGGCTGCGTCCGCGCGCATCGGGCTTATGACGTAGCCACACGGGTCGCCTTCCTGGCACGCTTTGCGACCTTGCGTCGGGTGGTGACGGGCGTTGCGGCAGCGGTGCCGTCAATCGCAGCGCCATCGACGGCCGCCGCATTGCCCGCATACTGAAGATGCACATTTCTGCGCAAAGTCCCGGTCACGAACTCGACGAAGGTCCGCACCTTGCCGCTCGCGCCACGCCGTTCCACATGCAGCAGACTCACCGGCGTCGACTCGGGCTCGAAGGCAGTGAGAATGGGCTGCAGACTTCCCTCCAGCATTTCGGGCGCCGCCTGGTACGAAAACAGCTGCGTGATTCCCGCGCCGTCGACAGCGGCCGCGACGGCCACAGGCGCAAGATTGACGATCATCTTCGGCTGAAGCCGGACCGGTAGCCGCAATCCGTTCTCATAGAACAGCCACTCGAATGGATGAGTCACGCCTGTAAAGGACAGACACCGGTGATCGGCAAGTTCTCTCGGGTGAACTGGCTCACCATGCGTGGCTAGATAGGTGGGGGCCGCGTATGTCCGGCGCCTGACAAATCCCAATGGCACGGCGAATATCGACGAATCTCCGAGATGGCCGATGCGGATCGCGATGTCCACACCGTCCTCGAGAAGCCGAGTCGTGCGGTCGTCGTAGACCGCGTTGATGCTGACGTCCGGATAGCGCCGCGCATACGCATTGACGAGCGGAGCGATAAATCGCTGGCCGAACAGCACCGGAGCCGAGATGGTTAGCGTGCCGACCGGGTTGTTCTGATCGACCGCGATATTCGCTTCCGCGTCGGTGATCGTATCGAGCACGCGGCGGCACATATCGAGGTACGACATACCCGCTTCCGTCGGCCGGATCGAGCGCGTGGTTCGCGTCAACAATTGCGTGCCGAGGCGCGCTTCGAGCGAGGTGAGTGCGCGTGAAACCGCAGGGGCCGACATGCCGAGTTTCTCCGACGCGCCGGTGAAACTGCCTCGATCGACGATGGCAACGAACACCTCCATCTCGCGTAATCTGTCCATCCCGCCACCCAACCTTCCCGTGCATTTACCGGTGTCGATTGTAAGCGCGCTGTCATGCGTGCCGGCACCGCGTCCGTTCGACTGGCCAAAGAACGAATAAAGATGGCCAGTCGAAAATCCATTTTTGAAGAGCGGCTTCATCGAGGTATCGATGAGTTGCGTTGGCAAATTTCGCGCACCGATTGGCCCGATTGCCAGACTCCTTCGGCTTTAAGAAACGCCGACCATCCCCGACAATCAATTAACCCACGATGCGATATTGCGATATAAGCATCCCTAACCAGACGAAGGAGTCTGCTCCATGTTTGCTGCAATGCTTGAAGTGAATCCATATGCCGAACAGTTCGATGCCTATCTCGGCATGGCGAAGATGCTTCGGCCGGAACTCGAAGCGACCGACGGCTTTATCGACAACACGCGCTATGCGAGTCTGACGCGGGAGGCATGGCTGCTCTCGCTGTCGAGCTGGCGCGACGAGAAGTCGCTGGTGCGCTGGCGGGTCTCGACGAAACATCACAAAGTGCAGGAAGCGGCGCGCGACCGCGTGTTTGCCGACTATCGGCTGCGCATCGGCCAGGTCGTCGCGGATACGCGGATTCCGGAAGGCCACTCGTTGCAGGAGCAACGTCTCGACGTGACGGAAACCGGCGCCGGCACGGCAGTCATGCTGCTCGACGCGAAACGCTCGCCGGAATGGGTCAAGCAGGCGGGGGCGGATGCAGTCGCGCAATCGGTAGGCCTCGATCCGCGCGCAGCCGGACTTGTTGCCTGGGACGCGTTCCATGCGCTGTTGGCGCCGGGCGATGTGATCGCGGTGGTGACCTGGAAAGATCTGGCCGCCGCCGAGGCGTTCGCGCGCAACATGACGCTGCCCGACGGTGTGCGTCTGCGGCATGTTCGTGTCGTCCGCGAGTATGGAATGTTCGATCGTCGCGAGGCGCCGCAATACTTCGACGAGAAGCAACGCATGGCGTAACCCAGTCGCCTTGCGTACCTGCGGGCGGGCCATGCCCGGCCGGTCGTCTGTTACGTGTCGGACGAAGGGGTTGGCCAGATTGATCAGCAAAACGGCCTGAAACCGCCTGTGACAGCGTTATTCATTTCGGGATCCTCTTTTAGAATTCTGCGGCTCATCACTGGGCGGCGACGCTTATGAACACCACCGTGAACCTCTGGAAAACCGCAACGGACGACGAGTCGCTCGCGCAATCGTCATTGCCGGCCGCTGCGCCGCACGCGCAGCCGCCTACGCAACCAAAGGCCGCACAGCCGAAGCTGACGCCGCGACTCGCCGCCGGGCTGATCGGCATGCTGCTTGCGTCGCTATCGGCGATTCTGAACCAGCAGGTCACTGCGCAAGCCATGACGGACATTCGCGGCGCGCTTTCGATCGGGCACGACGACGGCAGCTGGCTGACGGTTCTGTTCGAAGCCGCCAACGTTTCCGCGATGGTGTTTGCGCCGTGGTTCGGCGTGACGTTCACGCTCAAGCGATTCGCCATCGGCGCCATGCTGGCCACGATGCTGTTTGCCGCGCTGTGCCCGCTTGCACCGAATCTGTCCGCGCTTTACACGTTACGGGTATTGCAAGGCGTTTCCGGCGGATGCCTGCCGCCCATGCTGATTATCGTGGCGCTGCGCTATCTGCCACCGAAAATCAAGCTATATGGCCTCGCCGGCTATGCGCTCACAGCGACCTTCGGGCCGGCGCTCGGCACGCCGCTCACAGCGTTATGGACCGAGTATGCGAGCTGGCGAATGGCGTTCTGGCAAGTCGTGCCGTTAGGCATTGTGTGCTGCTTCGCGATCCACATCGGGCTTCCTGACGATCCTTTAAAGATCGAGCGATTTCGCTCATTCAACTGGAGCGGGTTCTTTACCGGCTTTCCGGCTATCGCGATGCTCGTTATCGGCCTTCTGCAGGGCGATCGCCTCGACTGGCTGAACTCGGACTTTATCTGTGTGATGCTCTATGGAGGCGCGCTGTTGCTCGTGGCGTTCCTGATTAACGAGTGGTATCACCCGCTGCCGTTTTTCAGGCTTCAGCTGCTTTCACGCCGGAACTTCACGCACGGACTGACCACGCTGTTCGGCGCGGTCGTGCTGTTGACCGGCGTTGCCGTGATACCGGCGCAATATCTCGCGAAAGTTCACGGTTACAGGCCGCTGCAGACCACGCCCTTAGCGTTGCTGGTCGCCATTCCACTGCTGCTTGCGCTGCCCTTGACAGCGGCCGTGCTGAACATTCGCCGTGTCGATTGCCGTTGGGTGATGGCCATCGGCCTGGCGCTCATGGCAAGCACCTGCTTCATGGGCAGCTTTGTCACGTCCGACTGGGTGCGCGAGAACTTCTACTGGTTACAGTCATTGCAGATCGCCGCGCAACCGATGGTGATCATGTGCATTCTGATGGGCGTGACGACGGGCTTGCCGCCGACCGAAGGGCCCTTTGCTTCGGCGGTGTTCAATTCGCTAAAGACCTTCTCGGCGGCGGTCGCCACGGGTCTGATCGAAGGTCTGGGCACGGCTCGCGAGCATTTCCATTCGAGCATGCTCGTCGATCACGTCGGCAACAACATGCTGGTGACGAGCCAGAGCGTCGATATCGCGCATGGTCTCGGCGAACTCGCTCATCGGATACACGAACAGGCGGTGGTGCTGACCTCGGCCGACCTCTATCGCGTAATGGCAGGTGTCGCGCTCTTACTTCTCATGCTTGTTCCGGTTTTGCCTGTGCGTATCTATCCGCCATGGAGCACTACGCAGCCTTCTTCCCGTTGAACGTCGATATATGTCAACTGTCATGAATTTTCCTCAAAAAGCGATTCGCGTCGCCGTGTGCATCGTCGCGCTCGGCATCGCGGCATGGGGTTGCACGACGCTTCTTGCGGACTCGAGCACGGAGTCCACTAACGACGCCTATGTGGCGGCCGATTTCACGCTCGTGGCGCCGCGCATCGCCGGACAGGTCTCGGAAGTGCTGATCGAAGACAATCAGCGTGTCAAGGCCGGGCAATTGCTCGTGCGCATCGACGACCGCGACTTTCGCGCCGCGCTGATGAGCGCCGAGGCCGACCTGGCCGCGGCAAGAGCGGCGGTCGCGAACTTCGACGCCGAGATCGCGCGGCAGCCGTCGCTGGTCGATCAGGCGCGTGCAACGCTTCGCGCGGACGATGCATCGATCCAGTTTGCGCGAGCCAACGCCGCACGCTACCAGGATCTGTCGCAATCGGGTGCGGGTACCACGCAGGAACAGCAGCATGCGTCGAGCACGCTCGCCGAACTGCTGGCGCGGCAGTCGCACGACGAGGCCGCGTTGCTGGCGACCCAGCAAAATCTCGACGTATTGCGCACACAGCGCGACAAGGCTGCTGGTGCATTGGCCCACGCTCAAGCGGTGCTCGAGCAGGCAAGGCTCAACCTGTCGTACGCGGAAATTCATGCGCCGGTGGATGGAAAGGTTGGGCGGCGCTCGGTGCGCGTCGGAGCTTTTGTGACGACGGGTGCGCCGCTGCTCGCGATCGTGCCGCTGGCGGAGGCATATGTCGTCGCGAATTTTCAGGAGAACCAGCTGACCAGAATGCGGCCCGGCGAAAGCGTGCGCGTCAAGGTCGACAGCCTGCCGGGCGTCGTGATTCAAGGGCATATCGACAGCCTTGCGCCTGCTACGGGTTTGAGTTTTGCACCGATCGCGCCCGACAACGCAACGGGCAACTTCACGAAGGTCGTTCAACGCGTGCCCGTGAAAATCACCCTTGATCGAGGGCAGGACGCAGTCGCCGAATTAAGCGTGGGGCTTTCCGTCGAAACGGAAGTGACCGTTGCAGGCCGAGGCGACAAGCCGAGCGAGGAAGCGGGCAAAAAATGAACGCGAGCGAATTTACCATCCGCACACCGGCGCTCGCGGCATTGCTGTGCTCCGTGCTGTCGGGTTGCCTCGTCGGCCCGAACTTCGAACATCCACAGACGCACACGCCAGACGTATTCGACCGAACGCAAACTGCGCAAGCGCCGAGCAAAGCCGTTGAAGCCGGATTCAATCCGGATTGGTGGACGCTCTTCAATGACCCTGTGCTGAACGCCTTGCAGCAGGAATTGACCGATGCAAATCTCGACGTCGCCGCGGCATCGGCGCGCTTGCGGGAAAGCCGGGCCGGGCAGCGCATTGCAGGCGCCGCGCAATATCCGACGCTGGACGGGGCCGCATCGTATAACCGCGAACGCGGCAGCCCGACCGGCATTCTGTCGTTGCTTGGCGTGAGTCCGGCGCAAAGTCAGCCGCAATCGGCATCGGGCAGTGCGCCGCTTGGCGTGGCGCCGTTACCGGGTTCCTCGGGTTCGCCCGCGTATAACCTGTATCAGTTCGGCTTCGATGCATCGTGGGAACTCGATATCTGGGGCGGCGCGCGGCGCGGTGTCGAAGCCGCGACGGCGCTTGCCGCTGCTTCATACGAAGATCGCAACGCGGTGCTGTTGTCCGTGCGCGCCGAACTCGCGCGAGACTATATCGAGTTACGCGATACGCAGGCGCTGCTCCAGATAGCAAAGCAGAATCTCGACATCGCGCGCAATGCGACGAAGCTCACGGAAATCCGCAAGCGCGATGGCGTGACGACCGATCTCGATGTTGCCAACGCATCGGCACAGGTGGAGTCGATCGAAAGCCTGCTTCCGACGCTCGAGGCGCGCTCCGACACCACGATCAATGCGATTGGCGTGTTGCTCGCGAAGGAGCCCGGCGCACTCAAGGCACGTCTCGCCGAGCCGCGCGATGTGCCTGGGCTTCCCCAACAGGTGCCGATCGGCTTCCCGTCGGAACTCGTGCAACGCCGGCCCGATATCAGAAGGGCGGATGCGCAGCTGCATGCGGCCACGGCGGCGATCGGCATGGCGAAAGCCGACTTCTATCCGCGCATTTCATTGAATGGCAGTGCGGGGTTTCAAAGCCTTCAACTGTCGAGTCTTGCGGATTGGGCATCGGGGCAATTCGTTGTCGGGCCATCGATCACGCTGCCGATATTCGAAGGTGGGCGCCTCAAGGGAACCTTGCAATTGCGCGAGGCGCAGCAGCAGGAAGCGGCCATCGTGTACAAACGCACGGTGCTTCAGGCATGGCGCGAAGTGGACGACGCATTGATTACATACGACGCCGAACAGCGGCGGCGCGATCGGCTCAAAGCGGTCGTCAGTCTGAACGAGCGCGCGCTGTCGGTGGCGCAACAGCGCTACAAACAGGGCGCGGTCGATTATCTGAATGTGCTGAACGTACAGCGGCAACTGCTTAAGGCGCAAAGCGATCTCGAGCAGAGCGATGCCGATGCCGACATCAATCTGATTACGCTATGCAAGGTGCTGGGCGGCGGATGGGAGTCGACGTATGCACAGCAGGGCGCGGTTAGTGCCGCCACGCCGCGCCAGTGAAGAAGAAACGGCCAAGGCCAAGCGTAAAGATCAGGCAGCGATATCGCGCATGCTCGAAACAGGCTAGGGCCAGCGAGCGATGCTTGCGATAGCTTGCGGCGAACAATCCGCCGCCGATCAATGTCGTCGCGGGCGCGATCCAGTTCAGAAACATGACGTGTACATAGCCGAATGCGTGCGCCGAGGCAGCGAAAAACACCTCACGTGGCGACTCTGAAGCAGAAGTCCACCTCCACCACCGCGCCCTTGGGCAACTGGAACGCGCCCACGGATGTGCGGGTATGTACGCCCGCCTCTTCGAGCACTGCCGACAGCACGTCGGACGCGCCATCAGCGACCTCGCTTTGCTTTGTGAAGTCGGGCGCGCTGCGCACGAATACATTGATGCGCGGGACCGAGACGATCGTGTCGAGGCTGCCGCAAACGTTTTTGATCAGCGCGAATGCACGGATTGCCGATATTTGCGCGGCGTGCCTCGCATCGTCGAGAGAAATCGTATCGCCAGCCGCGCCGACGAAACGAACCTCGTCGCCCACCCGTGGGATTTGACCGGCGACGTAAGCCATATTTCCGTCGAGCAACACTGGCGTGTATTTTCCGCCGACCTTGATTTCCTCGTTCAGCGGAAAGCCCATTTGCGCGGCAAGCTTTTCGAATCGTTCGTCTCTGGTCATGATGATGGCGGTAAGGAGTGGCTGGGTCTGGAAATTCTAGTGCATCGCGTTTAATGCAATATGTCGAGCCTGCAGCGCGTGGACTATCATCGAAAACGCGCCTTGCAAAAACCCGCGCGCCGGGCGCGTTGGTCCGTAACGGTCGGCGGGTCTTAACGAGGATCAAGCGATGTCAAAAGAGGAAAAGCTCGTTGCCATTCTGCCATGTAACGACCTCGATGCCGCGGAGGCGTTTTTCGCGCGGCTCGGTTTTTCCGATCCGGCCGGCAATGGCGACGACTACAGGATGCTGGCGGACGGACGCGGCGCGGAGATTCATCTCACGCAAGCTGTCGATGGGTGGCTTGTTGAAGGACGCAATCCGTTTGGCCTCTATCTTTACCGCAGAAATGTGGACGAACTGGCGGCGGCGTTCAAAAACGAACGCATTGAAAAAGGCCGCGCGCCCGAGCACAAGCCGTGGGGCATGTATGAGTTCAGCCTCAACGGACCCGATGGGACGTTGGTAAGAGTGGGGTGGCCATCGGCAGTGTCCGTGTCGGCGTAAAACGCCGGGCATCGGGCTCCCGGCGTACCGTCGCGTCAGACTACCTGTACCTCGCTGATCATTCGCCAATCGCGTTCGAGCGTTCGCGTTGCCGCACCTCTAACGGTCAGCGTCGCATTCAGATGGATGTCGCGGCTCGAACTGCCGATCATCAGATCGAATTCCCCCGGCTCGACGATGCGCTCGCCGCGCGCGTCCGTGAAATTGAGCATATCGACCGGTAGGCGCGCGCGTAATAGCACCTTTGCGTGCGGTTCGAGCGAGACGCGCGCGAATGCCTTCAATTCCTTGACGGGACGCGACGTCGAAGCGAGACGATCGCGCACATAGACCTGTACGACTTCGTCGCCGCTGCGCGCACCGATGTTTTCGACGCTAAAGATGAATTCAAACGTGCCGTCCGCAATCGGCACTTCTGCAGTGATCAGTTCGAGGTCGCTATACACAAAGCGGGTGTAGGTGAGCCCGAAGCCGAATGGATAGCGCGAACCGAAGTGCCGGGCAACAGGCGTTCCCGCACTCTTCAACCGGTGGTTGTAGACGTAGGGCACCGCGCCCGCGCTGGTCGGCACCGACAACGGCAGACGGCCGCTAAAATTTGTGCGCCCGGTCAGCAGTTCGGCGAGCGCCTCTCCGCCTTTTTCACCCGGTGCAAAGGCCATGATATGCGCGGCGACACGTTCTTCCAGACCGCCGAGGTTATATGGCCGGCCCCCCGTCATTACGACAACGGTAGGCGTGCCGGTGGCGACGACGGCGTCGACCAACGCCTGCTGCATACCCGGCAAGGCGAGACTATCGGTATCCGAACCTTCGCCGACTGTTCCGGACTGGAACAGGCCCGCGAGGTCACCGACAAATACGATTGCGACATCGACCTCGCTTGCGGCTTGTGCGGCGTTTGCGATGCGGGATGTGTCCGCACTGATCAGGTCGTCGCGCGCATTCAGATCGCGCGTATCGAGCGCAACGTCGCCGGGAAACACGGGCGCGCCGGCGCGCCGCTCTTCGATGATTGAGCAGCCTTTCTCGAACACCACGTTGGCTTCGCCCAGCATACGGCGCAAAGCCTGCAGCGGTGTCGTGATCGACGAAGCCGATTGCTCCCCGCTGACGATCAGATGGACAGGAAAGCTGTAGCCGGCAAGCAGAGCGAGCGGGTCGTCCGCGGTCGGCCCGATTACCGCGATCTTCTGCTTACCGTCACCGGCAAGAGGGAGCACGCCATCGTTGCGTAGCAGCACGGCCGACTGGCGCGCGACCTCGTGCGCGAGATCGAGCGCTGCATCGCTGCGCAAGTCTACTTGCTCGGGGTCGACATACGGATGTTCGAAGAGGCCGATATCGAATTTCGCGCGCAGCACGCGTGTCACGGTGGCGTCGATCGTCGCTTCACTGATGTCGCCGCGCGCGAGCGCTTCCTTCAGGTGCAGCGCGCATTCGTGGCCCGGCAACTCGATATCGAGGCCCGCATTGAACGATTGCGCTGCGGCGTCGGCGGCGTCGCGCGCGACGCCATGATGCGTATAAAGCAGATTCACGGCGACATAGTCGGCGACGATCAGCCCGTCGAAGCCCCACTTTTCACGCAGTACCTGGTGCAGCAGTTCGCGGTTCGTGTGGCACGGTACACCGTCGATGTCGTGATACGCGGGCATCACGGAACCCGCATGCGCGAGCTTCACGGCCATCTCGAACGGCAGCATGTAAGTGTCGTTGAGCTCGCGTGGTCCGACGTGGACCGGTGCGTGATTGCGCGCGCCTTCGCTCGCCGAGTGTGCGACAAAGTGCTTGAGCGTTGCGAGCACGTCGCGGCGTTCGCCTTGCAAGCCGTTGACATAACTGCATGCCATCACGCCGACGAGGTACGGATCTTCGCCGAACGTTTCCTCGGTGCGGCCCCAGCGCGGATCACGCGATACATCGAGCACAGGCGCCAGCCCCTGGCGGCATCCGATCGAGCGCGCCTGCGCGCCGATCATCTCGCCCACGCGACCGATCAGGGCGGGATTCCACGTCGCCGCGTAATTGAGCGACGACGGAAAAAGCGTCGCGTCCTTGATCATCAGGCCGACCAGGCACTCCTCGTGCGACATCACCGGAATGCCGAGGCGCGTGTTCTCGACCATCTGCCGCTGCAATGCATTGAGCGCCTTGACGCCTTCCTGTGGGTCGACCGTGTGCGTGCCGAGCGGGCGCGTCACCTGGCCGAGACCATGGCGCAGCAGGGTATTTAGCGGCACGCCAGTGTCGCGTTGCGCGAAATCTTCGCTGCGCCATTCGTGCTGACCGTCAGCGGAAAGCTTGAGCCAGACCGCGTGCAGCTGCGCGATCTTTTCGTCGAGCGTCATGCGCGCGAGCAGATCCGCGACGCGCGCGTCGGTCGGCATATGCGCGCGGCGATAAACCGGAAACTCGTTGTTGTCCTGAAGCGCCATTGATTCACTCCTGACGGGTTCGGTACGGCGGTGACCGGTGTTGGTCGTTTCAGCCCTATCGCTCTTCAGCCTTTTAGCGAGCCGGCCATCATCCCTTTGATCACACGCTCCTGACCGAACGCGTACGCAACGATCAGCGGCAACGATGTCAGCGTGACGACCGCGAGCATCGCCGGCACATTCGACGAGTACTGGCCTTGAAAATCCCATATCGCGAGCGGAAGCGTGCGATGCTCGGGCGTCGACGTCAGCATGTAGGCAAAGATGAACTCGTTCCACAGGCCGATGCCGTTGTAGATCGCGACCGTGGCGAGCCCGGGCGTGGACAGCGGAAAGAAGATGCGCCAGAAAATGCCGAACGGACTGCAGCCGTCGAGCTGCGCGGCTTCCTCGAGTTCGCGCGGAATCTGGCGCATGAACTCGGTGAGAATAAAGATCGAGATCGGCAGGCTCAACGCGACATAGGGCCCCAGCAAGGCGAACGGCGTATCGTAGATACCGAGGTTGCGCGTGAGCAGATAGATCGGCACGAGCGTCGCGTGCAGCGGCACGATCATGCCCGCGACGATAATCGCAAAGAGCGTCTTGTTCAGCGCAAAGCGCATGCGTGCGAACGCATAGGCCGCCATCGCGCTTGCCAGCACGATCAGCAATACGGAAACACCGACCACAAACACGCTATTGCGAAAGTAAGTGAAGTAAGGGCCTTCGAGCACGGCCGCATAGTTGCCGAGGAAGAAATGCTGGGGCAAGGCCCAGACCGGCGACGAGTACGTCTCGTCCTGTGTTTTAAGGCTCGTCGCGACGACAAAGACGAATGGCAGCGTCGTCACCAGCAGCCAGATCAACGCGAGCAGCGGTACGCCGAGGCGCGGTTTCAATCTCACTTTCATGACTTAGACCTCGGTCGCGTATCGACGGGTAAAGCGCAGCGATACGGCCGCGACCGCGCAGACAATGATGAACATCGCCGAACCGATCGTGCTGCCGTAGCCGAGCTGGAATGAGCTGAACACCGTGCGGTACATGTAGGTGGCCATCAGCTCCGACGAGCCTTCAGGGCCGCCGCCCGTCATGACATAGATAAGGTCGAAGTAACGCAGCGAGCCGAGCACGGCAAGCAGCACGGCGGTGCGTACGGTACCTTGCAAGTGCGGCAGTTTGATACGCCAGAAGATCACCCATTCGGACGCGCCGTCGAGGCGTGCGGCCTCGTTGACCTCTTGCAGCATCGAGGAGAGCCCCGCGAGAAACAGGATCATGTAGAACGGAACGTTCTGCCAGCAGATCACGGCGATCGTCGACGCGAGCGACAGATGCGGATCGCCAAGCCAGTCCTGCGCGAGCACATCGAGACCCAGTGCGCGCAATGCAGCGTTCAGCGGACCAAAGTTCGGATCGTAGACGTTCTTGAACAGCACGCCGATGGCGACGCTCGACATCAGCAGCGGTAGAAAATAAAGAATCTTCAGCACACGCGAACCACGGCCGGCTTTTTCGAGCAGCACAGCGAGCACGAGTGCGATAGGCAATTCAACGACGACCGATGCCACCGCGAGAATCAGATTGTTGAGCAGCGACTGCCAGAACACGGCGTCGTGTGCGAGACGCGCCCAATTCGAAAGCCCGACAAAGCGCGCGTTGCTGCCAAGACCATTCCAGTCGACCAGCGAAAGCCGCAAGCTCGAAACGAGCGGATAAAGCAGGAAGACCGCGAGCAACAGCACCGCCGGCGCGAGAAAGGCGGCCGCGACAAGTGCCTGCGACGAAAAGCGCAGCCGGCGTCGGCGTTCGGATACGGCGGGGAGCACGATGTTCACGGCGTGTTTGCCGGCCGGCGCCGCGTTGCCTGTGATAACGGCGCCGGCCGGGTTATCCGGTTGAGGTGACGTGTGTGTTGCTGTGGATGGCGCTTGCTTTCCCGTCATTAACCGCCCGCTTTAGCGGCGCTTTCCATTTGCTGCGCGGCGGCTTCGGGCGTGAGCGACAGGCCGAACAAGGCCTGTGTCGTGTCCTTATGCACTTCGCCCAGGTGGGGCGGCAGCGCCTGGTCGTACCAGAGCTGCACATTCGGCGCATCGACAATCAGACTTTGCAGGCGTTTGAGAAGCGGATCGTCGAGCGCGATGTTCTTCACCGGCGGAATTTTGCGGTCGCCGACCCGTGCGCGCATGGCGGTATCGTCCGTTAGCGACTGGATCAGCTTGAACGCGGCGTCCGGATACTTGCATTCGGTTGAAATGCTAAGGAAGCCATCGCCGACCGTGCCGATCACATCGCGAGGATCGCCCTTGCCGCCGGGCACGCTCGGGAACGGGAAGAAATCGAGCTTCTTCGAGAACGACGGATTTTCGCTTTGAATCGTCGAGGCTTCCCAACCGCCCATCAGTTCCATCGCTGCGCGGCCCGAATAGAGCAGGCGGCGCGATGCGCCGACGTCGTAGTCGAGGCCATTGAAGCCTTGTGCGAACGCCCCGGCCTTGACGAGCTGCTGGATGTATTTGCCGGCTTCGATGAAAGCCGGATCGTCGAAGCCCTTGCCGGCGCCGTCGAGCGCCGCGCGTACGACGTCTGGGCCGCCGATGCGGTCGACCAGATACATGTAGTACATCGAACCCGTCCACTTGTTCTTGTTCGCGAGTGCGAACGGCGCAATGCCGTGCGATGTCAGCACCTGCACGACGTGCATCAGTTCGGGCCACGTGGCGGGCGGCTTCAGGCCGTATTGCTGGAAGATGTCCCTGTTATAGAAGATCACGGCGGCGGATGCGTTTTCCGCCGCGACGCCATAGGTCTTGCCGCCGAATGTCACCGCCTTCCACGACGAGGGCAGGAAACGGTCGCGATAGCTGGGGTCTTTCTGCAGATACGGCGTGAGGTCGACAATCTGACCGGCTTTCACGTATTCGTGCAGCGGGCCGCCGCCCCACGATTCGAACACGCAAGGCGGCTGGTTTGCGCCGAATGCAACCTTGAGCTTGGTCTTGTATGCGTCGTTGATGACGTGCGAATTTTCGACCTTGTAGCCGGGCGTCTTCTGCTCGAAGCGATCGGACGCGTCGCGCAGGATCTTGCTCGAGGTTGCGTTGGTTTGCTGGTCCCACGCGGTGATGACCTTCGCGTCCTGCGCGTGGGCAGCGGTGCCTGCGGCCATTGCCAGCAACGAGCAGAGCGCAGTGAGACCGATCGCCTTCGATACCGCCGCATACGTCATCTTGAAGTCTCCGTCGTTATAGTAGGGGACAATCAACGTTAGCCTTAACGTCAGGGATGGTAGTAACGACGCGGGTCGGTTGCCAGATGAGGTTAACCCTCAAGCATGTGGCGGGTGCCTTGGGCAATTTGCATATGGACGTGGAAAAGCCTTTTAGATACTGGGTTTGAGCCAAACGTACATGGCCCGGAACAAGCCCTGATTGCGCTTCAGACGTATTCGCTTAGAATGAGTGTAGAAGGAACGTTAGCGGTAACGCATCGAATGACATCGATGCACTATCTTCAACAACACGCTCGTGACCGACGGCATGACCAAGGAAAACCCCACGCTGGCAGACGTGGCACGGCTGGCCGGCGTGTCGCAGATGACCGCATCGCGCGCACTGAACGGACGCTCCGGCGTGTCGCGCGAGACACGCGACGAGGTGCTGCGCATCGCGTCCGATATCGGTTACGTCGTCAATCGCACGGCGCAAAAGCTCTCGGGCGGACGTAACGGCATTATCGGCATCGTCACGCCGACGCTCGATACGCAGTTCTCGAGCGAGCTGATACTCGGCGCGGGCCGCGCTGCGAGGGCCGCCGGTTGCGAGGTGCTGATCTATACGATGTCCGATGAAGACCGGCGCATGCATCACGATGTGCTCGGGCTGGTACGGCAGTTTTCCGATGCATTGCTCGCAATCTTGCCGCGTGATTCGCTGTGGCTCGATTCGTTAGCCAAAGCAAAGCTGCCCGTGGTGGTGATCGATCAGCGCGGCACGATGAACCGGTTTCCGTCGGTGTCGGTCGATAACTATGGAGGCGCGCAGCTTGCGGTCGAGCATCTGATCGAACTCGGGCACACGCGCATTGCGTTCCTCGGCGGTGGAGATTCGATTGAAGGCGTGCGTGACCGGCAGCGCGGGTACGTCGATGCGCTCGCACGGCACGGGCTGCCGCATGCGCCCGAGCTGATCGCGTCCGGCGACTTGTCGCAAATGACGGCGTTTGAGGTTGCGTCGGGACTCCTCGGTCTTGCCGATCCACCCACCGCCATTTTTACGGCTAACGATCAAAGCGCCTTTGGCGCGATCGCCGCCGCGCGCGAAGCGGGGCTGCGCGTGCCCGACGATATTTCCATCGTGGGCTTCGATGACATTCCGATGGCGGAGCAGTTTCATCCGGCGCTAACAACTGTGCGCCAGCCGTTTCAGCAAATGGCCAGTTCCGCAGTCAATACGCTGCTTGCGCAAGTGGCGGGCAATGACGCGGGCGCGCAGAGAGTGACGTTTGCCGCTGAACTCGTCGTGCGCCATTCCAGCGGAACGGTCACATCCGTACGTCGGCGTTCGGCTGCGTTACAGAAAGGGCGGAAGCCGGGTCAATGATCGACCTGATCTCCCCCAGCAGTTGACGCCGAATACCTCGTCGCCTTCCATGACCCCGGTCACGCCGGGCCCGGCCTGGACGACCTGCCCGGCAATGTCGGAGCCCGGGGTCAAGGGCAGGGGTTGCGGAAGAACGCTTTTGCCGGCGCGAATCCACGTATCCCACGGACCGACGCCTGCCGCCCTCACCTTGACGACTACTTCTCCTTCGCCGGGTGTGGGAATCGGAAGCTCGCGCAGCGCGAGGACATCCGGCCCGCCAAATTTTTCGATCTGTACTGCTTGCATCGATGTCGACACGATTTGCTCTCCTGGTCGCCGCTTCCAATGGATTCGCGCCCGCGGCTTCTCTCTGACAGAGTGACGGAACCGGCCCCTGTGCGTGACCCGTGTTCGTGTACTTCGTCATGCGATTCATTTTTTTTCTGGCCTGTCCGCGTTGCCGATTGCGATACGCGGCTTCGGAAAGGACCAGCGCAACCGTAATGAGCCCCGCACCGACGATACTCAGATAGTGCCGATCGACGAATAGCAGAATCAAGCCGCCCAACACGGCCGAACAGGCGAGTCCGGTGTAGGTCGCTGTGTTGTTCAGCGCGAGCACGAGCGGTGCTGCGTTCGGCGCCAGTTCGACGAGCCGATGCTGCTGCGGCACGAGAAGACCCCAGCCGCATATACCCCAGACGATCAGCGCAAGCATGGCGCCGGCCATATGAGTCGAGGTCCAGGGCAGCGCGCAAAAATTGACGACGGCAACGCACAGCGCCACGTTCACGATGGCGCGGCTCGGCAAGCGATCGACGAGCCGGCCGCACAGCACGTTGCCGATCGTGGCGGCGATTCCCCAGACGAGAAACATGCCGGCGAGAATGCGTCCGTTGCCGTGAGTCACGCGATCGAATACGAAACCCGCATAGGTGTAGATCATCAGGAAGCCGCCAAACGCAAAAAGAGACGTGAGCAGCGTAAGCGCGACAGGCAGCTCGCGAACCGGCTTGAGTCTTTCTTTAAGCGTGACGACCGGTGTTGGGGGAAGCGAATGCAGCATCGCCCACACGCCGAGCATGGCGACCAGCCCAAGCAGCGTGACGAAGCCCAGCGTCGTGCGCCAGCTTCCGAAACCGCCGATAAACGTGCCGATCGGCGCGCCGAGCGCCGTTGCGCCGGTCAGGCCCGCGGTCACGATCGAAAGCGCTCGGCCTCGCTTCTCGGGCGGGGCAAGCGCCGAAGCGACGCCAAGTGCGGTAGGAGAGAACAGGGCCGCGCCGAACCCCGCGAGCACGCGACTGAAAAGAACGGTGTCGATGCTGGTTGCGAGCGCGCTGATCGCGTTGCCGGCCACAAAGATACCGAGCGCCAGCACGAGAATGAGCTTGCGCGGCCATCCACCGGCGATAGCGGCCATCACGGGCGCCATGACCGCATACGACAACGCGTAGAGCGTCACCATCTGTCCCGCGACGCTGACGGAGGTGTGCAGGGACGCAGCAACGCCAGGAAGAATGCCGGCAACGACAAAGTTGTCCGTGCCCATCGCGAACATCCCTATCGCGAGCACAAGTAATCGACGCTCCATTTCAACATTCCCTCCGATGACAAGGCAAAGAATAGGGATTGTTGACGGCTTCACAAACGTCAGATATACCCTCAATTCATGACGTGCTGGACGGAGGACACCCCATGCACAGCATCGGCTTCGTCGTGTTCCCCAACTTTTATATGATGGGTTTCGCTGCGGTCACCGCATTCGAGCTCGCCAATCTCGTGCTCGAAGAGACGGCATATGAGGTGACTGTCGTTTCCGAAACAGGTGGACTGATATCGGCGTCGGCGGGAATTCGCGTCGATAGCCAGCCATTCGGCGACGCCGTGTTCGATACGGTGATGTTTGCTTCGGGAATCGAAACCAACCTCCGTTCGCCCGCCCTCACGGCCTTCGTCAAACACTCGCTCAAGACTTCGAGGCGCGTCGCGGCGCCGTGCACAGGGGCCTTTGTCCTGGCCGAATCGGGTGCGCTCGATGGCCGTCGCGCGACGACCCATTGGCGATTTGCCGGCGATCTGCAGCGTCGCTTTCCGGAAGTGGCCGTCGACGGCGACCGGATTTTCGTCGTGGATGGCTCGATCTGGACATCAGCGGGGATGGCGGCCACGATCGACATGGCGCTTGCCATGATTGAGAAAGATCACGGCAAGGACGTATCGCGCACAGTGGCGCGCAAACTCGTCGTCTATCACCGGCGCGCCGGCGGTCAGTCGCAGTTTTCCGCGTTGCTCGAGCTGGAGCCGAAGTCCGACCGGATTCAGAAGGCCATTAGCTACGCCAGCACGCACTTGCGCAACGCGCTCTCCGTCGACGAGCTGGCCGAAGTCGCCAATCTTAGCCCGCGACAGTTCAGCAGAGCGTTTACCGCGGAAACGGGCCAATCGCCCGCGAAGGCTGTCGAGCAACTGCGGGTGGAAGCCGCGCGGCTGATGCTCGAGCAGGGGCGCCATTCGATGGATGTCATTGCGAACGAAGTCGGCTTTTTCGACCGCGATCGCATGAGGCGCGCATTCATTCGTACCTTGGGCCAGCCGCCGCAATCGGTCCGGCGCGCCAGAAGAGAAAGCCGAGCGGTGCCGGAGCTGGAGCGGGAAGACGACGGCGGTGTTCAGCCCCCTCGCGAGTTCTGAAGGCAGGACCCCGCGCCGTTTGCCCGCATCCGGACCGCCGCCCCGCAGCGCGTCCGAAATCGAGCGAAGCGCACGGCAAACATGTGCTTTTCCGGCAAGCCCTCGCCGACTATCTCGACGCGTTGTCGCTCGACGCGCATGCGGCTGTTCTCGATCCTGGATGCGGCACGGGAATCGTCGCGCGTGCCGTTGCGAGTCGAGGCGATTGAAGTACCGCACCTGTCCTGACGTAGCGGCCACAAAAAAAAGGATGCACGCCGTTCCTATCAGATTTGTCATCTACCGCTCATCGTTGCGCACCGTCTTCGCTCCAGACTGAAGCTCAGATCAGCCACCGAGGTCGATCGAACTTCAAAGGAGAAAAGCCATGAGCATCGCGAAACTTACCCTGCTGGCGCTTGCCGCGTCACTGAGCGCCGCATTCGTTACGGAAGCCGCGCTAGCCCAGCAAAAAACCCGCGCGCAGGTCCAGCAGGAACTCGCCCAGGCCCGCCATGACGGCGTGGTTCCGGTCAGCAAGGCCGGCTACCCGCCGAGCGCCGATCAGATCGCCCGCAACAAGGAACTGCACACGATCGCGAAGCACGCGGGAGAGGTGAGTCCGGGTATGGACCAGCATGACGCGATCGCATCGCGCTAGCCGTCACGATGCCGCCGGGGCGTGCGCTACCCGCAAACCCCCGGCGGTGACCGCAGCCGCACACCAACCGGAAAACGCGCTCTTCCTGCGACAAATTGCCACCGATGCTTCCCGAATTTCGCGTGCATCTGCTGCTGTTTCCGATTCCTGAACGGTCCGAAGATTAGGGCAACCGAGGGCAAGCCGAAGGCAAAGCGAAGGCAAACCCGCGCAAACCCGATACCGTCAGGAGCAGAACCATGGAATTCCTCCGCCTCGTCCGCATCGTTCTTACGAGCTTCTTCGGCGTGCGCAAGCGCGCGTCGCATGAATCCGACTTCGCCAACGTCAATATCGTTCTGCTGCCGTTTGTCGCGGTACTGATGGCCTTTTGCATCGGCGCGGTGATTTTCGGTGTCGTGCATCTGGTCGCGCATGCGACCGCGACCGTGCAGGGGTTCTAGGCCGACGCCCCTTCGGCGCGTGCCGGAAACTTCAACCAGAAGGTCGTGCGCACGTGCGGCTCGCTTTCCACGCCGCACTCGCCGCCGTGCAACTGCATGATGGACCGGACGATCGCGAGGCCGAGCCCGGCGCCGCTGGTGCCCGATGCGAGGTTTTGCCGCGCCGGGTCGGTGCGGTAGAACCGGTCGAAAATGCGCGTGCGATGTGCCGTGTCGATGCCCGGCCCCGCGTCCGATACGGTGATGGTCGTGCCGCCGGTGCTGATTGCGAGGCACTGAATTTCAACGGTCGAGCCATGCGGCGCATGCGCCAACGCATTCGACAGCAAGTTGCTCAAGGCACGCTGGAAAAGCAGCGGATTTCCATAAACGACGCCCGCACCACGCACATCGAACGTGACTGAAGCGCATTCGGCCATCGGTTCGTAAAAGCCCGCAACGCGCGTGACCTCCGCAAATGCGTCGAACGCTCTCATCGGCACCGCGCTCTGCGCGCTATCGGAACGCGCGAGAAACAGCATGTCGTCGATCATTCTCGACAGGCGCTGATATTCGTCGACACTCGCCTCGATCACCTCGCGATACTCGTCTGCCGAGCGCTTGCGCGACAACACGACCTGCGCGTGCGCCAGCAGGTTCGTCAAGGGCGTGCGCAAGTCGTGCGCGAGGTTCGACGAAAACTGGCCAAGACGCGTGAACGATTCGTCGAGGCGTGCGAGCATGCCGTTGAACGCTCGCCCCAGATCCTGCAACTCGCCTGCCGCCTGCAGTTCGGGCAACGGTTGCGCAAGACGGCTCGTCGACATGTGTTCCGCTTGTGCGACCAGCCGCCGCAAAGGGCTCAGCCCAAACAGAGCGATGCCATACGCGAGCCATGCGGCGATAAACACGCCGCATACCTGAATCAGCACAATCGTGTACGCGTACGTGCGCAGCAATGCACGGTCTGCCTTCGCGTCGTATTGCACGACCACACGTACTGCGTTGTCGTTGCCGCCAAGAGGAATAGCGGTTGCGAGGTAGCGAAGCGCGAATTGAGGCGCCTGAACGACGATAGGCGCCGGCACCAGCCGGACGCGCTCGAGCGTCGCGGCAACGTGCGCGTTGTGCCGATAGCCGGGTGTGCTCAACAACTGACGGTCTGCGCTGTCGAAAATCGCAAGGCTCAGATTGGCATGCCCGTGCAGCATATCGATCCACATTTCCTTCAGGTACGGAATCTCCTCGATTGCATGGACCTCGGGCAGATGAGTCTTGAGCGCGGACATCGTCGCATCCATTTCGGCGGCCGCCGACGCTTCGATGCGATTGCGCAGCGCCTCGTGCAGCGTGAAGCCGCTCAACGCGAGCACAGCCGTGCTCGATGCGACGATCAGCACCGTTAACCGAGCCCGCAGCGTACGCGGCAGAATGCAGGCCCTCATGGCTGACTTCCGCCGTCGCGCGGGTCAACGCTGCCGCGCTCCTCGAGCACATATCCCATGCCGCGCACGGTATGAATGAGCTTCGGTTCGTACGCGTCGTCGATCTTCGCGCGCAAGCGCCGGATCGCCGCATCGACAACGTTGGTGTCGCTGCTGAAATTCATGTCCCACACCTGTGATGCGATCGTCGCGCGCGGCAGGATCTCGCCTTCGCGACGCATCAACAGCCACAGCAGCGCGAATTCCTTGGCGGTCAGCAGAATCGTCGCGCCCTGGCGCAGTGCTTTGCGGCGCGTCAGATCGAGTTCGAGGTCGGCAATTTTCAGCGTCGTTGCGTCGCGCGGCTGGCCGCGCCGCAGAATCGAACGCACGCGGGCCAGTAGTTCGACGAAGTCGAACGGCTTCGCGAGGTAATCGTCGGCGCCGAGTTCAAGGCCCTTTACGCGGTCGTCCACATCGTCGCGCGCGGTAAGGAACAGCACCGGTGTCGACTGCGTGCGCCGCAGGGTCTGCAGCACCGACCAGCCGTCCTTGCCGGGCAGCATGACGTCGAGAACGACGAGGTCGTAGTGCTCGGTTTCGGCCTGATGCAGGCCCGTCACGCCGTCTTCAACCCAGTCCGTTACAAAGCCCGCTTCATTCAGGCCTTTTTGCAGATAGTGGCCGGTTTTCGGCTCGTCTTCGACAATCAGGATTCGCATTGCACATTACCTCGGCGGCTACGGAGTAACGAAACTGCGGCTTCACCGCGCGCATAGGCGGTGCGGTAAAGCACAGGCAGAACGAGCAGGGTCAGCGCGGTCGACGAAAGAATTCCGCCGATCACCACGGTCGCAAGCGGGCGCTGCACTTCCGCGCCGGTGCCCGTGGCGAATGCCATCGGCACGAAGCCGAGCGCGGCGACGAGGGCCGTCATCAGCACGGGCCGCAGACGCGTCAGCGCGCCCGTGCGCACGGCGCGATCGAGGTCGATACCGTCTTCGCGCAATGTGCGGATGAATGACAGCATTACGAGCCCATTCAGCACCGCGACGCCCGATAGCGCGATAAAGCCAACCGCCGCGGTAATCGAAAACGGCAACCCGCGTAACCACAGTGCAACGATGCCGCCGCTGAGCGCGAACGGAATGCCGGTGAAGACGAGCAGCCCATCCTTGACGTTGTTGAACATCACGTACAGCAGCACGAACACCATCAGCAAAGCGGCCGGCACCACAATGCGCAGGCGCTCGCCCGCACTTTGCATCTGTTCGAATTGGCCGCCCCATGCGAGCCAGTAGCCGGGCGGCACCGAGACGTCGCGGGCGACTTTCGCTTTTGCTTCGGCGACGAACGAACCGACATCGCGGCCGCGCACGTTCGCGGTCACGACGATGCGCCGCTTGCCGTCTTCGCGGCTGATCTGGTTCGGGCCCGGTGCGACGTCGAGCGAAGCGAGTTCGGCAAGTGGCACGTAGGCCGGGCGCGTGGCTGCTATCGCCGCGGTGGCCCCGTTGGCGGTGATCGCCGCGCGAGCCGCACTGGCCGCGCCCGCGGCAGGCGGCAACGCAATCGGCAGCCGTGCGAGCGCCTCGGGATCGGAGCGCAGCGCATCGGGCAGGCGCACGACAATATCGAAGCGCCGGTCTCCCTGAAACAGCAGGCCCGCATTGCGCCCGCCGATGGCAGCCGCGACTGCGTCCTGCGCATCGCCGATGCTCACGCCGTAGCGCGCGAGCTTGTCGCGGTCGAATGCGACGGTCAGCACCGGCAGCCCCGCGCTCTGTTCGACCTTCACCTCCGATGCGCCCGGCACTTGCGACAGGGCGGCCGCCAGCCGGTTACCGGTTTCGCTGAGCACACGCATATCGTCGCCGAACAGTTTTAATGCGACGTCGCTGCGCACGCCGGAGATCAACTCATTGAATCGCAACTGAATCGGTTGAGAAAACTCGTAAGCGTTTCCTGGGAGTTCCGACAGAACATTCTCAATTTCTTGCCTCAATTGCTCGTGTGGCTTGCCGGGATCGGGCCACTGCGCAACCGGCTTCAGCATGATGTAGCCGTCGGACAGATTAGGGGGCATCGGGTCGGCGGCAATCTCCGCGGTGCCGGTGCGTGCGAACACGCGCTCGATCTCGGGAAAGCGTTGTTTGAGCGTGGCTTCAATGGTCTTTTGCATTTCGACGGATTGTGAGAGGCTCGTGCCCGGCACGCGCAGCGCCGCGACGGCGAGATCGCCCTCGTTCAGGCTGGGAACGAATTCGCTTCCTAGCCGCGTGGCAAGCAGCAACGCGCCGCAGACCACGGCCAGCGCTCCCGCAAGAACGCGCTTCGGATGACGGATGAACAGGAAAAGAACCGGCTCATAACGCCGCTTCGCCCAGCCCATCAGCCGATTTTCCTTTTCTTCGATGCGCTTTCCGATAAAAAGTGCAACAGCCGCCGGAATGAAGGTGACGGTCAGCGCCATCGCGGCGGCGAGCGCGAGCACGACGGTGATCGCCATCGGATGGAACATCTTCCCCTCGACACCCGTCAGCGCAAAGATCGGCACGTACACAACCATGATGATCAGCTGCCCGAAAATCAGCGGCCGCCGCGCTTCCTGCGATGCGGCGAACACTTCGGCAAAGCGCTCGTCGCGCGTGAGCGCGCGGCCCGCAAGCGTCTGCGCGTGGGCGAGCCTTCTGATGCAGTTCTCGACGATCACCACCGCGCCATCGACGATAATCCCGAAATCGAGTGCCCCGAGGCTCATCAGATTCGCGCTGACTTTGGCGTTCGCCATGCCGGTGAACGTAATCAGCATCGACAGCGGAATAACGAGCGCGGTGATGATGGCGGCGCGAACATTCCCTAAGAACAGAAACAGAATCGCAATGACGAGCGCGGCGCCTTCGATAAGATTTTTCTTAACCGTCTGAACGGCCTTGTCGACCAGCGTCGTGCGGTCGTAGACCGGTACCGCGCGCACGCCCCGCGGCAAGCTGCGATTGATTTCGACCATCTTCGCGGCCACCGCTTTTGCAACCGTGCGGCTGTTTTCGCCCATCAGCATGAAGACGGTGCCGAGCACCGCCTCGCGTCCGTTCGCGGTCGCGGCGCCGCTGCGCAGTTCGCGTCCGACATCGACCTGCGCAACGTCCTTCACCCGCACTGGAATACCGCCGGCGTTGCCGAGCACGATATTCGCGAGGTCGTCCGTGGAGTTCGCCTGTCCGGGCACCCGCACGAGGTACTGTTCGCCGCGCTTCTCGATGTAGCCGGCGCCGACGTTCTCGTTGTTGCGCTCGAGTGCGCGCACGATATCCGCGAGCGTGAGCCCGTACGACATCAGTTTCGCCGGGTCCGGCGCAACGCGAAACTCCTTCACGTATCCGCCAATCGAGTTCACTTCGGCAACGCCCGGCACGTTGCGCAGTTGCGGTCTGATGACCCAGTCCTGCAACTCGCGCAGATCGGTCGGTGTATAGCGCGTGCCGTCGGGCTTGCGCGCATCGGTGTCCGCGTCGACGGTCCACAGGTAGATCTCGCCGAGCCCGGTCGACGTCGGCCCCATCGCCGGCTCGATGCCTGGCGGCATCTTGCCGCGCGCTTCCTGGATGCGCTCGTTCACCAGTTGCCGCGCGAAATAGATGTCGGTGCCGTCCTTGAAAATGACGGTGACCTGCGACAGGCCGTAGCGCGATATCGAACGCGTTTGCTGTAGATGCGGTAGCCCGGCCATGGCCGTTTCGATCGGGAAGGTGATGCGCTGCTCGGCTTCGAGCGGCGAATACCCGGCTGCCGCGGTGTTCACCTGGACCTGCACGTTGGTGATATCGGGCACGGCGTCGATCGGCAGCTTGCTGTAACTGTAAATACCAGTCGCGGCGGCCACGGCGGTGGCGAGCAGGACGAGCCAGCGGTGTGCGATCGCGGCGCGTATCAGGCGTTCGAACATAGGTGGGGTGACCCTGGTGATAAGACGAAGAGAAAGGCGGTTGTGTCGCGCATCGCGTCAGTGCTCCTCCGCGCTGCCTTTGCCGAGTTCGGCCTTCAGGACGAATGCGTTGGCCGCCGCGTACTGCTGGCCGGGCTGCAGGCCGGCGACGATTTCGATGGTTTGCGCATCGCGTCGCCCGGTTTGCACCGGCTGCGCGACGAAGCCTTTTGGCGACAGCACAAACACGGACGGCGCACCATCGATGTCGAGCAATGCGTCGGCGCGCACGGCGACGGGAACGTCCTGCGCGCCGGCATCGACGTCCACGTCGACGAACATGCCGGGCCGCCACGCGCCGCCAGGGTTCGGCAACACGACGCGGGCAGGCGCGGTGCGCGTCGCTTCGCCGAGCAAAGCGCCGACGAACGCGATGCGGCCGCTTGCGCTCGAGTCGAACGCGCTCGCGCTGACCGTCACCTCGCGGCCGACGCGCACGTCGTTCAAACGTTGCGCGGGCACGGCCATTTCGGCCCACACGGAAGAAAGGTCCGACAGTACGAAGACGTTGGCGTCGGCGGCGACCGCTTCGCCCGCCACGACGTGTTTCTCGATGACGGTTCCCGCAAACGGCGCGCGCAGTTCGTAGCGGTTCAAGGCGCTGGCACTTGCGCCGGATGTCGCGTCGAGCGCCGCGAGCTTCTGGCGCGCGTTCTGTGCGGCGATTTCCGCTTCGCGCAGTTGCGTCTGCGCCTGCAGATAGTCCTGCTCGGCGGAGATGCGCTCCTGCCATAGCGACCGTTCGCGTTCGTACGTGGTGCGCGCCGCGCTCAGGCGGCGCTGCGCGGCAAGCCATTCGCTGCGGCGGTCCGCCAGATCGGGGCTCGAGATAACCGCCAGCAGCTGCCCTTGCCTGACTGTCTGTCCGATCGATACGTCCACGCGTTCGACGATGCCCGCGACGCGCGGCACGACATGCGCGGTGTGGTCTTCGTCGAGTTTGATTTCGCCGGGCAGGCGAATGCGGTTGATAACCTGCGCGGGGCTGGCACGCGCGATTTCAATGCGGCTGGTTTTGATCTGCTCCGCGTTGAGCGCGATTGCGCCGTCTGCTTGCGAGAAGGCGAACGACGCGGAGCGGCTGTCCGCCCCCTTTGCTCCGGCGGTGACGGCGATTGTCGCGTCGAATACGTGTGGCTTTGCGATCGCCTCGGTGCTGGTGAAGCGCGCTGATGCATCGGTGGTAAAGCGCAACATTTGCCGCGTGCCGTCGTAGCGCTTGACGGAGCCCGTCACGCTGACGTCCCGGGTAACGGCCTTGCCGTCGACGAAAGGGAAAACGACGAGCCGTGCGTCGCCGTCTTTTTCTGACATCGATACTTCGATCGCGAGCGCACCGCTTTTCAATAGTGTGCCGCCATGGTTTCCCGTCGTACGATCGGTTGCTGCCGCGACGTTTTCGGATAGCACGGCGGCGCGTGCCGGTTCGCGCATACGCAGGATCACCGCGACGACAATCGCGATCAGAATGAATGCGCTAATCATGGCACCGGTCCTGTATTGGCGCGTCGAAATGGAATTTTTCATGGTCAGAAGCCCGTAGAAGAGACGGCATCGCGATTGGATGAAGATGCGGGTATGGGTGCGCCAATCAGCCGGCCAATCTCCGCGTACGCGCGATGCGCGTCGCCAAGCGCCTGCACATATTGCGATTCGCCCTGAAACAGCGTGCGCTGTGCATCGAGCACATCGAGGAAGCCGAATTTGCCGAGTTCATAGCCGCGCGACATTGCGTCGAGCGCCTCGCGTGCCGCGGGCAGCACATCGGCTTTCAGGCGGCGCGCTTCGTCGGCCGCGGTTTCATACGCGGCATACGCTTGCGATAATTCGAGCTGTAGCCGGGCACGTGCGGCGTCGACGTCCGCATCGGCTTTTTCGGCCTGATGCACGGCCTCGAGCAGCGCACCCTTGTTCGTATCGAAGATCGGCAACGGGATCGAAATGCCGATCACCGCCTGATTGATCGGCGCGCCCGTGGTCGAGATGCGCTTCATGCCGGCACTGATCGTGATGTCCGGAATACGCCTGGCTTTTTCCGCGGTGATCGCGGCGTTGGCGCGCAGCGCTTCGGCGCGTGCCACGCGCGAATCGGGACCGCTGTCGATGCGCTGTTGCAGTTGAGCCAGCGGATCGACAGACGGAAGCGTGTCGAGATCGCCTGTTGCGGCACGCTCGCGCGGCGCCTCGCTGCCGGTCGCATTCGCAAGCACGTCGACCGCGGTGGCCACGCGGCGGCGCGCGTTGGCCGCTTCGATACCCGCGGCGCTGGCGGCAA
Organism: Paraburkholderia sp. 2C; assembly: GCF_054589215.1. Lineage (NCBI taxonomy): Bacteria > Pseudomonadati > Pseudomonadota > Betaproteobacteria > Burkholderiales > Burkholderiaceae > Paraburkholderia > Paraburkholderia sp. 2C. The sequence continues at coordinate 206,181 of NZ_BAAILL010000041.1, read as the reverse complement.
CGCGCGCCTTCGTCGCTTCGACCGGCGAGACCTTGCCGGCAAGCACGCGCCGGTCGGCGATGCCGGCGGAGCGCGCGGCAAGCTGCGCCGACTCGTCGGCCACCTGCAATTGGCGCTGCGCCGCAAGCAGACCATAGAACGCGCTCGCGACATCGGCCTGCAACGCGGCCGTGCGGCTATCGAGCGACGCGAGCGCGGCTTCGCGCCGATACGACGCGACATCGAGGCGCGCATCGCGTTTACCGCCGAGTTCGATGGTCTGGTTGATCAGCGCGGTCGACGTGCGGTCCGCGCCGCTGAATCCTTCCTGCAACAGCGACAACGATGGATTCGGGCGCGCGCCGGCTTGCATGATTGCGCCGCTTGTCGCGTCGGCATTGAAGCGGGCGCTGCGCAATTGCGGATTGTTTTGTGCCGCGAGCGCGAGTGCGTCGTCGAGCGTAAGCGGTTCCGCGCGGGCCGTCGCCGCTCCTAACGTGAAAACCAGAAGTACTGTTGAAAATGTGTGTCTATACATGTAGCGAACGCATCGTGAGACTGGATGCGATCGATGCTACGGATCAGGTTCAGTGCGAAGATGAGCCGAACATGACATTTCCGTCATGTAGCAATGCACGCGTATTTTCGGGACGTGGGCGTCGGCCGGTCTAGAATGGTGGGCCTGACTGCTTAACGGAAGATGTGATGAAAGATGCATTCGAACGTCGGGCACTGCTATTGCACCTCGCCGCGGTGCTCGATGCGATGGACAAGGTGTTGTCCCATGCAGGCGATCAGATGACGATGACGCTGCGCGAACTTGTGTCCGCCCAGCGTTCGCTTGCGAAGTTGCCGTTGTTGCAGCATGTATCGGGCGAGATGACCGCGCGTGACTTCGCGCAGCGCGTGAGCGCGGCGTTTGCTGTGTGGCCGGCGGCACTGCTTGAAGTGGAGTTGAATCGCGAGCGTCTTGCGGCCGTGGTGCGCGACGCGCTGTTTGCCGCGCACCACGACGGCTGGCGCGACTATGTGGCGAGCCTGAAAGGCGAGGTGCCGTGGTTCGGCGATGGATTGGCGCCGCTGCCGCGAGCCGCATCTGAAGAAGCCACCGCCGGCCTTTATCCGTCGTGGCCATGGAAACCGCAAAACTGAACTGAACGCGCCTATGCTGTCCGGTCCCATTTTCAACGAAGCGTTGCTGCGGATGGTTGTCGCGATGCTGGTCGGCTGCGTCATCGGCATCGATCGCAACATGCGCGGCAAGCCGACAGGCGTCAAGACGCTCGGCCTCGTCGCGCTCGGCTCGTGCCTGGTGACGATGGCCGGCGCGGGGTTCGCGCTGCACGGCGTCGCCGGTAGCGACGCCACGTCGCGGGCGATTCAGGGCATCGTGACCGGCATCGGCTTTCTCGGCGCCGGCGTGATCGTGCAGAACGCGGACACCGACAAGATTCGCGGCCTGACGACGGCCGCCTCGATATGGGTGACGGCGGCGCTCGGCATTGTGTGCGGCGTCGGCGCGTGGTCGATTGCATTGATCGCGACGCTGCTGTTTATGGTGTTGCTGATCTTTGGCCGCGTCGCCGAACATGCACTGCATCGGCATTGGCTCACGAAGCCGAAGGAACATCGCGATGCGATGATCGAGGACGAGGAGTAGGGCGCTGCTTGCCACGCGCCCGTGCTACCCGGCTCGCCGCCGTCAGTCATTCGTCCGATGTGCAAGTGCCACCGGTGCTTTCTCTTCGGGACTTCCGTCAACGAAGTACTTGTCCGCTCACGTCCGATCCGGCTGCAAGATGAGCCGCTCGCGTGTGCGGCCGCTCTGCTGCTCGCTAAGGCGCGCGGCTTTCAGCGGCGAAGCGACCATCGAACGATATTCAGCCGCCCGAAGAGCGGCCTGTGCGCCTGAATACCCACCAGCCCGCGAGCGCCGTCAAGCCGACCACGGTCAGCACCATGACCCAGAAGCCATGATGATTTTCCGCAAGCGGAACGCCGCCGACGTTCATGCCGAAAAGACCGGCGATGATATTGATCGGCAGCGCCAGCACCGTGACGAGCGTCAGGGTGAACAGCGTGCGGTTCGTCTGCTCGTCGAGACGCGCGGCAATTTCTTCCTGCAGCAGCTTGATGCGTTCGGCAAGACCGGACAGATCGCCGAGTACGAGTGAAAATTCTTCGGTCGAATCGCGCAAATGCTGAACGTCCTGTTCCGATAGCCACTTCGGCGGGCGCACCAGCAAGCGGAAAATCGAACCGGGCTCCGGCGCGAGCAGCCGTTGCAACCGCACGAGCACGCGGCGCATCGCGCCGAGATCGCGCCGGCTCTCCACCGACTGTTTCGACAGGAAGTGGTCTTCAATACTGTCGACTTCGATGCTGCTCGTGCGCACGATCTGCACGAGCAGGTCGGCCTGATCGCGCATCAGATGAATCAGCAGTTCCGCCGGCGTGCTGAAAATTTCGCCCTCGCGCACCGCGGCGCGCAAGCGGTCGACCGAGCGCAACTGCTTGAGGCGCGCGGTAACCATGATGTTCTTGTGTGTGTAGACCCACAGCGTCGCAATATCGGACGGCGTCTTCTCGAAGTCGAAGATGACGTCGTTGACGACCGCAAGCAGCGCGCCATGCTGATGCTCGATACGGGTGGAGTGCGAGCCTTCGCGCAACGCCTCGAAATATTCGTCGGGCAGGTCGAGGTGCGCGCGCATCCATCGTTCGCTCGCGACATGCGCAAGGTTGAAGTGCAGCCACAGAAAGTCGCCGCTCGCACGATCGCGGTTCGCTTCGTGATCGGCAAGCCATCGCGTGACGGAATCGGAGTCGATCGGCACGCCCGGTTGGCCGGAAACGAACCGGAAGCTGCAAACGAGACCCGACTGGTCTGCTCCGTAAGTAGAAGGCGCCAGGTTCAGTTTCATAAGCAAATGACGCTGTGACCGAAAGAAAACGGGGGGAACTGAGCGAGAACCGAATGAAATCGGGGAAAACTTATCAGATTTTGCCGGATATTGTGACACATGCGTTTCGCCGCCCACGCATGTAGCCACGCCTGCGGCTCCGCGTGCATCCCCGCGTCGACCCGACCAGCGGCCCGATTTATACCTAATTTTAAGGCTTCGCGCGGCGCGCAGCCGCACCCGATATTGTGATGATTCATCGTTCAGTCACATTCATCCACAACAATCGCGACGCCGCTCGACAAACGGGCCACTGACATAAGGCGACACGATCCCGCTGCAACGACAGCGAGACACCTACGCCGGCACTACCTCGGGGAATCGCAACATGACTATCCGTCATCGCATTACGCTTTTAGTGATTTTGATGTTCGTCGCCCTGTCTGCTATCGGCGCTTACGCCGTGTACCAGACCAGAGGGAGCGCAACCGAAGTCAGGAAGGTGACGGAAGGCGTCGTGCCGAGCGCGCTCGCGTCCGCCGACCTCGTCTCGCAGGTCAAGGACGTTCAGATCGCCACCATGACGCTCGTCTATGCGCCCGATGCCAACATGGTCTCGCAGGCTGAAGACGAGCTGAAGAAAAAGCGCGAAACGCTGAAGCAGGCACTCGCCCTGCAGGGCAAAGACGCGGCGAGCCAGGCGCAAAAGGGGCTCGTCACGCAAGCGCAGGAAAGCCTCGCCAACTACTTCGCCGCCATCGACGACACCGCGAAAATGAAGCTCGCGGGCAAGAACGAAATGGCGCAGGCGTATCTGTTCGCGAATGTCGCCGAGTATCGCGACGAACTCGAAGGCATCGTCGAAACGCTGCGCATCGAGAAAAACCGCCAGAAAGACGAGGCCATCGCCGGCCTGAACAACAAGCTCGCGACCACCACGACGGCAATCGCCGCCGTGACCGGTATCGCCATCTTGCTGCTGACCGGCATCGGCGCGCTGCTGTACCGCCAGATCACGCGTCCGTTGTCGCGCATGCAGGCGATGATGAGCGAGATTGCCGCGAGCCAGGACTTCACGCGCCGCGTGCCGGTGGGCCGCCTCGACGAAATCGGCCGCTCGATTGTCGCGTTCAATGGCATGATAGAAAAGATCCAGGAAAACCAGGCGCTGCTGAAGCAGAAGACCGCCGATATCCAGGCGATGCTGCAGAACATGCAGCAGGGCATTCTGACCGTGGTGGACGGTGCGGTGATTCACGCGGAGTATTCGGCCTACCTCGAAGCGATCTTCGAAACGAAGGACATCGCAGGCCGTTCGCTGATGGATCTCGTGTTCACCGATACCGATCTCGGCGCGGACGCTCTCTCGCAAGTCGATGCGGCGACGCACGCCTGCCTCGGCGAAGACGCGATCAACTTCGAGTTCAACCAGCATCTGCTGGTCAGCGAAATCGCGAAGCGCATGCCCGACGGCCGCGTGAAGACGCTCGACCTGAGCTGGTCCGCGATCACCGATGAAACCGACACGATCGTGCGCCTGATGCTGTGCGTGCGCGACGTGACCGAGCTGCGCAAGCTCGCGGCGGAAGCGGGCGAGCAGAAGCGCCGCCTCGAGATGATCGGCGAAATTCTCGCCGTGAACGAAGAGAAGTTCCATCACTTCATCGACAGCGCGAGCGGCTTCGTCAGCGAAAACGAGCGCATCATCCGCAAGCACGAACTGCCGGACGGCAGCGCGATTGCCGAGCTGTTCCGCAATATGCACACCATCAAGGGCAATGCGCGCACGTACAACCTGCAGCATCTGACGAACGTCGTGCACGAAACCGAGCAGCGCTACGAAGAACTGCGCCGTGCCGATACCGAGCGTGTGTGGGATCAGGAACAACTGATGGCCGAACTCGACCGCGTGCGCGAGGCGATCGACAGCTACGCGAAGATCAACGAAATCAGCCTCGGCCGCAAACGTCTCGCGCGCCGCGGTGGCGCCGACCGCTATCTGATGGTGGACAAGGACCATATCGCGCACAGCCTCAAACTGCTCGAGACCGCGAATACCGGTGACGTCGACGCACTCGTCACGATGCGCGATGCGCTGCACCGGATGCTGCGCGTGCTCGGCACGGAAAGCGTGGCCGAAACGCTGTCGGGCGTGCTCGATTCGCTGCCGTCGCTCGCGGCCGAACTGGGCAAGGAAGCGCCGGTCGTGCGCATCGACGACAACGGTTACCGCTTGCGCAGCCAGGCCGGTGCCACGATGAAGAACGTATTCATGCATCTGCTGCGAAACTCGATGGACCACGGCATCGAAGCGGCCGCGGCGCGCATTGCGCAGGGCAAGCCGGTTGCGGGTGCGATCGATATCGAAGTCGGCGTGGACAAGCACGCGCTGCAAGTCACGCTGAGCGACGACGGCCGCGGCCTGGCGCTGAGCCGGATTCGCTCGATCGCGGTCGAGCGCGGCTGGATCGATGCCCACGCGCGAGTCAGCGACGAAGAGATCGCCGAGTTCATCTTCCGGCCGGGCTTTTCGACGGCCGAGCAGGTAACCGAAGTTTCGGGCCGCGGCGTCGGCATGGATGCGGTGCGCGACTTCCTCGATCGCGAACACGGCAGCATCGAGCTGCGCTTCACCGACGATCGCAAGGGCGCCGAGTTTCGCCAGTTCCAGACGATCGTCTGCCTGCCGGACAGCTTCGCGGTGGATAGCCTCGGTACGGACGCACGTAGCGACGACACGGCGCAATCGCCGTCGATCGGTCACGGTCACCTGGCCGGTTGAGCCGGCTAGCGAGGCGCGGGCCGCGTCGCCGGCTTGCTCGCCTCGCGTCAATGGAATGCTTGAAGGATGGGTGTGATTCAACAGTATGTGGCAACAGCCGTTGCGGCCGGCGGGGTGACCGCCGTGCTCGCGTTCGTCGCGCACCGGCTTTGCCGCGCGCGACTGGTCAAGCGGTTGCGCGACGAAGCCGAGGCGCGAATCGATGCGCTCGCTCGCGACGACGACCGTCATACCGCGTTGCTTGCGCAGGCGGAAGACCACAAGCGCGAGCTCGAAGCATCGATCGAACAGTTGCGCGATGCGCTTGCGCAGCAAACCGCGCTGGTCGGCGAAACACGCGCGTCGTTGCATCAATCGACTGAAAACCGCGAGCAGTGGACGCGCGACGCGCAGCAACTGGCTCGCGAAGCATCGCGTCTGAAGGGGCTCGCCGGGACGTTCGAGCGCTGGCACGAACAGATGATCTCGCTGATGACACAGAACCAGGATATGCACACGAAAAATCAGGAGCTGTCGTCGATCGTGCGCCACGTGGTGATCGTGTCGCTGAACGCGTCGATCGAGGCCGCGCGTGCGGGCCAGGCGGGGCGCGGCTTCGCCGTGGTCGCCAGCGAAGTGCGCGCGCTCGCCGCGCGCTCGGAGGAACTGTCGAAGAGCTATCGCGATAGCCTCCATCGCAACGATCTGACGACGACCGCGACGTTTCAGGACATTCAGGCGGGCGGCAAGATGGTGGCGGCGTCGCTCGCGAGTGTCGAAGCGCTCGCGAACCAGTTTCAGGCAAAGCTTCAGTAGGCGCCGGACGTGATTAGCGCACAAGCGAAGGAAAGCTTCGAGCGCATCCTGCAGAAGGCTGCGCAAACGAGGCTCACGGTGGACCCGGCCGATACGTGTCAAATCGTGCTGCAAACGCGGCAGGGCGTGAGCGTGAGCGTGAGCGTGGGCGCGGGTACGGCTGCGGACGCCATCGCGAACAAAACGGTGGCCCGGACGACGACCGATCGCGCAAATGTTGCGAACGTCGTGGTCCTGACAATCTCCTCGATTTCGTTCCGGCTGCTGCTGTTGCTGCAGGTGAACCAGGACGCCGCGACGGTCGAGTACTACACAAAGGGCGACGCGGAGCGGCCGTTTGGCGAGGTGTTCCAGGAAATCTGCAACCTGTGCTGCGGCGCGATCAATCAGGAACTGCTGCGCTACTTTCCGGACCTCGGCATGTCGACGCCGTATATGTTGAGCGCGCGTTGCCTGCCGTATCTGGAGGGGCTCAAGCCCGAGCTGCTCGAGACGTGGGGCGTGACGATCAACGATGCGGTGCAGCTGTCCGCCACGTTGTGCGTGTGCGCGCATGGGCCGATCGATTTCATGGCCGATGTCAGCGTTGCCGAAGACACGAGCGGCGAACTCGAACTGTTCTGACGTATCCGTATCTGTTAGTCAAACCCGCAGGCAAGCAATGAACCTCAACAAACCGGTCAGCAAGGTGCTGGTGCTCGACGAGAGCCCGCTGCACATGGACACCATCAAGCGCTTCTGCGACGAAAACAACCTCGTCGGCGTGAAGGTGCGTAAAAGCCGCCTGCTGTCGGTGCTGCGCGCGAACATCGATCTCGGCGCGATCCTGCTCGACGAAAACTACGGCGGCTCGCTCGACGAGGCCGCGGCAATCGCGAACCGCGTGTATGCGGTGCGCCCCGAATTGCCGATCATCATGCGGCGCGAATCGCGCACGACGCTCGGCGATCTGCCCGAAAGCCTGCGGCAGATTATTTGCGCGGCCTATGTGGCGTCGGACATGTCGCCGCTGCGCGAGGTGATCGACCGCTATATTTTCAGCCTCGATTATCCGAATGCGCTCGTGCGCGGCATTTCGGAGATCAGCGAGTCGAAGCTCTCGACGTTATTCAAGGACTTCACGATTACCTGTGCGCCGCCAACCATCGTGCGCGACCGCATCATCTTCGGCGAGGTGTTCAGCCTGATCGCGCTCGAAAGCGCATGGTGCCGCGGCTACATGATGATCCAGGCCGAAGAAGAACCGCTGCTCGCGCTGCTCGACCGGCGCGGCACGGGCGACGGCGCCGCCGACTTTCGCGACCTCAACGATCTGCTCGGAGAACTGACCAACCTGATCTGGGGCGCGTTCAAGAACCGCTATCTGGGCGATGCCGACACGCTCGCGCGCGCTCAGGTGCAAGTGCCGCTGCTTGTCAATCACCGGCAGAAATACATTTCCTTCGGCTCGGAAAACCCGCAACTGTGCTTCGTTTATACGATCACGGACGAGGAATCGGGCCGTTCGGTCAACCTGCATCAACGTTTCGTGTTCAGCCTCAGCTGGTCGCCCGAGGAATTCAGGGAGATTGCCGAGCAGCCGGGCACGACCGTCGAAGCAGGCGAACTCGATCTCTTCTGATAGGTGTTACGGAGAAACCAGCATGGCAAAGATTCTGGTAGTGGACGACTCGAGCACGGTGCGCGACGAAGTGGCCGGCTTTCTGAAGAAGAACGGTCTCGATGTCGACACGGCAGTCGACGGCAAGGACGGGCTCGCGAAACTGAAGGCCAGCCCGGGCACGAAGCTCGTGATCAGCGACGTGAACATGCCGAATATGGACGGCCTGACGATGGTCGAGAAGATTCGCGGCGAACTCGGCAATGCGACGGTCAACGTGATCATGCTGACCACCGAAAGCAGCCCGGCGATGAAGGAGCGCGGCAAGGCGGCGGGCGTGAAGGGCTGGATCGTCAAGCCGTTCAAGGGCGAGGCTGTGCTCGAGACGTTCCGCAAGCTGGCGGGCTAAAGGTCGCGCGGCACGGCGGCGCTTAGCTTTAATGCGGTGGCTTCAAGTTTCGAGGCAGTATCAAGACAGGAGTGTCGGACCGGCAGGTCGGCGCGGCAGCAGGGGAAACCGCCGCGCGCCTGTTTCTTTCGTATTTTCGCTTACGATTTCGCGGGGCGGCCCGTTTTCACGGTGTCGAGCGCCGACACGGCGGCGACGAGCCGCTTCACGGGCGCTTCGGCGAGCAGCGCGAGACCCGCGCGCAGCAGTTCGCTTTTCTTCACCGAGACGCCTGCGTCGAGGCAGCGCTGCTTCAGTTCGGCGATCTTGACGTAGTCGGACTTCGGCATGGTGAAGCTGTCGCGCACAACCTTGTCTTTCTTGGCGCGGCGTACTTTTTCTTCCTTGCCGTCTTTCAGGGCCGCCGCGGCCTTCACATCCTTAACCGACTTGACGGCCTTTCCGGCAGGCTGTTGCTGCTGCGTTTGAGCTGCTTTCGGCGCCTTAGCGGCCGCTTGTTCTGCTTTGGCGGCGAGTGCGACGGTTGGGGCCGCGGCTTGGACGGCCCTGGCGGCGGGTTTGGCAGCAGGTTTTGCGGCGGGTTTGCCAGATTTCACTGCCTTCGCGGTTTTAATTGCTTTCGCGGCTTTTGTGGTTTTGCCGGCGCTCGCATTGCCCTTCGCCGGCGTTGCCTTTTCAACTTCTGCCATTACTCGATCTCCTTCGGAATCTTATAAACGATATAAACAGTATATACGGTTTTTTTGAGCGTCAATTTTCGCGCTCCGTTGCCATCGGGCATATGGCGAAGCATGTGATCCGCATAAGCGTTCGAGGTTTGAGCGGCTCAATGCGTAACAGAGCGTAATCATTAGGCTTTATGGCAGTAACGCGTGTAATACGCGACGGCACTAGACTGTGGGCCACTCGGTGCGCCACTCCCGGCGCACGGCTGGGGAACCCCATATGCTGTCAGTCGACCGGGCGGCATCGTTACGCGATGCCGCGGCAGGGGCGCCGGAGGCCAGCGCCTATACATGGCCACGCCGAACCCGGCGGTTTTCCGCCACCCTCTGCAAGCTCCTCTACCGCTGGACCCATTCCCGCGCGTATCGTCATAACGAGCGCCTGTGGCGCGCGGTGTCGATCGATCGCGATGCGCAGCGATGTATTGCGTCGATGCGAATCGGGCACCATCGGCTCGCGATCGAAAACACGTCCACGCTGCTCGGTTCCCGCACCGGGGCCTGTCACCTGATTGCCGCGGGCCCATCGATCAACGCGATCGATTACAGCAAACTCGATCTCGATCACGTAATGGGCGTGAACGGCGCCATCGCGCTGCAGGACAGGCACGATGTGCGTTTTGACTACTATTGCATTGTCGATGCGGGGTTTGCACGCAACCGGCCCGACCTCGTCGCGCGCGTCGTGCAGCAGCCGCTCATCCTGTTCGCGACGCCGCTGGTACTGTGGTACATCGCGCAGTATTTTCCGCTGGACGGCATGCGCTGCCGGGTATTCGTGATCGAAGACGTGCAGTATCCGGCGGGAAAACGTGCGGTGCGCGGCCGCGATCTGAGCGCGTCGCATGCGCCAGGCGACCTCGTGCTGTTCGATGAAGCGCGCGTGCTGGGCTTTAGCCTCGACGTGCGGCACGGCGTATTCGACGGCTGCACGGTCGCGTATGCGGGCTTGCAGGTGCTGCATTCGCTCGGCTTCGACATCGTGTTCCTGCATGGTGTCGATTTGCGCAATGCGTCGCGCACGCCGCGCTTTTACGAAACCGGGGGCAATATGCAACCGAGCGCGCTCGACCGGAATTTCGGTGCGCATATCGAGCCTTCGTTCAGGCAGGCGTCGGCCTTGTTGAAGCAACGCGGGGTGCGCGTCGTCAATCTGTCGACGGACAGCGCGCTCGATGCGGAGATCTTCGAGAAGCGAAGCTGGCACTCGCTTGTCGGCCTGCGAACGCGTATCGCGCGGAAAATGCGTGCCTGAAGCCGCAGCGGCGCAATGGCAGCTACGATCGCATGCAGGTTCCCATCCGATGAGGGTCGTTCACCTATCCAACACGCCGGTTGCCGGCAGCCCCGGCAATATCGTGTCGGCACTCAATCGTCTCACCGGGATTCGCGCACGCCATGTGGTGTTCAATGCGGCCGCCTATCGCACGCGCACTTTCGCCGTCGACATCGACTGGCAGACGCAGCAGCAACAGGCGCTCGACGCGATTGCCGAAGCCGACGTCATTCACATTCACCAATACTTCTCGCTCGATGAAACGTTCGGCGCCAATTTTCACAAGCGGTTCGGCGACAAGAAGCTGATCCGTCAATATCATTCGGCCCCGCATTTATGGGCGAACGGCGACGCGAGCCTGCTCGAACGCATTGTGAAAGAAGGCGTGCCGCAACTGGTGATCGCGCAGGGCCCCGAGCGCTTTTATCCGTACGCGCGCGTGGTGCCGAATGTCGTGCCGATCGACGACCCGCGCTATTTGCCGCATCCGGAAGCGGACGGCTCGCCGATCGTGACGTTTTCGCCGAGCGGGCGCGCGTCCGCATGGAAAACGCGTTGGGAGACGAAGGGCGTGCCGCAAACGCTCGCGCTGTTGCGCAAGCTCGAACGCGAGGGCCTGTGCCGTTTGCAGCTGATCGTCGATACGCCGCACGACGAGTGTCTTCGTTTGAAGGGACATGCGGCCATCGCAATCGACGAATGCGTAACCGGCAACTATCACCTGAGCGGACTCGAAGCACTTGCGCAAGGCAAGCCGACGCTCGGTTATCTGGACCAGCGCGTACAGTCGCAATTGCGCAAGCTGACCGGCGCGGCCGATCTGCCGTGGATCGACGTGCGACTCGAAGAAGCGGAAGCGCCGTTGCGCGCGCTGCTCGCAGACCGCACGCTGCGCGCGGAGATCGGCTCCGCATCGCGGCACTGGATGGAGACGCACTATGCGGAGCGCGCGACGATCGAGCACTATCGGCGCGCCTATCTCGACCTGTTCGAAGCGCCGCAGCGTTTCGGGGTTTCGCGCTTCTCGGGCGAGGCCGATGCGTGGCGCGCGAGAGTGTGCCCCGATTACAACTGGGCGGCGCGCAGGCGTTTGCATGCAGGTTGGCGCGACCGGTTACGCGCGTGGATGAAAGGCTAAAGCGCGATTTTGATGGTGAGCCGATCCGGGATCTCGCACGCGAGAGGTGAGAACATCCGGGACCACGACCGTGCATGTGTGCACGCGTACATCGCGGCCGTTTTTCACGACCAGGCTGTGACGATCAGCAGCGCGCCCGTCAGCGTCAACGCTCCGCACCACAGCCAGTCGAAATTGATCCAGCCACGGCGCAGCATGCCGAGCCCGAGGTATTCGTAGGCCGCGAACGCAATCGCGCCTTCGGTCACGAGGGTCACGACCGTATGCAGGGCCGTCATCTGTCCCACCATTTGCAGCGACGCAGGCAGCAAACTCGCCGCCGCCCCGGGAGCAATCGACGCGGAAGCCGCGGCGGTGGACGCCGAAACAGCAGACGCCCCGCCGCAAACCGGCAGCAGCGCCGGAATCAGCATCAAGCCCGCGCCATGCAGGGTCGCCATTGCGGCGGACCACAGCGCGAGCCCGACGAATCCCGCGGTCATGCCGACCCTGACGCGATGACGGTGTCCGTACAGATGGTGATACACGGCCCACGCAATCAGCACCGCGCCCATCGCGACACGCAGATGCGAAGTCTGCACGAATACGCCGAACGCGATCGCCGAAGTTGTCACGAGCAGCACCGACGCCGCGTGACCCAGCGCGATCGGCGGCAGCGCAAGCAGCATCGCCTTGCGGCTGCCGCGCTGCAAGCCGAGTGCGGCGGCGAAGAGCCATCCCATGGCCGGATTCACGCCATGAAACACGCCGCTGCCGATCACGGTGGCCCACGTCGAGGCGAAGCCGCCCGCCAACAGATCGTTCATAAAGGGCCCGCTGAACGCATTACGGATAGCAGTACGAGTCGGACGAACCGTCGCCGCCTTCGAGGCGAATCTGATGCGGACGATGCGTGCTCGGCCATTCGAGGAAAAACTTCGAGTCGAACGCAAGGCCGCCGCCCGGCGCCGCATCGAGCTTGACCATCCAGCCGTTGAGCCCGTCCGGATAGAACTGATCGTCGATGACGCCGTACAGCGAGTTCGTGAAGTACACGCGCTTGCCGTCGCGGCTCACTTCGACCATTTGCGGGCCGCCGTTCAACGGCTTGCCGCTTGCGCCCGCATGGGTCGCGCGCGACACGATGCCGCCGATGCGCACCGTGCCCGTCAGCTCGGGACGGAACGGGTCCGACACATCGTACTGACGCAGGTCGCCGGTGCCCCAGCACGAAACGTAGAGGTAACGGTCGTCGAGCGACAGCGCGATATCGGTGACGAGCGGCGGCACCGCGCCGAAGCCTTTGAGCATCGGTGGCAGCGCGTCCGCATCGGCCGGCTCCGCGGGAATTTCGATGACCTTGCGCGCCGCCCACTTGTCGCCTTCGCGGTACCACGTCCAGATCGACGACGAAAGATCTTTCAGGCTGATCACCGAGTTGACGAAGCCGTGCGCCATCGTCGGGTTATGCGCGGGGCGCAGTTCGAAAACGAGCTGGTTTTCCGCGCCGAAATCGATCACCTGCTTGTGCTTGCGCGTGTTGATGTCCCAGAAGTGCAGACGATGGCCGTATTTGCCGCCGAGCAGCACGTCCGGCACGAGGCCGTTTTCGAAGGTCGCGGGCAGCCCCCATTCGCTCGTGACGACCGTGTCGTAGCCGAGATGCCACCACACGTCGTAGGCGAGTTCCTGCGGGCCGCGCTCGATTTCCCAGCGGCCGCGAATATCGAACGTTTCGTGATCCATCAGGAAGATGCCGCCCGGCGCTTCGCCCTGCTCGTTCGCCAGCGACGCGACATAGATGCCGGCCGGCCCGCAATGGACCGTATGCGGCCGCGTGTAGCCGCCTTTCGATGCGACTTCGTCGGGCTCGAGCACGCGCACGATTTTCGGGTTCCGGCCGTCGGGTTTCGTGTCGATGATATGAATGCGCGACGAACGCAGCCCCGGCACGACCAGATAACGGCGTTCCGAATGCGGATGCGGCGCATTGGGGCACAGACAGGAACTGCACGCGTTCCAGCCGAAATGGTGCAGTTCGTCGCCGACGTTCGGCATCTCGACGCGGTTGACGATTTTCCCGTAGTCCGCGGATGCGGCGTCGACATCGACCACGGCGATATCGTCGGGCATTTTCCGCGACGGGTCGAAGCTCGCCACATACGCGAGCGTCTCCTGCGGCGCGCTGCCTGCGAGCCGCGCCGAAGGATAGAAGGTGGGATCGGGTTTCCACGTCGCCATGTCGGTTCTCCGGGTGGGGTGATCGATGCTGCGCCGCGACAACGCGCGCTTCACATTGCGTAAGCGATGTGAGCTTTCAATCGTAGGCAATTAAACCGAAAAGCGTGGCGCACCGACGCGCCTTGCTGTGAGAGAGAACGAAGCGACGCGTCGCTGTGGCAGCGATTGCGACGCTCCCGCAAACACGCCCTTGCCCTGACAGGCCGGCGCTTCCGAAGATGGCGAAGGCTTACTTCACACGAATGGCACGACGCTTTGCATTTCCTGTTAAACGTTGAAGGCAAGGTGTAAAGTACCCGCTATTCGCATTGCATCTCTGTGCAGCCTGAGGAAGACCGCGGTGACGACTTCAGGGCGACCCTCCACTCCGTATGTGAGTCCGCCAGTCAGGCGCGAAGGCCTGCTCGAGCAGCAGGCCGCGCTCGCTGCGCTGTCCCGCATCGACGTCTCGCACGGCGAGCATCTCGAAGAAACGCTCCGCTTTATTACCGAAACCGCGGCGCGCCTGATGAGTGTCGCGCGCGCGAGCCTGTGGCGCTATGACAGCGCGCGCACGGCGATCCATTGCCTCGATCTGTACGAATGCGGCGCCAATCGCCACAGCGACGGCGCGCAGTTGCGCGCCGAGGCGTATCCGGCGTATTTCGCGGCGCTCGCGTCGAGCGAGGCGATCGTCGCCGACGACGCGCATCGCGATCCGCGCACTTGCGAATTCGGCGTCAGTTACCTGACGCCGCTCGGCGTCACCGCGATGCTCGATATTCCGATTCGCGTGCAAGGCAAGGTGGACGGCGTGCTGTGCCTCGAGCAGATCGGGCCGCCGCTCGCGTGGACCACCGAAGATCGCCTGTTCGGCATTGCGCTGGCGAATCTGATCGCGCTCGCGGTCGAACGGCACGAACGCGAACGCGCGGAAAAGGCGCTGCGCGAGAGCGAACAGCGCATGTCGACGATGCTTGCCTATGCGCCCGATGCGATCACGTTGCTCGACGTCGATACGCTGCGCTTTATCGAAGTGAACGATGAGGCGACGCGCCTGTACGGCTACGACCGCGCAGCGCTGCTCTCGATCGGTCCCGTCGAGCTGAGCCCCGAGCGGCAGCCCGATGGGCGCCTGTCGAGCGAAGCGGCACGCGAAAAAATCCACGATGCGTTGAACGGCGGCGTGCCCGTGTTCGAATGGACGCACGTCGACCCGGCGGGCGCGCTGTTTCCGTGCGAGGTAAGGCTCGTCAGGCTGCCCGATCCCGCACGCCGGTTGATACGCGGCAGCGTGATCGGCATCGGCGAGCGCAAGCGCGCGGAAGCCGCGCTGCACGAAAGCGAAGCGCAATTGAGCAAGGCGAAAGAAGCAGCCGAAGCGGCGAATCGCGCGAAATCCGAATTTCTCGCAAGCATGAGCCACGAGTTGCGTACGCCGCTCAACAGCATGCTCGGCTATGCGCAACTGCTGCGCCGCGAAGCGGACCTGTCCGAGCGGCAATGCAAGGCGCTCAATGTCATCCGGCAGTCGGGCGAGCACCTGCTCGGGCTGATCGACGAAATTCTCGACATGGCGAAGATCGAAGCCGGCACGCTCGATCTGGTCGCGGACAGCTTCGATCTGCCGGCCATGCTCGAAAGCATCGCCGCGATCATGCGCAGCCGCAGTCAGGCCAAAGGGCTCGCGTTTACGCGTGCGCAGTGGTCCGAACTTCCGCCGGTGGTGTGCGCCGACGAGCGCCGCTTGCGTCAGGTGCTGATGAATCTGCTCGATAACGCGATCAAATACACGCAGCGCGGCGGCGTCGTGCTCAAAACAGGCGTGCATGAAGGCCGCGTGTGCTTCGTCGTCGAAGATACCGGCGTGGGCATCGAGCCCGAGCATCTGTCGGAGATCTTCGATGTGTTTCACCAGGTGCGCGATCCATTGACGGTCGTCGAGGGCACGGGGCTCGGACTGGCGATCAGCAAGCGGCTCGTCGAGCTGATGGGCGGCGATTTGCAGGTGGCGAGCACGCCTCACGAAGGCAGCCGCTTCTGGTTCGAGCTCGATCTGCCGCCGGTGACGATGCAGCCCGCGGTGGCCGAAGAGCGGCTATTGACCGCGGTCGAAGGCGAGCGGCGCACGGTGCTCGTTGTCGACGACGAGGAGGACGGGCGCAGCCTGTTGCGCGATGTGCTCGAACCGCTCGGTTTTCGTGTGCATGAAGCCGCCGATGGCGAGTCGGCGGTGAGCGAAGCCGTGCGTCTGCGCCCGCATGCGATTCTGATGGATATGCGCATGCCGCGTGTCGACGGTTTGGCCGCGACGCGCCGGATTCGCGCGATGGCCGAACTGGCCGGCACCGTGATCTTCGCGATTTCCGCGAGTGCGTTTGAGCATAACCGCGCACGTTGTCTCGAAGCGGGCGCCGACGCCTTTATTCCGAAGCCGTTCCGCCAGGAGCGTCTGCTCGAATTGTTGTGCGCGCATCTTTCGTTGAATCCGGTTTACGCGAGCGGTGGTGGCGGTGTCGACGCGCGCGCGGGCTGCGACGCCGAAGCGGATGCCCCGGCTTTTACGGAGATGCCGGATGCACCGCTCGTTGCGCCACCCGCCGATGCATTGCGCCGGTTCGTCGAGCTTGCCGCGCGCGGCGACATTACACAGTTGCTTGCCGAAGCGGCGCGCATCGAGCAGTCGGACCGCGCCTATATGCCGTTCGCCGCGCAATTGCGCGCGCTGGGCGGCGCATACCGGATGCAGGCGCTGCGCCGCTGGCTTGCCAGCCTCGCGAGGTCGCGATGAGCGGCGCGCGCTTCGCCGGCGATGGCCGCCCGCTGATCCTCGTGGTGGAGGACGCGCCGGCCAACCTGTCGATCCTGCTCGAACTGCTGAGCTCGCATGGTTTTGCCGTGTCGGTTGCCGAAGATGGCGAAAGCGCGCTCGAGCAGCTCGACCATATGCGTCCCGACCTGATCCTGCTCGACGTGCTGATGCCGAAGCTCGACGGCTTCGCGACCTGCGAGCGCCTGAAGACGAACCCGGCGACGCGCGAAATACCGGTGATCTTCATGAGCGGGCTTACCGAAACCGTCGACAAGGTAAAGGGCTTCGTGCTTGGCGCCGTCGACTACATCACGAAGCCGATCCAGCACGACGAAGTGCTTGCGCGCGTTAGCACGCACCTCGAATTGCAGCGTTTGCGGCATTGCCTGATCGAAAGCGAAGCGCGGCTATCGGGTATTGTCGAATCGATGATGGATGCGGTGGTGGCGCTCGATCGCGCGGGCTACATCACGTTCTTCAATCGTGCGGCCGAACGCGTGTTCCGCTGCGAGGCGCGCGCGGCAATCGGCGCGCCCTGCAACCGCTTTCTCGCGCAGCCGCTGTGCCGTCTGCTCGGCGACTATCTGCGCGCCGAGCCTGGCGCCGCGCCGATGTGGGTGCCGGAAGGGCACAACGCGTTGCGCGCGGACGGCACGCCGTTTCCGATCGAAGCGAGCCTGTCGTATGCGGAGGGGCAAGGGCGAGCGATTTACACGCTGATCTTGCGCGACATTGCCGAGCGGCGAAAGGCGCAGGCCGAAGTCGGGCAGTTGCGCGGCCTCAACCGCTATCTCGAGGATGAGCTGCGGGAAGCGAGCGAGTACGAACTGGTGGTCGGCGCGACGGGCCTCGACAAAGTGATGCAGCAGGTGCGGCAGGTGGCGGCCACCGATGCGACGGTGCTCGTCAGCGGCGAGACGGGCACCGGCAAGGAATTGATCGCACAGGTCGTGCACAAGCTGAGTCCGCGCCACGGCAAACCGCTCGTCAAGCTGAACTGCGCGGCGTTGCCGGCGAACCTGATCGAAAGCGAGCTGTTCGGTCACGAGAAGGGCGCGTTTACCGGCGCGCTTGCGCGCAAGGCGGGGCGCTTCGAACTGGCCGACGGCAGCACGCTGTTTCTCGACGAAGTCGGCGAGCTTGCGCTCGACCTGCAGGCGAAGCTGTTGCGCGTGCTGCAGGAAGGCGAGTTCGAGCGGCTGGGCGGCGTGCGCACGCAGAAAGTGGATGTGCGCATCGTCGCCGCGACGAACCGCAGCCTCGCCGATGAAGCGGCCGCTGGACGCTTTCGCGCCGACCTTTACTATCGGCTCAATGTATTTCCCGTGATGTTGCCGCCGCTGCGCGACCGACCCGAAGATGTCGCGCCGCTTGCCGCGCATTTCGTGCGCCGTTATGCGGCGAAGTACGGCAAGCACGTCGACGCGCTGACGGCCGGGCAGCTCGCGACGCTCGAGCGTTACCGCTGGCCCGGCAATGTGCGCGAATTGCAGCATGTGATCGAGCGCGCGGTGATTCTGTCGCACGGCTCGCAACTGGCGCTCGGCGACTGGTTCGGCGATGCGGCGCCGGCTGCGGCCGCTGTCGCGCCTGTTTCATTCGCGGCAGCCACGGCCGCCGCCGCGCCTGTTTCGTTTGCGACGGTAGCGGCCACGCCGTCCACTCTCGCGCCGGCCGGATCCGCGGCGGCCACGTGCACGGAGCCCACGCTCGAGGAAAACGAACGCGCGCATATTCTGCGGGTGCTCGAACAGACCGGCTGGCGCGTCAGCGGCAAAGCCGGCGCGGCGGAGCGGCTCGGCGTGAAGCCGACGACACTCGAATCGCGCATGAAGCGGCTCGCGATCGTGCGCAAGAGCTGAGTTCAGCGCCTGCTTTACGACATTTCGTGAAAGTCCCGAAGCTCGGCTGCGGACGCTTCCCATTTTCGTGACGCGCAATGGCGCATCGATCGCGCGTGCGGATTCGCAACTCGCACTGTCGTTCGCCCGCGAGGCTTGCGCTGCAAGCCTGTGCGGTTTCGCGCGACGCGTGATGACATCGCTGGCACGTGTTTCGCATCTAACGGGCCCGCAAGGCGCGACCTACGCCGGTTCAAGGCGACAGAGGCGTTTTCCGCGGTATTTCCACGCGATACGCCATTTCGGCTGCTTCTTGCATCCGATGAGTCAATCTGGAACCGGAAGTCCGACATGAAATCGCTTTATCGCATCGACGCCGCACAGGCGTCGCTTTCCGCTATTACGCCTCCTCCCCCTCTGCCGCAAAAGACGGTGCTACGCGTGCGTCGGTCCGTGCACACGTAGCGACGCAAAGGCCGGATGCGCGCATCGCGCATCCGTGACGGCCGTCACGCCAATAAAACCGAGGGGATTCATCATGCAGTTCATGCAACGCCATGCCGGCAGCGGCACGGCGAGGGCGTCGCTTTGCCGTTCGGGCAAGGCGTCTCTCGACCGCGCCGCATCCCGGCGTTTATCCCGCGACATACGCCGGTGCGAAGACCGGCGCCCGATGCCGGCGCAACGACCGCTTGCGCATCGGCAGGAGGTCGCGGGATGAACTGGTTCGACTTACACGAACTCACGAAGTGGGCGCCGCTGCCGGGCGGCTACCGTTTCCTGCCGACGCGCGCGGACTTGGAGATGTTTTCGGCGTTTATCCGGTTGTGGTTGCCCGATGTCGGGGGTGGCGCGGCGAACTGCCCGGTCTACCTGCTGGCCGAGATCGGGCGGCTTTACAAGGTGCTCTGCGCGAAGTGGCTGGCCCGCGGCGTGGATTGCTGATCGTGGGGGTGCGCGCCGATTCGCGAGCACGGCGCGCAGGGGCGCAGTGCACCGTGGTTACCGAATGGTCAGCATGGCACGCCTGCGACATCGGCGCGCACGCATTGATTCGGAGCGTCTGGAAGCTATGCTTGAAACGAGGTGAACCATCTTCGCGAGAGAAGGGGGCTTATGCACGCGATGCTGTTCGACGGCTCAGCGCCGCCATTGCGCGAGACCGAACTGCCGGACCCCGTGCCGGCCGCAGGCCAACTGTTGATCGATATCCACGCGTGCGGGGTGTGCCGAACCGATTTGCATGTGGTGGATGGCGAACTCGATCATCCGAAGCGGCCGGTTATTCCGGGCCATGAAATCGTCGGCACGGTTGCGGCGCTCGGCGCCGGCACGACCGGTTTCGCGGTGGGCGATCGCGTCGGCGTGCCGTGGCTTGGCCATACCTGCGGACATTGCCGGTTTTGCGCCGCAGGACGCGAAAACCTCTGCGATACGCCGGGCTTCACCGGCTATACGATCGACGGCGGCTATGCGCAGCGCACCGTTGCGGATAGCCGCTACTGTCTGCATGTGCCCGCGCGTTACACCGATATCGAAGCGGCGCCGCTGCTGTGCGCGGGGCTGATCGGCTACCGCACGCTCGCGATGGCCGGCGACGCGGAACACATCGGCATCTACGGCTTCGGTGCGGCCGCGCATATCGTTGCGCAGGTGGCGCGTCATCAGGGGCGCAGTGTTTATGCGTTCACGCGCGGCGGCGACGCGGCCGCGCAGCAGTTCGCGTTGCGTCTTGGTGCGGTGTGGGCGGGCGGCAGCGAAGAGGCGCCGCCGCATGTGCTCGATGCGGCGCTACTGTTTGCGCCGGTCGGCGCGCTCGTTCCGCAAGCGCTGCAAGCCGTCGTGAAGGGCGGCATCGTGGTGTGCGGCGGCATCCATATGAGCGATATCCCGTCGTTTCCGTATGCGTTCTTGTGGGGCGAGCGCCGTGTCGTGTCGGTTGCGAATCTGACGCGCGAAGATGGCGCCGCATTCATGCGTATTGCGAACGATGTGGCGTTGAAGATCGAGACGACGGCCTATCGCATGGAAGACGCGAATCGCGCGCTCGATGATTTGCGAGCTGGGCGCGTTTCAGGTGCTGCTGTGTTGACGATGCGTTGATGGGTCGGGTCACCGCATATCACTTAATCACGTCTCGAAAAACAGGTTAGGCCCGATTTGTCATTGTTTGACAAAATCGTCAAAAAATTCAGACAACGTCTTTTAAATCGTTTGACGCTTTTCTGTCGCAAACCATAAATTTCCATGCCGTCACGAAGCGTTTTAACGATGCGCTGCGTCACCCGGGTGTGCGCCTGATCCGCCATTTCAGGCTGTGAATAGGCAAAGAGGAAAACGATCTCAACGTGCTCGACCTCAAGATGCGCGGCGGATTTTTGACGATATTACCTTTTATATCTGGGACTACAGCAAATCGTAGAAATACATTTATGACGCGATGATGCACAGGGCGGCTGGTTCGATTTGCAGACCAACAAGCGGAACGGCTTTTATGAGTACACGCTCAAGAAGCGGCAATCTTAAGCGTGTTCATCCTCAATTTATGGGTTATAGAATGACGGATGAAAACAACGGTATCCATGTCTCGGGCGTCTTCCGCTCTTATATGACGCCATGCGGTTATACGCAACGTGCCGAAGCCGATAGAACTAAATGCGACTTGCACGTACCACCATCAGTCGATTCGATCATTGGCCGTTGCGAGTACTACTATCGTCCTCTCGGTTGCGCATATACGGAAACTGTCGAGAAGCTCAGCGGATCCAGCGCGTGGCAAACCGTAAAGGCGTTCGCGACCTCATGGGACCCATGGACAGACGAGGAACTTGTACACCGCCTCCTCTACCGTCGCGAGCAGTTGATTCCACCGAACTGTACCGACTCGGACTGGTCACGGCATAGCAGTTTCATGATGCGTCATATCGGATGTGGACATAAGCCTCCGTCGTACTACATCAGTTATGGCTATTACTACTGCTCGCATTACGGGTCCGAACTTTTTCCCAAGTTGAGTCCTGCTGGACAGGCCTGGCTCGTGTCCGCTAGAAAATTTCTGCAAAAGAATATAGAAAAGGGTTTAGCGCAAAACATGCAAGGCGATCGGATAAGCATGAGTGCTAAAGCGCCTCACAACGGCAGTTTCTCGATCGATGTCGAACAGTTCCAACTCGAACTCAATGATGAGACGTTCAAGAAATTCGCGTTCAAGACGCACCCGCTCGCGTATCTCGATGGGGGAATCGCGCACCTTCCGCCTGCTGATCTGACTCTTATCATGATTCAACCGAGAATGCAGGCGTGGGGCAGTTGGGATACGGCTGAACAGGTGGTCAAAACCGGCTGGGGCTTGGTACAAACCTGGGCTGGGCGAGGAGCTGACGCGGTTTCATCAGAAGCCGACGATCTGGTCAATCAGGCACTGAATTTCCTGATGAGGAAATAGACGTGCAAAAGCGAATGAGCTGGAAATTTCTTTTAGGCGGCTTAGCGTTGGCGGCGGCCATGAGCTATGGATATAGAACAATGACGAACCCACAATGGACAACGGTCACGACAGGGTTTATGGCGGACGACAAGCCGTATGGAGGCGGTGCGTTTCGCCTCCGCGGCGATGAAGTGATGACACTAAAGGTTGCCGATCCTGAGGTTCGCTATCGGGTTGTGGGATTGGATAAGGGGTACAAGGATGCCCAGGCAATCCCGGAAGAACCATGGATGGACGACACGTTGGAGTTGCTTAACCGGTCGAGCGTCAATTTTTTGCGCGGTTCAATACAGGGAGATATGCGCCGTTTCTTTCAGGAGCCCGCCCAGAATGCCGCCTGGTGGCACTCGAAAGACTGGAGCACGATTTACGTCGCTACGGACTGGATGAACTACAAAACGGCGGATCCAAAGAAGGGAGCGGCGCCGCATATTGCCAAACTCTGGCGCTCGATTGACGGCGGCAAGACATGGGCGCAATTGAAATGGCCGGAGGACTGCAATATCAGCAACCTCAAGTTTATCGATTCGCAGCGCGGTTATGCGATCGGCTGGGGGCCACATGTATGGCGTACGTCCGACGGCGGTCAGACGTGGCAGGAAGTGGCACTGCCGCCGATGGCAACCGACTATCGCAAACCGCGCAAGCAATTGGATGCCGTCGACCTCGGGCCCGATGGGGTGCTGCGTGTGGCCTATTACGTCGGAATGCTCGGCGAAGTGCGTCTTGCCAGTGTCGTGTACCGGCTGCATTGGGACAAGGCGCACTTCGAGCAGGATGTGGTGTTACCTGATCAGGTGGTCAAGCAGCTTGTTTCAGTCGACGAGTTGCCCGGCCGTACCTATTTGATTTATGCATTGTCGCACCTTGGGCCACCGCGGAATTACGATGACCGAGGCGATAACGGCGACAGGGTCGGCGCAATTTCCATGTGGCCAGGTTACAGGAGTCCGGCCGTCGAGCAGTTACATACCTTTGACAAACACTACAGCGTAGCTGGCCTTGATGCAGGGGCCCGTGGCGTATTGCTGGTGTATGCGGAGGCCGCAAGCCGGGAGGGACCACCGCACGACTTTACCTTCTATAGCCAGGACTACGGCAAGTCGTGGAACGACACTGATGACGGAATGATGCAAGGCGGCTGGTTCGATTCGCAGACCAACACCCAGTACGCCCTTTATGCATACACGCTCAAGAAGCGTCAATTTTGACAGCGTACAGGTTGTTCTTTTGCGACTGCTGCCGGCGATCATCGGTGGGCACACCGATTTCAAGGGGCGCCGTTCTGATGCGCATCGGGAGCATGCCGGGGATGCCTACCGCCAAGGCTCCGCAATTGCCGCCGCCAGCGCGAGCTTTTCGCGCACGAGCGCGGCAACCTCCGGCGCTTGCATCGAAGCAGCCGCTTGCGAAGCCACGACATGCGCATCGACAAACTTCTGCACCGCGCCGTGCACTGTGCGAATCGACCATCCGTCGATGCCTGCGATGCGCGCCGGCGTCCGCTTCAGTTCATCGACGAGATCGCGCGCATCGTCGAAGCGCGGCGCAATGCCGCTGCGCGCGGCAAGCTGTGTAGCGCTTCCGGCCGCATACGCACGGTCGCTGCCGAGCCGGTCGATATCGATCACGATGTCCGCCGCATTCGCCATACGCACCGCGCACAATGCCCATAACGCGATAAACGCGCGATACGCCTGCGTGCCTTCGATCGTGCGCGCGTACTGCTCGCACACGGCGGCGTAGGCATCGTCCGATGTCGGCGCATCGGGCGGCAGCCGCACCTCGCATGCGTCGATCGCAGCCTTCACAATCGGCTCGCGCTGGTTAAGTCCCAGCACGCGCAACGGCGCCGCGACGAAAAACGTGTTGCGCCATTCCTGATGCAACAGCCAGCCCGACGCGAATTGCGAAGCGGGGTTGCGCAACACGGCTGCGTGGAGCGCCGCCGGAAACGCATGCTTGAGCCACGGCAGTCTTCCCGACGACCGGCAAAACTTGAACACCGGCATCTTGCCCGCGTCGAGCGTGCGTTCCGTCAATTCGCGCAGATACGCATGCAGCGCGGGAAATTCGGCATCGGGCGCGGCGCTGAAACGGTCCGTGCTGAAACGCCGGCGATACCCTGGCACACCGCGCGCGCCTTCGCGCATGAACGGCCGGTATTCGGCGAAGTAGGGCGCACTGAGCGCAGGGTGGCCGGAATTGAACGAGGGCTTGAGCACGCCGAGATCCGCAAGCTTCAGATCGCCGATCACATTGCTGAGCGGCTCGTAAAACGCGGTGACCGATTCGAGTTCGCGAAACTTCGACCACACCCACGTGCCGGCACTGCGCCAGCCCGTATGCAGAAAGATTCCGCGCGACAGATCGTGCGCACTCCCGTCTGGCGGGGACGATTGTTGAGCTGAGCTATCGGGCAGCGACATCGGAACTTTCCTTGCACGTGCGACTTCGATCGGGCGTGGCGATTATAGCCAACGCGGCTATCGCTTTACCGACCGAACGCGTGGCAATTCCATCTCGATGCGGCGGCCGCGAAGACAAACGCGATGTCCTTACGCATTGACCGCGTCGACAATCTGCTTGCAAAGCGCTTGGTCGGGATACGCGCCGATGCCCGCGTGCACATTGTCGGCCATGTACTCGGGGCGCCCCGTGCCGGGAATCACGACGGTGACCGCCGGCTGCGCGAGCACGAATTTCAGCAGTATTTGCGCCCACGTCGTGCATCCGATTTGTGCGGCCCACGCGGGCAGTGGCCGCTTGCTCACGCGCGAAATCAGTCCGCCGCCGCCGAACGGCTGGTTGATGACGACGCCGATGCCGAGGTCCGCCGCCAGCGGCAGGATGCGCTGTTCGGCATCGCGGTCGTCGGCGGCGTAGTTGATCTGCACAAAGTCGGGCTTTTCGCTGCGCATCACCGATTCGACTTCGGGAAAGGCGCTCGACGTGTAATGCGTCACGCCGATATAGCGGATCTTGCCGCGCGCTTTCCAGTCGCGCAGCGTCGCAAGCTGTGTGCGCCAGTCGACCAGGTTGTGCACCTGCATCAGATCGATGCGCGGCTGCTGCAGCCGGCGCATCGATTCTTCCATCTGCGCAATGCCTTCTTCACGGCCGCGCGTCCATACCTTCGTGGCGACGAATGCCTTGCTGTGTGCATCGAGCTTCGTGAGCAGCGCGCCGGTGACCGCTTCGGATGTGCCGTACATCGGCGACGAATCGATGGTCGAGCCGCCGGCATCGAACAGCACCTGCAGCACGCGCGCGAGCCGCGCCTGCGCGTTTGCATCGTCGCCGACGTCGAAGGTGCGCCACGTGCCGCAGCCGATCACGGGCAGCGGTTCGCCAGTCGACGGAATCGGGCGGCGCGCGATGCGCGGCAGCGGCGCGGCGTTGCCTTGCGCGTTCGCGAGCCGTTGCAAGGACATCGTGAGCGGCAAGCCGAGCGTGACGCCGCTGGCGGTGCGCAGAAAGCGGCGCCGGCTGCCGTGGAGGGAAGGCTGCTGCATCGGATGGGCTCCTTGCATCGCAACGGGGTTCCCCACGATACGGCATTTCATCGGAGCACGTGTGAAAGACGAATGTCAGCGCGCGGGCAAATCGGTCATGCAAATACAGCCGGCTTCAGTCAGGGCGCCGCGCGATGAAATCGATCTCGACGAGCGCGTCGCGCGCAAGGCCCGTCACGCCGACGCAGGTGCGCGCGGGCAGTTTGCCCGGCGGGAAGTACGCGGCGTAGACGGCGTTCAGCGTGGCGTAATCGCGCTTGAATTCGGTCAGAAACACGCGCGCGCAGACCACGTGCTCGAGACCGAGGCCGACACCTTTGAGCACGATGATCAGATTGTCCATCACGCGCTTGGTTTGCGCGGC
This sequence comes from Paraburkholderia sp. 2C, assembly GCF_054589215.1. Lineage (NCBI taxonomy): Bacteria > Pseudomonadati > Pseudomonadota > Betaproteobacteria > Burkholderiales > Burkholderiaceae > Paraburkholderia > Paraburkholderia sp. 2C. Next base: position 180,356 of record NZ_BAAILL010000041.1, on the reverse strand, counting down.
AACGCCTTCGGGCAGCGGTGCGGAATCGTCGTCGGGCAAGGTCGGCATCTGGCCGGTGACGAACACCCAGCCGCCCGATTCGGCGGCATGCGAGAAGGGCGCGACAGGCGTCGGCGCATCGGGGACCATCCAGAACTGCGTTGCTTCAGACATATGACATAACTCCGCAAGGGGCGTTGAGCGGCTGAGTAGGGGCGGCTAGTGTCGCATTTCAAAAAAATTGCTGCGATAAAGCCGGCATACCGCCCTGCCGGTGCCCCGCCCCCGGCCCACCTGTTCGACGCGAGTCCATGCCTTGCAGGAATGGAACTTATGCATGGCGCCCGTCTACTTCGACGGTTCGGAATGCGCGACATTAGCTCCAACGCAAACGTAGTCCTACCGGACACGTACTCAAGGAGCTCTGAAATGAACCGTCCTGTTGTCCTGATCACCGGCGCGCTAACTGGCATCGGCCGCGCCACCGCCCTGGCATTTGCTCGTGAAGGCCACCGTGTGGTCGTGAGCGGCCGGCGCGACGAAGCCGGCAATGCGCTGGCCGCCGAACTGCGTGAACTCGGCGCGCAAGCGGAATACATGCATGCCGACGTACGCAACGAGGCGGAAATCCGTCAGGTGGTCGAACAGACGGTGGCCCGCTTCGGCCGGCTCGATATCGCCGTGAACAATGCCGGCACCGAAGGCGAAAGCCAGCCGCTCGTCGAACTGACGGCGGCCAACTACGAGTCGACGTTCGCGGTGAACGTGCTCGGCACGATGCTCGCGCTCAAGTACGAAATGCGCGTGATGCTCGAACAGGGCGCGGGCTCGATCATCAATCTGTCGTCGATCGCGGGGCACGCGGGCTTTGCGAGCGCGTCCGTGTATGCGGGAAGCAAACACGCGATCGAAGGGATCACGAAGAGCGCGGCGCTCGAAGGCGCGGCGGCCGGCGTGCGCGTCAACGCGGTAGCGCCGGGCCCGATTGCGACCGAGATGCTCGACCGCTTCACCGGCAGCGACGATGCGAAAGCGGACTTTGTCGCGTCGATGCCCGCACGACGCGCCGGCCAGCCGGACGAGATCGCGCAAGCAATCGTGTTTCTCGGCAGCGACAAGGCGCGCTATCTGACCGGCCAGATCGTCTCCGTCGACGGCGGCTTTTCGGCGCAGTAACGGCCCCTCACTTTTTGCTTATCCCAAGGAGAAACCAGCATGAGCACAATCAACGTTCCGCGCCGCGAAGACGTGTCGCCGTCCAATCAGGCGCTGTTCGACAAGCTGAAAAGCGGCCTCGGCATGGTGCCGAACCTGTACGCCACGCTTGCTCATTCGGAGCACGCGCTCGGCAACTACCTCGCGTTTCAGAACGGCAGAAGCAGCCTCAGCGGCAAGGCGCGCGAAGTGGTGAACCTGGTGGTCAGCGAGGTGAACGGCTGCGAGTACTGCCTCGCCGCTCATACGGCGATCGGCAGGTCGGCTGGTTTTACCGACGAGCAGATTCTCGAGATCCGCAGCGGCAAGGCCAGCTTCGACACCAGGCTCGATGCGCTCGCCCGCCTGACGCGCAATATCGCGGTCAACCGCGGACACGCGGATCAGGCCGTCGTCGATGCGTTTTTTGCGGCCGGCTGGACGAAAGCCAATCTGGTCGATGCGATCGTCGTGATCGGTGACAAAACCGTGACGAACTATCTGCATGGCACGACGCGCGTGCCGGTCGATTTTCCGGCGGCGCCAAAGCTCGCGGCGTAATGATTGGCGATTGGCAAAAAAGATCGGCAAAAAATCGATTAGCGAAAAAATCCAAATAAAAGCACGGCGAATTTTGCCATCTTCTTGACAGGCTTTCTATTCGGTCGTCATTCGGCAGTCTTTCGCTGCCGATGGCGGCCCTTTCTTTATTCGCGCGATTTCGCATGCCGCAATGCGCTCGATGACTGTCAGCAAGACTTCGTGCGCGGTGGTAATGTGTCGCCTTGCTCGCGCCAACCGTGCGCGACAGCATGTTTGGACGTCGCAGCACTCGTTATAGCGCTCGTTGCAGTGCTCATGCAATGCTCATTGCAACGCTCATCGCAACGCACTGTCACGCGCGACGTTTCCCATATCGAAAGACCGCTTCCGGAGACAAAGCCCGCATGCTCATTGCGGGTTGATGGCCAGTTTGCGCATGTCGTCACCGACACTGCGCAAACCGGCGTTGCCCGGATGGTTCGTTCTAACTGAAAGCAGCCTCATCATGATGATGGAAAGCAATAGCCCGGCAAGCAACGGTTCGCCGGAAAACGAGGACTCATCCCCGTTGCGCGCGTGGCTCGCAGTCGGCGCGGTCACGATTGGCGCATTCGCATTTGTGACCACCGAGTTTTTGCCGGTCGGCCTGTTGCCTCAGATCGCGCGTGAACTCGGCGTGACGCCGGGCACGGCGGGCCTGATGGTGACGACGCCCGGCGTGATCGCAGCGATTTCGGCGCCGGGCATGATGCTCGGCGCGGGCCGCATCGACCGGCGCTACATTCTGATTGCACTGTCGATCATGCTGCTCGCGTCGAATCTGATCTCGGCGTTCGCGCCGAGCTTCGCGACGATGCTGGTCGGCCGCGCGCTGCTTGGCGCGAGCCTCGGCGGTTTCTGGACGCTCGCGCTCGCTGCGGCTGGGCGGCTCGTGAAGCTGCACGAGTCGGCGCGCGCGACGGCGGCGATTCTCGCGGGCGTGACCTGCGCGACCGTGATCGGCGTGCCGCTCGGCACGCTGATTTCGGAGCTGGCGTCGTGGCGGGTGTCTTTCATGGCGACCGGCGTGCTGGTTGCCGTTGCACTCGTGGCGCAGGCGGTGCTGCTGCCTTCACTGCCGTCGAGCGCGGCGCTGCGTTTCGCCGATCTCGTCGAACTGGTGCGCCGCCCGCATCCGCGCAGGAGTCTGTTGATGGTCGCGCTCGTGTTCGGCGCGCACTTTTCGTCCTATACGTATATCGCGCCGTTTCTCTTGCGCGACGCGGGCTTCAGCGAATCGAGCATCACCTGGGTGCTGCTCGGCTTCGGCATTATCGGGTTCGTGTCGAATTTTGCGGTGTCGACGGTGGTCGGCCGCAATCTGAAAGGGGCGCTGCTGACGATGGTCGTGCTGCTGCTGACGGCCCTGGTGACGATGCCGCTGTTCAGGCACTACGCGTTCGCGGTGACGGCTGTCCTGATGGCATGGGGCGTCGCTTTCGGCGCGATTCCGCTGTGCATGAGCGTCTGGATCCAGCGCGCGACGCCGGACTTGCCCGAAGCCGGGTCGGCGATGTTCGTCGGCATCATTCAGGTCGCGATCGCGGTGGGTTCGTCGGTCGGCGGCACGATCGTCGACCGCGCGGGCATTGCGACCGATTTCCGCTTCGGTGCCGTGCTTGCGATACTCGGCATCGTCGCGATTTCGACGCTGACCGCGGCAGGCGCGCCGGCCGCGCGCGTCGAAGAGCTGGGCGAGCGGGTCGGCGCGGAGAATTGCTGACGCTGCGTTCGCGCTACCTGTTACGCCGCCTCGCTGGCGGCGCTCAGCACCGTCACGTCGCTGTGGCGGACGAAACTCGCCAGCTGCGGCGCCTCGCGCGCCGCGTCCGTGACGAGCGTCCAGGCGCGCTCGAGCGGCGTCCAATGCTGCTGGCTCGCGTGGTCGAGCTTGTTCGACGTGACCAGCACGAACACGCTCGCGGCCTGACGGATCACGCACTCTTTCAGATAAGCCTGCTCGGTGCTCGCCTCGCACAGGCCACGCCCGGCCACCACGCCGTCGGCGCCGAGAAACGCCTTGTCTACCGACAGCCGGCTCAACGCGAGCTGCGCGATGGGCCCGAGCGTGCTCATGCTCGACGGCCGCACATCGCCGCCGATCAATGTGATCCTGATGTCGCTCGAAGCGAGCACGCCGATCGCGAGCAGATTGTTGGTCACGACGCGCAAGTCGCGCCGGCCGGCGAGCAGGCGCGCCATCGCGGCGGTCGTCGTGCCGCCGTCGAGAAAAATCGTGTCGCCGTCCCGCACCTGCGCGGCCGCGACGCGCGCGATCGCATCCTTCTGCTCGCGAAAACTCTGACGGCGCGTCTCCAGCGATTCTTCCGGTTCGTGCATGCCGACGGGCGCCGCGGCGCCGCCGTACGTGCGCACAATGCGGTGCTCCTCGGCGAGCGCGCGCAGATCGCGCCGCACGGTCGCTTCCGACATGCCGAAGTGCTCGCATAGCGCGCCGACATCGGTCATGCCGGACAGAACGGCTCTGAGCATTGCCTCGCGACGGTTCGCTACTTTCATGGGGCTCCGGGTTCAAAAAACGGCCCGCGCATGCGGCACGGCCGTTGCGCGTCAAGAGCGGCGTAGTTTACCGGGTTCACATTTTGCACGAATCGATCAGTTTTGGGGTGAAGGCTTGCACGCTGCGAACTCCGCGAGCGCATGCCGGGAAGGCCCCGGGTTAGCGCGCGGATAGCCAGATTGGGGCCATTCGCGTAAACCCTCGTCGCGCTTCCGGTTGCACGTCAGGCCAACGACCTTTACACTGTTTTGATCGAATCAATCAAAATAATGATCGAATCGGTAAGCGTCAGTCAATCAGGAGACACTTCAAATGGCTCAAGTTCGTATCAAGCGCGCAATCGAGCGCGTGCCCGGCGGGATGATGATCGTTCCGTTGCTGCTGGGCGCGCTCGTCGCGACTTTCGTGCCGGACATGCCGAAATTCTTCGGCTCGTTCACCAATGCGCTGTTCACCGGCGCGCTGCCGATTCTCGCGGTGTTCTACGTCTGCATGGGCGCGAGCATCGACGTGAAAGCGACGCCGTACATCGTGAAGAAGGGCGGCGCGCTGTTCGCCGCCAAGGTCGGCACGGCGATCCTGGTCGGCGTCGTGCTCGGCCATTTCCTCGGCGAGCAGCCCATCACGTCGGGCCTGTTCGCCGGGCTGTCGACGCTCGCCGTCGTCGCCGCGATGAACGACACGAACGGCGGCCTTTATATGGCGCTGATGGGTCAGTACGGCCGCTCCGAAGACGTCGGCGCGTATTCGATCATGTCGCTCGAATCGGGCCCGTTCCTGACGATGGTCACGCTCGGTGTCGCGGGGCTCTCCGCGTTCCCCTGGCAGACCCTGGTGGGCAGCATCCTGCCGCTCGCATTCGGCATGCTGCTCGGCAACCTCGATCGCGAAATGCGCGACTTTCTCGGCCGTGCCGTGCCGGTCATGATTCCGTTCTTCGCGCTTGCACTCGGCGCCGGTCTCGATCTGCACAAGGTCTGGCAAGCCGGCCTGCTCGGCATCGGCCTCGGTATCGCGGTCGTCATCGTGACGGGCATTCCGCTTTACATCATCGATCGTCTGACGAGCGGCACCGGCGTGGCCGGCGTGTCGGCGGCCAACACCGCGGGTAACGCGGCGGCGGTGCCGGCGTTGATTGCAGCGGCGAACCCCGTGTATGCGGAAGCGGCGAAGAGCGCGACGCTGCTCGTGGCCGCATGCGTGGTCGTGACGGCGATCCTCTGTCCGATCCTGACCGCGACCGTCGCGAAGCGCGTGGTGTCGACGCGGGTCGGCGGCAACCGGGAGACGGTGCAGTGAGCATGCTGATCGTTGCCGACGACCTGTCCGGCGCCGCCGATTGCGCGATCGGTTTTGCCAACGCCGGACGTCGCACGGTCGTCGCGCTCGGCGCGAACGAAGCGGCCGAGGCCGCGCGCGATGCCGCGGCCGGCCGTCTTGCCGTGATCGCGCTCGATACGGACTCGCGCCGTCTCGCACCGGCCGACGCGGCGAGCCGTGCCGCGCAGGCGTGGCAGGCGTTCGGCGGCGCTCGGGATACCGATACGGGTGCGCGTACGGACGTGAACGAAGGCTCGAGCGCGTCGCAACGGCGCTTGTACAAGAAGATCGATTCGACGCTGCGCGGCAACTGGGTTGCCGAGGTCGCAGCGCTGCAACCGTTGGCGGGACTCGCGATCGTCGCGCCGGCCTTCCCGGCAACCGGCCGCACGGTGCGCGGCGGCCGCGTGTTCGTGCGCGGCGTGCCGCTCGGCGAAACCGAGACATGGCAGCTCGAACACGCGGGCAAGACCGCCGACTTGCAGCCGATGCTCGAAGAAGCGGGCCTGCGCACGGCGCTGCTCGCCGTCGAACGGATGCGCGATGGGCGGCCCGATTTGCAAGCCGATTTGCTTGCGCAATCGATTGCCGGATTCATCCGCGCCGGCGTGCAGGCATTGATTGTCGATACGCAAAACGAAGCCGACCTGAATCTGCTTGCGCGCGCAACGCTCGTGCTGCGTGAGTCGTTCTTCTGGGTCGGCTCCGGCGGTCTGGCGCGGGAACTCGCCGCGCTGCCCGAACTGTTCGGCAACGATGCGCCCGCACCGGTGGCGGCGCCGCGTCGAGAAGGGCCGATCCTGACGCTGGTCGGCAGCCTGTCGGCCGTGTCCGGCGCGCAATGTGCGCTGCTGCGCGAGCACACGGACATGGCCGAACTGATCGTGCCGCCCGCGGTGCTGCGCGACGTCGAGCATCATGCGCAAAGCGCGCAATGGCGCGCCGCCATCGGCGCGCCGCTCGCAGCCGGGCACGATCTGCTCGTGCGCATCGGCCGCGACGACGCGTTCGATCCGTCCGAGGGCGCGCATCTGTCGACGGCGCTGGCCGCGCTCGTCGAACCGCACATGAGCCATCTGGCCGGCCTGATCGCGACCGGCGGCGAAACCGCGCGCGCGATGCTCGGCGCCGCGGGCATCGGCAGTCTGGAGCTGCTGTCCGAAGTCGAGCCGGGCGTTGCGGTGGCACAGCCGTCGGACGACGAGCGGCGGCTCACCGTGGTGACGAAGGCCGGCGCCTTCGGCAGCGATCATGCGCTGTACGGCGCGTGGCTGCATTTGCGCGGCGCGCGGGAAGCGGCACAGAACGGGTCGCAAGCGGGATTAAAAGCGGGATCAAGCGCGGGATCAAGCGCGGGATCAAGCGCGGGATCAAGCGCGGGATCAAGCGCGGGATCAAGCGCGGAGCCGCCGGCCGCGCACGCGGGCCGCGCCCAACCAACGAATTCTCCTCTGAACTGAAGCACCAGGAAGCCATGAGCCACTATCTCCCCGTAATCGGCATCACGATGGGCGACGCTGCGGGCGTGGGCCCCGAGATCGTCGTCAAGAGCCTCGCACACGAAACGGTTTATAAGCAGTGCCGGCCGCTTGTGGTCGGCGACGCGAAACGGCTCGAGCGCGCCGCGCAGATCGTCGGCAGCACGGCGAAGGTGCGCCGTATCGAACAGCCGTCCGAGGCGCGCTACGAGCTGGGCACGATCGACTGTATCGACCTCGGCCTGATTCCCGAGGATCTGCCGTTCGGCAAGCTGTCGCCGGTCGCGGGCGACGGCGCGTACCAGTACATCGCGCGCGCGGTCGAACTGGCGGAGAAGAACGAGATCGACGCGATCTGCACGGCGCCGCTCAACAAGGAAGCGCTGCACGCAGGCGGCCACAAGTTTCCGGGCCACACGGAGATGCTCGCATATCTGACCGGCGTCGACGAAGTGTCGATGATGCTCGTCGCGCCGCAACTGCGCGTGATTCACGTGACGACGCACATCGGCATCATCGACGCGATTCGCAAGATCGAGCCGGGTCTCGTGAAGCGCACGATCGAGCGTGGTCATGCAACGCTCGTGAAGGCCGGCATCGCGAATCCGAAGATCGCCGTGTGCGGGATCAATCCGCATGCCGGTGAAAACGGTTTGTTCGGCTATGGCGAGGAAGAGGAAAAGATCGTGCCGGCCGTGCTCGAGCTGCGCGAGCGCGGCTGGAACATCGAAGGGCCGCTGCCCGCCGATACGCTGTTTTTCCGTGCGGGGCGCGGCGACTTCGATCTCGTCGTCGCGATGTATCACGACCAGGGGCATGGGCCCGTCAAGGTGCTCGGCCTCGAAGCAGGCGTCAATGTGACGGTGGGACTGCAGGTCGTGCGCACGTCGGTCGATCACGGCACGGCGTTCGACATTGCCGGCAAGGGCATTGCCGACGAAGGCAGTCTGCTCGAAGCGCTGCGTCAGGGCGCGGAGCTTGCGACGCGTCGTGGGTAATCCTCGGTAAGTAGCGTAGCGAAACAAAAGCAGTAGAGCGAAAGACAGTCAAGCGAAAGCGGCGGACCGCAGCAAGCGGCTCCGCCGTTTTTCTTTACCTCTTTATTAGAGGTGGGCATCCGGGCTTGAGCCACGCACAGGCAAAAACGATGCTCCGCCTGGAATATTCTTCCGCGACAGGGTGTTGTGAAAGATTGATGCATTCCCTGGAGCCGAATACTGTAAGCCAGAGGTTTCAAACGCCCTTCGGATCCCAGGACACCCATCATGTCGTTCCGCCGATCAGAATCCCAACGATGACTACCACCGATACGCAAGCTTCCTTCATTCCCCACCGCCCGTTGATGGGCAGCGACCATAGAACGCTGGTGCTCGCGGCGCTCGGCGGCGCACTCGAGTTTTACGATTTCGTCATCTACGTGTTTTTCGCGGCGGTGATCGGGCAACTGTTTTTTCCCACCTCGATTCCCGACTGGCTGCGTCAGGTGCAAACCTTCGGCATTTTTGCGGCCGGTTATATTGCGCGGCCGCTCGGCGGCATCATCATGGCGCATTTTGGCGACCTGATCGGCCGTAAGCGGATGTTCATGTTGAGCGTGCTGTTGATGGCACTGCCGACGCTGCTAATGGGACTCCTTCCGACTTACAACGTAGTCGGTCTCGTCGCGCCGGTGCTGCTGCTGGTGTGCCGCGTGCTGCAGGGCGCGGCCGTCGGCGGCGAAGTGCCGGGCGCATGGGTGTTCGTCTCCGAGCATGTGCCGCGCCGATATGTCGGCTATGCGTGCGGTACGCTCACGGCCGGTTTGACCGCGGGCATTCTGCTCGGCTCGCTGATCGCATCGGCGGTCAATCATCGCTACGGGCATGAGGAAATCGTCGCGTTTGCGTGGCGCATTCCGTTCCTGATCGGCGGTCTGTTCGGCTTGCTGGCCGCCTTCATGCGACGCTGGCTGCAGGAGACGCCGGTCTTCGTCGAAATGCAGCAGCGCAAGTCGCTCGCATCGGAAGTGCCGTTGAAAGCCGTGCTGCGCGACCACGGCGGCCCCGTGCTGGTTTCGATGATCCTCACCTGGACGCTGACCGCGGCGATCGTCGTCGTGATCCTGATGACGCCGACGCTGCTGCAAAAGCGCTTTCATCTCGATGCCGCGACGACGCTCGCGGCGAACTCGGTCGCAACCTTGTGCCTGACGATCGGCTGCGTGATTTTCGGCTCGCTTGCCGGGCGCTTCGGCGCGGCGCGTACGATCTTCGTCGGCTGCCTGTTGCTCGCGGTGTCGTACTACATCATGTTCACGCATGTCGCAGCCGATCCGTCATCGCTGATGACGTACTACGCAGTGACGGGCTTTTTCGTCGGTGCAGTCGCGGCGATTCCGGTGGCGATGGTCAACGCGTTTCCGGCGACCGTGCGCTTCTCGGGCATTTCGTTTTCATACAACATCGCTTATGCCGTGTTCGGCGGGCTGACGCCGGTTGCAGTGTCGCTGATGCTGAAGTCGAACGCGGATGCGCCGCAACTGTATGTAGCCGTGCTGTGCGTGGTCGGTGCGCTCGCGGGGTTTGCGATGCGCGGCGCGCGCAAGGTGCATTAGCGCGCCGGGCGTATCGGAAAACAGGAAACCGCGCGTTGGGAATAACGCGCTAAATGGCGGCGCGGCGGGTGTGCGCGCCGCGTCCGCATCAGGCACTCGTGCCGCCGGACCTTGATGCTCGTGCCGGTCACGAAGGCCGCTTCGGGGCTTGCGAGCCACGCGACCATGTTCGCGATGTCCGTCGGATTGCCGTAGTGGCCGAGCGCGATCGAATGGCCGATGTGTCCGGCGAGCGGACCGCCGGCGGGATTCATGTCCGTGTCGATGCGCCCGGACTGCACGTTGTTGACTGTTTGCCCGCATCGCCGAGATCGCGTGCGAGCGCGCGCGTCATGCTCGCAATCGCACCTTTCGTGCACGCATAAACGGACAAGCCGGAAGCCGGCACATCGTCGCTCGTCACGCTGCCGATATTGATAATCCTGCCGCCTTTGCGCATGAATCGCAGCGCTTCCTTGATCGCCACCAATGGGCCGCGCACGTTGATCGCCAGCATCCGGTCGATATCGTCGAGCGGAAATTCGTCGATCGCGCGCACGCGCAACATCGCTGCATTGTTGACGAGAATGTCAAACGATCCGAACTCCGACGCAGTGGTCGATACTGCCGCCTGCATGGCCCTCGCGTCGGCGCTATCCGCATGCAGTGCTAACGCGCGGCCGCCGTCGCGCTGAATTTCGTAGACGGTCCGATGTGCATCGGCTTGCGAGTCCGCATAGGTGATCGCGACTGCAGCCCCTTCGCGCGCGAAGCGCTTGGTGATGGCGAAGAAGTGATGGAGTGCTACCTGATGACCGGCGCGTACGACTATGTCGTGCGCGTGGTGGCCAGCGACATTCCGGGCATCGCGCGCTTCGTGACGACACGCCTGACAAAAATCGATGGCGTGCGCGACGTCAATACATCGATTACGCTGCGGCGCGTGCAATACAAGACCGAGTTGCCGGTGCGCATCAGCGAAGGCTAAAGCGGACGTTTAAGCTCTGCCTTCGTAAATTTTGCCGAAACGGCGGGTCGACATTTTCAGCTGCACGCTGCGTATAGACCCGTGCGTAACCCCGAGCTTGGCCCGAGCCTGGCCTGTTCAAGCGCTCGACTATCCGCGTCACACATTGCATCGCATTGTATTGCTGCAACTGCGGCAACAGACGTCGCGGTGCACCTGCCCCTCGCGCGTGCGCAACGCGCACCAATGCGCGGCGTGACTTCACTGCTTTTGCCGCTGTGCGACAGGTGCGGGAAAACCCCAGCGCTTTTTTTCTGTGGCACTTTATTCCGGTTCCGGAATAAAGTGCCACAGGTCGGTGTTCCGGACGATAAGCGCCTCGCGCATCATGCGCGCAAGGCTTAACCTTCGTCTTAACCTTTACCAGGAACTCCGCCATGAACCTCCCCTCGCGCCTGTTGCAACTCGGCTTCGAACTGCCGGCTCCGATTCGCCCGCTCGGTTCGTATCGCACGGTGTCGATATCGGGCAATCAGATGTATGTCTCGGGCCTTGGGCCGTTCGAGAACGGCAAGCCGATCGTCGGCACCGTCGGCGCCGATCTGTCGCTCGAAGCGGCGCAGCGCGCGGCGCAGCTTACGATGCTGATGATCCTCTCCTGCATCGAAGACGAATACGGCCTCGACAAGGTCGATCGATGCAGCCGGCTTACCGTGTATGTGCGCGCCGACGCAGCGTTCACGCAGCATCCGCTGGTGGCGAACGGCGCAAGCGATCTGGTGCGCGAGCTGTTCGGTGAAGACAAGCTGCCCGCGCGCAGTGCGTTGGGTGTCCATACCTTGCCGATGGGCATTCCTGTGGAGATCGACAGCATTTTTGAATTGAAGGCGTGATCGCGTGACCCGCGGTTCGCTGCCGTGCGACAGGTGAGGCTTTTCGGGAGCGACATGGGCCTCGTGACTAAACCGTCGAACGGCCGTAGCATGACGCCGAACTTTCGTAACCGGCGCCGCCAGAGATGAACCAGCAATCGATCCCGCTTCTGTCACCCGCCGTCGGCACGCGCCGCGAGCTCACCGTTTTCCGTTTCGGCCCGGCGCAAAGCGACGAAAAGATTTATATCCAGGCATCGCTGCATGCCGATGAAACCCCGGCGATGCTAACGGCCGTATTGTTGAGACGCCGCCTCGTCGAACTCGAAGCGCAAGGCGCGCTCGCCGCGCAAATTGTGCTGGTGCCGGTGGCTAACCCCATCGGGCTTTCGCAATACGTACTCGGGCAATTCGTCGGGCGCTTCGAACTCGGCAGCGGCAAGAATTTCAACCGCCATTTCCTGCCGTTCAGTACGGTGATCGATCGCGCGAAAGATACGCTCGGCGCCGATCCGCTCGAAAATCGCCGCATTGTCCGGCAATTGATGCATGACGAGCTCGAGCTCCATCAACCCGTCAACGAATTCGAATCGTTGCAGCATGAACTGCTGAAGCTGTCGTTCGACGCGGACATTGTGATCGACCTGCACTGTTCGCAGGAAGCCGCCATGCATCTTTATACGAATGAAACCGGCTGGGCGGAGTTCGAACCGCTTGCGCGTTATCTGGGCTCGCGTGCATCGATGCTCGCGAACGACTCGGGCGGCCAGTCGTTCGACGAAGCGCATAGCCTCTTCTGGTGGCAACTGCAGCAAGCGTTGCCGGCGAGCAAGCCGGTGCGCACGGGCACCCTTGCAGTGACGGTCGAATGTCGCGGACAGCGCGACGTATCGTATGACGTGGCGCAGCACGATGCCGACGCGCTGATCGACTATCTGACCCGGCGCGGCATACTGCGCGGCGAAGCCAAACCGTTGCCCGCCCTCCTGATGCTCGCGACGCCGCTTGCCGGCAGCGAACAGCTATTTGCGCCGGCGAGCGGGATACTTGTGCATCGCGCCGAAATCGGCGCGATGGTGCGCGCGGGCGAACCGCTGTTCGATATCGTCGACCCGCTGACCGACGCGACCACCACCGTCGTAAGCCGCAACGACGGCGTGCTCTACATGCGTCGCGCGATCCGCTTTGTGACGGCGGGCGCGCCGCTTGGGCGCGTGACCGGCATGGAGCCGATGCGAAGCGGAATGTTGCTTGGCGCATAACGCCGGACGTGTTGTCCTTTGTGCGGCGCAGCGCCGTCATTAATGAAGCGCGGCACCGACATTTTCCCGATCGTCACCATTCATTTGCCTTTCTGCTGCGCGCGTTCAATCTTCCTAAAGGTGAGAATTTTCGGGGGCGCTGGCGCTCGCATGCGCCCACCATCAAAGGCTTAAGGTGATATAGAGACAAACTTTGCGAAGCGCGCGAAAACTATCGGTCAGCTTGATAACGCGAATTCGAAATAACGATTTTTCATTTGCTTATAACGCCTCTACGATGAAAAGCGGACTCCCGTCTGTTCTATCGGGTGGACTTCGCAAGTTAATGAGGCAAGCATGGAACATCACGCGCGTACGCAAAACGAGAAGCTCGAGGTCAAGACCACGACGTGTTACATGTGCGCGTGCCGCTGCGGCATTCGCGTACATCTGCGCGACGGGGAGGTGCGCTACATCGACGGTAATCCCGAGCATCCGCTGAACCAGGGCGTGATTTGCGCGAAGGGCTCGTCGGGCATCATGAAGCAGTATTCGCCGGCGCGTCTGACGCAACCGCTGATGCGCAAGGCGAACGCCGAGCGCGGTACGGCGCAGTTCGAACCGGTATCGTGGGACGTTGCGTTCGCCACGCTCGAAAAACGGCTTGCACATCTGCGCGCAACCGACCCGAAGCAGTTTGCGCTATTCACCGGCCGCGACCAGATGCAGGCGCTGACCGGCCTCTTCGCAAAGCAGTACGGCACGCCGAACTATGCGGCGCACGGCGGCTTCTGCTCGGCGAACATGGCTGCGGGCATGATCTACACGATAGGCGGTTCGTTCTGGGAATTCGGCGGCCCCGATCTCGACCGCGCGAAGCTGTTCCTGATGATCGGCACGGCCGAGGACCACCATTCGAATCCGCTCAAGATTGCGATTTCGAAATTCAAGCGCGCGGGCGGCCGCTTTATTGCGATCAATCCGGTGCGCACCGGCTATGCAGCGATTGCCGACGAATGGGTGCCGATTCGTCCCGGCACCGACGGCGCACTGTTTATGGCGCTGATCCACGAACTGCTCGCCACCGACAGCTACGATCACGAATTCGTCACGCGCTATACGAATGCAGCTGAACTGCTCAACATGAATGAGCAAAGCGACGAATTCGGCCTGTTCGTGCGCAATCCCGACGCGGCGGAAAGCAATCCGCTGTTTCCGCAAAACCATCTATGGTGGGATAGCGCAAGCCAGCGTCCGGTGCTGCATCACACGCCCGGCACAAAGCCCGCGCTCGATGGCCGCTATGCGCTCGACGACGGCACGCCGGTCACGCCGTCGTTCGCCTTGCTGCGCGAACGCGCCGCGCAATGCACGCCCGAATGGGCCGCGGAGATCACCGGCATTTCCGCCGACACGATCCGCCGTCTCGCACGCGAAATGGCCGACACCGCGCGCGATCACAAGATTACGCTGCCGATTCGCTGGACCGATGCATGGGGCGAAACGCACGAGACCGTAACCGGTAATCCGATCGCATTCCATGCGATGCGCGGCCTCGCTGCCCATTCGAACGGCTTCCAGTCGATTCGCGCGCTGGCCGTCCTGATGTCGCTGCTCGGCACGATCGACCGGCCGGGCGGATTTCGTCACAAGTCGCCGTTTCCGCGCGCGGTGCCGCCGTCGGCGAAACCGCCGAACAGCCCGGACGCGGTGCAGCCGAACACACCGCTTGCAACCGGGCCGCTTGGCTGGCCGGCCGCGCCCGAAGACCTGTTCATCGACGAACACGGCGAGCCGGTGCGCATCGATAAGGCGTTTTCGTGGGAGTACCCGCTCGCGGTGCATGGCCTGATGCATAGCGTGATTACTAACGCATGGCGCGGCGATCCGTATCCGATCGATACGCTGATGATCTTCATGGCCAACATGGCGTGGAACTCGTCGATGAACACGGTCGAAGTGCGCAAGATGCTTGCGGACAAGCACGAGAACGGCGAGTACAAGATCCCGTTTATCGTCGTGTGCGATGCGTTCCAGTCGGAGATGACCGCGTTTGCCGATCTGATTCTTCCGGATACGACGTATCTCGAACGTCACGACGCGATGTCGATGCTCGACCGCCCGATCTCCGAATTCGACGGACCGGTCGATTCGGTGCGTGTGCCTGTCGTGCCGCCCACCGGCGAATGCCGGCCGTTCCAGGAAGTGCTGATCGAGCTCGGCAGCCGTCTCAAGCTGCCTGCATTCACGAAGCCGGACGGCACGCGCAAGTATCGCGATTATCCTGAGTTCGTCATCGGTCACGAAACCGCGCCCGGCTCGGGCGTCGGCTTCCTGATCGGCTGGCGCGGCGAGGACGGCAGCGACGCACTGGTCGGCAAGCCGAACCCGAACCAATGGAACGAGTACGCAAAACATAACTGCGTGTTCCACTACACGCTGCCTGAAACGCTGCAGTACATGCGCGGCCAGAACGGTCCGTATCTGCAATTCGCCGTCGAAAAGGGCTTTCGCAAGTTTCCCGAGCCGATCGTGATTGCGCTCTACTCGGATGTGATGCAGAAATTCCGTCTTGCTGCGCAAGGCAAGACCCAAGGCCGTCAGCCGCCCGAGCATCTGCGCGAACGCGTCGAGCGCTACTTCGACCCGCTGCCTTTCTGGTACGAACCGCTCGAGCGCGGCACCACCGATCTCGCGCGCTTTCCGCTTGCCGCGGTCACACAGCGGCCGATGGCGATGTATCACTCGTGGGACTCGCAAAACGCGTGGCTGCGCCAGATTCACGGCGAAAACTATCTGTTTATGAATCCGCGCATGGCGGCCGAGCAGGGCATTGAAGACGGCGGCTGGATTTACGTCGAATCGCAATGGGGCAAGGTGCGTTGCATGGCGCGCTATAGCGAAGCGGTCGAACCGGGCACGGTCTGGACATGGAACGCGATCGGCAAGGCCGCGGGCGCATGGAATCTCGGGCCCGACGCGAACGAATCGCAGCGCGGCTTCCTGCTCAATCACCTGATCACCGACGAACTGCCGGCGCATGGCAGAGCCGATCGTCATGCGAGCGGCGAAGCCGCTTCTGCGCAGACGCCTTCGCGCATTTCCAACTCCGATCCGATTACCGGCCAGGCCGCGTGGTACGACGTGCGCGTGCGCGTCTATCCGGCCGAAGCGGATGCGGATCACACGCTGCCGCAGTTCGCGCCGATGCAGCCGCTGCCGGGATCGGTCGGCACGTTCAAGCGCATCGTGCAGACCTATTTCGCGGGGCGCGGCGAATTCGCGGCGCGTTTGCGCCGGACAGTCAAATCTTCGAAAGACATTTGAGAGGAACACCCCATGACCCAGATGGCGCTCGTGATCGATCTGAACGTCTGCGTGGGCTGCCACGCATGCGTGACGAGCTGCAAGGAATGGAACACATCCGGCGAGGCGGGGAGCCTGTCGGACGCGCGTCCGTACGATGCGGACCCGTCGGGCACGTTTTTCAACCGCGTGCAGACGTTCGAGGCCGGCGAATTTCCGCTCGCCGATACGATTCACTTTCCCAAGTCGTGCCTGCACTGCGAGGACCCGCCGTGCGTGCCCGTGTGTCCGACCGGCGCGAGCTACAAGCGCAAGGAAGACGGTCTCGTGCTTGTCGATTTCGACCGCTGTATCGGCTGCAAGTACTGCGCGTGGGCGTGCCCCTACGGCGCACGCGAGCTCGACGAGGAACGCAAGGAGATGACGAAGTGCACGTTGTGCGCGGACCGCATCCACAACGAGTCGTTCTCCGAGCGCGACCGCAAGCCCGCCTGCGTGCTTGCCTGCCCGACGTCGGCACGCCTTTTCGGTGACATCCACGATCCCGAATCCGTCGTATCGAAGGCGATCCGCGAGCGCGGCGGGTATCAACTGATGCCCGAGTGGGGCACGCGCCCGGCGAATCACTACCTGCCGCGGCAGAAGACCACTGCGTGCGGTAGCGGGTCGTGCTCGTGCGGCTCGGGTACGGAGGGCGCGGACCTCGCGGGCCAGACCGCCATGGAGCGGCCGGCCGCGCTCGAGCACGGCGCGGTCGATCTCGCGTCGATGGCGACGCGCGTTTAAAAAATCGGGAGAACCACACCATGAATCCGGCTTTCTCAGTCGTATTTCTGACGACATTGAGCGGCGCGGGCCAAGGCTTGATGATCGCGCTCTTCGGCGTCGAGCTTGCCGCGCGACTGGGCCTGATCGCGATGCCGCCGCAGGTGTTTTTTATCGTTGGCGCGGCGTTATCGGTCGTGCTTGGCGTGCTTGGGCTATTCGCATCGTTTTTCCACCTTGGGCATCCGGAGCGCGCGTGGCGCGCCATTGCGATGTGGCGCACGTCGTGGCTGTCGCGCGAATGCCTCGCGTTACCGGTGTTTCTTGCGTGCGTGTTTGCGTATGGCGTGTTGCATGCCCTTGGCGCACCGTATTCGCTCGCGGTCGGCGCGATCGGCGTGCTCGCAAGCGGCGTGCTGTTTGTCTGCACCTCGATGATCTATGCGTGCTTGCGCTTCCTGCAGGAATGGGCGACGCCGCTCACGATGGTGAACTTCGTGCTGCTCGGTTGCGCGTCGGGTTTCACGGTCGCGGCGGCAAGCGCCGCGTGGTGTGCGCCCGCCATCGTGCCGGGCCTTGCGGTGTGCGCCTGTGTGCTGACACTGGCCGGCTGTGTTGGGCGCGTCGCGGCGCTCAGGCGCAATGCGCGCTTGCGGCCGAAATCGACCGTGCAAAGCGCGACCGGCATTCGCTCAGCGAAGGTCGTCCAGAGATCGCGCGGCTTCACGGCCGGTGCGTTCAATCTGCGCGAGTTCTTCCATGGCAAGACGCCGCAAACGCTGCAGCGCATCAAGTGGACATTTCTGATCGCGGCGTTCCCGGTGCCGTTTGTGCTGATTGTGCTGGGCGGCAGCGTCGGTTCGGTCGCGCTGTCCGCGGTGCTGCTGTGTGCCGCGTGTGCGATCCAGTACGCGGGGCTCGTGGCCGAGCGCTGGTTCTTTTTCGCCGAAGCGCGTCACCCGCAGAACCTGTATTACCGCCAGGCAGCCTGAGCGGGCGAGGCGGAGCCTGAAGCAGTCGGCAAGCGCGCCGGCGCGCCGCCGATGTCCGCCGAGCCTTGCCGGGTGGGCATTACACAAAATTATCACCCATCTGTATAATTACTCGGGTCGACGATAATTCTGTGTAATTCATGAAGCTGACCGAGCTCTGGCATTTTCCTCGCCCGGATCTGGCCAACGCCTATCTGGCCGCGCTGAATTCGGGAATTCTCGCGTCGCTCACTATCTTTGCACCGCGGCGTACGGGCAAAACGGTGTTTCTGCGGCAGGACCTGACGCCCGCGGCCCAACAAATGGGCTACCACGTCGTCTATGCTGATCTTTGGCAAACGCGGCAAACACCCGGCGCCGCTCTGCTGCACGCGCTAGAGGCGCCTCAGGAACCCGACACCTTCGCGAAGAAGCTGAAAGCGAAGCTGGCGCCGTCGGTGAAGTCGTTAAGGGGTAAGGCAGAAATTGCCGGCACGTCGATCGAAGGCGCAATCGAGCTCAACGACGACAAAAAGCGGGCCGCGACAGCCGCGGCACTGCGGCTCGACGAATTGCTCGGTGAGCTGACGCGGCGCAAGCCTGTGCTGCTGCTCGTCGACGAAGCCCAGTCGCTAGGCAGAAGCGAAGAAGGCGAAGATGTGGCGCGCGCGCTGCGTACGTCGCTGACGAAGTATCGGGACAATCTCCGGGTCGTCTTCACCGGTTCCTCGCGCACGCAGCTCGGGCACGTCTTCACGGACACGCGCGCTCCGCTTTATTCGGCGGCCAATCCGCTGCAAGACTTCCCTTTGCTCGACGAAGCGTTCGTGCAATTCGTGGCGAAACGGTTCGCCGCCGCAACCTCGCGCAAACTCAATGAGAAGAAGCTGAAGGCCGCGTTCGCGCAGTTTCACCGTCGGCCGGAACCGCTGCTCGAAGTGGCGATCACGCTGATGATGCAGCCGAGAATGTCGTTCGACGCAGCGGTGGCGCTGCAGCTTGAAAAGCTGGCCGGCGCGGAAGGCCATGAAACGACGTGGGAAGGCCTGAGCGCGCTCGAACGCTTGCTGGTCCGCGAAATCGCGGGTAATTCGCTTTTCAGGCCTTTTTCCCGGGAGGCGGTGGCAGACTTCAAGAAACTGTTGGGCATCGAGGCGCTGGGCGCCACGCATGTCCAGCGCGCGCTTGGGCGGCTCGCGGCGAAAGGGGTGGTCGTCAAGTCGCCGCGGGACGCGTACGAGTTCGAAAACGAAAATTTCGCTACCTGGGTGCGCAACATGGCCGGCACGCCCTGAGCATAAAAAATTCTTTAGCTCGCCGCAAAAATGTTTGGCTTTCAGCCGTTGCGCGAGCGCCTTAGACTGGCTTCGCTATCACGCGAATCAATACAGCCAGGATGCCAAGCGCAACCCCCACAACCCTGAAAGTGAGCGTCTGGCGCGGTGCGGACGAAGGCGAGTTTCAGCGCTTCGACGTGCCGCGCATGGAGAGCCAGACGGTTCTCGACGTGGTCATTCATATCCAGCGCCATCTCGACGCGACGCTCTCGTATCGCTTTGCGTGCCGTGTCGGCATGTGCGGCTCGTGTGCGATGACGGTCAACGGCCGCGCGCGCTGGACTTGCCGCACCCATGTGACGAAAGTACTGCGCCACGCGGACGACGTGCTCGAGATCGCGCCGCTCAATCATCTGCCGGTGGTCAAAGACCTCGCCACCGACATGACCGGTTTCTTCGACAAATGGCGCGACGCGAAAGGCTATTTCGCAGGCCAGCGCACGCGCGCCGAGCCCGCCGCACGTGTCGATCCGGCTTCGTCCGCACGCAAGGCCGCCGACGCCGGCATCGAATGCATCGGCTGCGGCGTGTGCTATGCGAGCTGCGATGTCGTTGCATGGAATCCTGACTATCTCGGCCCGGCTGCGCTCAACCGCGCATGGACGCTCGTCAACGATGTGCGCGACACGCAGCAAGAGGCGCGTATTGCCGCAATATCGAACGATGCGGGCTGCCATTCGTGTCATACCCTCGGTTCATGCACCGAACGCTGCCCGAAGTCGCTTGCGCCGACCGCGAGTATCGCGGGCCTGAAGCGCCTGAACGGCAAAGCGCCGCAAGGAGCACTCGAATGAAGGCGGCGGTAAGCGGCTGGCGCGTACAGCGCATTTCGGCGATGGTGCTCGCGGTGTGCGTGACCGTGCATCTGATCACGATGATCGCCGTCGTGCACGGCGGCCTTTCCGCGGGCGCGATTCTCGCGCGGCTGCACGGCAACGTGGTTTGGGGCCTGTTTTATGCGGTATTCGTACTCGCCGCCGCCGCGCACGTGCCGGTCGGCTTGCGGCGTATCGCCGAGGAATGGCTCGGCTGGCGCGGAGCAAGCGTATTCGCGGTCAGCGTGCTGATCGGACTGCTGCTCGCCATGGCAGGCTTGCGCGCGGTATTCGCGCTGACCGGAGGGCCGCTATGAGCGAACTCGACGCATCGCACGCCGGCAGTGCCGCTGCCGTGGGCCGGCGCAAAACGCCGGGGCGTCGTGCCGACGCGCGCGCGCGCAACCATCCCGCATGGTGGGCGTTTCTCGTGCATCGCCTGTCGGGACTCGCGCTCGCCGTTTTCCTGCCGATGCATTTCTGGGCGCTCGGCACCGCATTGCACGGCGCCGCGGCATTCGATTCATTTCTCGCCGTGACGCGCCAGCCTGCATTTGTCTTCGCGGAATGGGGGCTCGTCACGCTGCTGGCCGCGCATCTGATCGGCGGCGTGCGGCTTCTGCTGATCGAATACCGGCCGTGGAGCGGCCTGCGCAAGGATCTGATCGCAGCGACCGCGGGCGGCGCGCTCGTGATCGGCCTCGCATTCGCGCTGTCGCTCACGTTATGAGCGCAACTCATTCAACAAGACCAGGCGTGCCTGCATTCGGGCGCGATGGAGACCACCCGATGGACATGCAACAAGTCGAAGAAATCGCGAAGCAGTTGTACATTCGCGCGTTGAAGCAATTGCCGCCGGACATCAAGGACGGCATCGCGCGCCTTGAACGCGTGGAAACCGACGACACCGCGCGCCGCGTGCTCGGCATCATGCGCACGAATATCGGCGTCGCCGAAAGCGAGGACAACCTGCTGTGCCAGGACACGGGCCTGCCGATCTATAACGTCACGATCGGCTCCGGCCTCGCGCTCGATGGCGTCGCGCTGAAAGATGCGATCCGCCGCGGCTGCGAGCGCGCGACGCGCGAGCATCCGCTGCGCTCGTCGGTCGTGCATCCGTTGACGAGACAAAACCAGCAGACGTCATGCGGCCCGCTCATGCCGGCGATCCATATCGACTTCGACTCGGCCGCCGATACGCTCGTCATCGAGATGATCCCGAAGGGCAGCGGCTCCGAGAACAATTCGTTTCTGAAGATGGCCACGCCCGCCGACGGCATCGACGCGATCAAGCGTTTCGTGATCGATTGCGTGGTCGACGCCGGCGGCAAGACCTGCCCGCCGACGATTGTCGGCGTCGGCGTGGGCGGCACCTCGGACCTGTGCGTGTGGCTCGCGAAGCGCGCGGCGACGCGCGCCCTCGGCACACGCAATGACGACCCGCATGCGGCGGCGCTCGAAGAAGAACTATCGGCCGCGGTGAATCAGCTCGGCGTCGGCCCGCAAGGACTCGGGGGCGATGCGACCGCATTCGCGGTGCACGTCGAACTCGCCGCGACGCACATCACGATGAATCCGGTTGCGGTCAACATGCAATGCCATTCGGCGCGGCGCGCACGCGCGACGTTGACGCGCGGCGAAGTCGAATACGGCTATTAACACACCCAACCCGGGACCAAAGGACGCCGGCTGCGAGGAGACCTGATCAATGACGAACCATATATTGCAGATGCCCGTCACCGAAGCGCAAATCCGCGCACTGAAAATCGGCGACATGGTAACGCTGACCGGCACGCTGTTCGGCATTCGCGACGCCACGCAAATCCATATGTTCGATCGCGGCCGCGAGACACGCTTCGATCTGAACGGCCATGCGGTCATCCACACGGCGCCGAATGTGCGCCGTGTGCCCGTATCGGATGAAAACCCGGCCGGCTACGAGCCGATCTGCATCGGCACGACGACATCGATGCGCATGGAGCGCTTTACCGAGCCGCTGATGGCGCAATACGGCGTGCGCATCGTGATCGGCAAAGGCGGTCTGGCGCAGCGTTCCGCCGATGCGTTCGCGAAGCACGGCGGCGTGTATCTCGCGATTGTCGGCGGCACGGCGGCGCTCGAGACGACGTGGATCGAGCAGATCGAAGATGTCGATCTCGACGACCTGAACCCCGAATCGTTGTGGCGTTTCAGGATCGGCGAGTTCGGTCCGTTGCTCGTCGCGATGGACAGCCACGGCGGCAGCGTCTACTCGACGGTGCAGCGGAACACGCTGTCGCAGCGCGACAAGGTGCTCGCGTCGCTCGGTGTTCGTGCGCAGCCTTAAGAAAAGCCGACTGATTCCGGAGCTCACGCAGATGAAGCAGTACGACACCGACATCCTGATTCTCGGCAGCGGCGGCGCGGGCCTGTTCGCCGCGCTGCACGCGCATGCCGCCGCGCCGCAGTTGCGCATCACGATCGCGGTGAAGGGGCTGCTCGGCAAATGCGGCTGTACGCGCATGGTGCAGGGCGGATATAACGTCGCGCTTGCGCAAGGCGATTCGATCGAGCGTCATTTCATGGACACGATCGAGGGCGGCAAATGGCTGTCGAACCAGGACCTCGCGTGGACGCTCGTCACGCGTGCGGTCGAACGCATTCACGAGCTTGAAAACGAATTGGGCTGCTTCTTCGACCGCCATCCGGACGGCACGCTCAAGCAGAAGGCATTTGCGGGGCAAACCTTCGATCGCACGGTGCACAAGGGCGATCAGACCGGCATCGAGATCATCAACCGGCTTGCGGAGCAGGTGTGGGCACGCGGCATCGCACGGCTTGAAGAACATCGCGCCGTTGAATTCATCGAGTCGCAGTCGGGCGGCGCGCTCGCCGGCGTGCTGATGATCGACATGCGCAGCGGCGAATTCGTATTGGTGCGCGCGAAAGCGGTGCTGCTCGCCACCGGCGGCGGCCCGACGATGTACAAGTACCACACGCCAAGCGGCGACAAGAGCTGCGACGGCATGGCGATGGCCATGCGCGCGGGGCTCACGCTGCGCGATATGGAAATGGTGCAGTTCCATCCGACCGGGCTCCTCGCCGGCACGCATACGCGCATGACCGGCACGGTGCTCGAAGAAGGGTTGCGCGGCGCGGGCGGTTATTTGCTGACGGGCGACGGCGAACGCTTCATGCATCGCTACGATCCGCGCGGCGAACGCGCGACGCGCGATATCGTGTCGCGCAGCATTTTCCGCGAGCTGCGCGCGGGCAATGCGACGCCGAACGGCGGCGTCTATCTGCGCATGGATCATCTCGGGCCCGACTCGGTGCGCCAGCGCTTCAAGGGCATGGTCGAGCGCTGCGCCGATTGCGGCTTCGATCTGGCGGGCGGTCAGGTCGAAGTCGTGCCGACCGCACACTACATGATGGGTGGCGTGGCATTCGAGGCCGATTGTTCGACCACGCTACCGGGCCTGTTCGTGGCCGGCGAAGATGCGGGCGGCGTGCATGGCGCGAATCGCCTCGGCGGCAACGGCGTCGCGAATTCGACTGTGTTCGGCGGCATTGCTGGCGAGACGCTCGCGCAATGGGTGCCGCGCAATGGGCGCTACGAAGAAGCGGACCGCGACCAGATTGAACGCGCGGTCGAACGGTGCCGCGCGCCGCTTACGCGCAAGCCCAATGGAGACCTCGAAGCGATTCGAGAAACGCTTTACGACCTGATGTGGAACGATGTCGGCATTCTGCGCGACGCGCAGGGCCTCGAGCGCGCCCGCCATGCCTTGCTCGATATCGAGGCGCGGCTCGATCGCACCGGCATCGACGGCCGCGATTTGCGATTCAATCTGTCGTGGCACGACTGGTTGAATCTGCAGAACCTCACGCTCGTAAGCCGCGCGATCACCGAATCGGCGTTGCTGCGCGAGAACTCGCGCGGCGCGCATTTCCGCGAAGATTTTCCTGACGCGGGCGATCTTGAGACGTCCGAATATATGTGCCTGCGCATGCTCGACGACGGCGCACTCGAAACGACGCGCCGCCGCGTGCAGTTCACCCGCGTGCGGCCTGGTCAGTCGCTGCTCGACGACGCGCCTCATGTCACGCCGGCACCGGCCGTGGCAGCAGACCCGGCGCCCGCACCGCGCGAACCGGTCGCGGCCGGCTCGTCGGCGCCGCCGGTGAAATGACGCTTCACCGCGTCGGTGAACGCTTCGCGGTCATGCTCGCGGCGTTCGAGCAAACCGACGCGGCGCGGCGCGATACGCTCCGGCAGCGCGATCACACGCAGGCCCGACTCCGCATTCCAGTTCGCATTCGCAAGACGCGGCACGATCGACACGCCGAAGCCGCGCTTCACCATTTCGCAGATCGCCTCGAGCGAATTCAACTCCATGATGTCGCGCACCGATGCACCGAGCCCTTGCAATGCCTCTTCGATCAGGATGCCGGTCCACGTCTGCCGGTCGAAACGGATATACGGCTCCTGCAATAACGCGTCGACGTCGGTACGCGGATCTTCCGTCGACGTGATGAGTACCATCGGCTCGCTGTAGAGCGCGGTCCATTTGAGTGTTGGAGGAAATCCGGCCGGCGATTGCGTGACGATGGCCGCATCGAGCTCCGCGCTCTCCACGCGTGTCGCGAAATCGCTCGACAGGCCGGTGAAGAGTTTGAGCTCGAGCCGCGGATAGCGGCGCTTCAGGTTCAGCATCGCATCGGCGAACGCGCCCATCAGCGACGAAACGAGCGCGCCGACGCGCACGACGCCGGCCACTTCGTCGCGCTCGCCGGCCGCGAGAATCTTGCGGTAGTTCGCCACCAGCGTTTCGGCGAGCGGCAGGATCGTGCGGCCCTGTTCGCTCAGCGAAACCGAGCGTGGCGTGCGTTCGAACAGCACCATGTCGAGATCGCGTTCGAGCGAACGCATCTGCTGGCTCACGGCGGCTTGCGTGAGACATACCTCGTCGGCAGCGGCGGCGAACGAACCGTGCCGGGCAACCGAGAGAAACGTGACGAAATAACGAATCGCACTCATGGCGGGTTCTCCGCGAACTGGCCGCCAGGGCGGCCTACGTTGACGCGCGCGGTTAGCGCAATGCGTGGACGAGCGAAGTGCCGAGCAGCGCTGCCCCCGATGCAAACAGCAGCACGAGCAGCACGCGCTTGAATGCGGTATCGGAGATGCGCACGTACAGACGCGAACCGAGCCACGCGAAAATCAGGGTGGACGGCACCATCCATGCGAATAGCGTGAGCGTCTGCCGGTCGATAAGGCCGGTCAGCGCATAGGTGACCAGCGTCAGCGACTGCATGGCGATAAAAAAACTTTGGCAGATCGCGCGCTGCAAGTCCTTGTGATGGCCGCGCAGCATGCACCACACCGTCGGCGCGGGGCCCACGAGACCCGCGATGCCTCCGAGAATACCGCCGATCACGCCGATGCCGCCATCGGCCCATGCGCCGCCCGCGGTCACCTTCGGCAGACTCTTTGCGGCCAGCATCACGCCGCAATAGACAATCAACAGCAGCCCGACGCCGATGCGGAACCCGGTCGGATTGATCATCGGCAGCAGGGCGGCGCCGATCGGCACGCCGATGAATCCGCCTGCAATAAACGGCCCGATCACTTTGGGGCGAATCTGGCCGCGCACGGTACCGACGGTCAGCACCTGGCCCACCAGCGAGCCGACCACGAGCATCGGCCCGATCGCTTGTGGCGGCAGCGTCCACGCCCAGAACACCATTGCCACGAGGCCGAACGCAAAACCGGCAAGACCCGATACGAAGCCCGCAATCGCGCTGCCGCCGATGACGAGCAACGCGAGTTGCGTGCTCAACGTTTTCGCTCCGCGACCGCGCGCGCGGCGAGCACGTCGCGCGGCGCATGTGTCGCGCGTTTTTCGGGCGCCGGCATACCGCTCACGACTGCATGCCCCAACGCTGCACCGTATGCCGTTCGAGCGTGCGGAAGATCAGGTTCTCGACCGCGAGGCCGATCAGAATCACCGTGAACAGTCCGGCAAACACATTCGCGATATCGAGCAGATTCTTGTTCTCGTAGATAAACCAGCCGAGGCCGCCCGAACCGGAGCTCACGCCGAACACGAGTTCCGCGGCGATCAGCGTGCGCCATGCGAACGCCCAGCCGATTTTCAGGCCCGTCAGAATGCTCGGGAACGCGGCGGGCACGAGAATCTTCGTCACATAACGGCCGCCGCGCAGCCCATAGTTGCGCCCGACCATCTTCAGCGTATTGCTGACCGATAGGAATCCCGAATGCGTATTCAACGCGACGGACCACGTGACCGAATGCACGAGCACGAAAATCAGGCTGCCGTTGCCGAGACCGAACCAGATCAGCGCGAGCGGCAGCAGCGCGATCGCGGGCAACGGATTCAGCATCGACGTCATCGTTTCAAGGAAATCCGTGCCGATGCGCGACGTGATAGCCGCTGCCGTCAGCACCGCGGCGAGCACGATGCCGCATGCATAGCCCATCAGCAGCACATGAATCGACGCCCACGCCTTGCCGGGCAGTTCGCCGCTCGCGATGCTCGTGACGAACGCTTCGACCGTCGCGCTAAAAGTGGGGAACAGCAGCGCATTGTTGAGAATGCGCCCGTACACTTCCCACACGATCGCGAGAAACGCGAGAATCACGAACTTCCGAATCCATCCCTGGTTGTAAAGCCGTTCGAACATCGACAATGGCTTTTCGACGACGCTGAACTGATGCGTGTCGCTCGTCTCGCGAACGATCTCTTCGCGCGGCGCCGACACCAGGCCGGCTGCCGCTTCATGGGCGGATTCACGGCCCGATTCGCGGCCCGATGAAGGGGGAAAAGCAGTGGCGGACGCGGCGCCCCGGATAGTACCGTTAGACATTCTCGGCCTCTTCGATCTCGTCTTCGAACAGCATGTGCTGGATGCGCTTTTCGAGCGCGACCGCGGCTTCGCCGGATACGGCCGTGTTGAGCTCGGCCTTCACCTGGCCCGGATGCGGCGACAGCAGCAGAATGCGGCTGCCCACCTTGATCGCTTCCGGAATCGAGTGCGTGACGAACAGCACGGTGAAGCGCGTTTCCTGCCACAGCGCGAGCAGCTCGTCCTGCATCTTGCGGCGCGTCAACGCATCGAGTGCGGCGAACGGTTCGTCCATCAGCAGAATGTCGGGTTCCATCGCCATGCCGCGCGCAATCGCGACGCGCTGCTTCATGCCGCCCGACAGCGTATGCGGGTAACTATCGGCGAATTTCGTGAGGTTGACCTTGTCGATGTAGTGCATCGCGCGCTGTTCCGCTTCGCGTGCGTTGAGGCGCCGCGACGACAGCAGCGGAAACATCACGTTCTGTTTGACGGTTTTCCACGGCAGCAGCTGATCGAACTCCTGAAACACCATCATGCGGTCCGGGCCCGGCTTCGTGATGGTTTTGCCCTTCAGCGTGATCGAGCCTTCGGTGGGCGGCAGATAGCCGCCGACGCTTTTCAGCAAGGTCGACTTGCCGCAACCCGACGGGCCAAGCAGGACGAAACGATCGCCCTGGAACACCTGGAAGTCGACGCGATAGGTCGCCATCACGAGATGCTTGCGCGTCTTGTATTGCAGCGTGACGCCCTTCACGTCGAGCAGCGGCGCATCGCCCGGCGCGTGCCCCGACGAGGACGCGCCGCTGGAATTACGCATCGAAAACATGGTCAGCTCCCTTGCTGAGATTGCGCGGTTGGAAAGAACAGGTCTTTCCACGTCGCCGGCTTCGTCTTGATGAGGCCGGTGCGCGCCATGAAGTCCGCGTATTTGACCGTGTTTTGCGGGACTGTCGTGAACTGCACGTCAGGCGCCGAGATCATCTTCTCGATTTCGTCGACGCTGCTCTTGTCCTTGCTGATGCGCAGATAAGCGAGCGCGGCAGCGTGCTTGTCCTTGTTGATCGACGCTTCGGCTTCGTCGAGCGCGGCCATGAACGCCTGCACGAGCTTCGGGTTCTGCTGATAGAACTTCGACGTGCACCAGACGAGATTGAACGTCGACTTGCCGCCGAGGATGTCGTACGAATTCAGCACCGTATGCACGTTCTGATGCGAGAGCTCCTGCTCCTGGAACGGCGGCGAGCCGAAATGCGCGGTCACCTCGCTGCTGCCCGAGAGCAGCGCCTGCTGCGCATCCGGGTGCGACAGCGACACCGTGTATTTGTCCAGTTGCCCCTGGTTGCCGGCGCCAAAGGCCTTTTCCGCCGCCATTTGCAGCGTGATCGCCTGAATCGATACCTTGGCGGCCGGCAGCGCGATCTTGTCCTTACCGGAGAAGTCCTTCACGGTTTTCACTGCGGCGTTTGTCGTGTTCAGGAGCAGCGGCATCGAATTGATCGCGGCCAGCGCCTTCACTTCGAGTGGCGTGCCATGGGTGCGCGACCACAGCAGCACGAGCGGCGCGACGCCGCCCGAAGCAATCTGCAGCGAATCGGACAGCAGCGCGTCGTTCATCACGTTGCCGCCCGCGAATTCGACCCACGATACCTTCAGATTGGCAATGCCCAGTTGTGCGGCGTGTTTTTCCAGCAGTTTCTGGTCCTGCATCAGCATCAGCGGCAAGTAACTGACGCCGTACTGGCGCGCAATCTTGATCTCTGTCATGTCGGCGCGGGCGACAGTGCAGACCAACAGCGCGGCCAGCGCGGAAAGTATGACGGCGACTTTGCGAAAGCTCATTGCTCGACACTCCTTGCGAGAGGAACGGCACGGCGAATCGTTAGAAAAGTTTCCGGGGACGGAGCGGCGCAGTATGAGTCGCCAATATTAAGGATTCGTTGCGGCGCGACGAGAAGTCGGGCGACGGAAGGGATGGACCGCTTCGGAGCTTGGTAAAAGCAGGGAGGTATGCATTGTGAGGGTCTCCTGATAGTTGGCGGCGAGCGCGAACCGCAGCTTTATGATTTACATCATCTGTATGAGTAGCGAGTGTAGGTGATCGTTTCGCCGATTGCAAATTACCAGAATACGGTCGCGTATACCGCGGGTCACGAAGCTTCGTCGTGCGATGCCGAAGCACCCACATATTCGTAGTGCTCGGTATTGACGTGCGAGATGCGCACTTCGACGGGAACGTGGTGATACGAATACGCGACGCGCCGGATCTCGAGAATCGGCGCGCCCGCCTCGACGCCGAGCAACGCGCTTTCAAGCTCGTCGGCCAGCGCGACGCGCACGCGTTCGTCGGTGCCGACCACGTTGATGTGAAACACGTCCTGGTAGAGGTTGTAGAGCGTGCTCGGCCGCTCGCGCAGCGTCGCCTCGCTGAGTCCCGGAAAGCGTGACTCCGGCACTGTGATGTTCTCGGTCATCACCTTTTCGCCGTGCAGTGCGAGCTGGTTCAGGAACGTGAAGACGCGCGCGCCGGTGTCGATATTGAGCAGCGCCGCGACTTCGCGCGTTGCCTTGGCCTTCCTGAACGACACGAGGCTCACGGTCGGATAGGTCTTGTCGCCGTCCGCGCGCACGACGCGGAAAAAGCGGAAGAAATGACGGTCGCGCTGGTGCTGGGCAACGAAGGTGCCGAGCCCCTGATGGCGCACGAGGATATTGTCCGCGACGAGTTCGTCGATCGCCTTGCGCAACGTGCCGATCGACACACCGAAGCGTTCGGCGAGGCGCTTTTCGGAAGGGATCGTCTCGCCGCCTTTCCATTCGTGCGCCGATAGCGCCGCAAGCATCGCGTTCTTCACTTCCTTGTAACGCGTGCCGCCGATGGCGGAAGTCGTACTGATGATGGTCGGCGTGTTCATGGCGGGTGCCCCTTGTTCCTTTTCTCGCAGCATGCCGGCGATGCAATCGCTTTGTCAGAATTCTACTTCATCCGGCTCATTGAACACATATAGATGATATGGTTGACATAGGCAATGTCGCCGCCTAAGATAATTTCCACGGACGACACACGAGCCGACCGACCAACCAACCACCCTGGAGACATTTCAATGAGCAACACCGAAGCAGGCGCGGTAAAGCCGTCACAAAGAACGATTCACATCGTGCTGCATGAATCGAAGGACACCGTCGGCGTTGCGGTGGTGGAAGGCATCAAGGCAGGCACGCAACTGAATGCGTGGATCATGGACGATGACGAAATCGTGACGGTATCGGCGAAGCAGGACATTCCGATCGGCCACAAGGTCGCATTGAAGGACATGGCCGTCGGCGACACGGTGTTCAAGTACGGCGTCGATATCGGCAAGGTCGTGGCGCCGATCAAGGCAGGCGAGCACGCTCACGTGCACAACATCAAGACGAAGCGCTGGTAAACCCCGAGGCTGGCCGCCCCGGTTATTCATTCCGGCTACCCGCTTTGCATCGTCCCTACATCCAAGACATCGAGACACATCATGAGCGTGATTGACAAGAACACCACTTTCCGCGGCTATCGCCGCGACAACGGCCGCGTTGGCGTGCGCAACCATGTGATCATTCTGCCGGTCGACGACCTGTCGAATGCGGCGGCGCTGGCGGTCGAAAACAACATCAAAGGCACGATGGCGCTGCCGCACCCGTATGGCCGCCTGCAATTCGGCGCCGACCTCGATCTGCATTTCCGCACGCTGATCGGCGCGGGCTGCAACCCGAACGTCGCGGCGGTCGTCGTGATCGGCATCGAAGAAGGCTGGACCAAGCGCGTGGTCGATGGCATCGCGAAGTCGGGCAAACCGGTGATGGGCTTCGGCATCGAACTGCACGGCGATCACGACACGATCATGCGTGCGTCGAAGGCCGCTAAGGAGATGGTGCAGTACGCCACCTCGCTCGATCGCGTCGAGTGCCCGATTTCCGATCTGTGGGTATCGACCAAGTGCGGCGAATCGGACACGACCTCGGGCTGCGGCGCGAACCCGACGGTCGGCAACGCGTTCGACAAGCTGTATGGCCTCGGCACGACGCTTGTGTTCGGCGAGACGTCAGAGCTGACGGGCGGCGAACAGATCGTCGCCGCGCGCTGCGCGAACGACAAGGTGCGCGAGCGCTTCCAGTTCATGTTCGACCGCTATCAGGACATGATCAACCGCTGGAAGACCGACGACCTCTCCGAATCGCAGCCGACCAAAGGCAATATCGCGGGCGGCCTCACGACGATCGAGGAAAAGGCGCTCGGCAATATCCAGAAGATCGGCAAGAAGTGTGTGATCGACGGCGTGCTCGACAAGGCGGAAGAACCGACGCATTCGGGCCTGTGGTTTATGGATTCGTCGTCGGCGGCCGCGGAAATGGTCACGCTGTGCGCGGCATCGGGCTTTGCGGTGCACTTCTTCCCGACCGGCCAGGGCAACGTGATCGGCAATCCGATCGTGCCTGTTATCAAGATCTGCGCGAATCCGCGCACCGTCCGCACGATGAGCGAGCACATCGACGTCGACGTGTCGGGCCTGCTGCAACGCGAGCAGAACCTCGACCAGGCCGGCGACAAGCTGCTCGAATCGATGATGGCGACGATCAACGGCCGTTTCACGTCCGCTGAAGCGCTCGGCCATCGCGAGTTCGTGCTGACGCGTCTGTTCGAGAGCGCCTGATCGGCCGGACGTAAGGCTGATCGTACGGCCCGAAAGCAACGCCGACAGGCGAAGCCGAAAAGCCAGGCGTTGACGGTACACGCGCGGGTGCACTATGCGCCCGCGCGCGGTGCCGCACATGCATTGTTCGCGCAACGCGTCGTTCCTTACCACGCACACGGGCAGATGGACGCATAGCAAGCCCGGCACGCGTCGCGCGGCATTGTCCATTTCCAGCAAAGCAGCAGCGAGTGGAGGAGACACCATCTTGCGCGTGCTACGACATCTCTATGTGCAAGTCCTGATCGGACTTGCTGCCGGCATTCTCGTCGGTCACTTCACGCCGGACCTCGGCGTGCAAATGAAGCCGTTCGGCGACACCTTCATCCGCCTCATCAAGATGCTGATCACGCTCGTGATCTTTTGCACCGTGTCGGTCGGCATCGCGCGGATGGAGTCGCTGAAGTCGGTGGGCCGGGTCGGCCTGAAGACTATCCTTTACTTCGAAATCGTCACGACAGTCGCGCTCGTTATCGGGCTGGTCGTCGCGAATGTGCTGCATCCGGGCGCGGGTCTCAACATCGATCCGAAGACGCTCGATCCGCAAGCAGTCGGACGTTACGTGACCGAAGTGCACAATCAGGCGTCGACGAATTTCCTCGAGCAGATCGTGCCGAACTCGGTGGTCGGCGCCTTCGCGCGCGGCGATCTGCTGCAGGTGCTGCTGTTCTCGGTGCTGTTCGGCATTGCGCTTTCGCTGGGCTCGCGCCGCAGCCGCTTTCTCATGCGCGTGATCGAGCAGACCAGCGACGTACTGATGAGTATCGTCGAGATGATCATGCGGCTCGCGCCGCTCGGCGCATTCGGTGCGATGGCGTTTACGGTCGGCAAGTACGGCATCACGACGCTGCAGCAGCTCGGTTTGCTGATCGTGTGTTTCTACGTGACGAGCATTCTGTTCATCGTGCTCGTGCTCGGCACGATCTGCCGCTGGGCCGGTGTCGGGTTGTGGCCGCTGCTCAAGTATTTGCGCGAGGAACTGCTGATCGTGCTCGGCACGTCGACCACCGAATCGGTGCTGCCGCGGCTCATGGAAAAGCTCGAGCGCCTCGGCTGCCCGAAGACGGTGGTCGGTCTCGTGCTGCCGACCGGCTACTCGTTCAACCTCGACGGCGCCGCGATCTATCTGACGATGACATCGCTCTTTATCGCGCAGGCCACCAACACGCATCTGACGTTGTGGCAACAGCTTGGCCTGCTTGCGGTGCTGATGCTGACGTCGAAGGGCGGCGCGGGCGTGGCAGGCGCCGCGCTGGTGGCGCTTACCGCTACACTGTCGACGCACAATATCATTCCGGTGGCGGGCATCACGCTGATTCTCGGCATCGATCGCGTGCTCAACGAAGTGCGCGCGATCGTGAACATGATCGGCAACGCGGTGGCGACGATCGTCATTGCGCGCTGGGAAGGCGCATTCGATGCGCGTGCCGCGCGCGCGTTTCTCGCGGCGCCGCCGGAAGACGTGCTGCGCGACGAGCCGCAAACGCAAGCGGGCGAGGCCGAAGGCGGCGCGCCGCCGGCTTTCGCGCGCGACCATTCGAACTGACAGGGCGGGGCGTTGCGGCCGGTTTCGGCGCGTCCCGGCCGCAACAACGTGAAAAGGAATCCAGCCATGACGCGTGTTTCACCCGATGTCCTGCTTGCGCTTGCAACGAGCGCCGTCGAACGCACCGGCGCGCCGCACGAAACGGCAGTGACCACGGCGCGCGCGCTCGTCTATGCGGACGAGCGCGGCCTGTCGTCGCACGGCGTCGCGCGGCTGCCGATGTATATCGCGCAATTGCGCAACGGCCGCGTCGATCCGCACGCGCGGCCCTCGGTGGTTGCATCGCGCAATGCGGCGGTGCTTGTCGATGCAGCTGACGGCATGGCATTTCCGGCCTGTGCGCTTGCCATCGAAACGCTGATCTCGCGCGCGCGCGAACACGGCAGCGCGGTCGCGAGCGTCACGCGCAGCCATCACTTCGGCGTCGGCGCGTACCACCTCGAAGCGCTGGGGAAAGCCGGCCTTGTCGGACTGGCGTTCAGCAATTCGCCAGGCGCGATGCCGGCGTGGGGCGGCCGTCATCCGCTGTTCGGCACCAATCCGATTGCCGCGGTGTTTCCGCGCCGCAAGGGCGAGCCGCTGCTGATCGACCTGTCGCTTTCGCAGGCGGCGCGCGGCAAGATCATGATCGCCGCGCGCGAGGGCAAGCCGATTCCCGAAGGTTGGGCGACCACGCGCGACGGCACGCCGACCACCGACGCAAAGGCCGCGCTCGACGGCATGGTGTTGCCGTTCGGCGGGGCAAAGGGCGCCATGCTCGCGTTGATGGTCGAGCTGCTCGCCGCCGCGCTGGCGGGCGCAAACTTCGGGTACGAAGCAGGATCGTTCCTGACCGAGGAAGGCGAACGTTCACGCATCGGTCATCTGTTCTGGGCGGTCGATCCGGGTGCGCTTGCCGGCAACGACCTGTACCTGTCGCGTGTCGAGGCGCTGATCGAAAGCCTGCTCCAGGACCCGGATGTCCGCTTACCCGGCCAGCGGCGACATGATCTCGCCCAGGCGGCAATCCGGGACGGCATCGACATTCCCGATTCGTTGCACGCGCAACTCAAGGCGCTCGCGAACTAGCGCCCGCTTGCGATGTGGGGATTACCGCGCTTGCTGGACGACGTACGAAGCTGTCGCTCCCTCGATCGTTCGATACCGGAATCCGACCGAACCGCCATGCAGGTCGGTCGTTTTGCATGTGGTCGAGCTTGCCTTTTTCCCCGAGCACCTGAACCGTGACTTTGCCGCCAGCGTCTTTCGATATGACGGCTTGCGCGGTGCCCGCACTGCGAACGTCGCCGCTCGCTGCTTCTCTCGCACTTTCTGTACCGCCCGGATTTCAGGAATCAGTAGACCGAGGTGGATGGGCTTATCGGTGGGCTTTTCCGGATGGGTGTCCGGCGGCCGCGAGTGCTGTCGATGGCGTCGTTGCGCCGTATGGTCCGATGCCGCGTCGCCTGGCTGCACGTGCAGCCAGGTGTGCGAAGCGGTTGACGATACATCGGTCGTGTCGCTCTCCGTATCAAACAGTGGTCGAGAAACCGCATCCACGCGCCCGATTCTACGGAGCACTGCATCGGGGCTTGCGATACCGCGTCCACACATTCGCCCCGGCTGGATGCGAAGGCGCCGCGACGTTCGCTCAACGACGCGGCGCCGGTACTCACCGATGCACTACAGGCATTACGTTGCTTGTGCCACCTCAAAACGCTCGGCCGGTTTGCTGCGCGACAGATTCGGCATCAACGCCTGGCGTGCCGCTTCGAATGCGTTCCAGTCGGCCACATCGGGCAGCGACGGGATCGTCACCGTTTCGCCCTGATCGAAGCCGGCGAGCGCGGCGTCGACCATATCGCCCGCGTCCATCACGATCTGCGCGGGCAGGTTTTCGACCGGCTGACCTGCGATGCCCCAGAAGGCGGTGCGCGTGGCGCCCGGCAGCACGGCCTGCGCACGCACGCCCTTGTCGCCGAGTTCATGACGCAGCGACTGCGTGAGCGCGACCACGAACGACTTCGTGCCGCCATACACGCCGTTCAGAATCTCCGGCGCGACACCCGCGATCGACGCGACATTGATAATGCTGCCGCCGCCGCGCGCGACGAAGGCCGGCGCGATGGCGTACGTGAGGCGCGTGAGCGACACGACGTTGAGCTTGATCATCGATTCCATCGCGTCGACGTCCGAGTTCAACAGCGGCAGCGCGGCGCCGATGCCGGCGTTATTGACGAGCATCGTGATGCTCGCGTCGGTGCGCAGCACGTTTTCGACGCGACGGATGTCTTCGTCCTTCGAGAGGTCGGCGGTGACGATTTCCACCGAGCGGCCCGTTTCGTTCGTAATGCGCGTCGCCAGCTCTTCGAGGCGCGAGCGGTTGCGGGCAACCACGATCAGGTCGTAGCCGCGGCGCGCGAGACGTTGCGCGTAGACAGCGCCAATGCCAGTCGATGCGCCCGTGACGACAGCGGTACCTTTGAATGATGTGTTCGACATGTTCAGCCTCCAGTAAGTGAGTGGATTCAGTTCGGTTCGAATGCGATGCGTTGCTGCATGACCCGAAGAATAGGTGCATACTCACACGGCGGCAATGTCATAGATGCCACCTTTTAAGACATGAGTAAGGAATCGCTATGTTGCGCGTGGGCGTGGTGCTGTTTCCGGGCTTTCAGGTGATGAATCTGTCGGTGCTGTCCGTATTCGAATTCGCGAACCGGGTGGCGGACAAGCCGGTATACGAGTCTGTGCTGCTTTCCGAAGACGGCGGTCCGGTGCGGGGTTCGTCGGGGTTTTCGGTGACGACCGAGAAATTCGACGACAGCCCGTTCGACACGCTGCTCGTGGTCGGCGACAACGACGCGCTGGTGTCGCCGCCCGGGGTCGTCGAATTTTTGAAGCGCTCGGCGCCGCATGTCCGGCGCATCGGCTCGACGTGCACGGGCGCGTTCAATCTTGCCGAAGCGGGGCTGCTGGCCGGCCGGCGTGCCACGACGCACTGGTTTTTCGCGGAAAAGATGCGGCGCGATTATCCGGACGTGAAGATCGAGGAAGACCGCATTTTCATCATCGACGGGTCGGTGTGGACCTCGGCGGGCATGAGCGCGTGCGTCGATCTGGCGCTGGCGCTCGTCGAGAAGGACGCCGGCATCGACACGGCGCGCACGGTCGCGCGGCAACTCGTGCTGTATCACCGGCGCGCGGGCGGGCAGTCGCAATTTTCCGCGCTGCTGGACCTCGAGCCGAAATCGGATCGCATTCAGAACGCGCTGACCTATGCGAAGCAGAATCTGCGGGCCGAACTGTCGGTCGACGAACTGGCGAGCGCCGCGCATCTGAGCCCGCGGCAGTTCACGCGTGCGTTCCGCGCGGAAACGGGGCAGACGCCCGCCAAGGCGGTCGAGCGGCTGCGCGTCGAAGCGGCGCGGCTGATGCTCGAAAGCGGGCGCCACGGTGTCGACGTCGTCGCGCACGAGACCGGCTTCGGCGACCGCGAAAGAATGCGGCGCGCGTTTCTGCGCGCGTTCGGCCAGCCGCCGCAGACCATTGCGAGGACGACGAGAAACTTGATGTGAGGCGCGCGGGGTGGGGCGCTGGATCTTGAACAGCGGTGGCTGTGCAACCTGCAGCGGGTGACATTGCCGCGCGCGGCTTCCCGTCGCCCTAAAACGTCCCCATCACCGACTTCGCCTCCAGATAAGCCTCGAACCCCATCGTCCCCATCTCGCGGCCGATGCCCGACTGCTTGAACCCGCCGAATGGCACGGCGGGATCGTGCGTGATCGCGTTGATCATCACGCGGCCCGCGTCGATGCGCGAGACCACGTGGCGCGCCTTCGCCGCGTCGGCCGAGACGACGTAGGCCTGCAACCCGTAAGTCGTGTCGTTCGCGATGGCGATCGCCTCGTCGAGATCGCGATACGCGATGATCGACAGCACCGGACCGAAAATCTCTTCGCGCGCGATCGTCATATCGTTGCGCACGTCGGTGAACACCGTGGGCCGGACGAACCAGCCGGACTTGAGCCCATTGGGCCGCCCTTCGCCGCCCGTCAGCAGACGCGCGCCTTCGTCGATACCAATGCGGATATAGCGCTGCACGCGGTTCCACTGCTTTTCGCTGACCATCGGACCGATCACGGTCGCCGGATCGCGCGGATCGCCCGACTGCGTTTGTTCCGCCGCGGCGCGAATCCGCGCCTCGAATTCCGCGAGGCGCTGCTGCGGCACGAGAATGCGCGTGCCGGCGATGCAAGCCTGCCCGTTGTTCATAAAGCCCGCCTGCAGCGCGAGCGGCACCGCTTCGTCGAAATTGGCATCGTCGAGCACGATGAACGGCGACTTGCCGCCCAGTTCGAGCGTGATGCGCTTGAGCGTATCGGCGCCGGCACGCAGGATCGTCTTGCCAACCACGGTCGAGCCCGTGAACGAAATCTTCGCGACGTCCGGATGCGCGCTGATCGTGGCGCCCACCACCTCGCCGCGCCCCGTGACGATATTGAACACGCCGGCCGGCAGGCCCGCCTCGTGCAGCGCTTCGGTGACGATGCGCGTCTGGATCGCGCTCATCTCGCTCGGCTTGATGACGGCGGTGCAGCCCGCCGCCATCGCGGTCGCGAGCTTGTTGCAGATGAAATGCGCATTCGCGTTCCACGGCGTGATCAGGCCGGCGACACCGACCGGTTGCATCACGAGTTCGCTCGCATTGATGCGCCGCGTGAAATCGTATTGCCGCAGCGTCTTTGCGGCTTCGATCATGGCGGTCTGCGCGTACTTCGCCATCCAGCGCGCGCGGACCACCGGCGAGCCGTATTCGTCGATGATCGCTTCGTAAAGCTCGTCCTCACGCGCGGCGACTGCATTGGCCATGCTTTGCAGCATGTCGAGCCGCTCGCTTTTGCTGGTTTGCGAGAACGACGCAAACGCGCGCTTCGCGGCCGCGATCGCGCGGTTCGCATCATGTTCGTCGGCCAGCCGCACGCGGCCGATCACCTGCTCGGTCGCCGGGTTGAACAGATCGAACATCTCCTCGCCGTGCGGCGTCACAAATTCGCCGTCTATATAGATTTTGTCGATGGTTTGCATGAGTGGGAGGTCCTTTACGTGCATGAATGTGCGGAGTGGCTCTCAAAGATAGGTCCAGTCGGGTGGCCTGACTAGCCATATAATCGAGCACGACTTGTTGAGCAATTTGGGACAATGGAAACTTCCGGGCTGACGGAACTGGAGGCGGTGCTGGCCGTGGCGCGCCACCGCAGCTTTCGCGCGGCGGCGACCGAACTGGGCGTATCGAAGTCGGCGCTCAGCCATGCAATTGCGACGCTGGAAGCGCGCATCGGCGTGCGGCTGTTCAACCGGACCACGCGCAGCGTCTCGTTGACCGAAGCCGGCGCCCAGTTCGCCGACAGCGTCGCGCCCGCGCTCTCGGCGATCCGCACTGCGCTCGAGCAGGCGGGCAGCCACCGTGATACTCCATCGGGCAATTTGCGAATCAATACATCCGCAGGAGCGGCTCGCCAGGCGATGCCGATCTTCATCGAATTCCTGCGCCGCTACCCGGACATGAAACTCGACATCGTCACCGAGGGCCGGATGATCGACATCGTCGTCGAAGGTTTCGATGCGGGCATTCGCCTCGCGGGGTCGGTGCCGCAAGACATGATCGCGGTGCCGTTGGGTCCGATGCTGCGCTTTGCGGTGGCGGGCAGCCCCGCCTATTTCGCGCAGCATCCGCCGCCGCGCACGCCGGCCGATCTTGCCGCGCATCGCTGCATCCGCACGCGCATGCCGAGCGGCGCGATCTATCACTGGGAATTCGAACGCCGTGGCGAGGCGCTGACGGTCGACGTGAAAGGCGCGCTTACGCTCGACAATCCTGAACTGATGCTTTCGGCCGCGCGCGCCGGACTAGGGCTCACGTACCTGACCGAATGGACGGTCGGCGCGGATCTGAAGGCCGGTACGCTGCAACGCGTGCTGGCCGACTGGACGCCGCCATTCGATGGTCTGTGTCTTTACTATCCGGGGCGGCGCCATGTACCCGCGGGGTTGCGGGCGTTGATCGATCTGATTCGCGAGCGCGGCGGGGCGGACGCTTAGGAACAGGCGCTTAGAGACAGGCGCCTGGAGGCAGGCGCCTGGAGGCAGGCGTTAGGCCTACTGCGGCTGCGGCGCGATCGCAGGAGGGCCCGAGGCGGGCGCGGCGGCGCCCGCGTGCTCTGCGATGGGCTCGAGGCCCGGCGCCGGGGCGGCCGCCGCAGCCACCGCGGCGGCGCCATCCGAGGCGGCCGCCGCGGGCAACGCCTTCGCAGGTGTCGCCGTCACGGGAAGCGCGGCGACAGGTGTAGGCGGCGCAATAACTGTCGCGGGCGCCGCAACGAGCGCCGGCGCGGGCAAAGGAAGCGGATCGCCGGGCAACGATGTCGCATCGACTGTGGTGCCCGGCACTGGCGCCGTACGCACGGAGGCCTGCAGATAGCGCCCGACCAGATCGAAGAACCGGTCGTAGAACCTGTCGGACTGGATCGTCTCGCTTGAGATCTTGACCATCGCATCGCTGTTCGAGCGAATCGGCAACGACACTGAGCCGAGAATGCTCAATCCGACGCTGGCCGACGTATCGCTCTTCTTCAGCGCATAGCCGTTTTGCACGGCGTTCGCGTAGACCACGCTTGAATTTGATGCGTCGTCGCCTGCCGCGCACACCACATGGAATTCGACCGTGTAATGCGAGTCGCTGGCCGGCTGGAAATTTTTCGACGCATCGATCGTGTCGGGCCGCGCGGCCGTCGTCATATAGCCCTGGCTCAGCAGCGCGCGCCGCGCCGAATCGCACGCTTCCGCGCTCGACACGCCGAACGTGTGCATGAACGGACTCGAGTCGTTGCTGAGAAACTCGTCCTGCAGCTTCGGTTTGGGCGTGGATGAACACGCGGCAAGCGCGACGGCGAGCCCGGGCAGCAGCGCGAGCGCGAATCGGGATGAACGGGTGAGCATGTTGAAAACGAGCGAGTCAGCAAACAGCGGGCAACGACAGCGTCGACGCGCGACGCCTCGAAACAGCCGGGATGCATTGTAGAGCGGTTCGCCCCGGCGAGGTAAATCCGCGCTGTTTTTGCAACGTCGCGCGCCGTTAGCGCGACACGCCGGGCGCCGCGCGCGGTAATTCGATCGTAAATACGGTGCCGCGTTCCGCATCCGATACGCTGGACACTTTGCCGCCATGCATCTGCACGACTTTACGCACGATATGCAGGCCGAGCCCGAGGCCTCCGCGCGGGCGGGCGTCCGCGGGTTGGCTTTGCGCGAGGCCATCCGCGGGCTGCCGGCCGCTGGCGCCGAGGTTGTCCATCGCGCGCCGGCCCGGCGTCGTGCTGCCGAACGCGTCGAATAGATGCGGCATCACGCTTGCCGGAATCATGCCCTTGTTCGCAATGGTCAGCGTAATGCTGTGCGAGTGTTGGCCTGCTTCGCCGCCGTCGATATCGACGGCAATGCGGCCGTCCTGCGCGCCGTGATGCAACGCATTGCTGATCAGATTGGAAATGGCTTGCCAGAGCAGATCGGTGTCCCAATTGCCGCTGCAGTTGCCACGCGCGTTTAGCGCAATGCGCTCGACGCCTTCCTGCGTTGCGAACTCTTCGATCACCGAACGGCAGAGCGACGCAAGATCGGCGTTGCGCGGCGCCAGCGGCATGCGGCCGCCTTGCAGCCGCGCGAGGTTCAGCAACTGATGCACCATGCGCGACATGCGCAGCGAACTGTTCTTGATGCGGTTTGCGACAGTGGCGGCATGTTCGTCCGGCGCATTGCGCACCAGATATTCGGCCGACGCGAGCACGGTGCCGAGCGGCGTGCGCAGATCGTGCCCGAGCACGGCCATCAGCATCTCGTTCGCTTCGAGCAACTGACGCGTCGCGAGCAGCTGCTCGGCGAGCTGCCGCTTGTGCTGTTCTAGCTGCACGAAT
Source organism: Paraburkholderia sp. 2C (assembly GCF_054589215.1). NCBI lineage: Bacteria > Pseudomonadati > Pseudomonadota > Betaproteobacteria > Burkholderiales > Burkholderiaceae > Paraburkholderia > Paraburkholderia sp. 2C. Next base: position 139,368 of record NZ_BAAILL010000041.1, on the reverse strand, counting down.
ACATCGACCTTCGATTGCAGAATGCGCGGATCGAACGGCTTGTGCAGAAAGTCGACCGCGCCCGCTTCGTAGCCGCGGAACGTGCGCGATGCATCTTCGGTGGTGGCGGTGAGAAAGATGATCGGCACATGCGACGTGCGCGGGCTGCCGCGCATCAGCGACGCGAGCTCGAAGCCGCTCATGCCCGGCATATTGACATCGAGAATCGCGAGTGCGGCATCGTGCTTGAGCAGCAGGTCGAGCGCCGCGGTGCCCGAACTGGCGACGAGCAGTTCGACGCCGGGACGCGACAGCAACGCTTCGAGCGCCGTAATGTTATGGGCGATGTCGTCGACGATCAGAATATTGACTGATGAATGCGCCATGGCGTCGGATCACGATGAGGCCTGCAATGCGGCGAGCCGCTGGGCCATGATAGTTGGAGAAAGAATGTCGTCGACCGCTCCCCGAGCGATCGCCGCGCGCGGCATGGTGGCTGAGCTTGCCGTTTGCGGGTCCTGCACCCACGCGACGCCACCCATCGCGCGGATCACTTCGAGGCCGTGCGCGCCGTCGTCGTTCGCGCCCGACAGCAGAATGCCGAGCAGCCGCGACGCGTACACATGCGCCGCCGATTCGAACATCACGTCGATCGACGGCCTCGAGAAGCGCACCGACGAATCGATCGACAGCGCGATCGTGCGCTCGTCGTCGACGAGCATGTGATAGCCGGGCGGCGCGACATGCACGCGGCCCGCGACGACGCTTTCGCCCGAATCGGGTTCGACGACCGGCAGCCTGCAGCGGTATCGGAGCGATTCGGCGAGATAGCTGGGCGTATCGGCCGGCAGATGCGAAACGACGAGCACGGCCGGCGCGAAGTCCATGGGCAGCGACGCCAGCAGCAGCGCCATCACTTCCGTACCGCCTGCCGATCCGCCGAGCACGACCGCGTCGAACGCGCGCGCGGCGCAAGGCGCCTCCGGCGGGGCGGCGGCACTGGCTCGGTCGTCTCGCATACGGGTCCTGTTTGGTCGGTCGATCGGTTGCGCGTGGTGTTCGGTGCCGTGTTCAAGATAAGCGGTTTAACGTCCACCGGGTTTAACGTCAATTTAAACGTCGAATTTAGCGCCGATTGGGGCGCGGTGTTTGACGCTGCATTCGTTGCCGCATTTACCGTTTCTGATAGATGCGTTCGTGTTCGCGAAACTCTTCGAATCCGTCGTAATGATTCGAAAAGCGCAGGCTTTCCTTGCTGCCGAGCCCTAAAAAGCCGCGCCGCACGAGCGAACGCTCGAACAGGCCGAGCGCACGGTCCTGCAAGCCGCGATCGAAATAGATCAGCACATTGCGGCACGACACGAGATGCGCTTCGAGAAACACTTCGTCGGTCGAGAGGCTATGGTCGGCGAACACCACGCGGTCGCTCAGCGAACCGGCGAAGCGCGCCCCGCCATACGCCGCATGGTAATAGTCGGACAGCGAATGCTTGCCGCCCGCGGCGAGGTAGTTGCGCGTAAAGCCGGCTATACGGTCGAGCGCATAAATGCCCGCTTCGGCGCGCGCGAGCGCGCCCGGGTTGATGTCGGTCGCGTAGAACAGCGTGCGTTCGGTCAAACCGGCTTCGTCGAAGAGAATTTTCAGCGACCACAATTCCTCGCCCGTGCTGCAGCCCGCCACCCACACCTTGATCGACGGATACGTTTGCAGCAGCGGCAGCACGTGCTCGCGCAGCGCGAGAAAGTATTGCGGGTCGCGGAACATGTCGCTGACCTGCACCGTCAGGTAGTGAAACAGCCGGCTGAACTCGGTTTCGCTGCGAATGATACGGTCCTGCAGTTGCGACAGCGAGGTCAGGCCGAATTCCTCGAGCGCCTGCGCAAGCCTGCGCCGCAGCGACGACATCGCGTAGTGGCGGAAGTCGTGCTGATACTTGAGGTAGATCGCTTCGAGCAGCAGCTTCAGTTCGATATCGAAATCGTGCATCCGCTGCGGCGACAGCTCGTAGGACGAGCGGCTCATCAGGTTCGGCTCCATGCGATGCTGCTTTCCATTCGATCCGGCACGCGTTCGACCGGGCGCCCTATCGCTGCCGCAGCCATACGCGGCACAGCGAGATCAGCTTGTCGACGTCGATCGGCTTCGAGATATAGTCGTCGGCGCCCGCTTCAAGACAGCGCAGCCGGTCGTGCGCCATCGCCTTCGCGGTGAGCGCGATGATCGGCAACTGCGAGAAACGCGGGTTGGCGCGAATCTGCGCAGTCGCGGTCAGGCCGTCCATCTCCGGCATCATGATGTCCATCAGCACGAGGTCGACGTCGGCGCCCTGTTCGAGCAGATCGAGCGCTTCGCGGCCGTTGCGCGCAATTTCGAGCCTCGCGCCGAGCGGCTCGATCACATGCGACAGCGCGAAGATATTGCGCACGTCGTCTTCGGCGAGCAGGATCGTGCGGCCTTCGAACGCGTTGTCGCGCTGGCGCACGGTGCGCAGCATGCGCTGCTGCTCGGGCGCGAGCGACGATTCGACGCTGTGCAGAAACAGCGTCACTTCATCGAGCAGCCGTTCGGGCGACTTCGCCCCTTTGATGATGATCGACTTCGAATAGCGGCGCAGACGGTGTTCCTCGTCGCCGGACAGCATGCGGCCCGTGTAGACGATCACCGGCAGCGTCTGCAGGGCCGTGTCCGCCGCCATCCGTTCGAGCAGATCGTAGCCGGTGCCGTCGGGCAGCGCGAGATCGGTGACGACGCAATCGAACTGCGTACGGTCGAGTTCTTCGAGTGCTTCCCCGAGCGTCGCCACGGCGACGATCTCGGTGCTGTCGCTTTGCAGCAGCGCGCGGATGCTTTCGCGCATCGCGTGGTCGTCTTCGATCACGAGCACGCGCTTCATATGCTGCTGCAGGCGCGTTTCGAGGCGGCGAATCGCGGCCTCGAGCGTGGTGCGCGCGGTGGGCTTCAGCGTGTAGCCGACCGCGCCCAGGTGCAGCGCTTTTTCCGCATGATCGGTGGCCGACACGATATGAATCGGAATGTGGCGCGTGGCCGGATCGTTCTTCAGCCATTCGAGGACCGTCAAACCCGAGCGGTCCGGCAGGCCGACGTCGAGCAGCACCGCGGTCGGCTGCAGGTCGCGCACCATCGCGACGCCGCTTGCGGCGTCGGTCGCGTGGATGAAGTCGAATTCGAGTTCGTGCGCGAGATCGCGCAGGATTTCGGCGAACGCAAGTTCGTCTTCGATGGCGAGAATCAGGCGCTGGTCGTGCTTGCGGTCGTCGCGGTCGTCGTCGATCGGTTGCCGCGCGGCGTCGGCACGCGAACCGCCGAAGGGGCGCGTGCCGGTAAGCGTGCTGGCCGCCGATGTCTCGGAGGCGCGCGGCGCGGCGCCGCTGTCTGTGCCCGCCGGCGTGGCTGCCGCGCCGCGTTCGGCGGCGCGTGCAAGCGCTGCGGCGGCGCTTGCGTCGCCCACGATGACCGGCGCGCCCGATGCGCCGGATATGCCTGACGCGCCCGACGTGCCCAACGATGTGCCGCCCACATTTCCCGCTGGCGTCGGCGCGGCCTGCGCCATCGTCGCCGCGGCTTCGGCCGGCAACCCGGTCGGCAGCCACAGCGTGAACACGCTGCCGCGGCCAAGGTCGCTGACCACGCCGATGCGTCCGCCGAGCAGCCGCGCGAATTCGCGAGAAATCGATAGCCCAAGGCCGCTGCCGCCGAACTGACGGCTCGTCGAGCCGTCCGCCTGCTGGAACGCGTCGAAAATCATCTCGAGCTTGTCCTCGGCGATGCCGATACCGGTGTCGCGCACGTCGACACGGAGCACGCCCGCTTCGTCGGCGGCGATGTCGAGCACGACCTCGCCGCGCTCGGTGAACTTCAGCGCATTGGCGAGCAGGTTGCGCAGAATCTGCGTCAGACGCTGGCCGTCGGTGACGATCGTATCCGGCACGCCGGGCGCGCGCTGCGCGGAGAATTGCAGATGCTTCGCGGTCGCCATCGGCTCGAACATTTCGCGCAGCGACCGCAGCAGTGCGTCGACCGACACGCTGACCGGCTCGATCGTAATCTGCCCGGCCTCGACCTTCGACAGATCGAGAATGTCGTTGATCAGCACGAGCAGATCGCTGTTCGATGCGTGAATCGTTTCCGCGTAACGCACCTGTTCGTCGGTCAGATTGCCGTTGCGGTTTTCCTGCAGCAGTCTCGCGAGAATCAGCGAGCTATTGAGCGGCGTGCGCAGCTCGTGCGACATGTTCGCGAGGAACTCCGACTTGTAGCGGCTCGACTGTTCGAGCCGCGCGGCGTTCGCGGCGAGTTCGTCCTGCGCGGAAAGCAGATCGGCCTTCTGCCGTTCGAGCCGCTGCGCGTATTCCTCGAGCTGCACGTTCGTCTGTTCGAGTTCCGCCTGCTGGGCTTCGAGCCGCGCTTGCGAGTCGACGAGCGCGCGGCCGCGTTCCTCGAGACCTTCGTTCGACACGCGCAGCTCTTCCTGCTGCACCTGCAATTCCTCGTTGAGCTGCTGCGTTTCGGCGAGCGCATCCTGCAGCCGTTCGCGATACAGCGCCGCTTCGATAAAGTCGCCGATGCTGGTCGACACGAGCTGCAGGAATTCCTGATCGCGCGCGTCGGCGGCCCGCATAAAACCCATTTCGACGATGCCGTTCACGGCGCCGTCGTTTTCGATCGGCTGCACGATCACGCTGGTCGGCGCGCCCGCGCCCGTGCCGGAAACGACCTTGATGTAATTGTCCGGCACCTGGTGAAGGACGATGGTCCGGCGCGACGCCGCGGCCTGGCCGACCAGACTTTCGCCGTCATGGAAGTTGCGCGTGTTCTGTTCGCTCTCCGCGCTGAAGCCGTAGGTCGCAACGCGCCGCAATTCGCCGTTGATCCGGTCGCGCACATACAGCGCGGCGACGACGACGTCGAGGTATTGCGCCAGAAACTCGAGAATCGCCCGGCCGACGAGCGGCGCCGTCGCCTGGCCGATCACTTTCTCCGCGAGCAGCCGCTGGCCGGAACGCAGCCAGACCTGCTGCTGCAGCTGCTCGGTATGCGCAACCTGCTGCTGCAGCACCGCGTCGTAGTTGGCGGAAAGATTCAGCAGATCGCGGCGGCCGCGAAACGCGAGCAGCGCGCTGATCAACAGGCTGAACACCAGGAACACGGCGACGGTCGTGCCGGTCAGGCTGCGCGCCGCATCCGCGCGCTGATGTCGCAGACCTTGCTCGAGTTCGAGAAATTCGCCGAATATGCGGCGCGTCTCGTCGAATTCGGCCTTGCCGCGGCCGGCCGCAATGACGTCGGTGACGTCCTGATGCTTGCGCTTCAGGTCGATCATCTGCTGCGCGTAGGCGTTCCAGCGCGCCTGGATCGCCTGAATGGACTTGAGCCTTTCGATTTGCGGCGGATTGTCCGACACCAGCCCGGTCAGATCGGCGATCTGCGACTGGAAGCGCGGCTGGCCAGCCTGATATGGCGCGAGAAAATCGTCGTCGCCCGTCAGCAGGAAACCGCGCAGCGACGACTCGCGATCGACCGCGAGGCGCAGCGCTTCGTTCGAATCGCCGATCACCCGCTCCGAGTGTTCGACCCAGTTCATCGTCGAAACGAGGTACGCGATCAGTACGGCGAACACGGCGACCGTCACGAGCCCGACTGCGAGCGGCAGCGCGATATTGCGCCGGATAATGCGCCTGAAATTTGCCTGGTCGACGGCGGTGACGCCGGCGGTCCTGCCGGGCTTCCCGTCTGCTTGTTCTAGTGATGTCGGCATTTTTGGCTGGAATAGCGTGGGCTTGTCGGATTGTCGTATACCAAGGCCGGATGTCGCAATGCGAGCGCACATACCGGCCTTCGAGCGTCCGAAGTATCACATAGACGCTTTGCCCGCGTGCACGAGGTGCGCAGCGCCGCGGCCGGTTCCGGCAACGCTTACGGCGTGAAATGTTGGCTGGCCCGCTGCTTCAGCCGCGAGGCCCGGCCGTATGACAAGCCCGTACGGCGCGGTGTCGGGCGAGCCGTGCCCCGCAGCCCGCACCTCGCACGCCGCGCTGCCGCGTGCGCCGGCTACTGGCTCCCGCCTTGCCCGATGCCGGCTTTTCTCTGCGCGTTCTGCAGATCTTGCGGGTAATTCGGATCGTCGCGCCCAGGCTGGTAACCGTTCTGTTCAAGCTGCTTGAGTTCGGCATTGCGCTTCGCGCGCGCCTCCTTGCGCGCCTGCTTTTGCGCGGCTTTGCGCTGTGCCTTGGTCATGCTCGCGGCGCCCGGTGCCGGATTGGCCGTGCCGTTCGCCGACGGATTCGCCGGCTGTACCGTGCCGCCGCCTTGCGTGTTGCCGGTCGGCGCGTTGTCCTGCGCGAAAGCGCCGGTTGCCGCTCCCATCGCGAGCGTGGCGCCCGCGAGCCACGCGGCGAGCTTCGTGGTGGACTTCATGGTGCGTCTGTTATGAGCTGAAGTCTTCATATGAGTACTCTCCGTTTTGAGTTTTACTTCCCATCGTTGTCGGACGACGAGGACTGGAACATCTTCTTGCATGGCGGCGACAGCTGGTCGTAGTGCTCCTTCATGCAGGCCTCGATCTTCTCCTTGTCTGGAATTTCCGATGAGCACAGCCGGAAAGCGTCGTGACGGCATGCCTTGTTCCCGTCTTTATCCGACGATGCGGCGAACGCGACACCATTGCCGGCCGAAATCAAGGCCAGCAGTACAGCGAAGAATTTACGTTTCATCGTCATGTCCCTCGCGAAAAAGGCGGTGCATCTTCCGCCCATCCGACAAGAGCAAAAAGCGAACCTGCTCGTCTTACCTGGTCTCTGTACCAGGCCGCAACACGCGACTCGCATGCTATGCTTGGCTCACCCCGGCGGGCCCCGCCCCTGTGTGCCGGTCGACAGCGGTTCGGCCGCAATCAGTTCCGCGCACAAAGTCCGCATTCGAGCGGCTTCCAAAACAAACGGCAATGGACTATCGGCACCTCCAGCAACGAAAAAGCATGCATGCCCGCATCGTGCAGGAACTGGGCATCGAGATCGTCAGCGGGCGGCTGCAGCCGGGCGAGCGGCTGCCGGCGGAATCCGCCCTCTGTGAACAGTATGGAGTGAGCCGGCCGGTTTTGCGCGAAGCGACGCGCGTGCTGGTGGCAAAAGGGCTCGTCGTGTCGAAGCCGCGCGTGGGCAGCATCGTGCGCGCGCGCGACGAATGGCACATGCTCGATCCCGACGTGCTGTACTGGACGCTCAACAGCATCCCGGAAGGCGAGTTCTTCCGCGCGCTGATGACGGTGCGGCGCATCATCGAACCGGCGGCCGCGGCACTCGCGGCGACAGCCGCCACCGACGAAGACCTCAAGCGGATCAACTCCGCCTACGACCAGATGGAACACGCGCAGAACGCCGGCGCGCTGCTCGAGCCGGACCTCGAATTTCACCGCGCGATCATGGCTGCAACGCACAACGACATGCTTGCGTATATCGGCAACATGATGTCGCTTGCGCTATCGGAGTCGATCAAGCTGACGAGCCGCCATCCGGACACGCATGCGCTGTCGCTGCCGCGGCATAAGGCGATCCTGACGGCGATCCTGAACCGCGATGCGCTCGGTGCGCGGCAGGCGAGTCTCGTGCAGCTCGAGAACGCGCGCGCCGATGCCGATTCGATTCTGGGACTCGCTGCCCGCGGGCTAGGCTAGGGCGGCCCGGACGGGCGCGGGCGCACGGTGAACGCCGCGGGTCGCGGCCCGCGCGCCCCGGCGAAGGTGGTTGCCGGCGCAACCATCGCGATCCTGCCGGCTTCATCTGAAGAAGAGAAAGCGGGATAGGGCCTTGAAGGCCCTCTAAGGCCCTCTAAGGCCCTATCCACGCCGAGCGCGCTGAACGCGCAAATTACCCGTGCGAAATGCTCGGTGCGAGATGCTCAGTGGGAATGCGACGGCACTTCCGCGCCGCGGCAACCGACGAGGAAGTCGAAGTCGCAGCCTTCGTCGGCCTGCAGCACGTGCTCGACATACAGGTTCCGGTAGCCGGTCGCATCCTTCGGATTCGGCGTTTGCGCTTCCTTCCATTCGGCGAGGCGCGCGACCATTTCCTTTTCGTCAATATCGATGTGCAATTTGCCGGCGTCGCAGTCGAGTTCGATCCAGTCGCCGTCGCGCACGACCGCGAGCGGTCCGCCCGCGCGCGCTTCAGGCGCGACGTGCAGCACGACGGTGCCGTACGCGGTGCCGCTCATGCGCGCGTCGGACACGCGCACCATGTCGGTTACGCCTTGTGCGAGCAGCTTTGGCGGCAGGCCCATGTTGCCCACTTCAGCCATGCCCGGATAGCCTTTCGGACCGCAGTTCTTCATGACGAGCACCGAATCGGCCGTGACGTCGAGTTCCGGGTCGACAATCCGCTTTTTATAGTCGTCGAAGTTCTCGAACACGACCGCGCGGCCGCGGTGCTTGAGCAGCGCGGGCGTCGCGGCCGACGGCTTGAGCACCGCGCCGTTCGGCGCGAGGTTGCCGCGCAGCACGCACAAACCGCCGTCGGCGACGAGCGGCTTGTCGAGCGGACGGATCACTTCGTCGTTGTAGTTCGGCGCGTCCTTCACGTTGTCCCATAGCGACTGGCCGTTCGCCGTCAGCGCGTCCGGATGCGGCAGCAGGCCGGCTTCGCCGAGGCGGCGCAGCACGGCGGGCAGGCCGCCTGCGTAATAGAACTCCTCCATCAGGAAACGCCCCGACGGCTGCAGGTCGACGACGGTCGGCGTGCCGCGGCCGATGCGCGTCCAGTCGTCGAGGGAAAGCTCGACGCCGATGCGGCCGGCAATCGCCTTCAGGTGGATCGCCGCGTTGGTCGAGCCGCCGATCGCCGCGTTCGCGCGGATCGCGTTTTCGAATGCTTCGCGCGTGAGCAGCTTCGACAGGCGCAGGTCCTGCAACGCCATCTCGACGATGCGCATGCCGGACAGATGCGCGAGCACATAGCGCCGCGCGTCGACGGCGGGAATCGCCGCGTTGTGCGGCAGCGTCACGCCGAGCGCTTCGGCCATGCACGCCATCGTCGACGCGGTGCCCATCGTGTTGCAGGTGCCGGCCGAACGCGACATGCCCGCTTCGGCGGACATGAATTCGTGAATCGAAATCTTGCCGGCCTTCACCTGTTCGGATAGCTGCCAGACCACGGTGCCCGATCCGATATCGCGGCCATGATGCTTGCCGTTCAGCATCGGCCCGCCGGTCACGAGAATGGCGGGCACGTCGCAACTTGCGGCGCCCATCAGCAGCGCGGGCGTGGTCTTGTCGCAGCCGGCGAGCAGCACGACCGCATCGATCGGATTGCCGCGAATCGATTCCTCGACGTCCATGCTCGCGAGGTTGCGCGTGAACATCGCGGTGGGCCGCAGGTTCGACTCGCCGTTCGAGAACACCGGGAATTCGACCGGGAAGCCGCCCGCTTCGAATACGCCGCGCTTCACATGTTCGGCGAGCTTACGGAAATGCGCATTGCAAGGCGTCAGTTCCGAGAACGTATTGCAAATGCCGATGATCGGCTTACCGTTGAATTCGTGGTCCGGAATGCCCTGGTTCTTCATCCAGCTGCGGTACATGAAGCCGTTCTTGTCGGCGGTACCGAACCACTGGGCCGAGCGGAGCTTGCGGGGTTGATCAGTCATGTTGTCTCGATCGGATTTGTTCAATATAGTAAGACTATATGCGATGCCGGCCATCCGTGCCAAGCCTCGCTGTAGCTAGACTTTTGGCTGCGGCGGCGTCGGTTGAATTCTGGAGCGCGTGAGCCAATGACACCAGTATTACGTGCCGCATATCGGGAATTTACTCTTACTGGCGACCAAATAGAATGACTTTTTATGCTGCGAGAATGGGGGAAAACACTAATCACTAGACGGATCGCTCGCGCATATAGTTTGGCTAATTCAAGATTGCGCCTCGGATTGTGCTCGTTGCGCACGGCAGAACAACAGGAGTCTCAAATAGTGGTTAACTCGCCTCGCTTCTCCGGTCTTTTCCCCGTCGCGCCGACGCCGTTTACCGCGTCGGGCGAACTCGACCTCGACGGCCAGCGGCGCGTGATCGATTGCATGGTCGATCAGAAGGTCGACGGCATCTGCATTCTCGCCAACTACTCCGAACAGTTCGTGCTGACCGACGCGGAGCGCGACACGCTCGTCGATCTGTGTCTTTCGCATACCGCGGGCCGCGTTCCCGTGATGGCCACCTGCAGCCACTTCAGTACGCAGATCGCCAGCGAGCGCGCCCGGCGTGCGGTCGCCGCGGGCGCAAGCATCATCATGGTGATGCCGCCGTATCACGGCGCCTCGCTGCGCGTCGACGAAAACGCCATGTTCGAGCACTTCGCGCGCATTGCCGATGCGGCCGGCGTGCCGATCATGATTCAGGATGCGCCTCTTTCCGGCGTCGCGCTGTCGGTGTCGTTCCTCGCCCGTGTCGCACGGGAATTGCCGCTTGTGCGCTACTTCAAGATCGAAGTGCCGGGCGCGGCCGCCAAGCTGCGCGCGCTGATCGCCGCCGGCGGCGACACGATCGAAGGGCCGTTCGACGGCGAGGAAGCGATCACGCTGATGCCGGACCTCGACGCCGGCGCGACCGGCACGATGTCGAGCGCGCTGCTGCCGGACCTGATCCGGCCCGTGTTCGACGCATTCCGCGCCGGCCGCCGCGACGAGGCGCGCGCCGGTTACGCGCGCATCCTGCCGCTCATCAACTACGAAAACCGCCAGTGCGGGTTGCGTGCGGCTAAAACCGTCATGATGGAAGGCGGTGTGATCAAAAGCGACGCGGTGCGTCATCCACTGGAAGCATTGTCGGGCGCGACGCGCGCCGAACTGCTCGAGCTCGCGCGCGAAGCGAATCCGCTTGCGTTGCGCTGGGGCCGCTGAGCGTAACCGTTAAAACATCAACGATAAAGCAGCGGTATGAACAGAAAACTTTCGATCGGTATCGTCGGCGTCGGCAAGATTGCGCGCGACCAGCATCTGCCCGCGATCGCGGGGCTCGAGCGCTTCGAACTCGTCGCGTGCGCGAGCCGCAATGCGTCAGTCGAAGGCGTGCGCAACTACCCGACCATCGACGCGCTGCTCGAAGGCGAGCCCGATCTCGATGCGATTTCGCTGTGCGCGACGCCGCACGTGCGCTTCGATCAGGCGCGCGCCGCACTCGCGGCCGGCAAGCATGTGATGCTCGAAAAGCCGCCGGGCGCGAGCGTCCATGAAGTGGACGTGCTGCGCGAAATGGCGCGTGCAGCCGGCCGCACGCTGTTCGCCACGTGGCATTCGCGCTATTCGCCGGCCGTCGAAGTGGCGCGCGAATGGCTGGCGCAACGTGCGATTCAATCGGTTCAGGTGCGCTGGAAGGAAGACGTGCGGCGCTGGCACCCGGGCCAGGAATGGATCTGGACGCCGGGCGGTCTCGGCGTGTTCGATCCGGGCATCAATGCGCTGTCGATCGTCACGCGCATGCTGCCGCGCGAGGTGATTCTGAAGTCGGCTGAGCTGTACGTGCCGTCGAACCGTCAGACGCCGATCGCCGCCGAACTCGATTTCGTCGACGAAGCGGGCGTGCCTGTGCATGCATCGTTCGACTGGCGCTATGGCCCGGTCGAGCAATGGGAAATCGAAGTCGCGACGAGCGACGGCACGTTGTTCCTCACGGAAGGCGGCAAGCGCCTGTCGATCGTGGGCAAGCCTGTCGATCTGGCGGCCGAACGCGAATATCCGGCGCTGTACGAGCGTTTCCAGTGGCTGATCGATCACGGCGAGCAGGACGTCGACGTGCGTCCGCTGCGCCTTGTGGCTGATGCGTTCCTGCTCGGCAGCCACCATGCAGTCGAGCCTTTCGAGGACTGAGCAGGAAAAAAACAGGCAATGAGAGAAAAGCGGCGCCGCGAGCACCGAGGGCATCGACGTGCGCAGGAAGCCGCAATCAAGGCAATTCAGGCAACAAACGCGACAACCGCAACAACCGCGACAAACGAAACCAGAGCAACAAGCGCAACCAGAGCAATCAACGTACTTAACCGCACCTACGATTCGACGACTCAAAGGAGACACGCATGACCAACCCGATTCGCCGCCTGACGCTGTCCGCGCTCGTGGCCGCCATGTGCGCGGCGCCGTTCGCGCTGCCCCTGTCCGCTCACGCCGACGCGCCGCTGAAGATCGGCGTGCTCGTGAAGATGCCGGAGCAGGCATGGTTCATCAACGAAGAAAAGGCAGCGACCGCGCTCGGCCAGAAGGAAGGCTTCTCGGTGGTCAACATCGGCACGCCTGATGGCGAGAAAGTGCTCGCCGCGATCGACAACCTCGGCGCGCAAGGCGCGCAAGGTTTCGTGATCTGCCCGCCGGACGTGCGTCTCGGACCGGCGATTCAGGCGCGCGCGAAGCGCTACAACATGAAGTTCGTGACGGTTGACGACCAGCTCGTCGACTCGACCGGCAAGCCGCTCGCGGGCGTGCCGCACCTCGGCATGTCGGCGTTCAAGATCGGCAATCAGGTCGGCCAGGCGATCAGCGACGAAATGAAGAAGCGCGGCTGGAAGCCGGAAGAAGTGGGCGCGATCCGCATCACCGACTACGAACTGCCGACCGCGAAGCTGCGCACCGACGGCGCAACCGAAACGCTGCTGGCCAACGGCTTCAAGAAGGACAACATTTTCGACGCGCCGCAAAAGACGACCGACGACGAAGGCGGCTTCAACGCGGCCTCGCCGGTTCTGTCGAAGCACCCGAACATCAAGAAGTGGGTGATCTTCGCGCTCAACGAAGAGACGGTGCTGGGCGGCGTGCGCGCCACCGAGCAGGTGCATATCCCGGGTTCGGACGTGATCGGCGTCGGCATCAACGGCGCGGGCGAAGCGTTCGCCGAGTTCCAGAAGAAGGAAGCGACGGGCTTCTACGGCACGATCGCCGTGAGCTCGACGAACCACGGCAAGCAGAGCACGCAGAACCTCGTCGACTGGATCAAGTCGGGCAAGCAGCCGCCGGCTGACACGCAGACCACCGGCAAGCTGATGACGCGCGAGAACTGGAAGGACGTGCGCGCGGAACTCGGGATTTAAGCGGGTCCGCCATGAGGCCGGTCTCTTCGCGAGGCTCGCCTCATGTAACGCGCAGTAGCAGTACTGCGGGATGCAACAACGGAAACATCAACGATGACGGTCAATGCTGAAACAAGCGCCGCTACGCAGCAAGCGAAGCCGCGCGCCGAGGGCGGCACGTATCTGGAGCTCGACGGAATTTCCGTGAGCTTCCCGGGCGTGCTTGCGCTCGACAACGTGTCGTTCCAGGTGCGCGGCGGTGAAGTGCACGGCCTGATGGGCGAGAACGGCGCGGGCAAATCGACGCTGCTGAAGGTGCTGTCGGGCGTGAATCAGCCCGCGTCGGGCGCGCTGCGCCTCGCGGGCGTGGAGCACAAGTTCACGACGACGAAGGCGGCGATCGAGGCCGGCATCGCGATCATCTACCAGGAGTTGCATCTCGTCCCCGAACTGACGGTGGCCGAAAACCTGATGCTCGGGCAGTTGCCGAACCGCTTCGGTGTGCTCGACGAAAAGGCGCTGGTCAAGCGCGCGGTCGACGAACTCGAGCGTCTCGGCGAATCGATCGACCCGAACACGCAGGTCAAGCGCCTGTCGATCGGGCAGCGGCAGATGATTGAGATCGGCAAGGCGCTGATGCGCGATGCACGCGTGATTGCGTTCGACGAGCCGACGAGTTCGCTGTCCGCGCGGGAAACGGAAAATCTTTTTCGAATCATCAATGCGTTGCGCGCGCAAGGTCGCGCAGTGATCTACGTCACGCACCGCATGGATGAAGTCTACGAACTGTGCGACCGCGTCACGGTATTCCGTGACGGGCGTCGCATCGAAACGTTCGACTCGGTTGCAGACCTCGACCGCGACCGGCTGATCAGTTGCATGGTCGGCCGGTCGATTCGGGATGTCTATGGTTACCGTGCACGCGAGACCGGCGACGTGCAGCTCGCAGTGAAAGGGCTGCTCGGGCCGGGGCTGTCGGAACCGGTGTCGTTCACGGCGAAGAAGGGCGAGATCGTCGGCTTTTTCGGGCTCGTCGGCGCGGGGCGCTCGGAGCTCATGAAGCTGATCTACGGCGCCGTTGCGCCGACCGCGGGCCATATCGAACTGAACGGCAAGCCGATGGCGTTCTCGACGCCGCGCGACGCGGTGCGCGCCGGCATTGCGCTGTGCCCGGAAGACCGCAAGCAGGAAGGCATCGTCGCGATCGCGTCGGTGGCCGACAATCTGAACATCAGCGCGCGGCGCCATTTCAGCGCGGCGCGCTTCCTGTTGAACGCGAGGCGCGAACGCGACCTCGCGCGCGAGTACATCGACAAACTGTCGATCAAGACGCGCAACACCGAAACCGCGATCGGCACGCTCTCGGGCGGCAATCAGCAGAAAGTGATTCTGTCGCGCTGGCTCGCCGAGCGCATCGACATTTTTCTGCTCGACGAACCGACGCGGGGCATCGACGTCGGCGCGCGTTCCGAAATCTACGAACTGCTGTATGAACTCGCGGAAGCAGGGCGCACGGTCGTCGTCGTTTCGAGCGACCTGGCCGAAGTGATCGGCATTGCCGATCGCGTGCTGGTGATGAAAGAAGGGCGCGTTGTCGGCGATCTGCCGAAGGCCCAGGCCACCCCTGACCAATTGATCAAACTGGCTCTGCCGCACTGAGCCGCCGACAGCAACGGCGCGTGGGCTCGCGCGCCACTGAATGAAGATGACCATGCAAACTCCGACCACCCAAGCCACTCGTGCCGTGCAGCCCGGCGCGTCGTCGCACGCCGCGCGCACGTGGGATCTGATCAACAAGTCCGGCATCGTGATGGTGTTCATCATCCTGTTTGCCGTGCTGTCGGTGACCGTGCCCGACTTCCTGACGAGCCGCAACATGCAGGGCCTGTTGCTGTCGGTCACGCTGATCGGCTCGATTTCGGTCACGATGATGTTCGTGCTCGCGCTCGGCGAAGTGGACCTGTCGGTCGCGTCGATCGTCGCGTTTTCGGGGGTGGCCGCCTCGACCCTGATCACGGCGACGCATAGCGTCATGCTCGGTATCGCCGGCGGCGTGCTGGCGGGCGGCGCGGTCGGACTCGTGAACGGCGTGCTCGTCGCGCGCTACAAGATCAACTCGCTGATCGTCACGCTCGCGATGATGGAAGTCGTGCGCGGCCTTGCGTACATCACGTCGAACGGCGATGCGGTGATGATCTCGGAAGAGCGCTTTTTCGATCTCGGCGGCGGTTCGTTCCTCGGCATCTCGTATCCGATCTGGAGCAACATCGTCGGCTTCGTGCTGTTCGGCTTCCTGCTGCGCAAGACCGTGTTCGGCAAGAACGTGCTCGCGGTCGGCGGCAATGGCGAAGCGGCGCTGCTTGCCGGTTTGCCGGTGACACGCATCAAGATCACCGTGTTCGTGCTGCAAGGGCTTGTCACGGGATTTGCCGGCGTGATGCTCGCATCGCGGATGAGCCTTGGCGATCCGAAGACATCGGTAGGCCTCGAACTCGGCGTGATTTCGGCGTGCGTGCTCGGCGGTGTGTCGCTGACGGGCGGTGTCGCGACGATCTCGGGCGTGCTTGTCGGTGTGCTGATCATGGGCTCGGTGCAGGACGCAATGAGCTTGTTGAATGTGCCGACGTTCTATCAGTACCTGATTCGCGGCGGCATTCTGCTGCTCGCCGTGCTGTTCGACCAGTTCCGCCGCAGCCGCCGGAAAGTTTGACGCGTGCGTCGCGAATGGCCTTGATCTGCCGCTCCGGTGTGCGGCTGATCAAGGTGAGCGTTTTCGGGAGCGAGTGCCCTGGGCACTCGCTTTTTGTTTGGACGCAGCGAAAGCAGCGCTTTTTAAGGGATATTTGCGAGGGCCGATGCGAAGCGGCGGCCGCGAACGAACGCAAAGGTGAGGATTTTCGGGAAGCGCGCGGTATGGGTGTACCGCTGGTTGCTGCTGGTCACCGCTGTCAAACAACCGAACCGGCCTTTTTCAGGCTATCGCGCTTTCTCGGTGCGAACTTCCTCGTCAGATACGCGCGCACCGGCTCTTCGATCAGCCTGGTTGCGATCACGGAGACCACGACGGTCAGCGCGACCGATACCGCGATCGCCTGTACCGGATGCTGCTCGCTGTGCGGGAAATAGATAAAGACGAGCCGGCCGATCGGGAAATGCAGGCAGTAAACCGGATACGACAGCCAGCCGAGGAAATGCGCGAGCTGTGCGCCGATGCGTCCGCTCGGCGCGATGCTCGCGCCGCGGTAGACCATCAGCGGCGCGACCGCGAAGATCACCGCCATCGGAAAGAGGCCCTTGATGCCGAACGGGCACGCGACGATAACGGTCAGCAGCACGTAAAGTGTGATGTCGTGGCGAATCATGCCCGATAGCACGCGGCCGAAGCGTCGCGGCAATGGCTTTTCATGCAGCAAGTACACGAGCACGCCCATCGTGAAACCATACGCGACGCGAATGAAGCCCACGAAAAAGTTGTGCGTGCCCCAACCCGCGCCGAAAAACATCGGTACCGCGCCTTTGTTCTCCCAGCCGAGCAACGCGCCAGTGGCGAGCAGCAGAAGCGCGCTGCCAGCGATGATTCGCATCAGATCGCGTTTTTGCAGTCGCACCAGCGCGAGCAGTGCGACGCTCGCGACCATTTCGAAGAACAGCGACCACGCCGACGGATTGGCCGGAAAGACTTCGCCGACGGTAAATTTCTCGACGGGGAATTGCGCGGCGGCGCCCACGAAGTTGCCGACGCCGTGATCGCCGAGGTAGGGCATGAACAACAGATTGTTCAGCGATGCGACGATCATGGCGCGCAGCGGATAGTCGGCGAGGCGGGCCGCCGCGGCAATCAATAACGCGGGAATACCGATTGCCATTGAAATGGCAAACATCGGGTAGAGGCGGATGATGCGCTTTCTGATGTACTCGCGGGCACTGAGTCCCAACAGGAGTTTTTTCCTGTACGAGTGCATCAGCACGAAGCCGCTCAGAATAAAAAACAGATCGACCGCGATATCCGCATTCTTGAATAGCGGATTCGCCGTATTTTCGGAGTAGTGCATCAGCATGACGCTGATCGCGGCCACTCCTCGTAAACCGTCCAGTACTTCATACCGCCTTTCTCGCACGTGTTCCATATATCGGTCAGTTGTGCCGAGATCGTGCCGCTTCGAATGTACTTATGTCGCATACATTCAGTAGCACTGACATGATTGCCAGAAACCTCGTTTATCCATGAGTTTGTCTGGCCAAGCTACAACGAATGGCGGTTAAAAAAAATGTCTGAGGGTTTGTCTAAAAAAATCGGCTACTGGGTAGCCGATTAAAAATATTCGAACGGTATCTGCTGCCCGAAACGGCGATAGCGCCGCGTGCTGTGCCGCTATGGCAGTTCCCGCAGATCGGCGGTCGGTGTCGTGCCGAATGCGTCGCTCAACACGTAGTCAATCATCTTGACCGCGGCATCGTGCGGCGTCGTCAGCTTGCCGGTGCGCTTGTATTCCACGAAGCGTTCGCGCATCGGGAACCGGTCAACCGTCGATTCGCGCAGCTCGGCCTGCATGTCGGTATCGAGCGTGCCGGGCGCGATGCTGCAGATGCGCAATGCGCGGCTCGAATCGAGTACCACCGAACGCGCGTGATGATCGAGCGCGGCCTTGGTTGCGCAATAGACGCTCCAGCCCGCATAGGCGTTGCGCGCCGCGCCGCTCGAGAGATGAACGATGCGCCGGTCCGCGGCGCCGGCGCTGGCGGTGGTGAAAGCGGCGGACAGCATCAGGGGCGCCGCGACGTTCAGGATGACCGACTGCGCAACGAACGACGGATCCTGCACATCGAGCGGACCGATCGGCCGCAAGGTTCCCGCGTTATTGAACAGCACCACGCGTTGCGCATCGCCGATAAAGCGCTGCAGAGGGTCGCGGGCCAGCCATTGCGCGATGTGCTCGACATTCGACAGATCGAGTTCGACCTGGTCGAACGTGGCCTCG
Source organism: Paraburkholderia sp. 2C (assembly GCF_054589215.1). Lineage (NCBI taxonomy): Bacteria > Pseudomonadati > Pseudomonadota > Betaproteobacteria > Burkholderiales > Burkholderiaceae > Paraburkholderia > Paraburkholderia sp. 2C. The sequence continues at coordinate 121,352 of NZ_BAAILL010000041.1, read as the reverse complement.
CCGCGCGAGACGAGCGTCGTATGCCGGTTACGCGATAGACCGAGCACCGGAATGCCGCGTGCGAGCAGCGCTGTGGCGAGTGCTTCGCCGAGACCGCGTGTGTGCCCCGTGACGATCGCACGGATGGAAGACGAAGAAGAGGAGGCGTCGGACATGTGATGGATCCCGTGAAAGGCGGCTATGAGTGCCAGTTCCATTTTCTCACGGGATGTTGAGGATTCGGCAGCGCGCGCGGCCGCGGCCGCGTCATGCGCGCGGCCCATGGCGCGTTACGCTAGGTGTTCTTGAAGCGTTCGCGATACTGCATCGGCGTTGCGCCAATGCGCTTTGTGAACACGATTCGCATGCGGTCGGCCGTGCCGAAGCCGCAGTCGTAGGCGATCGTCTTCAGCGCCAGGCTGGTGCTTTCGAGCATTTTGCGCGCGGCATCCATACGTGCGCGCTCGATGAACTCATGCGGCGTGACGTGAGTCTCCTGCACGAACACGCGCGCGAAATTACGTGCGCTCATACCCGCTACATCGGCGAGCTGCTTCACCGTAAAGCTCTCGCTGATATGCGCCATCACATGCGCCTGCACTTTCGCCACCGGCGAAGTCTCGTCGGCCGGCGCGGTCAGATAGGGGCTGAACTGCGACTGTCCGCCCTGGCGCTGCGAGAACACCACGAGCCGTTTCGCGACCGCGAGCGCGACTTGCGGCCCATGATCTTCGGCCACGAGGGCGAGCGAGAGATCGATACCCGCAGTGACGCCCGCCGATGTGACGAGACGTTCGTCGCGCAGATAAATACGGTCGAAGTCGACATTCGCGCGCGGAAACTGTGCGGCGAGTTGCGCCGCATGTTGCCAGTGTGTCGTGACGTTGCGTTCGTCGAGCAGGCCCGCGTGGCCGAGCGCGAATGCGCCGGTGCAGATCGAGCCATAACGTCCGCAGCGTTCCGACGCATAACGTAGCCACTCGAGCAGGCGCGCGTCGGGTGTGGCCTCGGGCAGTGCCGGGCCGCCCGCGACGAGTGCGAGATCGAAGCTGCGCCGCTCTTCTTCGAAGGTCGCGTCAGCCGTCAGCGACATGCCGTTCGACGCGCGCATCGCGCCGGCGTCCGCGGCGACCAGCGTTACCGCGTAGTGCTCCGCGCGGTCGATAAAGCCGTTCGCTTCTGCAAAAACGTCGACCGGCCCGGCGACGTCGAGTGCCTGTACGCCCGGAAAAATCGCGATCGCGACGCTCGGCATGCATTGTTCTCCTCGAATGATCGTCCGCTACGCGTGGCAGAGGACGCTGTATGTCTGGCAGCGTTCAACGGTGCACGGCGATTGTGGGCAACGCGCTGCGCGCCAATACTGAACGTGACGTCACCCCCTTTCATGCTTTTGAGGAGCGCACGATGGAACAGCATATCAAACCCGTTTTCGAATCTGGCGAAGATTCGTTTCCTGTCAGGAAACAGAGCGCGAGCGAGCATGACGACTGGCTCATCGATCAGGCATTGATGGACACATTTCCGGCGAGCGATCCGATCTCGTTGTGCGCGATCGATTGAATCCGGCAGCTCGATGACGAAGGTGCTTGAAGCAGGGTTCGCGGGAAGTGAACGATAGCGGCGCCCGAGCGACCTTTTGCAAAGGCTCGACGCGCTGAATGTCGGTCAGACCGAGGCAAAGTGCAAGCCGAAGCGCAGGGCGGCTGCGCGAAGCAAAACCGTGGCAATTCCAGTGTGCAGCGCGGAAAAACGCCATTCATAACATGTTTTGCCCGATTCGCCAGCACCGTGCGCCGCATCGCGGCAAAATACGGACCGGCTCCCACTTCCCGCTCTTATGCACCCCGACCTATGGTTTTAAAGAACCTGCTGAGACGACTCGATCTCACGACGCTTCAATTATTCATCGCCGTTTACGAAGAAGGCACGTTGACGCGTGCGGCCGAACGCGAAGCGATCGCGATTTCGGCTGCCAGCAAGCGGCTGCTTGAACTCGAACAGGCAGTCGGTGCGACGCTGTTTCAGCGTACCGCGCGCGGCATGACGCTGACAGCGGCCGGCGAAACGCTGCTGCATCACGCGCGGCGCGTGATGCGGGACGTCGAGAATATCGGCATCGAGCTCGCGGGTCATGCGACCGGTGTGCGCGGTTATGTGCGCATGATGGCCAATCTGTCGGCGATCGTCGAATTCCTGCCGGAAGACTTGCGCGGCTTTCTCGCGGTCAACGAGCAGATCAAGATCGATCTCGAAGAGCGGCCGAGCGGCGGCGTCGTCGAAGCCGTCGCCGATAGCCTCGCGGACCTCGGCATCTGTTCGGGCGAAGCCGATACGCGCGGTCTGCAGGCCACGCACTACCGGCACGATTCGCTTGTCGTCGTGATGCGCGAAGACCATCCGCTGGCGGGCCGAGAGCGCGTGACGTTCGCGGAAACGCTCGATAGCGATCACGTCGGCCTTCATTCGGCAAGCTCGATCAATGCGCGCACGCATATGGCCGCCCGCCAGGCCGGCAAGCCGCTCAGGCTGCGCATTCACGTGCCGGGCTTCGACGCGGTATGCCGGATGGTGCAGGCCGATATGGGCGTGGGCGTGCTGCCCTCGAACGTCTTTCAGATCATGGGGCGGCCGCTCGGCCTCGTCGCCGTCAAGCTCGAAGACGAATGGGCCGAACGTAATCTGGTCATTGTCGTGCGCGATGCCGGTGCGCTTTCGCCGGTCGGGCGGCTGCTTTTCGACCATCTGCGGGCGGTGGAAACGGCGGCTTGATGCACTGCGAAATAATCAATTTTCGCTGAAACGAGCGGCAAAATGACCTTTCGCGAATCGCGAAAGGTCATTGGTAAATTGAGGTTGGACGCTGTATTGGCGCGGCTTCTAAGCTGTCTTCCAACGCCTTCAAGCATTAGGAGACAGCCTCATGAGTGGCCCTCTTTCGGGTATCCGCGTCGTCGAGATCGGCACATTGATCGCCGCACCGTTCGCCGCACGGCTTCTCGCGGAATTCGGCGCCGAAGTGATCAAGATCGAAGCCCCCGACGGCGGAGACCCCCTTCGCAAATGGCGTAAGCTGCATGAGGGAACGTCGCTCTGGTGGTACCTCCAGTCCCGCAACAAGAAATCGATCTGCGTCAATCTGAAGTCGGCCGATGGCGCCGACATCGTCAAGCGGCTCGTTGCCGACGCCGACATCCTCGTTGAAAATCTCCGCCCCGGTGCGCTCGAAAAACTGGGCCTCGGCTGGGACACCTTGCACGCAATCAACCCGAAACTGACGATGGTCCGTATATCCGGTTACGGACAGACCGGCCCGTATCGCGACCGGCCTGGCTTCGGTGCGATCGGCGAATCGATGGGCGGCATCCGCTACACGACCGGCGAACCGGACGGCGCACCGGCGCGTGTCGGTATCAGCCTCGGCGATTCGCTCGCGTCGCTGCACGGCGTGATTGGCGCGCTGATGTCGGTGCTGCGCGTGAAGACGGGCCAGGGCGAAGGCCAGGTGGTCGACGTATCGCTGGTCGAGAGCGTGTTCAACCTGATGGAAAGCCTCGTGCCCGAGTACGACCTGCTCGGCCACGTGCGCGAGCGCAGCGGCGGCGCGCTGCCGGGCATTGCGCCGTCGAACACGTATCGCACCGAAGACAACGCCTACGTCGTGATCGCCGGCAATAGCGATCCGATCTTCAAGCGGCTCATGCAGGTGATCGGCCGGCCCGACCTCGCCGACGATCCCGCGCTCGCGCGCAACGACGGTCGTGCCGCGCAAAGCGCGATGCTCGATGCGGCGATTACCGCGTGGACGTCGCATCATTCGACCGAAGATGTGATGGCCGCGCTCGAGCGCGCCGAAGTGCCGGCGGGCCGCATCTACTCGGTCGCGGACATCGTTAGCGATCCGCACTATCAGGCTCGCGAGATGTTGTTGCAGGCGCAATTGCCGGGCGGCGCATCGGTGAAGATGCCGGGCATCGTGCCGAAGCTGTCCGAAACGCCGGGCGAAGTGCGCTGGAGCGGTCCGGCGCTCGGCGAGCATACGGACGACGTGCTTGCCGCGCTCGGCTATGCGCCTGCCGACATCGAGCGGCTTCGTCACGAAGGAGCAGTGCAATGAACTTCGACATCGAATACGACACGTTGATCGTGCAGGAAGTCGCCCCGCGCGACGGGCTGCAAATCGAAAAGACATGGGTCGATACGCCCGACAAGGTTGCGTTGATCGATGCGCTGTCCACGGCCGGTTTCTCGCGCATCGAAGCAGGCTCGTTCGTCTCGCCGAAAGCGATTCCCGCGCTGCGCGACGGCGAGGCCGTGTTTCATCAGATCCGCCGCAATCCCGATGTGATTTATGTCGCGCTGATCCCGAACCGGCGCGGCGCGGAACGCGCGCTCGAATCGCGCGCAAACGAGCTGAACCTCGTGATGTCGGCGAGCCAGACGCACAACCTCGCCAACATGCGGATGACGCGCGACCAGTCGCTCGCCGGATTCGCGGACATCGTCGAGTTCACGCGCGGCGCGCAGGCCTCGCTGAACGGCACGGTTGCGACGACGTTCGGTTGCCCGTTCGAAGGCAAGATCGACGAAGACCTCGTGATGTCGATCGTCGACCGGTATCTCGCGCTCGGTTTTCAGGGCATCACGCTCGCGGACACGACCGGCATGGCGAATCCGCGCCAGGTTGCGCGCATCGTCAAACGCGCGCTCGAGCGCATGCCGGCCAGCGCGCTGACGCTGCATTTCCATAACACGCGCGGCCTCGGTCTTGTGAACGTGATGGCCGCTTACGAAGTCGGCGCGCGCCGCTTCGACGCGTCGCTTGGCGGCCTCGGCGGCTGCCCGTTCGCGCCGGGTGCATCGGGCAACATCTGCACCGAAGACCTCGTGAATATGTGCGAGGAAGTCGGCATTCCGCACGGCATCGATCTCGACAAGCTCATCACGCTGTCGCGCGCGCTGCCCGCGCTGCTCGGCCACGAAACGTCGGGACAGATCGCCAAGGCCGGCCGCAATAAGGATTTGCACCCGGTGCCGGACGGCATCGTCTGCATGTGAGCGTGGCGAGTCTTGGCGAATCGCGAACGGCAGTGGCCGTTCGAACCCCTGACAACCTGAACGAAACACCGTCCACAAACAACACCGACGACCGGAAGGCGCAAGCCGAATCCGGCATGGAGACGCAAAAATGAGTGATCTGGGCGTAGTCGCAGCAGACAAACCGACAACGAGCATTGAAGACGCAGCGCAGCTGATCCGCAAGGTCGCATGGCGGCTCATGCCGCTCATCATGATCTGTTATCTGTTCGCCTTCTTCGACCGGATCAACATCAGTTTTGCGAAGTTCCAGCTGCAAAGCGATCTCGGCTTTTCGAATACCGCGTATGGTCTCGGTGCGAGCCTGTTTGTCGTGGGCTACGTGATCTTCGAAGTGCCAAGCAACATGCTGCTCTTCAAGGTCGGCGCGCGACGCTGGATTGCACGCATCATGATTTCGTGGGGCCTCGCGACGGCGGCCATGGTGTTCGTGCATACCGAATGGCAGTTTTACGGTTTGCGCTTTGTGATCGGCGCGATGGAAGCGGGCTTCGCGCCCGGCGTGCTCTACTACCTGACGCTGTGGTTCCCGGCGAGCTTCCGTGGCCGTATCACGTCGCTGCTGTTTCTCGCGTCCGCGTTTTCCGGCCTGTTCGGCGCGCCGCTGTCGGGCCTTGTGCTTGGCAATATGGATGGCGTATTCGGCATTCGCGGCTGGCACTGGCTGTTCCTGCTTGGCGGCCTGCCCTGCATCGTGCTGGGGCTGCTCGTGCTGAAAGTGCTGAAGGACCGCGTTGAAGATGCGAGCTGGCTCACGCCGCAGGAAAAGCTCTACCTGTCGAGCCAGATCGAAGGTCAAACGCAGCAGAAGCATCACAGCCAGTCGTTCGGCGAGGCGATCCGCACGCCGGGCTTTCTGACGCTCGGCCTCGTGTACTTCCTGATTCAGATCGCGTCATACGGGCTTAACTTCTGGGCGCCGCAACTGATTCGCAGCGCCGGCACGCACAATCCGACCATCATCGGTCTGTTGACTGCGATTCCCTACATTTGCGGCGCGTTGTGCATGGTGATCGTCGGACGCATATCCGACGCGACCGGCGAGCGCCGCAAGTTCGTGGCGGGCCTGTTGCTGATGGCGACGGCCGGCTTCTTTGCCGCGGGCATCTTCGACAAACAGACCGTGTTTCTCGTGATCGCGCTCGCGGTGATGGGCGGCGGCGTCGTCGCTTCGATTCCGGCGTTCTGGGCCTTGCCGCCGAAGCTCGTGAGCGGCGCGGGCGCCGCGGGCGGCCTTGCGCTGATCAACACGCTCGGCCAGTTGGGCGGTATCGTAAGCCCGGTGATGGTCGGCCGGATTCGCGACGTGACCGGCAGCACGACGCCGGCGCTGTATGTGATCGGCTGCATGAGCCTTGTCTGCGCGGCGATTCTGATGTTCGGCTTGCCGGAGGCGCTGCGCAGGAAAGATCATACGACGTAAGTTCGATCTTGACGCTGGTGTGCGCCGTGCGTGTGGACCGACCCTAACGGCGCGCAAGGTCCCTCAAAAAACCGGACACTCTCGGCAGCCCCTGCTCCAGCACCTCGGTGCGATTCGCATAGCCGATCCGCACATAACCCTCGATATCGAGCGCGCTGCCCGGCGTGAACATCACACCGGTCTGTTCGACGAGCGCGACGCAGAAGTCGCGCGAGTTCATATCGACGTCGACGCGCACCAGCGCGGTCGTGCCGGACTTCGGTTTCACATACGATAGCGCCGGCTCCGCTTCCACCCAACGGTCGAGCAGCGCGAGATTCGTGCGCAGAATGCCGTGATTGCGTGCGAGCAGCTCACGGCGATTTTCGAGCGCAATCGACGCGAGCAGATCGTTGATCATGCCGACGCTGATTGTGTTGTAGTCGCGATGCGTGCGCACGCGCGCGATCACATCGGTGCCTGCCGCAATCCAGCCGACGCGCAGCCCCGCGAGCGACCACGTCTTCGACATGCTGCCGGTGCTGATGCCGTTCTCGTAGAGGTCCGCAATCGACGCCGTAAAACCGTTGCCGTGCTGATCGGTGCCGCGATAGACCTCGTCGTTGAGCACATACGCGCCGCATGAGCGCGCGATATCGACGAGCCGTTCGAGAAACGCGCGGTCCATCAGCGAGCCGGTCGGGTTGTTCGGATTGTTGATCGCGATCACACGCGTTTTAGCGGTTACCATGCGCTTCAGTTCGTCGAGATCGGGCAGAAAGCCGTTTTCTTCGCGCAACCGCAGGATATCGACCCGCGCGCCGTAGCTCTCGGGAATCGAGTAGTGCTGCTGATAGGTGGGCAGTATCGAGATTACGTGGTCGCCCGGTTCGACGAGTGTTTCGTACACCAGCGCATTCGCGCTGATTGCGCCATGCGTAATCAGCACATTCGGCACGCGTTGCGTATCGTACAGCGATGCGATATTCGCGCGCAGCCGATCGCTGCCGTCGATCGCGCCATAGGTCAGTTTCATCGGCAGGATGTCGGCGAGCAACGCTTCTTCCTTGCCGGCAATGCGCAGCAATTCGCCGACCGTCAACGATTCGACGCAGGTTTCGGCGAGGTTCAGCTCGCAGCGATTCTCATATAAATCCATCCAGCGTTCGACGCCGAATTCGCGGATTTTCATCGTGTTTCCTCGTCTCGCAACGCGCTTCGATAAACGATCGGCGCCGCGCCGACAGCCTCGCGGAAGCGATGGCTGAAGTGGCTTGCATTCGCATACCCGCAGCGCGTCGCGACGTCGGCGAGCGGCAGCGCGGTGGCGCGCAACAGATGACGCGCGCGGTCGATGCGCTGTTGCGCGATCCACGCGTGCGGCGGCAGCCCGAACGAAACCCTGAACATTCGCGAAAGATGATACTCGGACAGATTCGCGACGCCCGCCAGTTCGCCGAGCGTGAGCGCTTGCGCGAGGTGCGAATCGATATAGTCGCGCAGCCGCCGGCGCGTCGCCACGGCGAGGCCGCCCTTGAGCGCCGCATTCGCGCGGCTCACGCCCTGCGAGCGCAGCAGCAGCGACAGCACCTCATGAGCGGTTTCGTTGGCGCGCAAACGGCCGTCGGCATCGTCCCAGCGGTGGTTCACGAGCGACTGGCACAGGGTCGCGATGCGCGCATCTTCGAAGTACGTACGGTCGGCCAGCGTCAGTTCGCGCGGCTCGCGGTCGAGCTCGCGAACCGCGCGCTGCGTGAAATGCTCGGGCAGGAAGTACAGATGCACGAAATGCATATGACCGCGCACCCACCAGCGCGATTCGTGATCGCCGGGCAGCGCGCAAAGCCGGCTTGGCGCGCCGTAGCGGCCCGGCAGCTTCTGGCGCTCGGTCCGGTGTCCGCCGTCGAGATAGCACGACAGCGTGTGATGGCCGGGCTGCTCGTAGACGGTTTCGGCCTCTCTCGTTTCGCGGGTCCAGATGGCAATCGCGAGGTTGTCGCCAAGCCATGCAAAACGATCGAGCGTCGCATCGGACACGGCCAGCGTGTGGCAGATCGAATGAACGCCGAACGGCGGATCGACCGGGTCTGCGGCAGCAGCGTCGGGGAGCGGGGCGGAGGTCATATTGGTCGGCGCATGAGCGGTCAGCGCATTTCGTCAGCTCGTTCTGGTGAACTCATTTGGGATCTGGAAGAGTATAAGTCGCACGGCCGGCCCGCTCGTCCGCACGTGAAGAAAATGCGCAATTTCAGACATGCGCCATGGCGTACCAGAGGGCATAGTCGGATTCTCCCTTTTTATGCAGGCGCGCTTGATGAATCTGCTGCTTTATGTGGTTACCGTGCTCATCTGGGGCACCACGTGGATCGCGATCAAATGGCAACTCGGCGACGTGCCGCCGCCGGTGTCGATCGCTTACCGCTTCTGGCTCGCGTCGGCGGTGCTGTTCGCGCTGGCCGCTGTGATGCGGCGTCCGCTGCGGCCGCCGCGTGGCGCATGGCGATATCCGGTGGCGCAGGGACTCGCGCTGTTCTGCGTGAACTTTCTGTGCTTTTACTATGCGGAGCGCACGGTGCCGAGCGGCCTCGTCGCCGTCGTGTTTTCGACTGCGCCGCTGCTCAATTCGATCAACGGGCGCGTGTTTCTCGGGCGGCCGCTGCAGCCCGCGGCGATTGCCGGCGCATTGCTTGGCTTTGCCGGCATCGTCTGCCTTTCGCTGCAGCAGATCAGCGGACATTTCGGCGAACAGGCCGTATGGCTCGGCCTTGCCGTCGCATTCGCGGGCACGATGTGCTTTTCGGTCGGTAACCTGTTATCGACGAAAATGCAGGCGATGGGCCTGCATCCGCTTGTCACCAACTGTTGGGGCATGCTGATCGGCGCCACAGTGCTGACCGTCGGCAGCGCGCTTGCGGGCCTGTCGTTCGCGCCGCAGACCGACGCGCGGTATCTGGGTGCGCTCGTCTATCTCGCGGTGCCGGGTTCGGTGATCGGTTTCACCGCGTACCTGACGCTCGTCGGCCGCATCGGCCCGGAACGCGCCGCCTATTGCACGGTGCTGTTTCCGTTCGTCGCGCTCGCGGTATTGACGGTATTCGAAGGCTACCGCTGGTCGGCGCTTGCGGTGACCGGCCTCGCGCTCGTGGCGGTCGGCAATCTGGTCGCATTCGGTGTGGTGCCGCGACTTCTGTTTCGCAAGGACGGTTTGCTTTGACCGGCTCGAATCGGCTCAAATAAAAGGTCTTGAATAATTCGTGAAATTTAATCGAGTCCTTTAAAAACAAATGCAATAATCGATATATTAAAGGGTCGTATTGTTATACCGCTTTCGCAGGATAAGCCGGCAAAGCAGATTTCAAATCGTCTAATAGAGCGGTATTTCCATCATTTCAGGCCGGCTCTGCGGCCGGCGGGGCAAGGTATTCTCCGGACGAATCCTGGCGTAACCCTGATCCGCTGCATGATGCGCCGGATCCCGTGTCACGCCTGCGATTTGCCCCGTCATTCCCCCCGCAAGGACGCAGAACTTGAAGACCCTATCCCATCTGGGCGCGGCGCTGCTCGTATTGAGCAGCATTGTCCCCATTAATTGCAGTGCTCAATCAAAATTGAATTACGCCACGTCGTGGCTTGGCAATACCTTCGGTTATGGCGACGGTAAATGGATGCAGCAGGATATTCAGGCTATTAACGTCGCGCCGGACGGCAGCGTCTATGTCAATTGCGGCTGGGACGAAAGCGGCGCCGAAATCGCCGCATATAAAAACGGTGACAGGCTTGCCGTCGGCGGCGCGACGCACGGCTGGGGCGCGAGCGGCGGCGAAGCGATCACGTCGAACCACACGTATGTGTATGCCGCGATGTCGATCGGCAATCAGAACAACGGGCTCGTCGGCGCGGATTATCCGTCGGGCAACCAGCAGTGGTACGGCATCACGCGGCGGCTCGTCAGCAACATCGCGCAGGGCGCGCCGTTTGCCGGCGGTATCGCCAACAGCGGGAATGCCACGAAGCACAGCTTTCTCGTCGTCGATACGGTGACGACAGGCATCGACGCCGGCATTCGCGGCCTCGCGGCCAACGACACGACGCTCTACGTGTCCGACCAGTACGCGAATCAGGTCGTTGCCTATGACGCGAACACCATGCAGCGCTTGCGCTCGTTCAACGTGACATCGCCCGGTCGCATCGCGATCGATACCGATTCGACGGTGTGGGTCATCACCGGCGCGATGACTGGGCAATATGCGATCGCGCACTATTCGTCGACCGGCGCGCCGATCGCCGGCGCACCGGTGCTTGCCGCCGGCGTGGTGCCGACCGATATCTCGATCGCGCCATCGGGCCAGCTGTTTATCTCCGACAACGGACCGAGCCAGCAACTGCTCATCTACAACAAGACCGCAAGCGGCCAGACGACGCCGGCCGGTTCGATGGGCACGGCGCGCGGCATCTTTCATAACGCGGGTGCGGTGCAGCTCGGCAGCTACAACGGCATCACCGGTTTCGGTTTCGATCAGGCGGGCAATCTCTATGTCGGACAGAACAGCGAAGGGCCGCGCCAGCTGAACTCGCCATCGGTCGGCGCCGGCGCGGTGCTGCAGGCGTTCACCGGCGTGTCGCGCGCGCTGCGGTGGGAGCTCGACGGATTGCTGTTCGTTGATGGCGCAACCTTCGATCCGGCATCGGAGAACACCATCTACACCGGTTCGAAAATCTTCACGATGAACTGGAACAACCCGGTCGGAAAGCAGTGGACCTACTCGGCGTTCACCGTGGATCGCCTCAACTATCCGGGCGATCCGGAACTGCATCTCGGCCGCCTCGTGCGTGGCGAACCGATGTTGCGGCGCCTGAACGGCGGCAAGCCGTACCTCTATGCGCTGGATACGTACTCGCACGAACTGTATGTTTATCGCTTCGACCCGGCACATGGCAACATCGCGATTCCGTCGGGCATGTTCGCGGAACTGCCGATCGCGGGCGGGTATCCGGCGGGTCAGCCGGCGGTCGGAGAGTGGATGTGGCGCGATACGAACGGCAACGGCAGCATCGACGCCAACGAAATAACGAGCAATCCGTCGGTATTGAGCACGATCGGCAACAGTTTTATCTGGGTCGATTCGCTCGGCAACGTGTGGTTCGGCACACCGTCTAAGGGCGTGCGCGAACTGCCGTTGCAGGGCTTCGATTCGCTCGGCAATCCGATCTACGACTACGCCGCCGCGAAAACCTTCCCGACGCCCGCGATCTTCACCGGCACCGGCCGTGTGCTTTATGTGCCCGAAACGGACACCATGTATATCACGGGCTATACGGCCGCGAGTCCGTGGAATTCGTCGTTGTGGAAAGAGGCGGGGCCGATCCTCGCGCGCTACGACAACTGGACCACGGGCCATCCGACGCAGCGGTACGTGGTGCCGTTGCAGTGGAACCTGCAGTCGAATCCGCCGGTCACGACGGTCGGCGTGGCCACGGCGGGCAACTATGTGTTCGTCGCGCAGCTCTATACGCAGCGGATCGACGTGTACGACGCGAACACGGGGCAGGAAGTCGGGTACATGACGCCCGGCGCGACGGTCGGCAACACGAGCGGGCAGGTCGATGTCGAGCTCGGTATCAGCGCGACGCTGCGCTCGAACGGCGAGTACGACGTACTTGTCGAAGACGACGCGCGTGCGAAAGTGCTCGTGTATCAGTGGAAGCCGTGAGCACCGCTACGGGCACTGCCGCACCCATCGAACCCGCAAGCGTGCGATCGCGCGCGTGACGGCTGCGCGCGATCGGTATATAACGAAAACAATGCTTCCGATCCACGATGGACTAACCGAAACGGCACACCACCATGACTGGCGATGCTCCTGAAAAACGGCCCGAGGGCGCCGCGCCCGGCGCCGAACATCCCGACCTCGAACATCTCGACGCGGCAGTCACGCATGTCGGCGAGATGGTGCAGTCCGGCCATATCGCGGTCAGCGCGGCACGCGGCATTCTGTACAGCCTGATCGAGACGCTTGGCACCCTGGTCGGCGATCCCGACCTGCCCGAGCACGCTCGCGCGGGCTATGAAGGCCTGCTCGAGACGGCGCGCGAATTGCGCGCCAAGGTCGAACACTGAGGGTTGAGCGAAGCAGGCCGGATGAGGCAGGCGGGGCGAAAAGCGGTCGAGCCCGGGTAGTGCTCGACCGTGACGAGGCTGCGCTTATTAGCGACTTTTTAGGCGCTTATCTGATGCTTAGGCGCCGAGTGCGACTGCCTCTCCGTCCTTCACGGCCAGCATCTGATGGATCTGTGCGACCACCGCCGCGCCTTCGCCGACCGCCGCCGCGACGCGCTTCGTCGATCCGGCGCGCGCATCGCCGATCGCATACACGCCTTCGACTGAAGTGACGAGATCGCACGCCGAATCCGCGCCGGTCAGCACGAACCCCTTCGCATCGAGCTGCACGCCGCAAGTGCGCAGCCATGCGGTGTTCGGATCGGCGCCGGTGAACAGGAACAGGTGCCGCGATTCGAAGCGGTCCTGGCCGCCCGGCAGCGGCGACTTCAAACCGATCGTCGACAGGCCGCTGTCGTCCGCATCGAGCCAGCCGATCTCCGAATGCGGATGCACGGTGACATTCGGCAGCGAACGGATCCGGTCGATCAGGTAGCGCGACATGGTCGCTTCGAAACCGCTGCGGCGGATCAGCACGTGAACGTGCGCCGCGTGCGACGCGAGATAGACGATGCCTTGCCCGGCCGAGTTGCCGCCGCCCACCACGACGACCTCCTGGTGCTTGCACAGCTTCGCTTCGACCGGCGACGCCCAGTAATAGATGCCGCGCCCGTCGAAACGGTCGAGTCCTTCGAGCGACGGACGCCGGTAGACGGCGCCGCTTGCGATCACAACGGCATGCGCGCGCACATTGCCGTGCCGGATGCCCGCATTGCAGGTCAGCTCGAGCCGATGCGGCCGTTCGTCGCAATGCAGCGCTTTCACCTTGAGCGGAATCGCAACGTGCGCGCCGAACTTCTGCGCCTGTACGAAGGCGCGGCCCGCGAGCGCCTGGCCGGAGATGCCGGTCGGAAAGCCGAGATAGTTTTCGATGCGCGAACTCGCGCCCGCCTGGCCGCCCGGTGCGCGGCTGTCGAGCACGATCACGGACAAGCCTTCGGAGGCCGCATAGACAGCCGTTGCGAGGCCCGCGGGGCCCGCGCCGACGATCGCGACGTCGTACACATGCTTCTCGTCGAGATCGGGCAGAAGACCGAGGCACGAGGCGAGTTCCGGATCGGTGGGGCGGCGCAGCACGCGGCCGTCGGGGCAGATCACGAGCGGCAGGTCTTCGGATTGCGCGCCGAACTGTTCGATCAGACCCAGCAATTCTTCGTCGCGCTCGTTGATGACCGAGTGCGGGTGGCCATTGCGCGACAGGAAGCTTTGCAGCGCGACGAGTCGCGCGTCGTAGCTCTTGCCGAGCAGGATCGGGCCGCCCGCGCCTTTTTCGATCAGCGCCACGCGCCGCAGAATGAGCGCGCGCATGATGCGTTCGCCAAGTTCGGCTTCGGCGACGATCAGCGCGCGCAGGCGCTCGGGCGGGATCAGCACCGCGCTGACCGGCTTCAGCGCAATCCCGTCGACGAGCGCGGGCTTGCCCGACAACTGGCCGACTTCGGCGAGAAATTGCCCCGGCCCGTCGTGTTCGACGACCGGATGCTCGCGGCCGAGCCCATCGCGCTGCGTGATGCGGACCGCACCCGACAGCATCACGATCATGCCGGGGCCCATATGACCGGTGCGGAACAGGTACTCGCCCGCATGCCAGTGATTGAGATCGCCGAAGCGCCGCACACGCTCGATTTCCGTAGGCGTGAGGGCGGGGAACATCTGGTGCCTCCGTGTCGACAGCGTCGAGTACGGCGCTTCCGCGACGACTTCGCTGCTTTGCCCTTCTCCATCGCGGGTTGCTACAAGCATCGGACCGCTCCTTGCGTCGTTTGCATCAGTCGGTTGCATCAGTCGGTTGCATCAAATCTGGAATGATCGGTGTGGTCGGGGCGCGGATTCGCTACACGGCCTTCGGCGAGATCCCGACGTCGCCGACGTGCGGCGCGGGTTCGTCGGCCAGCGGTTCGAGCTGGCGGCCAGCGTCGCGCCACGCATCGAGGCCGCCGCGCAGCGGCACCACGTCCTTGAAGCCGGCGTCGCTCAGCGCTTTGGCCATCCACGCCGCCGACACCTCGTTCGGGCACGAGCAATAGATGACGAGCTTCTGATCACGCTGATAGTTTGCGACGATCTCGTCGAGGTGCCGTTCGTCCGCGAACTTCGAGCCCGGAATCACGAAAGGATCGAGCTTGCGCTTTTCTTCCGAGCGGATGTCGAACAGCACGGGCGACTTTTTATTCAGCATCAGATCGTACAACTCGTCGACACCCATGCGCGCCTTCGCGAGCTTGTTGAGCAACTGACGACGGCGCGTCCAGCGGTACGCGGCGTAAAGCAGCAGCAACGCGACGACGACGACCGCGGTCAGCTTGCCGAGCCGGCTCGCCTCGGCGAACAGCATGTCGATCTGCTGCGCGAACAGCGCGCCGAGCGTGAGGCCAAGGCCCGCCCATAGCGCGGCGCCGATGCTGTCGAATGTGAGGAAGGTGCGGTACGGTGTGCCCATTGCGCCCGCCAGCGGAATCGAGACGATCGACAGGCCCGGAATGAACTTCGCGACCGCGAGCACGCGCACGCCCCACCGCCCGAAAAAGCGCTCGGTCTTCTTGACGCAGCTATCGCGCGACAGCGACAGCTTGCACAGCGTTTTTAGCGTATTGCCGCCGTAGATGCGGCCGGCGAGATACCACGCGCTGTCTCCGATCAGCGTGGCGAAGATGGCCAGTACGAGCACCGAAACGAGCTGCGTGCCGACGGTTGCCGGATTCATGGCGGCCATCGCGCCGAACAGCACGAGGGACGGCATCGCGGGCACGGGCAGCCCGATCGATGCGGCGAGCACATTGGCGAAGACGATCGCCGGCCCGTATTGCTCGACGAGATCATGTAGCATCGGTTTACTTTTCGCGGCGTGGGAAGCCGCAAGTGCGTCAGGTAAGTTAAGAATTATGGACGCATTTCCGCTGCGTGCAAGCAACGGGGATAACACCCCGTCAGCGCTGAAGCGGCTGCTACAGACAGCCATTCCGTTTGCGCCGGGCGGATGGCTGGATGCCGTCCGCGAGGCTCACGGACGGCATTCGGACGGACACTCGAACGGTCGGCAGACTACCAGAAAAACGGCCGGGAAAATGACAGCGGTCTGCGGCGAAGAAAACTGAAGCGGGGCTTGAAGCGACGGCAGAGGGAACGGCAGGAGCGGGAGAAGCAGCAAGACGCGGCATCGCGAACGCGACGCCGCGCGGATCAGGTTGCGTGCCGGTGGTTGTGCTGTTCGCCCGGCAGTTCCGCGCCGTGCGCGCGGATGGCGGCGATCAGTTCGGCGGGTGTAATTTCGTAACGCACTTCGCGATGAATGCCCGGTTTGCGCTCGTCGACCTCTACGAGAAGAATGCCTTTACCGTCTTCTGTCGCTTCGAGCCGTAGCGTGCGCAGTTCGCGCCCGGTCGCGTCGTCGTACTCGGTGAGCAGGGCCATTGCCCCGGAAGACCCGGTGGTGCGCATCGAAAATTTCCTCATCCGTTATAGAACAAGCATTGTACGGGGAGCTTCACCGTTCTGTCGCGCGACCCGGCAAACCATGCGCCGAAGCCGCGAGCGAATGCTGGAGCCAGTTTAACGCGAGTGCCGCGTTGCCGAACGCATTTTTTGTGCCCTGTTGCGGTGCGGTCGCCCCTTCATGTCGACTTCACGTCGGTTCTCGCCGTTTTTACTTGAGCGTTGCCAGTTCGCGCTCGCGCGCGGGTGCATCGGCAAGCAGAAAGAACTCGTCGAGTTGTGGCGGCGCCACGGCGGTGCCGGCGAGCATCGCGTGCGCCTGGCCCCGGTGATGAATCTGGTGAATGAACAGATGCGGCAGCACCGCGCCCACCGTCTCGTGCTGCAGACCGATGTCCGGCCCGCGATCGATCAGCACGTCGCGCTGCAGGGCGATATCGTCGAGCGCGTCGCAAAACCCGATCAGTTGACGGTCGATCTCGCGCTGCGCTGGCCACAGGTCCGCGCAGCGCGGATAGGCCACTTCATCCGCAAAAATCGCGAGACCTGCGCCGCCGTCGACGAGCGCGTCGAAGTAGTAGCGGTCGACGAGCAGGATATGGTTCAAGGTCAGTTGCAGCGAAGGAAAGAAGCTCACGCGGCGTTCGGCAAACGCCTCGTCGGACAATGTCAGGCATGCGCGATAAAGGCGCGCGTTCGACCAGGCGTTGTTGCGGGCCATCGCGGCAAAGTGCGCCGATAGCGCGGCGACAGGGGCATGCATCGCGATTCTCCTTGCCGGTTGGGATGAATAAACGCGAAAGAGCATGAGACGAACCCGCGGTGCATGCCGGTTCAACGCTGCGCTCGCATGGAACGACCAGCGTAACACCGTTCGATGACCGTTCCTGGACTCGAGGTTCGGTTCAGTCGCATCGCGCGGCGATGCGCATACGCTGCTAAACCGCCGCGTGGAAAATTATGCCGAGACCGATCGCATGCCGGTATTTATTGCTCTCAACGGTCCTTTCTTCCGGCCGACAAAAAATAGCCCGTCCCACAGGGGACGGGCCGCTAAAACGCCGTTGTTACTCGGGTCAGCCGGCCCGCACACACTTCGGGGCGCTGACGATCATCATCCTGACGGGCCAATAACGCTTTGTCGAGGTGGGGCTAACGCCGATCCATCAGACATAACATCGCCCGCCGCATCGAAACGACCTATAGTGAATTCACCCTGTCGCCCGCGAACGGCGGCGCTCATGCTGCATGCGGACGTATGCAGGCGAAGCGTGAGGCGCGCCTTGCCGCGGCGCACGTCACTTGCCCGATGCGATGCCCAACATCCTCGACCGCACGCAGGAGTCGCTGGCAGACGCATTCGCCTCGCTCGCGGCGAATGCGCGGCGCCAGCAGCGCCTGTACTTTGCAACGATTGCGGTGCTGATCGCGATCGTCGCGATGTCGGTCACGCTGCTCGCGGCGCTTGCGATCGACAAGCAACTCGATGTGCAGCGCAGAATCAGTGCACAGAATGCATCCGACGTTTCGCTGTTTCACCATCGCGGCGTGTCGTTCCTGACGCGTACTGAATTGACGGTGCAGTTCTACCGGCAGACGGACGATGCGCGCGACGCGCCGGACGAACTCGTCAGGCAGATCGCCGGGTCGGGCGTGGCGGTAAGCCGGTCTTCGACGCTGGGCGCCCCGTTCGACGTGATGGTGTCCGGCGCGACCCTCGCGAACTGGGGCGCGGATGAGCGTAAGCAGTTATGGCGCCTTGCCAAAATTGCCGAAGCGACCCTCGCGACCCGTGAGGCATTTGAATTGCCGTATCAGGTGATGCTGATCGGGCTGGACGGCGACTATGCAGCGGTGTTGCCCGCTCCCGGCACGCGCACGGAGCGGAAGGCGCCGCTGCCCGGCGGCCGCCTGGCGGGCGCGTTGCGTGAAACGATTCTCGGCGCATTGGCGGCCCAGACCGGCGCACGCGTACTCGCGAAGGGCGAACGCACGCTGGTCGGGCCGTACATCGATCCGCTGCTCGGTGTGCCGGTCGTTGCCGCATTGAGTATGCAGCATGTCGCGGACAAGCCGGTCATGCTGATCGCGATGACCATCCCGGCTAGTGCACTGATGCTGGGGAAGCTTAGCCAGCCGCCTGGCTCGGCGACGCTATTGCTGGGCTCGGCGCGGCACCGTCCTGTCGCGTCGAAACCGCCGCTCCCGATATCGGACACGCGATGGCTGCAAGCGCTTGGAGAGCGCACGGCCGCCGGCGGTCTGAGCTTCACGCTGCGCGGCGTGGTGTTTGTCGACGCGGTGACGCCGGGGCATGCTCTGCTTGTCAGCTACGTGCCATGGCGCGCGGTCATCGTCGCCGCTGCGTTGCAACTCGGCACGATCATCGGACTTGGCTTGCTGCTTGTGATCGCGATGGCGCTGACCGCGAAATTCTGGGGCATGCGGCTGCTGCGCGACTGGCATGACGAGGCAAGGCGCGCGCTCGAAAACGAAGCGATCAATCATATTGTCGTGAGTGCGACGCCGGTTGGGCTGTGCATCGCGAGGCAGCAGGACTTTGCGGTGGTCGCGTCGAACCAGCTAGCACGCGATCTGATGCGCCTCGGCGACGCCGCGCATTTGCCGCCGCATATCGCCGCAGCGTATACCGAGCATAGTCTGCATGCGATTGCGTCCGCTTCTGCGGCGGACGATTCACGTGCTTCTTCGATCACGCCGGTATCGCAGCCCGTGTCGTCGCCCGGTGGCGAGACAACGCTCGAGCGCAATCACGCCGAATTTATCGTGGCCGCGCTACCGAAGCAGGTCGATGCGCCGCGCGTGTCGAACGTGGCGAACGCACCAAACGCACCAAACGCACCAAACGCACCAAACGCATCAAACGCATCAAACGCATCAAACGCATCAAACGCATCAAACGCACCAAACGCCGCGGACGTGCCCATGCTGCAGATCAACTACGAATCGGCACGCCACGACAACGAAGACGTACTGTTCTGCGCAATCCTCGATATCTCGACCCGTTATGCGCTCGGCCAGCAATTGCAGGCGGCGCAGCGCGAAACGGAAGCGATGATGCGCGCGCAAAGCAATTTCTTCGCGGCGATGAGCCACGAAATACGCACGCCGATGAATGCGCTGCTCGGCAATCTCGAACTGCTGTCGACGAGCTCCGGACTCGAGCAGCACGAACCGCGCGTGCGTGCGGTTGGCATGGCGGCGGACGGATTGCGCCGCATCGTCAACGATATTCTCGACTTCTCGAAGATCGATGCCGGCATGATGAAGCTCGTCAGCGAGCCGTTCAATCCGCTCGACGATCTCGAGAATCTGGCGCTATCGTACGCGCCGCTTGTCGGCAAGCGGCCGCTGAACTTTCATGCGTATCTGTCGCCGTCCTTGAATCGCGTTCGGCAGGGCGACAGCACGCGCATCGTGCAGATCGTCAATAACCTGCTGAGCAATGCGTTCAAGTTCACCTCGAGCGGCAAGGTTACGCTGAGCGCGCATATGCAAGCGGACGAAGCCGGGAGCGACATGCCTGTCGCGGGAAGCACCATGCTTGTCTGTCGTGTCAGCGATTCCGGCATCGGCATGGATGCGCAGCAGGTCGCGCGCATTTTCAAGCCGTTCGTGCAGGCGGAGCCCGGCACGGCGAGCCGCTTCGGCGGCACCGGGCTTGGCCTGTCGATCTGTGTGCGGCTCGCCGGACTGATGGGTGGAAAAATCGCCGTGGAAAGCGTGCAGGGGGTCGGCAGCGCATTTACGGTGAGCCTGCCGCTCGCGGCATCGGCCGGTCATGCGCAACGCGTTGCGCAGGCCGCGGCGGCATCGGGGCTTGCGCCTGCGAGGCGTGGCAGTGCTTTCGTCCTTTGCCAGCAACACGCGGGTGTGAAGTGGTTCGAGGAGGTGTTGGCGCTGCAAGGGTGGCAGGCCACCTGCGTGACGTCGCTCGATGCGGCGCGGAACTGGCTGCGCGTGAACCGGCCCGCCTTCATGATCGTGACGGGCGAGTATGGCGAAGACGCAATCGCGCAGTTGCGCGCGTGCGGGTCGGCCAAGGTGGTGTGGATG
The DNA here is from genome assembly GCF_054589215.1 of Paraburkholderia sp. 2C. Classification (NCBI taxonomy): domain Bacteria; kingdom Pseudomonadati; phylum Pseudomonadota; class Betaproteobacteria; order Burkholderiales; family Burkholderiaceae; genus Paraburkholderia; species Paraburkholderia sp. 2C. The sequence continues at coordinate 101,148 of NZ_BAAILL010000041.1, read as the reverse complement.
ACGCTGGACGGGCCGCCAGGCGCGGCTGCGCGTGACGATGGCGTGTTCGAGGTGACCGCGTTCAGCCAACGCGCGCTACACGCGGCGATCGAACGCGCGGTGAACGATGGTAAGCATGACGAAGTATCGGACGACGACGCATACGGCGACGAGCAGGATGATGCATCGCTGCGCGCGCGGAGCTTGCGTGACGCAGCCGGTGCGGCGCAATCGCGCACGCCGCCTGCCTTCGACGACTCACGCGAACAGCACGCGCGTGCAACCCCGGGTCACGCGCACCCGCTGGAACCGTCCGCACTTGCCGGCTTGCGCGTGCTTGTCGCCGAAGACAACCCGCTGAATCAGGCGCTCGTCACCGACCAGTTGACGACGCTCGGTTGCGAGCCGATCGTCGTCGGCGACGGCAAGCAGGCGCTCGCCGTCCTGTTGCAGAGCGAGGTCGATCTCGTGCTAACCGACATCCATATGCCGGAGATGGACGGCTATGCGCTGATGGCCGCATTGCGCGACGCCCATCCCGCACTGCCCGTTATCGCATTCAGCGCAGTGACCGGCGCGGAGCAGGCGCAGGAATGGCGGCAACGCGGCTTCGCCGGCTACATTCCGAAGCCCGCGTCGCTGCAGCAGTTGCGAACGGGCCTGCTTGCATTGCGGGAAGACGCGGCGGCGTCGAAACCCCAACACCATGCCGCGGAAGAACCTGATTCGCCGGAGACGCCGGAAGCACAGCACACACTCGACATCGTCGACCAGTCGCGCTACCTCGCCATGCTAAGAGATCACCTCAGCACAGATCTTCCGAGGCTGGCGGGCATCATCGACGCTTGCGATTGCCCGGCATTGCGCGACTGGGCGCATAGCGCGGGCGGGGCGTTCCTGATCGTGCGCGAGCCGCAATTTGCCGACCGGTGCCGCGAACTGCAGCGCATGTGCGATGCGGCGCGCACGTGGACGCCCGCGATCGCACAATATGCGCTGTCGCTGCACGATACGTTGCGCAGCCACTTCGGTCTCGACGAACCGTCGTTGCACTAACTAACCGTGCAACGCGTACGTCAACCGCGCATCGGCACCGGCGGCGCGCCGTTCTGCCGGTACGGCGCGGCCTTCAGAAACGCCTCATGCAGATCGCACTGCGCGACGATGCGGTCGATGGTCGGCGTGTTCGGAATCGAGATCTGGAACACGCGCATCACCGCGATGATGCTGGCGAGCGAGATATCGGCGAACGTCGGCGAATCGCCGTGACACCAGATGCCGGTGCCGGGTTCGGTGGCGAGGCGCTTTTCCACTGCGCGAATTCCCGCGGTGAACCACTGGATCTGCCAGTCGCGCCACGCGGCGAGATCGAAGCCGCCACGCTCCATCAGATAACTCTTCACGCGCGGCACGACGAGCGGATGCGTATCCGCAGTGAGCATCGACGCGATCGAGCGCACCCGCGCGCGCCCGCGAAGATCGGACGGCAATAGCGGAGGATCGGGTTGCAGCTCCTCGAGATATTCGAGAATCGCGTTCGATTGCGTGAGCGGCTGCTGCCCCGGTTCGATCAGCGTCGGCAGCGCGCCGAGCGGATTGACCTTGAGAAACTCAGGGGTTCGCTGCTGACCGGCATCGAGATCGATGGTCATCTCCTGCGCGTTCATATTCTTCAGATTCAATGCGACGCGCACGCGATAGGTCGCTGACGATCGCCAGAAACCAAATAGTTCAAATTGGCTGCATTCAGACATGGTGAGGTTTCCCCGGACAAGTTCAAGCGTGCCTAGGATAAACGTGACGCTAATTGTTTGCATTGCTTCGTTAAGCGCCTCTGCAAACGTTTAACCTTACATTTATACGACTTGTGAACGTGATGGAATAAACCCGTGAGACCTGTGTTCGCCCATTTGAAAATTTCACGCTAAGGTAGGTTTCATGAACGAACGACCGTTTTCGTTGGCCGAGCTTGTGCGCCATCCAGGCCAGCATCTCGGCGAAATCGGCAGGCTATGCGCAATCGGTGTCGTGGTGCTCGCTGCGGGCGGAGCTTTCGTCTACGTTGCGGGTTTTGCCGCGCCCGACAGATTGAGCCCGCAACGCATCGTCAATAAATTTGAAACATATGGCGGCGTGCATGCGGGTTTCAGACGCAATCATGCGAAGGGAGTATGCGTTGCCGGTTATTTCGAAGGCAACGGCAAGGCATCCGGTATTTCGCGGGCGGAGGTATTCGATCCGGTGCGTACTCCGGTAATCGGGCGCTTCGCCATTCCCGGTCCGAATCCGGTTGCACCGGACGGCGGCACGCCGGTACGCAGTTTCGCGCTCGAATTCCAGTTGCCCAATCATGCGCAATGGCGCACCGGCATGAACAATACACCGGTGTTCGTGGTCCACACGCCGGAGGCGTTTTATGAGCAACTCGCGGCAGGCAAACCCGACCCCGCAACGGGCAAACCCGATCCGGCTAAACTGAAAGCGTTTTACGGCGCTCACCCTGAGACACAGCCGTTCCAGAAGTGGGTCAAGGCGCATCCGCCTTCGAGCAGCTTCGCCAATGCCGCGTACTACAGCATCAACGCGTTCCGCGCGATCGATGCGGATGGCGATACCTCGTTCATCCGCTGGGCGATGGTGCCCGAAGCGGCTTATGCGCCGGCGAAGCCGAGCGGCAATGCGCCGAACTACCTGTCCGATGAGTTATCGGACCGGCTCGCGCAAGGACCGTTACGCTGGCATCTGATTCTGACGGTCGCCGCGCCCGGCGACGTGACGGACGACGCCACCCAGGCATGGCCCGACGATCGCAGGCAGATCGACGCGGGAACGCTCACCATCGAGCATGAGACCGCTCAGGCCGACGGCGATTGTCGCGATATCAACTACGATCCGACGGTGCTGCCCGATGGACTCAAGCCGTCCGACGATCCGCTGCTCGCGGCGCGCTCGGCTGCTTACGCAGTGTCGTTCAATCGCCGGATTCGCGAAGAAGCGCATAGTCCGGCAGGTTCGAATTCATCGACAGTAGAAGGGCATCAATGAAAGCAGGTCACGCACATTTCAGTTTGCCGGCGCGATTCTTCCATTGGCTAATGGCGCCGCTCGTCGTCGCGATGCTGTTTATCGGCGTCGGCATGGTTGCAACGGTCTCGCGACTGCATCTCACGCTCATTGCGATCCATCGGCCGCTCGGCATTGCGATTTTCGTGCTCGTGGTGCTGCGTCTGATCGTGCGCATCACGCATCGTCCGCCGCCGTTGCCGAGCGACATGCCGGGCTGGCAGCGTTGTATTGCGCACGGCTCGCACTGGATGCTTTACCTGCTGTTGTTTGCGATGCCGCTCATCGGCTGGTCGATGCTTTCGGCGGGCGGCTTTCCGGTACACATGTTCCCCGGCTTCGATCTGCCGCCGATCGTTCCGCAGAACCCGCGTCTCTATGCGTTCCTGCGTGGCGCGCATACGTGGCTCGCGATGCTGCTGTTCGTGAGTTTCCTCGGACATCTGGCTGCGGCGATGTTCCATGGTCTGATTCGCCGCGATGGCGTATTTTCGAGCATGGCGCGCGGCAATCGGGCCGAGCCCGTGGTCGAGCGTCGCGGTTAAGTGTCCTTCGAGCGACGTTCATGCAGCATCAGAATTGAGTTTTATTGAAGTTTGCCGATTCATCGAATCGTTCGATGAACCAATCATGATTCGTTGATTCCCTTCGCTGGTGCGATTTACTACACTCGTGGGCGGCTTGCGGCCTGCTTCGGCAGCGGGCCACGACAAACTGGAAGCTGCCTGACGAGACAAAATCCCGCGCGAGAAGCGCGGCCGCACCGTTCGCCGGCAAAGGCGACCTGCGCAGGGAGGAGACGAACATGATCGTGGTTTCAACGACCCACGACGGCGCCGACACGGCTGCCATCCATCGCCCCACTATCGACGTTTCCGCGCTCGTCGAGCGACAGAAGCTCGGCGGCTTCGCGATCGGCCTGATCGCATGGTGTTTTCTGATCGTGCTGATCGATGGCTACGATCAGGTCGCCGTCGCATACTCCGCCCCCGCCCTGATCGCCGCATGGCATACGAACGCCGCGGGCTTCGGACATGTGTTCGGATTCGGATTGTTCGGCGTGCTCGTCGGTTCGTTGCTGCTCGGTTTTAGCGGCGACCGGTTTGGCCGCCGGCGTACGATCATCTACGGCACGCTTTTGTTTGGCGTGCTGACGCTGGCAAGCGCACGCGCATCCTCGCTCGGCGAAATGACGCTGTTGCGTTTTCTCGCCGGGATCGGCATGGGCGGCGTCGTGCCGAACACCGTTGCGCTCGTTTCCGAGTACGCACCGAAGGCGCGCCGTGCGACGTGGATCACGCTGATGTTCTCCGGTTTTTCGATCGGCGCGGGCGGAGGCGGCGCGGTCGCTTCGTGGCTGTTGCCGCATGTCGGCTGGCCGGTGGTGTTCGTGGTCGGCGGTGTCGCCGCGGTGGCAGTTGCGTTCGCCTCGTTCGCGTTGCTGCCCGAGTCGATCCGCTTTCTGATCATGAAGGAACGCGATCCGCAGCAGATTGCGCGGCTCGCGCGCCGTCTCGGCGCGGATGAAAACGCAAACGCCGCTGCGCGCTACGTGCTCGACGACGAATCGCAAACGCGGCGCGCGAGCATCGCTGCGTTATTCGGCGACGAACTTCGCCTCGTCACGCCGCTGCTGTGGATTGTGTTCGTGCTCAATTCGCTCGCGCTGCATTTTCTGCAGAACTGGTTGCCGATTCTGCTCAACCTGAGTCATCTCGAACCGGTGCGCGCCGCGCAGGTCGCGATGATGTTTCCGATCGGCGGCACGGTCGGTGCGCTCGCCTTGAGCCGCTGCGTGGACCGCTATGGCATGGCCGTCGTACTGACGCTCGCGGTGCTCGGCTGCCCGATCGCGGCATCGCTCGGCATGTCGATGCCGATTGCGCTGCTGTTCGCGGCGGTGTTCGCGAGCGGCGTCTGCGTGATCGGCACGCAGTTCGGGCTGTATGCGGTGGCGGGGATCGTCTATCCGACGACGCTGCGTTCCGCCGGCGTCGGCAGTGCGATCGGCGTCGGCAAGCTAGGCTCGGTGGCCGGGTCGATGCTCGGCGGCGTGCTGCTTGCGATGCATTGGCCGCTTGGCCGGCTCTTCGTGAATGTATCGGCGGTGTTCGTGTTTATCGCGCTGTTTTCCGCGCTGCTTGCGTGGTCGCAGCGGCTCCACCGGCCTCGGCCGCCGCAGGCCGTTGTTGAGCAGCCTGTGCAAACATCTCCGTGAATGTATCGAGCACCGACAGCGTGTCGCGGCCGCTGCGCGTGATCCTGTAGAACGAAAACTCCACCTCCGGCCGGATCACGTCGATCTGCACGCGATAGTGCTTGCAGATGTGTTCGCAGAACGAAGGCATCACGGCAATGCCGAGCCCTTCGTGCGCCATCGCAATCGCGGTCTGCAGATGCCCGACCACCATGCGCCGGCTGACGGTCACTTCTTCTTTCGAGAGCGTCGCTTCGATGAGCCGTTGCAGCGGATTGTCTTTCGGCAGCGTGATGAGCGGCAGCCCTTCGAGCGCGCTCCAACGCACGCCATGCCGCTCGCGCGCCGCGGCGCCGCCCAGCGACAGGTCGTTCTCCGCGGACACGGCGACGAGCCGCGTCGGAAACATCGGGACGCGGTCGATGCCGGAAAGCTGCGAGAAAAATATACCGAATGCGGCGTCCAGGTCGCCGTCTTCGACCATCCGCAACAATTCGCCGGGCGGCCGGTCGACGAGCTCGACGGTCGACGCCGGATTGGCCATCGCAAACCGCCCGAGCACCTGCGGCATCAGGCTCGCGGCGATCATCGGCGTGCAGCCGAGCAGCAGCGACTCCTGCTTCTGGCGGCCGAGCTCGTTCAGTTCGACGACCGATTTTTCGAGGGTTTCCACGATTTTCATCGCGGTCGGATAGAACGCGCGGCCGGCTTCCGTCAGCGCGACCGTGCGCGTCGTGCGTTCGAGCAGGCGGCATTGCAGCTGGGTTTCGAGTTCCCGGATGATCGCGCTAAGCGCAGCCTGGCTCAGGTGCATGCTTTGCGCGGTTTTCGTGAAGCTCGAGGCGTTTGCCACGCCAAGGAAAACTTTCAGCTGCTTGATGGACAGATTCATATCTACGGCGATCCTTCGTTTCCGACAAACGGATGCCGCCGATTTTATCCCGTTCGTTTCGTATGCAGAAGCATGGATTCGCAGGCGCTTTCGTTATTGGCGCATTTCGGGCTGGTTTTTAGCGCCCGCGTTACCCGATGCTACGAAAACGCGTACCGTCCTTCGCCATCGCGCGTGAGGGTGCGCGTTGCCTCGATGTCCTGGAGCCAGCGCACGACCTCACGTCCGTCGCGCGTGCCCGTCGCCGCCATCAGTTCGGCAAAGCGCTTCGGGCCATGTTCGAGCGCGGCTTCGAGCGACGCGAAGCGCGCGCCTTCGTAACGCGGCGGCGTCGGCACACGATGCTCGAGCGGCCGCTCGGCGCCCGGCGCGAGCAGCGGCAGCGTCAGATCGAAGCCCGCCTTCGCGGTGCTTGCCGTGCCGTGCGGGAGGCCGTGCAGGGAGGGATCGAGCGGCATCGCGCGCAAACCGTTCTGCACGACGAGATCGCGGTCCGCCTGGAAGCGTGTCGCGAGCGCCCAGTCCATCTGCTCTTCGGAAAAGATATCGATGTCCGGGTCGACCACGAATACGTGCTTGACGTTCGCGAGCGACGCAAACACCGCGGCGATCGCGTTGCGCGCCTCGCCGGGCACGCGCTGCTGCAGCGCGACGCGCACGTTGAACATGCCGCCTGTCGCGGCGCTGCAGTACACCGCCTTCACTTCGCGCACGGCCGTTTCGAGCGCGCGCCACACGGTCACTTCGGTGCGCAGCGCGGCGAGCTGCGCGGTGTCGGTGCGCGCCATCGAGCGGCCGCCGATCGTGCACGTCTGGAACACCGCGTCGCGCCGGTGCGTGATCGCGGTCAGATGGAACACGGGGTTGGTCTTCACGCCGCCGTAATAGCCGAGGAATTCGCCGTAGGGGCCCTCGGGTTCCGCGTGACCGCGCTCGTCGAGATAGCCCTCGAGAATGAATTCCGCGTCGGCGGGCACGAGCAGATCGTTCGTCACGCATTTGACGACGCCCATCGGCGTGCCGCGCAATGCCGCGACCAGTTCGAGCTCGTCGGCGGGAATGCGCATCGTCGCGCCGACATGATCGACCGGATGCGTACCGACGGCGAATGCGATCGGCAGACGCTCGCCGCGTTTCGAATGCGCGATGCTGATCGCGCGCAGATCGGACGGCGCGACGAGATCGATGCCGGCGGTGCGGCGGCCGCGCAGCATGAGTCGGCGAATGCCGACATTGGTCCAGCCCGTGTCGGGGTCGACCGCGAAATCGATGGATGCCGAAATATACGGCGCGCCGTCGAGATCGTGCTGCAGATGCACGGGCAGCGCGGTGAAGTCGCACGCGTCGCCGGTCAGCACGACCTGCTGCACGGGCGCTTCCTCGCGCGTTACTTCGACGAGCTTACCTTTGACCGCGAGCCGTTCGCGCACGGTGGCGAGCAGGTTCTGCGGCGTCGTATCGAATGCTTTGGCAAGGCGCGTGCGGCTGGCGGCGACGCTGCCCGCGAGCGAAATATTGCCGCCGCCCGGGCGCTTGAACCATACCGCGCGCGGGTTGCCTTCCATCATCGCGGCGACGTCCGCGAGATCGACGGGCGCTTCGCGCTGCTCGAGTTCGCTTTCGTCGAGCGCTTCGAGAAAGCGGCGCAGGCGGAACTGTTCGAGGTCCGGGGCCGCCGCGCCTTGCACGGTGGAAGGGATGACTGTCTTCGGTCTCACGTGAGGGTCCTCGTGCGATGCGTATGGGTAAGTCGTGCGTCGTGTTCGTTGTTTATGTTGCGTGCGTTGCTTGTGTCGTGTCGGCGCGCTGCCTCGTGGCCGCGGTGTCCGCTCGGTGTCCGCTCGACCGGAAATCAGAAGCGTGCCGATAGCGCGGTCGCCGCAAGATGCGCGGCAAAACCGCTCGCGCCCGTCGCCGGCATTTCCGGTGCGAGATGCAGGAACTGCTTGACCGCGCGCAATGTCACCGCGCTGCAGCCGAGCAGTGTTTGCGTGAGCGTGTGTGCGGCTGCATCGAGTTCGCTTGCGGCGGCCACGCGGCTCACGAGCCCCGCATGCAGCGCTTCGGTGGCGCTCAGCCGTTCGCGGCTCAGCACCATATGCGCGACCGTCTTCACCGGCACGCGGCCGATCAACGCGGACATCACGAGCGTCGGCGGAATGTCGCGTTCCATCTCCGGGATCTGGAACACCGCGCTATCGGCGGCGAGCGCGATGTCGCAGACACCGGCGAGCGCGCAGCCGACGCCGATCGCTTCGCCGCGCACGACGGAAACCACCGGCACGCGCACCGCTTTCAACGCGTCGTACAACGCGAGCGGCGGCGCCGCGACGACGCGGCGCAGGGTTTCCGCGGACGGCTTCGCGTCGGCCGGTGGCATCGGCGACTGGCGGCCTTTGCAGAAATCGGCGCTGCTGCTGCCGATGCGCACAAGCTTGACATCGTCGTCAATATTCGACACCGCGGCGATGATCGCCTCGCTCATGTCGGCATTGATCAGATTGCCGTTCTCGGGCCGGTCGAGCACGATGTCGACGAGCGGACCGTCCCGCTTGATTACAACGAATTCGGTGGACATACCGCAGGTTCCTTGTGTTCGGTCAGGGGCGCGCCTCGACGTTGCGCTTGAACGTTGCGCTTGAACGTCGCGCGTTTCACGCGGCATCGCGATGGATGTACTCCCAAACGATCTTCGGCGTAGCGGGCATGTCGAGTTCTTCGGTGCCGATCTCTTTCAGCGCATCGGCGAGCGCATTGAAGATCGTCGCCGTGGCCGGCGTAATGCCGCTTTCGCCGCCGCCTTTCACGCGCAGCGGGTTGCCGTGGGTCGGGTCTTCGGTCAGCTCGACGCGCAGCGGCGGCACGACGCCCGCGCGCGGCATGCCGTAGTCCATATACGAGCCGGTCAGCACCTGGCCCGTTTCGCGGTCCACGTAGCACGTTTCCGATAGCGCCTGGCCGATCCCTTGCGCGAGGCCGCCGTGCACCTGGCCTTCGACGATCAGCGGATTGATCGGCTGGCCGACATCGTCGACCGACGTGTAGTTGACGAGCGTGACGACGCCGGTATCGGGATCGACTTCGAGCTCGCAGACGGCGCTGCCCGTCGGATGCGCGGGCACGCGCGTATTGACTTCCGCTTCCGCGTAGAGCTTTTTGTTGCCCGGCTCGCCCGGCAGACCGTCGCTTGCGACACGGCGCGCGATTTCGAAAAGGCTCGCGCGGCGGCGGGTGGTTGAATCGACAAAATGACCGTCGGCGAATTCGACCTTGTCTTGCGCGATATCGAAGAGCGCCGCGGCAACCCGCTTGCCGGTCGCGACGATCTGCGCGGCGGTATCGACGAGCAGCATGCCGCCAAGGCGCATCGAGCGGTCCGAGTGGCTGCCGCCGCCGACGCTGACGAATGCGGTGTCGCCGGTGCGCAGCCGGACGGCCGACATCGGTACGCCCAGATGTTGCGCGATGACCTGTGCGAAGGTGGTTTCGTGGCCTTGGCCAGTAGACTGCGTACCGGACACGATGTCGATACGCTCATCAGGCAGCACCGTCAGCTCGATCCGTTCGCGCGGCGCGCCGACCGGCGACTCGATGTAATTCGCAAGACCGATGCCGCGCAGCTTGCCGCGTGCGCGCGACTGTGCGCGGCGCGCTTCGAACGTGTTCCATTCGGCCAGTTCGAGCGCGCGCTCCATATTGCGCGAGAACTCGCCGCTGTCGTACGTGAGGCCCATCGGGCTGCGATACGGCAGCTTGTCGTGCGTAACCAGATTGCGCCGGCGAATCTCGGTGCGGTCGATGCCGAGTTCCGCGGCGGCCAGATCGAGCATGCGCTCCATGACATGATGCGCCTCGGGCCGGCCCGCGCCACGATACGGCGCGGTCGGTACCGTGTTGGTCAGCACCGCGCTCACGTGCACGGCCGCGACCGGCACATCGTAGACGGTCGTCATGATGCGCGTGCCGTTCGACATCGGCACATACGACACCGTATGCGCGCCGACGTTGCCGATCCATTCGTTGTCGATTGCGAGTATGCGGCCGTCTTTCGAAAAGCCCATCGTTGAACGAATGATCTGGTCGCGGCCCTGATAGTCGGACAGAAACGCTTCGCTGCGGTCGCTGGTCCATTTGACGGGACGTCCGATGCGGCGCGCGGCCCACACAACGGCGAGCTGCTCGACATAGACGAACGAGCGCGGCCCGAAGCCGCCGCCCGTGTCGGGGCACACCACACGCACCTGCAGGGGCGGTACTTTCAGCGCACCGGCGAGCACGAGCTTCTGTCGCACGGCGCCCTGACTGCCGGAAATCAGCGTATACGTGTTGGTTTCCGCATCGTAGTCGCCGATCGCGCCGCGCGGCTCCATCTGGCAGTTGACGAGCCGGCTATGGTGAAACTCGCGTTGCAGGACGTGATCTGCGGTGGCAAGAATGCGGCGCGCTTCGTCGCGATCGCCGATTTGCGTCTGGAAACACAGGTTGCCCGGCGCGCCTTCCCACAGTTGCGGCGCATCTTCCTGCATCGCATCGGCGCCGTTGACCACGGCATCGAGCGTGTCGTAATCGACTTCGATCATCTCGGCCGCATTGCGCGCCTGCAGCGGCGTTTGCGCCACCACCATCGCGACCGCCTCGCCCACGTAACGAACGCGATCGACGGGCAGCGGAATATGCAGCTGATTGAAGATCGAACCGGTCAGCGACGTGAGAAATGCCTTCTTCGTCGCATCGACGGCATCGATCGGATTCGGTACGTGGTCGCAGCCGAGAAAGCCATCGTCGACGTAATCCTGGCCGACGAGCACCGCGACGACACCGGGCGCTTCGCGTGCCGCACTCGTGTCGATCGACGTGAGCGCGGCATGCGCATGCGGGGAACGCAAAAAGGCCGCATAAAGCTGGCCTTCGACGCGCAAATCGTCCGTATATTGTCCTTTGCCGGTGACGAAGCGCTGGTCTTCGACGCGCGGTATCGGTTTGCCGATCATGAGTGCTGTTCCTCCCGATGCGCGGCGCTCGCCGCCTGCTCCGGGTACATTTCGCGCGCTGCGTGCCGTACCGCCTCGATGATGTTCACGTAGCCCGTACAGCGGCAGATGTTGCCTTCGAGACCGTGACAGATGCTCGCTTCGTCGAGTGAAGGGGCTTCGCGCAGATAGAAGTCGCACGACATGATCATGCCCGGCGTGCAGAACCCGCATTGCAGACCGTGGCATTGCACGAATGCGTTTTGCACCGGATGCAGGCCCGTCGCCTGGTTCGGCTTCAGGCCTTCGACTGTGACGACGCGGCCGCCGCTCGCCTGCGCGGCGAGCACGGTGCACGATTTCACGGAAACGCCATCGAGATTGACCGTGCATGCGCCGCACTGGCTCGTGTCGCAGCCGACATGCGTGCCGGTCAGGCGCAGCGTCTCGCGCAGAAATTCGACGAGCAGCGTCTGGTCCGGCACTTCGTGCCGGACGTCGACGCCGTTCACCTGCAACTGGACTTCAACCATGATTCACCTGTTCCTTGCTATAACGGTCGCACGCCGTGGCGCTTATTTCGCTGCTGCTGCGCTGGGTTCCGCGGCGTTCGCGTTGCTGCTTTCGCTCATCGTTGAGTTGAAGCGCTTGAAAAACTCCGCCGCGAGCTTGTTCGCCACCGACGTAACGAGCCGCGAACCGATCTGCGCGAGCTTGCCGCCAACCTGGGCTTCAGCAACGTACGTCAGCAGCGTGCCGCCTTCCTCAGCGTCCGCGAGCGTGACGGTTGCCGTCATCTTGCCGAAGCCCGCGATGCCGCCTTCGCCCTGGCCCGCAATCTTGTAACCGTTCGTCGCATCGCGGTCGGACAGCAGCAGCGTGCCCTTGAAGCGCGCTTTGACGGGGCCCACCGAAGCGACCACGACCGCCTTGAATTCGTCGTCGCTTTCCGCGGTAAAGGCTTCGCAGCCCGGCACACAGGCTTGCAGCACGGCTGCGTCGTTCAGGCCACGCCACACGATCTCGCGCGATGCGGCGATGGTTTGCGATCCGGTGAATTCCATTTGTCTGTCTCCTGTGTCGGCCGGCGTCAGCGCTTTTAGCGATGACACCCGCCCCATGCAAAATTGGCGTTAAGCGGGTTGACGCAGCGGTTCGGCGAGTAGTGTTTGCAGTGCGCGGCGCGCGTACGTTTCGATCAGATGAGCGCGATAGGCGGCCGATGCGTTTGGATCGTCGGGCAGCGTCGACGCGTCCATTTTCACCGCGGCAAGCGACGCTTCGGAAAGCTCACGCGTCAGCGCGTCTTCGGCATCGCGCCAACGGAACACCGATGCGCCCGCACCGGTGACGCCGATGCGCACGGTGTCGGCGTACTGCGCGATGAATACGCCGACCACCGCATAACCCGACGCCGGCTGCCGGAATTTCGCGTAGGCGCCGCGCAGCGGAATCGCGTATTCGATTGCGGTGACGATTTCGTCGGGCGCGAGCGCGGTTTCGAATGTATCGACGAAGTAGTCGTCGGCGGCAATGCGCCGTTCGGACGTGACCACGTGTGCGTTCAACGCCATGACCGCGGAAGGATAGTCGGCAGCCGGGTCGTTGTTCGCGACCGATCCGCCCATCGTGCCGCGATTGCGCACCTGGGGATCGGCGATCACATTCGCGAGCTGCGCAAGCGCGGGAATCGCATCGGCGACGATCGGCGAAGCGGCGACTTCCGCGTGCCGCGTCAAGGCGCCGACGCGCAGCATGCCATTTTCGGCCGCGATGCCGCGCATCGCATCGATACGCGTGAGATCGATCAGGTGGGACGGCGCCGCGAGCCGCTGCTTGAGCGTGGGGATCAGCGTCATGCCGCCCGACAG
>NZ_BAAILL010000041.1:31730-88006 GCF_054589215.1 Paraburkholderia sp. 2C | reverse complement strand
CGCGCGCCGGACCACGGCGCGCGGCCGGTATTGCTACGTCGTTTGTTTCAGCCAGTCTTCCAGCTTCGTTGCAAGCGCAACGGGTACCTCGTACATCGCATAGTGGCCCGCATTCGCAAGCGTTTCCAGCGTGGCGTGCTCGTACCACGCGAGCCACGTGCGGTTCATCAGATCGGCGGTCAGGGTTGGATCGTGCTCGCCGATAAACAGCTTGACCGGTACCTGCGCAGCCGGGCTTCCCGCAAGTTCGGCCGAGAAGTCGTGCGTCGCCCATTCGGGCAGATAGCCGGCGAACGCTTCGCGGCGCGACAGCCGCATCGACTCGTTCGCGAGATGCGCACTCCAGCGCGGCGTCAGGCGATTGCCGGTCGAAAAGGCAATGATGCCCGCGCGTTTTGACACGTCGTCGATGGTGGCGCTAAAACCCGCGAGGCGCGCCGCATCCATCCGCGAGCCGCATGCGGGCACCGCCGAAATGCCGGCCATCCGTTCGATCCGCTCCGGCGCCGCGAGCAGCACTCGCTGCATCGCCATGCCGCCCATCGAATGCCCGATCAGGCTGAAGCGCGGCCAGTCGAGACGATCGGCAAGCGCGAGCACATCGCTCGCCGCTTCCGCGAACGTGAACGCGCCGTCGTGTTCGAGCGATGCGCCATAGCCGCGATAGTCGAAGAAAACATAGGTGAAAGCGTCGACGTCGAGCATTGGCGCGAGCGTTTGCCAGTCGGCGGAACTGCCGAACCAGCCCGACAGCGCAAGCACTTTGCGCGGACCCTGTCCGACCTGTACATATCCGTTCAGAGCGGTCATGCGTGGGCCTCGCTGCGAGCGTGGACAGGCGAGGCCGCGAATGCCGGCGCAATCGTGCCGCGGCATTCGCCGAAACCGATCGTCACGGCGCCGGGTTGCACGGCGCGCGCATGGAAAATCACTTCGTCGCCATCTTCGAGCGCGGTGCGCGTTTCGCCGTTCGGCAATTGCAGCGGATCTTTGCCCGCGTTCGTCAACTCGGTCAGGCACGCGCGCGAAAGGTCGTCGGCGCCGGAGATCGTGCCGCTGCCGAGCAGATCGCCGGTGCGCAGATTGCAGCCGTTGCTCGTGTGATGCGTGACCATCTGCGCGAAGGTCCAGTACAGATTGTCGAGATGCGTGCGCGTGATGCGCACCGGCGCAACGCCTGCGGCGCGCAGTCTGGCGGTCGACAGGAACGCTTCGAGTTCGAGGTTCAGGCCGCCGTGCTGCTGATCGAACGCGCCGTTCAGGTGCGGCATCATGGCCGGATCGCCAGCGGCGCGTGAAGGCGCCGGCTTGCGGAACGGCGCGAGCGCCTCCGCGGTGACGATCCACGGCGACAGGCTCGAGTGAAAGCTCTTGCCGAGGAACGGTCCGAGCACCTGTTCGAACCACTGAATGCTTTTCGCGGACCAGTCGTTGAGCAGGCAGTAGCCGAAGATGTGCCGGTGCGCATCGTCGATCGCGACCGGTTGCGTCAATGCATTGCCGCGGCCGATCAACGCCGCGAGTTCGAGTTCGAAATCGAGCGCGGGCGCCGGGCCGAAATGCACATTGCCTTGCGCATCGCGATACTGGCCGTGCGGCCGGCGCACGTCGCCGCCGCTCACGCGCAGCGACGATGCACGGCCGTGATACGCGATCGGCAACGATTTGAACGCGGCGGGTAGCGGGTCCGCGAGGCCCTTGTAGCGGCCGTGCCGTTCGGTGTGATGCAGCGAGGTCAGGAAATCGGTGTAATCGCCGATCTCGCACGGCAGCCGCATCGTGACGTCGGCGATGCGCGGCAGCAGGGCGGCCGCACGCGGTTCTACCTGCGACAGCATCGGCGAATCGCTGCGCAACAGCGCGGACAATGCACGGCGCAGCGCGCTCAGGTAACGCGGCTCGAGCGCCATCAGGCGGTTAAGCGTGCCGTCGCCACTGGCGGCGGCTGCGCACGCAATCGCGGCGTCGCCGTCGAACAGCGCAGCATCGTGCAGCGCCTGCAAATCGACGATGCGATCGCCGATCGCGACGCCGGTACGCGCGTCGCCATCGCGCTCGAAGGCGCCGAACGGCAGGTTCTGAATCGGGAAGTCCGCACCGGGCAGATTGGCCGATTCGACCCAGCTGCGCAGGGCGGGATCGTGGGTGGAGTTCAGCTCGGTCATGCGGGGCGTGTCTCCAGTACAGCTTTTTTCTGTTCCGCGGTCCACGCGTCGAGCGTGCCGCGAGCCCGTATTTTAAAGCCTTCGAGCGTGGCGGCATCCGCCACCACCGTGGTCAGCTCGACACGCAACCCGTTCGGGTCGAAGAAATAGATCGAGCGCACGAAGTGGTGATCGGTCACGCCGAGCACTTCAATGCCGTGCCCGGTGAGCCGCTGTTTCATCGTTTCGAGCTCGTCGAGCGACGCCACACGGAACGCAATGTGATTGACCCACGCGGGCGTATTCGGCGACGGCAGGGCCGCCGTATTGTCGCCGAGATCGAAGAACGCGATGTTCGAACCGTCCGCGAGCTCGAAGAACAGATGCACATACGGGCAATGCTCGCCGGTGCTCGGCACGCGGTCGAGGCGAATCACGTGCGTAAGCGGCAGGCCGAGGATGTCCTCGTAGAAATGACGGGTTTCCTCGGCATTGCGGCAGCGCCATGCGAAATGGTGCAGGCCGAGGACGGCGGGTATCGTGGCCATCTATCGTCTCCTTTATGCAGAGGCCGGAGCTGCGCTTGAGCGCTGACTCGAGCCTCTTGCCCGCGAGGGCAGGCGGCTGGAATTCAGACTTCGACGGTGTCGACGTTGTATTCGAACAGCCAGTTATAGCGCTCTTTCACGCGCTCCTCGCTCCATTCGCGGTCGACATATTCGGCCGCACCTTCCGCGTGCGCGAGTTGCGGATTGTGAAAGCGCGTCGCGTTGGCGGCCGACCCGCGCACCACGCGTGCGGTGCGATCGAGGCGCAATGCTTCGTAGCGTTCCAGAGCGCGCGGCAAGTCGCCCGCATAGCGTTCGAGGCAGCGCGCGATCAGGTAACCGTCTTCGATCGCCATGCCGGCGCCTTGCGCGAGGAACGGCAGCGTCGGGTGGCAGGCGTCGCCGAGCAGCGTGGCGTTGCCGGAGCTCCAGCGCGTCATCGGTTCGCGCACCATCAAAGCCCACTTGTACGGAATATCGATGGCCGAAATCAGCGCACGCACATCGTCGTGCCAGCCCGCGAAATCGTTCAGACATTCTTCGAGCGTGCCGCGTTCGGACCACGATTCGACTTGCCAGCCGTCGCGTTCGACCGCGCCGACGAAGTTGACGAGCTTGTGCCCGCGCAACGGATAGTGAATGACGTGCGCGCCCGGCCCGACCCAGTTCGTACCGTAAGCGGTGCGCAGATGCTCGGGCAATTTTTCCGCGTCGATCACGCCGCGCCATGCCATCACGCCGGAGTACACGGGTTCGTCCGGGCCGAACAGCGCGCGCCGCACGCGCGAGTGCACGCCGTCCGCGCCGATCAGCAGATCGGCCTCGTAGACGTTGCCCTGAACCGTCGTGACCTCGACCTTGGCATCGCTCTGCTTGATGCCTTCCACCTTTTCGCCGAGGCGGATCGCATTCGGCGCGAGCGCATAGACTGCATCGGCGAGCCCCTGATGCAGATCCGCACGGTGCAGCGTGAAGTACGGATAGCCATAGATTTCCCGCGACGCGGCGCCGAGATCGAAGAGGCGCCACGACTGGCCGGTGTTCCACAGCCGCACGCGCTTGCCGGGCGGCTCGCACGCGAGACCCTCGAGCGTGTCGCCGACACCGATCTGGTACAGCACGCGCGTCGCATTCGGGCTCAGCTGCACGCCCGCGCCGATCTCCTTGAGCGCCTGCGCCTGCTCGAGAATCGTGACGTCGAAGCCTTTCTTCAGTAACGCAACGCCGGCCGTCAGTCCGCCGATTCCAGCTCCCGCAATGACTATCTTCATTCGTCGAATCAACCTCTTTTCGTGTTGGGCGCGTTTTATCGGGTTAATTTATCAATCTATCGATAAATGTTTTTAATGCCGTTATAAATGCATTACCCGCTGAAACCGGAATGAACTTTAAAACAACGCCTGGCACTTAAGAAGCAAAAGAATCCGAATGGATCATCGAGCAATTTTGTTAATTGCAGCGCATGATGGGGGCGCGCCTGCTACATGCCCCAGCGATGCACGACGGAGGTCTCGATGCCGAACAGGTCGAGCACGCGGCCGAGCGTGTGATCGACCATATCGTCGATCGATTCCGGGTTCGCGTAGAATGCCGGCACCGGTGGATAGACGATCGCGCCCGCTTCGGTGACGCTCGTCATGCTGCGCAGGTGGCCCAGATGCAGCGGCGTTTCGCGCACCATCAGCACGAGCCGGCGGCGCTCCTTCAAGGTGACGTCGGCGGCGCGCGAGAGCAGCCCGCTTGTCACGCCTGTCGCGACTTCCGAGAGCGTCTTGATCGAACAGGGCGCGACGATCATGCCCATCACGGGAAATGAACCGCTCGAAATGGCCGCGCCAATATCGGTGTTCGAGTAGCAAACGGTGGCGAGCGCGCGCACGTCGGCGACGCTGTAGTCCGATTCGTGCGCGAGCGTGACTTGCGCGGAGCGGCTCATCACCAGATGCGTTTCGATGTCCATCTGCCGGAGCAACTGCAGGAGCCGCACGCCGTATACGACGCCCGATGCTCCGCTGATGCCGACGATCATCCGCCGCGGCGGTACTGCCCTGACTTGCATTCTGTTCTCCTCCGCGAGAGCGGATTTTTATCATTTCGAAACTCGCTTTGATCGCGCGGATGGTAGCACGCGCAATAGCGGCGATTAAAGACGCGCAATCAGGTTTTTCAGGGTCTCCTGGTAAATACCCCAGGCGAGTATTCGCATTGTTCTATCGATTGATAAATATTTCACGATTCAAAATCGCAAACGACATGGCTACACTTTGCGCAGCGTGAAGGGACTGTCGACGCGCGCAGCGGATCAACCGGAGACGATCACGCGACGCGCGGCTCTTCACGTACGACAGACAGCCGTGCCAGTCCAGGAGACCAGGGCCGGACACGATAACAACATCACAAAACAATATTTGGAGGCAAGTTGAAGACACGAATGTTCGTCGGCGGATGTGCCGCGCTATTGAGTTGTCCTGCGCTCGCGCAGTCGTCCGCCACGATTTACGGGAGCATCGACACGGGTGTCGACTTCGTGACGAACTCGCATGGAGGCCATCTGGTGCAGGAATCGGCAGGCAAACGGACGCCCGACCGCTGGGGCTTTCTGCTCAGGGAAGACCTGGGCGGCGGCAACGCGGTGTTTGCGCGGCTCGAATCCGGCTACCTGTCCAATACCGGCGCGCAGATCAACCCGACCAGCTTCTTCAACCGCGATGCGTACGTCGGCCTTGCGAACGACAAGTGGGGCGCGCTCAGCTTCGGTAATATTCCGGACTACATCTACGAATACGTCGGTGCGCTGAACAACTCGGTGCCGGGTATTTCGTCGTTCTACACAGTGGGCAATCTTGACGGCCTCGCGAACACGCACGCGCTGAATAACTCGGTGCGGTACGAGACGATCAATTTCCACGGCCTCCAGGCCGGCGTGATGAACAGTTTCGGCGGTCAGGCCGGCGATTTCAGCGCCGGACGGCAGTACAGCGTCGGTGTGCGTTACGGCAACGGTATCGTGAAGCTCGGCGCTGCGTACACGATGTCGCACGACCGTACAGCAGACGTGTTCGGCGTTTTCAGCATTACGTCCCTGCTTGGCCAGCAGTTGAAATCCGGCGTGCAGTTCAATGCGAGCCGCTACAGCACGATCGCGGTCGGCGGCTCGGTTGTGATCGGCGCATTCACGCCGCACCTCACGTATACGGATGTGAAGCTCGAAAACGCGCAAGGCGCGGAGCATGAGCACAACTACCAGGCCGGCGTGAACATCGATCTGAGCGGCGGGGCGCGCCTGTACATACTGGGCCTGTCGTACAACCGTTCGACATTCGACGACCTGACGTTCAATCAGTACAACCTGTTTTTGACGCATTACCTGTCCAAGGTCACGCAGATTTACGCGGGCGTCGGTCTGCAGCGCGCGTCGGGGCCGAATGCGCACGCCGAGCAGTTCGGCTATCTGGCGTCGAGCTCGAACGCGCAGACGGTTGGACGGATCGGCATCAACCATATGTTCTGAAGCGGAGGCGCTATGGCGTGACGGGAAGTGAGAGATGAGCGGATTTATTCACTTTTTTCTATCTCTTCATCGCTAATTTTTGATTCTGCCGCTGCACGGCGAGCCTTATATTGTGGCTCCCGGCAGCGGCGCTGCAACGGGCAGCCTTGAGAGCATGAGGAGAACACGGCAACGCACACGCGCGAAGGCGCGGCGCGCTGACGACGCATATGGAACGCACATGCAAGCAGACCGGACATTCAATATCGCGACACTGGTAGAAGAACAAAAGACGGGGCGCTTCGCCGTCGGGCTGTTGTTCTGGTGTTTCATGATCATGCTGATGGATGGCTACGATCAGACGGCCGTGTCGTTCGCGGCACCCGCCATCATCAAGGAATGGCACGTTGCGCGCGGCGGGTTCGGTGCGGTGTTCGGCGCGGGCCTGCTGGGCACGCTGATCGGCTCGTTCATTTTCGGTTATATCGGCGACCGTTTCGGCCGCAAGAGGGCGATTGTCTCCGGCAGCCTGTTTTTCGGGGCATTGACGCTGGCATCGGTGTGGGTCGCATCGTTAAACGAACTGATGTTGCTGCGTTTTATCGCGGGTATCGGCATGGGCGGCGTGATTCCGAATTCGGTTGCACTCGTCGCCGAATATGCGCCCAAGCGCTTGCGCGCAACGTGGGTCACGCTGATGTTCTCCGGCTTTTCGATCGGCGCGGGGTCCGGCGGGCTTGTTTCATCGTCGCTCATTCATCGCTATGGCTGGCCGGTGATGTTCGTCGTCGGTGGCGGCGGATCGCTGCTTGTCGCGGTGCTGCTGATTTTCACGCTGCCCGAATCGGCGAAGCTGCTGGTCGTGCGGCAGCGCAGTGTGGATGCGGTGCGCAAGCTCGTCGCGCGGCTGCGCCCGGAATTGCAGATTCCCGCGGATGCGCAATTCATTGCCGGCGAAGTGCAGGAGAAAAAGCGCTTCGTGCTGAAGCTGATTTTTTCCGATGGCCTTGCCCGCATCACGCCGCTGCTCTGGATTGTGTTTATCGTGAACTCGATGACGCTCTACTTCCTGCAGAACTGGCTGCCGATCCTGATGGAAGGCATCGGCATCAATCCGCAGGGCGCGGGGATCATCACGACGATGTTCTCGGTCGGTGGCGTGATCGGCGGGCTCGTTCTGTGCCGTTTCGTCGATCGCCACGGGGTGCTCGCGATCATCTCGCTGCCTGCGCTCGGTGCGCCGGTGGCGGCGGCGCTCGGCTTCACGACCTCGCAGGCGTGGCTGATGCTGGCCGTGTTCGCGACCGGCTTCTGCGTGGTCGGCGCGCAATATGGCCTGTATGCGGTGGCCGGCATGATTTATCCGACCTCGTTCCGGTCGGCCGGTGTCGGCAGTGCGATTTCGGTTGGCAAGATCGGTTCGGTGTCGGGGCCCGTGATCGGCGGCTTGCTGTTGTCCATGCATTTGCCCATCGCACAACTTTTCTATGCGGCCGCGCTGCTGTTTGTGGTGACGGCGGTGTTTTCGGCGGTGCTGTCGCTGTTGTATCGCGTGCGCTTCGGCGCGCAGCATGCGCAGAACGCGCAACAGAATATGGCTCAACAGCATGCGGCCGCGGCCAAAGCCGTGGAGCCGATACAAAGAAGCTCGGTGCTCGGCGATTCATAGCCGCCTAGGCCAATCGATAAAAACATAAATACGGGGATCTGATTCGATGACGCACGCTCTGGCCGCCGATGCGGTTGACGCATCACATTACGACGTCGCGAATAGCGCAAGCACGCGATTCATCGCAAAACGCCGCAGCGGCTTCACGCTGCAAGCGCGCATCGCGTTGACGGTCGCATTACTTGCGGCGCTGATGCTTGCAATCGGCGGTTTCGGCCTGCAAGGCGGTTACACGGCGAACCGTGCGAATCGCGACACCTATCAGAACAAGCTGGCGGCTACGATGCACATCGGCGCGGCCGAGTTGCTGATCGCGCGCATGCGTCTCGTGCTTGGCGCGGCAACCGCCAATGTCGACGACGCGATGACGCAGCGCCAGATTGCCCGCGCGACCGAATACCTCGCGCAATCGGACGACGCATGGCAGCGCTTCGTCGGACAGCCGCACGAGCCGGGCGAAGCGTCGCTGATCGAAGCGGCGAACCAGCACCGCGAAGCGCTGCGCAACGCAATGCTCGCGTTTATGGACGCGCTGAAAAAGGGTGAACGCGCGGCGGCCGACCGGATCGGCACCGTGCAGCTGAGTCCGCTCTTCAACGATTTGACGACGGCGGACGAAGCGTTGAAGCGCACGCTCTATACGAATGCGCAACGCCGTTATGAAGAGGCGGAACATTACTTCAGAACTTTTCTGATCGCATCGTCGGCGTTGATCGCGATCGGCTTGCTGGCCGCCGTTGTCGGCTGGGTCACGTTGCGCCGCGCGATCATGCGTCCGCTCGGCGACGCGCTCGGCCATTTCAATGCGATCGCGGCCGGCGACCTGAGCCGCGGGATCGAAAGCGGGCGTGCGGACGAAATGGGGCAATTGCTGGCCGGCCTGAAAACGATGCAGGTGCAACTATCGAAAACCGTGACGGCTGTGCGAGACAGTTGCGAAACGATCGGCACCGCGACGCGAGAGATTGCCGCGGGTACGCTCGACCTGTCGACGCGCACTGAAGAGCAGGCGGCCTCGCTCGAAGAAACGGCGGCGAGCATGAGCGAGCTCACCGCGACCGTCAAGCAGAACGCCGACCATGCGCAACAGGCGCGTGGCCTGGCCGACGACGCTTCGTCGGCCGCGCAAAGCAGCAGCGCGGTGATCGGCCGCATGACCGGCACGATGAGCCGCATCGATGTCAGCTCGCGCAAGATCGCGGACATCACCGGCATTATCGACGGCATTGCGTTTCAGACGAATATCCTGGCATTGAATGCGGCGGTCGAAGCGGCGCGCGCCGGTGAGCATGGCCGCGGTTTCGCGGTCGTCGCGGCGGAAGTACGCGCGCTTGCGCAGCATTCGTCGTCGGCGGCGAAACAGATCGGTGAACTGGTCGCCGATTCGGTCAGTGCCGCGGCTGACGGCACCGAACTGGTCACCGAAGCCGAGCAGGCGATGCAGCAGGTGCTGACCACGGTGCAGCGCTTCGCGCTGGTGATGAACGAGATCGTGGCGGCCGCGCTTGAGCAGCGCACCGGCATCGAACAGGTCGACACGGCAATCAGTCTGATGGATTCGATCACGCAGCAAAACGCCGCGCTGGTCGAACAGGCGAGCGCCGCGGCACAAGCGCTCGATCAGCAGTCGCAGGATCTCGCGCGTCAGGTCGCGGTGTTTAGCGTTCGCTGAATCGCTCGGGCGCGTTTCAGATGGCCCCGTTGCGGCTTGCTTCGTTATGCAGCAAGGCCGCACGGGGCTTCTTTGCGGATTCCTTCCGAATCGCCTACAGTGCTCAAAATGAGGGTCATTGTCCGCCAATACCGGCAACAATGTGCAGCGAGGAGGCAACATGAAACGAAGGATCATTCAGGCGCTGTTGCTGGGGGCGGGGCTGGCGGTCGCGATTCCACCGGCGCTCGCGCAAAACGATGCGGCCACGACTGCCGCTCCGGCGCAGTCGTCAAAACAGGCGGACCGGGCGCTTGCCAAAGCAGTGCGGCGTGCCTTGAGCAAGGCCCAAGGCTTCGATGTGTCGGGCGTATTCGTCAAGGCGCGCGGCGGCGCCGTGACGCTAAGCGGCAGCGTCAAGGACGGTTCGCAGATTGCTCAGGCCGAACAGATTGCGCGCTCGGTGCAAGGCGTGACGTCGGTGTCGAACAAGC
This sequence comes from Paraburkholderia sp. 2C, assembly GCF_054589215.1. Lineage (NCBI taxonomy): Bacteria > Pseudomonadati > Pseudomonadota > Betaproteobacteria > Burkholderiales > Burkholderiaceae > Paraburkholderia > Paraburkholderia sp. 2C. The sequence goes on along the minus strand of NZ_BAAILL010000041.1, from coordinate 78,010 downwards.
TGACGTTGTTCCATGGCGGCAACGGCTAGATAAGGTCGTCGCCACACGCCGAAGCGGCAATCGGCTTATCACTGGTGCGACAGGATGGCGTTTGCGGCGCCAGGGGAATGCCTGCGTAAGCGTCGGGCGCGGACCATGACGCTGTGCCGCGCAGGCCCATTTCGCTGATCAATTCACACGTAACCGAGGCCGATTCCGTCGCCGACGCCCAGGCGGCAATGCATGTGGATATGACGGCAACAGCACAGAGCGTGCAGACTAATCGGATCGGCTTCATGGTGCGTCACTCTCTACGGTTCAACATTTCAATCTACGACTTGATGTGTCGTAGTAACGATAATGGATTGCAAGTTGGAGTGCAAGTGCAATGAATAGATGGACGCTCGATACATAGCGTTGGAACGCCTCGTGATGCTCGAGGGGGTCAGTCAAAGCAAAAAAGGCGATCCAGCGGATCGCCTTTTGTTCATCCGGCGCCAGCACGCCTACTTTTTGTCCCATATCACAAGGTTCTTGTCGTCGGCGGCGGCGACAAAGATCGCGAGCAGCTTCGCGGGCTTCGTGCTGCTCGCGTTTTCGCTGTCCGTGTGATGATCGCCGGGCGCTTCGGTCCACGATTCGCCGGCGTGGTAGACGCGCGGCTCGCCGCCGTTGACCGCGCTGCGAATTTCTCCCTGCAGCACATAGGCAACCACGAACGCCTCGCCATGCCGATGGGGCAGCGACTTTCCACCTGGCTTGTAGTCGACGACGAGCGCCGTCATGGTCTTGCCGGGCACGTTCGCGATCGGTGTCTGGAACGCGGGTTTGATGGTCTCTTGCACGCTGTCGGCGCCGTGCGCGTGCGCGGATGGCGGTGCGCACAGAACGGCAAAAGCGGCGACGGAGGCGGCAAACGCGGTCTTGATGGTCTTCATAGGGTCACTCCTGATGGGTGGTCTGTCTACGATACGAAAAATCGTAGTCTGGAAGCCGAAAGGCGGAAATCTCTCGGCGACGAATAAAGCATAGGATTTTTTCGGTTTTACTACGACTTAATATATCGTAGTATTGAGATGTACTCGATCGAGTCTGGACGAAAAACATCGTGTCGCCCGAAGCGGTGCGGCGCTGGAGAAAGTGCCAAACCACAAAACTGGCTGCGGTTTCGCGCGCTCTTCCTTTAGCCCGCCCGTTCCATTCATCGAGCCGCCGGTAAGCTCATCAGCGGGCGTATCGACGAGATAAACGAGGCAGCGCAATCCATCTCCGACCCCTGTGCTGATAAACGGCATCGGTGTGTGCATCTAAGCGTGTCGCCATTCGGTTCTGATACTGTCGAGGCTAAGGCCAGTTCCGCAAAACGTACAGGGACAAGAATCGGGTAAAGCGCCAGGGCATAGCGCGCGGACGCCGCGGATTTCTTACGCGCACGCGATGTGAGTTCGCTCGATGGCCTATATGTTTTGCATAATTTTGGCTCTTCTTGCCCACTGCTATCGGTTGCACCATAGCGCCGTCTGATCCTTTTCTCATTAGCGATTCCGTGAGGCATGACATGACGAATCAGCTCAAGAACGATCATCGTGCGGCCCGTTGTGGAGATATCAGTGATGAACACGCAGTTTATGGCTCGTCTATATGCGGTCATGCCGGCCACGGTCCTTGCCGCGCTGTTTCGCCTCGTTGCCTTTAGCGCTTTAGCGTTTTCATTCAGTGCATGCCGGAATTCGGAAGGCGCCGCCGCGCCGTCATCGGTGAACGTTGCGCCGGTCGCATCTAAAGCGATACAGGAATGGGATCAGTTCAATGGGCGCGTGAGTGCGATCGATACAGTCGAGCTGCGCGCTCAGGTCAGTGGCTATGTGGACCGCGTCGTCTATAAGGAAGGCGACGATGTGAAGAAGGGCGATGTGCTGTTCGTCATCGACAAGCGGCCTTACCAGGACGCCCTCGCGAGCGCGGAGGCACAACTCGCGCGTGCCCGTGCAACGGCCTCCCTCGCACGCGCACAAGACAGGCGGGCTCAAGCGCTGATCCAAAGTAAGGCGATCTCGGTGCAAGAGTTCGAGACGCGGCACGCGACGTATGAGCAGTCGAACGCTGACGTGAGGGCGGCTGAGGCCGCTGTCGCAACGGCGCGCCTGAATCTCGGCTTTACCGAGGTCCGTTCGCCCATCGACGGCCGCACGGGCCGGGCCTTCCTTACCGTGGGCAATCTGGCTCAGGCCGATCAGACCTTGCTGACGACTGTCGTCTCGCAGAACCCGATATATGTGTATTTCGACGCCGACGAACCTAGCTATCTGCGTTATCTCGGGCGGGCGAAGCAAGGGGCAGGGACCGGTACCGCGCAAAAGGTGCCAATCGGCCTTGCGAACGAAGAGGGCTTTCCGCATGCCGGCACGGTCAACTTCCTCGATAACCAGGTCGATTCGACGATGGGCACGATACGCGCGCGAGCGGTGGTGCCCAACCCCGACCATCTGCTGACGCCCGGACTCTATGCTCACGTCCAGTTCCCCGGCAGTGAGCATCACAGCGCGCTTCTGATCGACGACAAGGCGGTTCTGACGGATCAGGACCGCAAGTACGTCTATGTGCTTGGCCCCGGAAACAAGGCGCTCCGTCGGGACGTCACGCTCGGCCGGGCGATCGATGGTCTTCGCGTGGTCGAAGCGGGCTTGAAAGCGGGAGACAGGGTGATCGTCTCGGGACTGCAGAAGATCTACTACCCGGGGCAGGTGGTCAATCCCGTATCCGGTTCGGCGGGGCAAGGGGATGCGCATGCCGACGTCCCCGCAAACAGCACGGCAACGGCCGAGTGAGGGGGTTCTCCGATGGATTTTTCAAAGTTCTTCATCGACCGGCCGATTTTCGCCGTTGTGCTGTCGATCATTATGTTCGCGGTCGGCCTGATCGCGATCCCTCTGTTGCCGGCTGGCGAGTATCCGGAGGTGGTGCCACCGACGGTCGTTGTGCACGCAACCTATCCGGGCGCGAACCCGTGGCATTGCGATGCGGTTTCTCATCGCATGCTCACTTCAGCCGTGTGTTTAGAGAGCGTTATGGCATGTCGCCGAGTGATGCGATTGCTGGGAGAAGTGCACTGCCTGCTCCGGTTCGAAGTCAGGCAGATGAAATCTGATCCAGGCGTGGTGCGTTAAACCAACCCGGTCGCGTAATACAGCGCGATGACGAAAAACACCGCAAGCGTCTTGATGACCGTTACCGCGAAAATGTCGCGATACGACTCGCGGTGCGTGAGCCCTGTCACCGCCAGCAGCGTAATGACTGCGCCGTTATGCGGCAGTGTATCCATGCCCCCGCTCGCCATTGCCACCACGCGATGCAGCACTTCCATCGGGATATGTGCGGCCTCCGCGCTTTTGATAAACAGATCCGACATCGCGGCGAGTGCAATACTCATGCCGCCCGATGCGGAGCCGGTAATGCCGGCCAGCGAGCTGACCGACACGGCGGCATTGACGAGCGGATTCGGAATGCTCTTTAACGCATCGCTTACTACGATAAAACCTGGCAGTGCTGCAATCACACCGCCAAATCCGTACTCCGATGCGGTATTCAACGACGCGAGCAGCGCGCCCGCGACCGCCGATTTAGTGCCGGTCGCAAAGCGTTCGCTGACGCGGCCAAACGCGGTCGCCACGACGAGCAGAATGCCGAGCAGCAGCGCGCCTTCGACGGCCCAGATCGCGACCACCGACTTGATCGTCGCGGTAACCGGCGCATGCACGCCCGGTAACACATCGGGCGCGACCGTGTACGACGCGCCATACCATTGCGGCAACCAGCGCGTCAGCGCGAAGTTTGCGACGCCGACGAGCACGAGCGGCGCCACTGCAAGCAGCGGATGCGGCAACTGCGACGTCTCGACGCGCTCCGGCTCGTTGACGAGCGACGTGCCATAGCCTTCGCCTTTGGCCATTGCCGACCGGCGTCGCCATTCGAGAAACGCGAGCCCCACGACGATGATGAACAGCGACCCTGCGATGCCGAGTCCGGGCGCGGCCCACGCGGTGGTCTTGAAGAATGTGGTCGGGATGATGTTCTGAATTTGCGGGGTTCCGGGAAGCGAATCCATGGTGAACGAAAACGCGCCGAGCGCGATCGCGCCCGGCATCAGGCGCTTCGGAATATTGCTTTGACGGTAGAGCTCGGCCGCAAACGGATACACGGCAAACACGACGACGAACAGCGACACGCCGCCGTACGTCAGCAAGGCGCAAACCGCGACGATGACCGCGTTCGCGCGCGAGCGGCCGATGTATCGGATCGCGGCCGCGACGATCGACTCCGAAAAGCCCGATAGTTCGATAACCTTGCCGAACACGGCGCCAAGCAGAAATACCGGGAAGTACAGCTTGACGAAGCCGACCATCTTTTCCATGAAGATGCCGGAAAACACCGGCGCGACGGCCGCGGGATCGGTCAGCAGCACTGCGCCGAGCGCGGCGACGGGCGCGACGAGAATGACGCTGTAGCCGCGATAGGCGGCGAACATCAGAAATGCCAGAGCGGCAAGGACAATGACAAAGGACAAGAGGCGTCTCCAAAACCTGGTTTTATGGATTGGTTGCGAATGTTGGCGGGGGCGGTCGGCGCGGAGCGGGTGCCGCTTTGGCCGGTATCGGCGCTGATGCCGGCGCCTGCGTTCGCAGGTTCCATGCCGGTTTTCGCAAGGCTCATGAGAATACCCGATTTACGTTGTGCTGACGGTCGAGAAAATAAGCGTCTGGTGCGGGACGCGCGCACCGAAAAGGGGTAGCGCCGCGCGCGGCTGGCCGACATAACGTAAGGGAGGAGGGATGACACGTTCAGGTACCCGATCTATCCGCATTTGCATGGCGGGCGTGGCCGGCGTGCTGTGCCTGTGCCATGGCCTGTCATCGTATGCGCAACAACGGGCTTCATCAGCTTTGTCGTCGGCCGCCGCGCCGCCGCTCGAGCGCAAGAACTGGTTCAACGACCCGTTCTTCGAGCTGTCCCACGCGCTGCTAGGCTGTCCGGTCCCACTCGGCCCATTGATGACCCGCGCGCAGATGGAAGACGATGCGCACTACCGGGTCGAGCGCGGCACGACCTGCTGGCTCGCCCACAAATGCACGAAGCCCAATTCGTATATGTACGACCAGCCGATCGCCGATGCGATCCGCGCGCATTTCACCGATTCCCGCCCGTTCGACGGCACGAGCCTGTGGATCACCGTGCAGCGTCGCTTCGTCTACGCCGAAGGCTGCGCGCCGGCCTCGTTCGACCGGCAGGCGCTGCGCCGGCAACTGGAGGCGATTCCGGACGTCGAGCAGGTGTTTATCCGCGTCGGCACGAGCGCGGACGCGCCGGCGCCCTACAGGACGCTTGCCGCGCCGGACCAGCCTGCCGGCGTTAGTGATGCGCAATGACGCAATGTAGCGCCCGCATGGCACAATCTCATCGTCGAAAAACAACAGGTCCAAAAGGTCCAAGCGGGGTTGCCCATGAAATGCAGTCAGATCTCCGGCAGTCAATTATTCGAGGCGGCGTGCGGCGGTCGCGGGTTCCGTCCGTTCCGCGCCGCGTGCGCAGTGGCGGCGTTGGCGGCAACGGCCCTCCTGGCCGGCTGCGGCAGCAGCGCACCGTTGTTTGCATCCGACGGTCGTCCGACGACGCTCGTCCAATGTACGAACGGCTCGGATAGCTGCGATCAGCAGGCGGCGGCCAGTTGCGACGGCGCCGGCTATGAGGTCGTGCGACAGACGGTAGAAAGCGGTGTTCGCAATCTGCTGTATGCGTGCAAGCGCAAGTAGAAGTCGAATATGCGCCATCGCGGGTGAAACGCGGACGGGAGATGACTTGCCGTTGGCGCGTATGCATGGCGACAAATCGATGAAAGCCGTTTTGCATTAACCGCTGTCTGATCGCTGGCTGGTTCATTCTGAAATGGGCATTTCTTTTCCTAATCAGCCAGCATAAATTGCCGGGCGTTCGATTTAATTTCCCGTCGATGTTCATTTAGCGCCGCGCGCGCTCGTTCTTATTTCCTCCCATACGGCATTTTTACCGGCCTTCGGCTGTTGGACTGCCGACTTCCGTGCGGCGGGCAACGGACGCGTGCAGATCGGCATCCTATAGTCGTTCGCAGTCGTTCGCGGCGACGATGCATGGGAGATCGAGCTTGCATGCTGTTTCATGCAATACCGGAAAGACGTTCGAAAAAAGAATAAACACGTGAAACGGTGTGGCCTGGTTTTCCGTAACACCGTTTGCGCAATAGACGAATGACTCGACATACGGTCAATACGGGGAACGCGATGAATCACGATCAAATCGAAAAGGATATTGAGCACCTTGAACGGATAATTCCACGCATTTCGCCTAATGATGGCATTCCATTGTCCTATTGGCGAAATCGTATCAATTCGGTTTCGGGCGCGGTGCTGGTGCCGGCCCAGATGGACCGTGTCAAGAAGCTCAGCGAGGCTTTGAAGGCGCTCGAGGCGCGGGCGCGAAAGAGCTGAGTGCGCTTGAAAAGTCTTCTCTCGGGGCAATACGGGCTACCCGGCACTTTTTGTGTCTGGTACGGTCACACCTGCCGTACTCGACACTGACAGGAGACGATGCTCGATGGCCACGTATAAGCAGCTGACTGCGCAACTCGAAAAACTTCATAAGGAAATGTCGCTTGCGCGCGATAAGGAAGTCGCGCAAGCCATTGCCGATATCAAGGAGAAGATTGCCGAATACGGCATTACCGCCGAGGAACTCGGTTTTTCGAGCAAACGCCCGGCGACGCGCAAACCGGCTCTTCCGCCCAAGTACCGGAACCCGAAAACCGGCGAGACCTGGAGCGGCCGCGGCCGTGCCCCGGGCTGGCTGGCCGGCAAGAATCGCGACCGGTTCCTGATCGAAGAGTAGGCGGCAACGCGCGAAGCATCGCCTCGGGTGGCGCTGGCTGGGCGCAGCGGCGCTGCTTGTCTTATAGCGGCGCCGGCGCGCAGCAGCGCCCTTCACTCCCGAATATCCTCACCTTTCCCGCTTGACGCCGCCGCACCGGGCAACCGATGCGGCGTTTTCTTTTGTGCGGCTCCCGAAAATCCTCACCTTTACCCGGCTGCCTTCTGCCTCGGCTGATCCGTTGCCGAGACAATCATCTCAAATTTAAGAGTCGTCTTACGGACTCTTAGTCACAACATTTTTAAGATTCTGTTCAACCTGATGACTGCTTCAGCGCTTCAACGAAAGCCTCCGATAACGAGGCGAGAGCGACGGGGCAAATCAGGACCGGTGCGGTCAGATGGTAGGAACTGATGCGTACCGATCTCAATCTGCTTCGTTCAATTTTGTTGGAGTGTCAAACATGAAACTGCGCCTTTCCACGCTCGTTCTGGTTGCTGGTGGTCTCTTCGGCATCGCATCGCTCAACGCTCGCGCCGCTGACGGCACGATCACGATCCAGGGTTCGGTATCGGATACGACATGTTCGATCAACGGCGCCGCATCGGGCACGCCGGCCGATATTTCGGTCACGCTGCCGACGGTCCAGGCGGGTTCGCTGGCGTCGGCGGGTGCGGTCGCCGGCACGTCGAATATGGGCGACATTCAGATGGTTCTGAGCGGCTGCTCCGGTGCGGCGACCAAGGCGATTGCCCGCTTCGAAAACGGCTCGACGGTGGATCAATCGTCCGGCTATCTGAAGAACATGGCGAGCGCGAACGGTGCCCAGAACGTTCAGGTGCGTTTGCTCAACGCGAGCATGCAGCCGATCAACATCGTCACCGGCCAGAACAACGATATCGCGAGCAACGGCACGGCGATTACCGGCGGGGCAGCGGTGCTCAAGTACTTCGCTCAGTACTTCGCGACGGGCAAAGCGCAGGCGGGCAGCGTGTCGACGTCGGTGCAATACACGATGCAATACCAGTAAGTCACGTCTGAAGGGCGTCGCATAGGCGACGCCCTTGTGGCGTTTGCAATCTTCATGGATCTCTTTTGGAAAACAGGTATGAAATCGCTTCTCTCTGCGCTTGCGCTCGTTTCAGCCGGAGTTTTTGGTGTTGTGTCGATTAATGCTCAGGCGGCGGACGGCACCGTTGCTATTCGAGGCGCCGTTGCGGATACGACGTGCCCGACCGGATGCGCCGGTTTCGCAACTGAGGCGCTTGCCCGTTTCGAGAATCGCACGACGGACGAACCGACAACCGGCTATCTGAAGAATGTGTCGATCGGGAACGGCGGAAAGAACGCTGAGATACGCCTGCTGAACGATCAGCTTCAGCCAATCGATATTCGCATCAACACCAATAACGACGTCGCATGAAATGGCAAACCGATTGTCAGTGGCTAAGCTATCCTGAATTGTTTCGAGCAATACATTGGAACGGCATTAAAGGCGTTTGCTAACACAAACGGGCAAAGGTAAATGCGATGAAAACCTTCGTTCAAACGGCGATCGCGGCAAGCGTGGCCGGTATGTGCCTGATCGGCGGTGCGCATGCGAGTGTGACAATCGGCGGTACACGCGTTATCTATCCGCTCGATCAGCGCGAAGTAACCGTCAAGCTTGAAAACGACAGCAAGAATCCATCGCTTGTGCAGGTATGGATGGACGATGGCAACGCGGATTCGAAACCCGGCGAAGCGAAAGTCCCGTTTGTGATTACGCCACCGATCTTCCGGATGGATGCGCGCAAGACGCAAATGCTGCGCGTGATTTTCAGCGGCGATATGGCGTTGCCCCAGGACCGCGAGTCGGTCTATTGGCTCAACGTGCTCGATATTCCTCCAAAAGCCGACCAGAAAGCCGACGCGAACTCGCTGCAGTTTGCCTTTCGCACGCGTATCAAGGTATTTGTGCGGCCGCCGAAATTGCCGGGCAGCCCGGATGAAGCGCCGCGTCAACTCGAATGGAAGCTCGTTCCGGCACCACAGGGAAAAGGACAGGCGTTGTCCGTGTCGAATCCGACGCCGTATTTCGTGTCGTTTAGCGAAGTCGATGTCGTCGATGGTTCGCAAACCTGGCGCAATGAAACGGGTGGCATGGTGCCGCCGCGCGGGACGGCGCTGATCGTGGTGCCAAAGATGGAAGCGGCGCCCGCGTCCGCTACGGTTCGCTACACGGCTATCAATGACTACGGCGGCGCATTGACGGGCGACGCGCAGTTGCATCACTAGGCGCCGTTTTTCTTCGTGGCGAAGCGTCCGCCTTCGCCCGCTATCGATTCCTATCTTTTCTCAACAGCTCGCGACTTTTCTGCTCTGAGCGCTTATCGCGCACGCAATCGACGTGCGTCTTAAAAGGCCATCTCACAAATAGGACTCGTCCTAGGTACTTCGCTATCTCGAAAAAATAACATCGGTTTGAGCTTTTCGAGATAGCAACCACCTGTTCGAAGTTTTCCGAATGATGACCTCCAGCCGCCGACAATCGCATGCAAACGTCAATCTCAATGCAGTCGCATCGAGCCTGAAGCCGATCACGGCGGTTGTGCTGGCTGCTTTCGCGGTTCTGGGCAGCGCGCATGCGGCAGATGTGAAGATGCCGTCCGATGCCGGCGTCGTGAATAGCGCGAATGCTGCGGTTTCATTCGATACGACGTTCCTGCAAACCGATTCGACGCAAAAGGTCGACGTCGCGCGTTTTGCGCATGGCAATCTCGTTTCGCCGGGCGTGTATTCAGTGGACATCTGGGTCAACGACACGCGCGTCGCGCACGACGACGTGCGTTTTGTCCCGGCTGCGAACGGTGAAAGTGCCCGCCCGTGTTTCGGCCGCAAGACGTTGCAGGGATTCGGCGTCGACTTCGCAAAAGCGGCGGCCGATACAGGCGCAAAACACGGCGCCGATGAGGAAGCATCGTCAAGCAATGCTGACGAATGCATCGACCTCGGTGTTGCCGTACCTGGCGCAACGGTCGAATTCGACTTCTCGGAACAGAAGATCGTCGTCGCCGTGCCGCAGAAATACATGCGCAACTCGGCACGCGGCTATGTGCCGCCCGAAATGTGGGAGCAGGGTGTCAACGCGGGCTTCGTGAGCTACAACGCGAATGCCTATCGCACGGACGGCCCCGGCGTGCATTCGGCGCAAGAGTATCTGGGCCTGAACGCGGGCCTCAATCTTGGTGCATGGCATTTTCGTCACCAGTCGTCGGTCACGGCCGCGACGGGGCAGGCGACGACGTTCGATAACGTTGCGACATACGTCCAGCGCGACGTCGCCAAACTGCGCTCGCAGGTCACGCTCGGCGACGCCTATACGACTGGCGACGTTTTCGACAGCGTGTCGTTTCGCGGCGCGCAAATCGCCACCGACGACCGCATGCTGCCCGAGTCGCTACGGGGTTACGCACCGGTCGTACGCGGCACGGCCGAAACGAATGCGCGCGTCACAGTACGCCAGAACAATCAGGTGATCTATGAAACGACGGTCTCGCCGGGCGCGTTCGAGATCAACGACCTCTACGCGACCGGCTACGGCGGCAACCTCGACGTGACGGTAACCGAAGCCGATGGTCGCACGAAGAGCTTCACGGTGCCGTATGCGTCGGTTGCGCAATCGCTGCGTCCGGGCACGACGCGTTTCGCATTCACCGCGGGCCAGCTGCGCAACGATTCATTGCAGACGAAGCCGAACTTCGTGCAGTTCACGATGCAGCGCGGCATGACAAATATGCTGACGTTGTATGGCGGCGCGATCGTATCGAACGGATATCTTGCGGCAAACGCGGGCGCGGCCTTCAATACGAAATACGGCGCATTTTCGGCGGACGTGACCGCGTCGCAAACGCAAGTGCCTGGGCAGAACGCGATGCGTGGCACGAGCCTGCGGATCGGCTATAGCAAGTTTATCGACCCGACGGACACGAGCATCACGGTGGCTGCCTATCGTTATTCGACCGCGGGCTATATGAGCTTTTCGGATGCGGCCACGCTGCGTGATGCGGCGCTGCATGGTGGGGATCTGAACACGGTGGACCGTGAACGCGGCCGCATGCAAGTGACGATCAACCAGAATCTGAAGGACCATGGCAGCGTGTTTTTCACGGCATCGACGCAGCACTACTGGAATCGCAGCGGCAGCGATACGTTTTTTCAGGCGGGCTATTCGAACAGCTTCAAGTACGGCACGTACAGCATTACCGCGGGGCGCACGCGCAATTCGGACGGATCGATGTCGAACGAAATCATGTTGAGCACGACGATTCCGCTCGGCCACACGCAGCACGCGCCGATGCTGACGACCAATCTGTCGAAGAACGGCGATACGTCGAATTTGCAGGCGAACGTGAGCGGCACGGTGGGCGAGAATAATCAGCTGTCGTACAACGCGTACGGCACATATGGGCAGAGCGCGGGCTCGGGTAGCGGGAACGCGGGCGTGAGCGGCGTGTATCGCGCGCCGTATGCGCAGGTGACGGCTTCGGCGAGTGCGGGCGCGAATTCAGCGCAGGTCTCTGCGGGCGTGAGCGGCTCGATCGTCGCGCATCCGGGCGGCGTGACGTTCTCGCAGACGGTCGGCGACACGTTCGGCATCGTGGAAGCGAAGGGCGCCGAGGGCGCGCAGGTGACGAGCGCGCAAGGCGTGAAAGTGAACCATAGCGGTTACGCGGTCGTGCCGTATCTGACGCCGTACGCCATGAACACGGTTGATATCGACACGAAGGGCACGTCGACAGACGTCGAATTCGAATCGACGTCGGAGCATGCGGTGCCGCGCGCCGGGTCGGTCGTGATGCTGAAGTACAAGACGGTGACCGGGCGCGCCGCGTTGATTCAGGCGCCGCGGCTGGGTGGCGAGGCGTTGCCGTTCGGTGCGGAGGTGATGGATCAGAATGGGCGCAACGTCGGTGTGGTGGCGCAGGATAGCCGGATTTTTGCGCGCGGGCTGGAAGATAAGGGCGCGTTGGTGGTGAAGTGGGGTGATGGCGCGGAGCAGCAGTGCCGGGTGGATTATGAGTTGCCGAAGCAGAGCGGGAAGGCGCAGGAGGCTTATTTGTCGGTGCAGGGGCATTGCGTAGATCTCACGCAGATTTCGCGGCGATGAATCAAGGGGACGGCGGAAGCAAATGTGGCAGATGACGTGACAAGAGGGGCTGCAATGGTGCGCAATCTCGTATTTCTCACGCGGCACCGAGTCGTAACAAATCTGGCGAAACGGCGGGGCGAAATTTTTCGTCCAGGAATAGTGCGAGCCGCTCAGATGATCTCTATCTTGCTTCTTTCTCGATCCGTTTGCGCGAACCTTACTTGCGAGGTCGCCTCAGTCGACAAGGTGCTAAATGCGGGTACGGTTTCGGTTGCCGTGAACGCTGCTGTTGGATCAACGGTACTGACGCTCGCACCTGATCCGTTCCAACTCACATGCAACTTTCCTGATGGTGGTCTTCGAGACACGTCCGCGACTTTATATTCAGACTTCAAGACCGCAACACCGCTTGCCGCTGGTTTCAGTGACGTGTATCAAACTGGAATTGCAGGGATCGGTACGCGCTATACGTTCAATTCGCCGCAGTGCAATGCGGTGAATGTGGGTTTGACAAACGGTGCCGTGCGGATTAACTGCCCGTTCAGTGGGCCACTGAACGGGCCGATTCAAGCCGCAAATGTCTCTGTAACCGTTGCCTTGGTCGTAACGGGCGTGGTTGCTCCGGGCGCGTCAAACTTTTCCAAGGCTCCGACGGTGACTATCGGCTTCGCCACATCGGATGGCGGGACGGGATACTGGAACAAGTCACCGCTCTATACGGGCAGCGCTACGGGAATACTGACACATGCGACATGTTCTGTTTCCGAAACCCAGGTTGCAGTCATTTTGCCGACTGCCGATACGGGTGCATTCAGGTCGGGAATCGGTGCGGTCGCGGCGCCTCAGCCCTTCACTCTGTCGTTTTCTTGCAATACTGGCGCGAAAGTGCTGATAACGCTGACAGACAGCGTAAGCCCCTCTAATCGGACGACGACGCTGCAAATAACCGCAGACTCGACCGCAACAGGAATTGGCGTCCAGATCTTGAATCCTCTAGGCGCGCCGGTTTCATTCGGCCCCGATTCTGCTGCGCCCGGCAACTTGAATCAATGGACGGTCGGCGATTCTCCCAACGGCATATTGAAGGTACCGCTGACAGCACGATATGTCCGGACGGGCCTGGTCTCGGCGGGTACCGTTAAAGCGTTGGCCACATTTACCATGTCTTATCAGTAGTCGTGCTGTGCGGTGACGGCGAATGCCGACAGGGTACGTTTTTATAACGTTTTGCGCAGCACGTGTATCATCCGTACCGGCGCTTTCTGCTAGCCTTCACTAAACGACTTTGTCTGATGTCCCTCTCCGAACTCCAACGCCGCCGCACCTTCGCGGTCATTTCTCACCCTGACGCGGGCAAAACCACGCTCACGGAAAAGCTGCTGCTTTTCTCCGGCGCAATCCAGATCGCCGGCACCGTGAAGGGCCGCAAAAGCAATCGCTACGCCACGTCCGACTGGATGGAAATCGAAAAGCAGCGTGGCATTTCCGTCGCAAGCTCGGTGATGCAGTTCGAGTACGGCGACGCGGTCATCAATCTGCTCGACACGCCGGGCCACGAAGACTTCTCGGAAGACACATACCGGGTGTTGACCGCGGTCGACGCCGCAGTGATGGTGATCGACGGCGCCAACGGCGTCGAAGCGCAGACGCTCAAGCTGCTCGAAGTGTGCCGCAGCCGCAAAACGCCGATCGTCACGTTTATCAACAAGCTCGACCGCGAGGTGCGCGAGCCGCTCGAACTGCTCGACGAAATCGAACAGCACCTGGGCGTCGCAGCCGTCCCGTTCACGTGGCCGATCGGTATGGGCAAGGACTTCCAGGGCGTCTACGACATCCAGCGCGATCAGGTCCGCGTTTTCCGTGCGGGGCAAGACACCCTGGGCGGCGACGTCGAAACGCTGCAGGCCATCAGTCATGAAGACGGCGAACGCCGCTTCGGCTACGCGTGGACGAAAGCCAAAGACGAAGTCGATCTGATCACGGGCGCCACGCCCACATTCGATCGCGACGAATTCCTCGCGGGCCAGCAATCTCCCGTGCTGTTCGGCTCGGCCATCAACAACTTCGGCGTGAAGGAAATTCTCGACGCGCTGGTCGATCTCGCACCGCCGCCATCGATGCGCATGACGGTGCAACGTCCGGTTCAACCCGACGAACCGAAGTTCACCGGCGTCGTATTCAAGGTGCAAGCGAACATGGACCTCGCGCACCGCGACCGCGTCGCGTTCATTCGCGTGTGCTCGGGCCGCTTCGAACGCGGGATGGCCTTGAAGGTCACGCGTTCGAACAAGACGTTCCGCGCGAACAACGTCGTCACGTTTCTGTCCCAGCGGCGCGAAACAGTCAGCGAGGCGTACGCGGGCGATATCATCGGCATTCCGAATCACGGCACGCTGAGCCTCGGCGATACGCTGACCGAAGGTGAAGACCTCCAGTTCGTCGGCCTGCCGTTCTTCGCGCCGGAAATCTTCCAGACCGTCGAAGTGGTCGATCCGATGCGGGCGAAGCAACTCGGCGAAGCATTGAAGCAACTCGGCGAAGAAGGTGCGATCCAGGTCTTCAAGCCCGTCGTCGGCGGATTGATGGTGCTCGGCGCGGTCGGGCAACTGCAGTTCGAAGTCGTGTCACACCGGCTTTCGACTGAATATAAGGTCGACGTTCGCATGATGTCGGCGCGCTACAAGATGTCGCGCTGGGTCACCTGCGACGACGCAGGCGAACTGCGGCGCTTTCTCGATTCGTACTCGGCTCGCATCGCACTCGACGCATCGAACGCGCCGACCTATCTCGCCTCGCATATCTCCGAGATCGAGGTCGCGCAAAAGGCCTGGCCGAAGATCGTATTCAACGAATTGCGCGAGCGCTCCGGGGCGCCGTTCACAAAGGCGATCTGATCTGACCGGATCTGATCGTCAGCACCCGCCGCAGGCCGATTTGCATTCCCGCTCTCGCATTCGGCCTGCAAAAAGTCCCACCGCGCCGCCACTTCGCCTATCCTGACAAAACACGCGCGGCCCCGCCTCGACATTCCCGCCCGCGCACCCTCCATCTGAGGATACTCATTCAAGTACTCGAGGAGCGTCCGTGACCGTCCGCAATCTCGATGCACTGTTCCGCCCGAAATCCGTCGCCGTCATCGGTGCGTCGCACCGTCCCGGCAGCGTCGGCGCGATGGTATGGAAGCGCCTGACCGAGGGCGGTTTTGCCGGCCCCATCTGGGCAGTCAACCCGAAGTACGACATCCTCGACGGCCACGCGACCGTCGGCGACGTGGGCGACCTGCCCGAGCCGCCCGCCGTGGCGATCGTTTGCACACGGCCCGCCACCTGGCCTTCGATTGTCCACAATCTCGGCGGCCACGGCACGCGCGCGGTAGTTATTGTCGGGGAAACGCGCAGCGACGAAGACCGCACGCATCTGCGCCACGCGCTGTCGGCCGCGCGCCCGCACCTGCTGCGTATTCTCGGCCCCGGCAGCCTCGGCATCGTCACCCCCGCGCTGCGCGCGCATCTCGGCGCGCCGGCGTGCACCGTGAAAGCGGGCGGCGTGGCCTGGGTCTCGCAATCGAATGCGCTGACGAACGCGGTGCTCGGCTGGGCCGACGCGCGCGGCCTCGGCTTCTCGCATGCCGTCGCGCTTGGCGATGAAGCCGACGTCGATGCGGGCGACGTGCTCGATTATCTCGCGAGCGACGCCGCCACGCGCGCGATCCTGCTCGAAGTAGATACGATTCACGCCGCGCGCAAATTCATGTCGGCCGCGCGCGCCGCTGCGCGCAACAAGCCCGTGCTCGCGCTGCGCTCGGGCCGCGACGACCCGACCGATGCGCTCTACAGCGCGGCATTCCGCCGCGCGGGCATGGTGCGCGTCGATTCGCTCGACGATCTGCTCGACGAAATCGAAACACTCGGCCTGGGCCGTGTGGCGGCGGGCTCATCGGCGACGCTGATCACAAGCGACCGCGGCCTCGCCACGCTATCGCGCGATGCGTTCCGTGCGGCCGGCGACACGCTTGCCCCCTGTTCGCAGCAAAATACCGCCGCCGTTCGCGACGCGCTCCCGCTCGCCACACCAGGCAATCCGCTGCTGCTCGGCGGCACCGCGCTACCCGAGCACTTCGGCACCGCGCTTAAGGTGCTCGCCGATCAGCCCGACACCGGCACCGCATTCGTTGTGCACGCATCGACCCATAGCGCGCCGGCGGAAGAAGTCGCGCAGGTGCTGATCGCGCATCAGCGCTACGCGTACCGCGGCCTGCTCGCATGCTTTTTCGGCGGCATTTCGCTCGCCACGCGCGATGCGCTGCATGCGCACGGTATTCCCGTGCATTCGACCCCCCAACGTCTTGCACGCGCCTTCGCGCGCCTTGTCGACTATCGCTTGGGCCGCGAATTGCTGATGCAGACGCCCGAGGGCCAGCCCGCACGTGTCTCCGCGGCGGTCGATGCCGCGCAGGCGCAAGCGTGCGCGGCGCTCAAGGCGGGCGTCACCGAACTCGACGGCGACGCGGCCGCGCGACTGCTCGCGCATTTCGGCCTGGTCGCATTGCCGCCGCAACAGCGCGCTGAACCCGCCATTGTCGATATCAAGGTCGAATTGCGCGACGACGATAACTTCGGTCCGGTGTTTCGCTTCACCGCGCCATCGGAAGACGGCATCGCGCCGCCGCTGCGTCTTTACGGACTGCCGCCGCTGAACCCGATCCTGTCGCGCGACATCGTCGCGAAGTCCGCGTATGCGCGATATACCGACCCCGAGCGGGTACTCGCCGCGCTGACGTCGGTATCGCAAGCGGTTTGCGATATCCGCGAGATCGTCGGCCTGTCGCTCGCATTGCGTGTGATGCGGGATCGCGTGGCTGTCGTCGACCCGCACATTCGCCTGTCGCAAACGCGCAGCCGCTTCGCGATCGTGCCGTATCCGCGCCGCTACGAAGAGACCTTCGACTGGCACGGCGAGAAGCTGACCGTGCGGCCGATCCGCCCCGAAGACGAACGGGCGCATCGCGAGATGATCGACGCCATGACGCCCGACGATCTGCGTCTGCGATTTTTCGGCGCCGTGCGCGGCTTCGATCATTCGCAACTTGCGCGGATGACGCAGATCGACTACGACCGCGAAATGGCGCTGATCGCAACGGTGCCGGCGGCCGACGGTTCGACACGCACGCTCGGCGTCGTGCGCGCGGTCTCGGACCCCGATAACGAAACCGCGGAATTCGCCGTGGCCGTTCGTTCCGACCAGAAAGGCCGCGGTCTCGGCCGCCTGCTGACGCAGCGGATCATTGCGTATGCGAAGACGCGCGGCACGCATTGGCTGGTCGGCGAAGTGCTGCGCGAGAACACGGCGATGCTCGGCCTCGCAAAAGCATGTGGATTCACGATCACCCGTACCGACGATCCGGCCGTGATGGCTTTCAGAATGCCGCTGAGCGACCCCGAAGCGTAAAGCGCCTTTGCGGTATGAAAACGCCGCACGACGCGAAGCGCCTTGCAAATAGCCTGCAATTTGCGGCGCCACGCGAATTCCGCTTTACTCTCCTTGCCGGATTTTTTTCGCAGCACTGTAACCGGAATGCTCTGCCGGACGAATTCATAGAATGATCGCGGAATCTTCGTGAAGGCCGCGCTGTGGCAATCATGGCAATCCGGCACAAACAGGAGCGGCGCGAGCAATTGTCGATGAATCGAGGCAATGAGGGCACAGAGGGCACTGAGGCGCCTGACGCACACCATGCACGCCCGGTGGAAGAACGGCTGCGAGCGCTTTTTATCCGTTCGCTCGATGGCGACTCCGCCGCCTACCACGTGTTTCTGCAAGAGCTTGCGAAACACGTGCGGGCGCTGCTGCGCAAACGCCTGCCCAATCTGCGTGACGATGTCGAAGACATCCTGCAGGAAGTGCTGCTTGCCATCCACAAGGGGCGTCATACGTACCGGCGCGACGAACCGCTAACCGCATGGGTGCACGCGATCCTGCGCTACAAGCTCGCCGATTTTCTGCGTGCCCGTGCGCGTCACGAAGCGCTGAACGATCCGCTCGACGAGGTTCCGGAGCTGTTCGGCGAATCCGGTATCGAGCCCGCGGAAGTCAAACGCGATCTGGGCAAGCTGCTCGATCTGCTGCCCGACCGGCAGAAGTTGCCGATTCTGCATGTGAAAGTCGAAGGCCGGTCCGTGGAGGAGACAGCGCGTGCAACCGGCCTTTCCGAACCCGCTGTGAAAGTCGGTGTGCACCGCGGCCTGAAGGCACTGGCATTGAAAATACGTGGTGGGAAAACATGAATACCGAGAACCTGATTGCAGTTCTGGCGGCGGAGGCGGCACCGGTCGGCCGGCATATCGTCGAGCGCCGCATGCTGTCCGCGCTTGCCGTTGCGGCATGCGGCGCGCTTGCATTGCTGCTGCTCAGCTACGGCGTAAGGTCCGATCTCGCGTGGCTCGTCGCCACGCCGGTCTTCTGGGCCAAGGTTGCCTTCGCGTTGACGATGGCCGGCGCGGCGCTCGTCGCAACGGTACGGCTGTCGCGCCCCGGCGTGGCGGTCGGACGTGCGTGGGCCGGGCTCGCCGCGCCGGCGGCGATCGTCGTGCTCGTCGCGCTGACGGTCTTGTGGTTCGCGCCGCACGGCGCGCGCGCTGCGCTCGTGATGGGGCACACGTGGCGAACCTGCTCGCTGAATATCGCCGCGCTCTCCGTGCCGGGCCTCGTGGCGATTCTCGCGGTCGTGCGCAGTCTCGCGCCCACCCGCTTGCGGCTGTCAGGCGCAGCCGCGGGGCTGCTGGCCGGCGCGATCGGCACGGCCGCGTACTGTCTGCGATGCCCGGAAACGAGCGTGCCGTTCTGGGCAACGTGGTATCTGCTCGGCATCGCGATACCGACGCTCGTTGGCGCTTTGCTGGGGAAAAAGGTGCTGCGGTGGTGACGGCTTCAATGCGGGATTCAATGCGCGATTCAACGCGGGCTTAATCGCGCGCCAGCAGCGCCCGCAGCTTGCTGCGCGCCCGTGAAAGACGCGACATGACTGTGCCGATCGGCAGATTCAGCGTATCCGCAACCTGCGCATAGCTCATTTCTTCGAGGCCGACGAGCAGCACGATTTCGCGCTGCTCGGCCGGCAGCTGCTGCAGCGCGAAATCGAGATCGCGTACCTCGAGACTGGCCGCATGATGCCCATCGACCATGAACTGATCGTCGATGATGCTCGCGTCGTCCACTGCGATATGCACTTTCGCATTCGCGGCGCGGATGACATCGTTGACAAAGATGTTGTGCATGATCGTCATGAGCCACGCGCGCAGATCCGTATCGGGACGAAACCGCGACGCATTGCGCAGGGCACGCTCGAGCGTGTCCTGCACGAGATCGTCCGCGCGTTCGCGGTTGACGAGGAGCGCGCGCGCATAGCGGCGCAGCCTCGGCAGGTGGCCCAGCATTTCGTCGCAGAGGTCCGATGCGCTCATGCCAGTTTCGGGCGCAGCCGTTTCCCGATGTAGCCGTCCAGCGCAAACGGACCGGCGCCACCGATGATGAGCGTCGCGAGACATGCGAGATACAGCAGATCGGTTTCGTAGCCGGGCGGCCCGAATTGCGGGCCGGCGGCGGTCACGGCCATCAGCTTGATCGACGTGAAGCCGAATTGCACATGCACGGTGAACGTGGCGACGGCCAGCACGGCTGCCATCGGTATGCTGACAAGCGGAACGAATGCGCCGAGCAGAATCGCAAGGCCGCCTAACAGCTCGATGAGAATCGTCGCCCATGCCATGAAATGCGGCGCGGGAACATGAAGCGCCTGAAGAATGGCGGCGAACACCTCGGGATGTTTAACGATCTTCGCTACCCCATGCGCCATGAACCCGTAACCGACAATAAACCGCAGCGGCAGCGGAGCCCAATGCGCGAATTTTTCTCTATCCGACAGAAACGAACCGACTAGCTCGGTCAATGGCCGACTGTTTTGCATGCTCGATAACCTCTTCCGTGATGATGAATGAACCGGTGTCAGCAGTGTGTTGACCGACACTGCCTTTGAGTTAGTTCGTTCGGAACACGGACGCGGTTACAGGCTTCGTCAAAAGATGCGAGCAAGGCGGCATGCGTGCGCGCGGGCGTCGGCCACGCGGAGCCGCCAGGCTTGAGGGTCGATGCGCGGTTCTCAGGAGCCGAAGAAAATATTGCAGAAGCTGACTGGGCCGGTGCACGCGTTCGAGTTGCTGGCATTCGCGCCCGAGGGCGGCAACGAAGCGCACGCGCTCACCGCCAAAACGGCTACTGCTGCGAGCAGGCCCCCTGTCGAACGGCGGCGCACAGTGTCGAGCATGGCGCGCGGTCCGTGGCGAGTCGCTTCGCCGCGAACAGCCTGCTTCTCGCGAGGGGAGTGATCGTGCTGCATGCCGGCCACCTCAGTGAGCGACCGAGGTGTTGGCATCCGCGGTCGAATGACCATCCTGCTGCCCGTTCTTTGCGAGCGCCTTCTGCTTCAGATAGGCAACGGTGTTCTGATACATCGGGCTCACGTCGGGATATGAAGCGTCGGTCACGAAATCGAGACCGTTCTGCTTCGCCTGCACGAGTTCCTGATAGACCTCGGCGCGCGTTTTGCCTTGCGCAAATACGTTGGCTGAACTGAATGCTGCAAGCGCCATGGCGAACATCGCGAACGTTTTCATTTCCGTCTCCTTGACGAGTTGTGCGGTTTGCAATCGGGTAAACATGACCCGTCACGGAGATATTCCTGACAGCGAGAAAAAGTTCGTTCGTAAGTACGCCAATGACATCGCGCACACGAATTTTTGAATTCGCGTGCGCAAAAGGGGAATAAGTTCGATGCTCAGCCGGTTAACCGTTTTTGCGCGGTTCACGCGAGCCCCGGCAAGCTCACGCGAGCTTCGCCGCAGCCTCTTCGATCTGCGCGCGCGAGACCGCGAGTTCTTCGAGCCACGCATCCGCGTAGACAGTGCCCGTCTCGCGTTCGAGCCGCGCGATCGTCGCTGCGCAACGCCCGGCGTCCTTCGGCGTGGCAATGAACGTCTTCACCGATTGCCCGCTGGTGAACGCATCGAAAAGCGGCACGCGAATTTCATCGGGCAGATTGCGCGTCCATTGATAAGGCTTGCCGTTAAACGTCAGCGTCGGCGGCAGCGCACGTTCTTTCTTCGCGGCGGGAATCAGCCCATACGAACGCGCGGCTTCGCCGATCTGCTCGGGAGAGAACAGTTCGTCCGGCGTGATCTCGAACTGGCGGATGTACGTTTCGATGGCTTGCATCGCCGCGGCGCGGTCGTCGCGCTTTTGCTGCGCCCGCGCAACGATGTCGCGCAGCTCGTCGGCTTCTTCGTGGGTGATCGTGAAGCTTGCCTGCTTCTGTTGAAGTTCGGTAAAGCGCTGGAATTCGTGATCGGACAGCAGTTTGGCCATTGCGTATCGAAGCGGATTGGATAGCGCGCACATGGTCACGCATGCGTGGCCATGTGCGGCGGGTTCGGAAAGGGCCGCCATTCTAACGCATGCGCGCGCGATTTCCAGCGCCAATCGAATGCCCGGGTTGCGGCCTAACCGGTGGTTTGCCCGGCTGACTGCGGGGCAGGTTCGTCGCTGATGCCGAACTCGCGAAACATCGATAACGCCTGCACCGTTTCACGCAGCAGCGCAGTGGTTTCCGCGAGAGAAGGCGCGACGTATTCGTCGATGCGCTTGAGATACGGGCACGTCAAGGCGGCGATGGCCTGGCCCGATGGGCCGAGCAAGGGAAAGGTCAGATCGGTGACGCCGAAAATCTGCTGACTGTCCTTCTGCGAAAAGCCGGCTTCGCGAATGCGCTCGCATGCCGCTTCGAGCGCGTCGTGATCGATCGTCACTTCGCCCTTCACGGCCGTGTGCTCGGCGAGCATGTGCGTACGCTGCTCGGGTGTCTGGAACGCCAGCATCGAGCGGCCCGAGCCCGTGTCGACGAGGCCGACGCGCGCACCGAGGCGCACCGCGATGCCCCAGGTGCCCGGCCCGTCCACTTGCGCGATCACGAGCAGATTGCCGCGGTCGTACACGGCGAGGTGCACCGACTGTTCCGCCTGCCCGGCAAAGCGCTGCATGAGCGGCAGCGCTTCGGCAATCAGCCGCTCCATCGGCGGATGCCGGTGCGCGAGCGCATAGAGCTTGAGGCTCAGCGAATAACGGTCGCCGCCGGCCGAGCGCACCACATATTGCCGCGCGACGAGCCGCTCGAGCATCCGGTAGATCTCGCTCGCATTGCGGTTGAGCAGCTTCGTGATTTCCGCGCGCGTCAGCCCGCCTTTCTGCTCCGCGAGCAATTCGAGGATGTCGAGCCCCTTGTCCAGCGCGGGTGCGCGGTAACGGTCGCCGTCATCCTTGTCGTCCACGTGCAGGTCCATGGTGACCGTCTGATGTCTGTTTGTTCGCATCCCATTATCCGGGGAATTGGGCCGCGACCCGTCGCCAGGGAAAACACGGACGCTCGCGGCGGACTCATACCTTGACCGAGTGAGGTTCGAATATGAATAATACGTTTATTAGTAAATAGTCAATAGAGCTGGCCATGACCGACCCACGACTGATCCTGCTGAACCCCGAGGACAACTGCCTCGTTGCCGGGGCGCGGCTTGCGGCCGGCACGCGGCTCGATATCGAAGGCGAGACGGTGACGCTCGCGAAGACGATCGATCTCGGCCACAAGGTTGCGCGCCGCGCGCTCGTCAAGGACGAGAAAGTGCTGCGCTACGGCGCGGTGATCGGCCACGTGACCGCGGATGTCGCGCGCGGCGAGCATCTGCACATGCACAACCTCGAAAGCGACTACCTGCCGACGTATACGCATGACGCGGGGTACACATTCGTTCAACATTGACTGGATGCACGGCCAATCACCGCGTGAAACCGCCGACGTCACAGGCGGCCACACGCGGGCACACGCGGCCACACCAGCCCTCGGAGTCCTCGCCCCACGCGACGCGAAAACATCATGACCGACACCGCCCGTTCCCCTAATGCCGCGCAGCAACCGATGCTGCAAGGCTATTTGCGCAGCGATGGCCGCAAGGGCATCCGCAACGTGGTTGCGGTTGCGTATCTGGTCGAATGCGCGCATCACGTCGCGCGCGAGATCGTGACGCATTGCCGCGAGCCGCTCGACGCGTTCGACGATCCATCGGCCGAACGCGAAGCGCCCGTGCACCTGATCGGCTTCCCGGGCTGCTACCCGAACAGCTACGCCGAAAAGATGATGGAGCAGCTGACGACGCACCCGAACGTCGGCGCGGTGCTGTTCGTCTCGCTCGGCTGCGAGAGCATGAACAAACACTATCTGGTCGACGTCGTGCGCGCGAGCGGCCGGCCCGTCGAGGTTCTGACGATTCAGGAAAAAGGCGGCACGCGCAGCACGATCCAGCACGGCATCGAGTGGGTGGCAGCGGCGCGCGCCGAACTGGCGAAGCAAACAAAGGTGCCGATGGCGTTGAGCGAGCTCGTGATCGGCACCGTCTGCGGCGGCTCGGACGGCACGAGCGGTATCACTGCGAATCCGGCCGTCGGCCGCGCGTTCGACCGGTTCATCGAGGCGGGCGCGACGTGCATCTTCGAGGAAACCGGCGAGCTCGTCGGCTGCGAATTCCATATGAAAAGCCGCGCGGCGCGCCCCGATCTCGGCGACGAGATCGTTGCGTGCGTCGCGAAGGCCGCGCGCTACTACTCGATACTCGGTCACGGCAGCTTCGCAGTCGGCAACGCGGACGGCGGGCTCACCACTCAGGAAGAGAAGTCGCTCGGCGCCTACGCAAAAAGCGGCGCGTCGCCGATCGTCGGCATCGTGAAGCCCGGCGATGTGCCGCCCACCGGCGGCCTTTACCTGCTCGACGTGGTGCCCGACGGCGAGCCGCGTTTCGGTTTCCCGAACATTAGCGACAATGCTGAGATTGCCGAACTGATCGCCTGCGGCTCGCATCTGATTCTGTTCACGACGGGCCGCGGCTCGGTGGTCGGCTCCGCGATTTCGCCGGTGATCAAGGTCTGCGCGAATCCGGACACCTATCGCAAGCTGTCCGGCGACATGGATGTCGACGCCGGGCGGATACTCGAGGGCCGCGCGACGCTCGAGGACGTCGGCCTCGAGGTGTTCGACGTGACCGTGGGCGTGGCGCGGGGCGAGCCGTCGAAATCGGAAACGCTCGGCCACCAGGAGTTTATTCTGACGTACAAAACGTTTGAGCCGGTCGGGCCCGCTTGCCTGCCTTCTCATGCGGTGATGTCGCCGCGGGGGGTGGGCGGCGCGCCGCAGTGAAGCTGGGGGGCGCGAAGGGAGGCGATGTGCAGGGTATGAGAAATGCAGGCGTGTGGGGAGCAGCGTTAGTGCTAAAGCACTAACGCTAGCCGACTCGCTGTGAAACTCCCGCCAGGCGCTAAAGCGCCAATCGGGAGTAACGCACCATGGGGCTGGAGACACAAAGAATGACATCCGCAATCGATTCGAAAGTCGACCGCCACCGCGCAATCGGCCGTCGCGGCAATTTGCAGGTAAGCGGCCTTGGCCTCGGTACGGCGCCGTTGGGCGGCCTGTACCGCGATCTGACCGACGAAGAGGCGCAGGACACCGTCGACGCCGCATGGAGCGCCGGCGTGCGCTATTTCGACACCGCGCCGCATTACGGGCACACAAAGGCCGAGCATCGGCTCGGCGACGCACTGCGCCGCTACGCCCGCGACGAATACGTGCTGTCGACCAAAGCGGGCCGCCGCTTCGTGCCCCGTACGCATCCGTACGACGGCAGCGAAGGCTGGCAGAACCCGCTGCCGTTCGAAGCGATCTACGACTACACGCACGACGGCATCCTGCGGTCGTTCGAAGATAGCCAGCAGCGCCTCGGCATCGTCGATATCGACATCCTGCTCGTGCACGATATCGGCCGCATGACGCACGGCGACAAGCATCCGACCTACTGGAAGCAACTGACCGACGGCGGCGGCTTTCGCGCGCTCGACGAATTGCGCTCGGCCGGTGTCGTGAAGGCGGTTGGCCTCGGCGTCAACGAAGGGCCCGTTGTGCTCGAAATGATGGTCGAGTTCGAGATCGACTGCGCGCTGCTCGCGGGACGCTATACGCTGCTCGAACAGCAGACGCTGAACGATCTGCTGCCGAACTGCGAAAAGCGCAACGTCAGCATTCTGCTCGGCGGCGCGTTCAACTCGGGCATTCTCGCGCAAGGCGTGTCCGGCGATCTGAAGTTCAACTATGGCGCGGCGCCGCCCGAAGTGATCGAGCGCGTCGCGCGTCTGGAGGACGTGTGCCGCGCGCATGGCGTGCCGCTCGCGGCGGCCGCCTTGCAGTTTCCGTATGCGCATCCGTCGGTCGCCACCGTGCTGACCGGCGCGCGCAGCGCCGATGAAGTGCGCCAGAACGTCGAATCGTTCGAGCGGCCGATTCCCGTCGAATTGTGGCAGGCGCTGCGCGACCAGGGTTTGATCGACCGGCGCGCACCGGTACCGGAGGCGTGACATGACGACGCCGCAGATCGACGCACATCAGCACTATTGGGACCCGTCGCGCGGCGACTACGGCTGGCTCACGCCCGCGCTCGCGCCGCTCTATCGCGTGTTCGGGCCGGCGGAGCTCGCGCCGCTGCGCGAGCGCGCGGGCGTCGCGCGGACGGTGGTCGTGCAGGCCGCGCCGACCGTCGAGGAAACGCGCTATCTGCTCGACCTCGCGCGCAACGAAGCATCGGTTGCCGGTGTGGTCGGCTGGGTGCCGCTGCTCGAGCCCGACGCGCCCGCGCTGATCGAGGAACTCGCGCGCGAGCCGAAATTCAAGGGCGTACGGCCGATGCTGCAGGATCTGCCCGACGACAACTGGATCGCCAACCCCGCGCTCGCGCCGGCCATCGACGCGCTGATCGCGCACGGCCTCGCCTTCGATGCACTGATCTTCACGCGCCACGTCGACGCACTGGAGACGTTTGCCCAGCGCTTTCCGGCGCTGCGCATCGTCGTCGATCACGGCGCGAAGCCGGCGATCCGCGACGGCAGCGCAGGCTGGCGCGCGTGGGCCGAGGGCATCGCGCGGCTCGCACGGCTGCCGCAAGTGCACTGCAAGCTGTCGGGCCTCGCAACCGAAGCGGCCGCGGGCTGGACCGAAGCGACGCTGCGGCCCTACGTCGACCATCTGCTTGCCGCATTCGGTCCTGCGCGGCTGATGTGGGGCAGCGACTGGCCGGTGCTGAACCTGAACGGCGACTATTTGCTGTGGCATTCGATCGCGACCACGCTGCTTTCCGCGCGCTCCGAGACAGAGCGCGACGCGATTTTTGGCGGCAACGCCGCGGCGTTTTATCGCCTTTGACAACGCCACGTTCGCGCACCGCGTGCGGCGAAAGCGCTCAGAAGGTGCTCAGAAAGCGATCGGACGGTGCGCAGACGGCGCTCGGAAGGCGCTAACTGGGCGCGGCAGCCCGCCAACCGAACCGATTGGATCCGAACTCGCACCAAATCCGTCTCACACTCATTGGGAGCCGCAAATGACACAACGACTGGCCGGCAAAACCGCGCTGATCACCGCCGCCGGGCAAGGCATCGGCCTTGCGACCGCTGAACTCTTCGCACGTGAAGGCGCGCGCGTGATCGCCACCGACATCAAGCTCGACTCGCTCGCCGGCAAGCCCGTCGATGCGCGCAAGCTCGACGTGCGCGACACGGCGGCGATCAACGCGCTCGCCAAAGAGGTCGGCCCGGTCGACGTGCTGTTCAACTGCGCGGGCTACGTGCACGCAGGCTCGATTCTCGAAGCAAGCGAAGAAGACTGGGATTTCGCCTTCGATCTGAACGCGAAGGCGATGTATCGGACCATCCGCGCGTTCCTGCCCGGCATGCTCGAGAAGGGCGGCGGGTCGATCATCAATATGTCGTCGGCGGCGTCGAGCGTGAAGGGCGTGCCGAACCGCTTTGTGTATGGCGCCTCGAAGGCGGCGGTGATCGGCCTCACGAAGGCCGTTGCGGCGGACTTCGTCACGCGTGGTGTACGCTGTAACGCGATTTGCCCCGGCACGGTGTCGTCGCCGTCGCTCGAACAGCGCATCGCCGAGCAGGCCCAGGCGCAAGGCAAGAGCGTCGCCGACGTGCAGGCCGCGTTTGTCGCGCGCCAGCCGATGGGCCGCATCGGCAAGCCGGAGGAAATCGCGGCGCTCGCGCTCTATCTGGCCTCGGACGAATCGGCGTTCACGACCGGCCACGCGCATCTGATCGACGGCGGCTGGTCCAACTGACCGGCTGCCCGTACTACTCGTTCGAAAGACTTTGCACTTACTGGAGACTGCAACGATGAAACTGCTTCGTTACGGACCGAAAGGTCAGGAAAAGCCCGGCTTGCTCGATGCGCAAGGCAAGATTCGCGATCTGTCGAAGGTGGTCGGCGATATCGACGGCAGCGTGCTTGGCGATGCAAGCCTCGCGAAGCTGCGCGCGCTCGACCCGGCCACGCTGCCGCTCGTCGACGGCAATCCGCGCATCGGTCCGTGTGTCGGCAAGATCGGCAAGTTCGTCTGTATCGGCCTGAACTACGCGGATCACGCGGCCGAATCGAATCTGCCGGTGCCGCCGGAGCCCGTGGTGTTCAACAAGTGGACGAGCGCGATCTGCGGCCCGAACGACGACGTCGAGATTCCGCGCGGCTCGAAGAAGACCGACTGGGAGGTCGAACTCGGCATCGTGATCGGCAAGGAAGCGAAGTATGTCGACGAGGCGAACGCGCTCGACTATGTGGCCGGCTATTGCGTGATCAACGACGTATCCGAGCGCGAGTGGCAGATCGAGCGCGCGGGGCAGTGGGATAAGGGCAAGGGCTTCGACACGTTCGGCCCGATCGGCCCGTGGGTCGTCACACGCGACGAAGTGCCCGACCCGCAGAACCTGAAGCTGTGGCTCGAAGTGGACGGCCATCGCTACCAGAACGGCAGCACGAAGACGATGATCTTCGGCGTGAAGAC
This sequence comes from Paraburkholderia sp. 2C, assembly GCF_054589215.1. Taxonomy (NCBI): domain Bacteria; kingdom Pseudomonadati; phylum Pseudomonadota; class Betaproteobacteria; order Burkholderiales; family Burkholderiaceae; genus Paraburkholderia; species Paraburkholderia sp. 2C. The sequence goes on along the minus strand of NZ_BAAILL010000041.1, from coordinate 50,026 downwards.
GCTCGTGTCGTATCTGTCGCAGTGCATGAGCCTGCAGCCGGGCGATGTGATTTCGACGGGCACGCCGCCGGGCGTCGGCATGGGCGTGAAGCCTTCGCCGGTATATCTGAAGGCGGGGCAGACGATGCGCCTCGGCATTGAAGGGCTCGGCGAGCAGCAGCAGAAGACTTACGCGGCGGAGTAAGGAACGCGGCACGCGCGAGGCGGCGTCGCCGGCTTTTGTTACTACCTTTCTGAATTTTGCGTAGTTTTTGTGTAGTGACAAGGGTGTAGCGACAAGGCCTTCGCACGCGTCGCACGCGTCCTTCTCAGTCCACTTGCGGTTCCCCCGGCTCGTCCCCCTTATGGTTCTCCGTCCCGTCGCCGATGCGGTTGATCGTGCCCTGCGCGACCGCGACGAGCCGTTCGCGATCGCCATCCGTCACAAACACGCTGCACTGGCAGGTCGCCTGATGGCGGCCCGCATACACGACCTGCGCGCGCGCCATCAGAATGCCGTTCACCGCCGGGCGCAGATAGTTGATCTTGTACTCCCCGGTAATCACCCTCGGCCCGAGCGCGAGCGCGCCGGCAAAGGTCAGCGCATTGTCCACGAGATAGCTGATCACGCCGCCGTGCACAAACCCGTGCTGCTGCCGCAGTTCGTCGCGGATCGGCAGGCATAGCGTCAGCTCGTTCGCGCCGACGTACATCAGTTCCGTGCCGAGCAGCGTGCTGAACGGCTGCGCATGCAATGCACCGCGCGCGCGGTCCAGGAGATCGGTCATCGTCGTATTCCTTCGGGTCGAAGCCCGCAGTGCGTTCCACCCACTCTAGAAAGCGCAATCGCACCAAGTCAAGGTAATCCAGAAAAATCGCGGATTAATTATTGCCAAAAACGACAGCAATCGATGAATGAGCCGCCCCGTGGTCCTGTTGGATCTTCAAGGCCGCGAGTTTTTCTTGTCCGCATCTCGAAGCGAATGCCGTCATTGCCGTAAACCCCGAGTGCGTTGGTTTTCCGGGCAACGCCTGTCGCACGCCGGTACGTGGATGGTGCGCGACGGCACCGAGCCTGCCGACATGGTCCAGCATGCGCGGGTCCCGCTCGCGTTCGGCGGCGCGCTGACCACGACCGAGCGCCGGCACACGGACCATGCGCGCGAAGCGAACACGCTTGCGACGAACGCCCGACGCCCCCTCGCGCGGCAGCGGCCTGGTCGACGACGTCGTCGCGAAGAGGCGTGGCATCGCGCGTCGCTTCATCAGCAGACCCGTCAGCTGAAAGATGCGGTTGCAGTGTTTGAGATTTCCGATTCGGTGCTGGCAGGCTCGCGACAGGTCGGTTATCGTGCAGTTGCTGCCGGTTCAATCCGAGGTAACTGATGAAAGCTGCGATCGAAGCGTTCCACGACCCTGCCACGGCGACGATCAGCTACGTGGTCCATGCGGGCCGCGGTTCGCGATGCGCGGTCGTCGATTCGGTGCTCGACTACGACCCGCGCTCCGGGCGCACGTCGACTCACTCGGCGGACCGCATCATCGCGTTCGTGCGCGACACGAAGCTCGACGTGCAGTGGTTGCTGGAGACGCATGCGCATGCGGACCATCTGTCCGCGGCGCCTTATCTGCGCGAGCATCTCGGCGGCGCGATCGGCATCGGCGAGCACATCCGGTCCGTACAGAAGATTTTCGGGCCCGTGTTCAACTTCGAGCCCGAGTTTCATGCGGACGGCTCGCAATTTGACCGGCTGTTTGTTGCGGACGAAACCTTCCGCGTCGGCGAACTCGAAGCGACCGTGCTGCATGTGCCCGGCCATACGCCTGCTGATGTCGCGTATCAATTCGATGGCGCGGTGTTCGTCGGCGATACGCTTTTCATGCCGGACGTCGGCACCGCGCGCTGCGATTTTCCCGGCGGCGACGCGCGCCTGCTGTACGCGTCGATTCGCCGGCTGCTGAGCCTGCCCGGCGACACGCAGCTCTACATGTGCCACGACTATCCGCCGAATGGACGCGGCGTCTGCTGGCATACCACGGTTGCGGACCAGCGCGAACGCAATATCCATATGCACGATTCGGTGGAAGAGCACGCGTTCGTCGAGATGCGCAATACGCGCGATGCGACGCTCGGCGCGCCCACGCTGCTGATTCCGTCGATTCAGCTCAATATCCGCGCGGGCGTCGCGCCGCCGCCCGAGGCGAACGGCATCCGCTATCTGAAGACGCCGCTCAACGTGCTTTGAGCGGCGGCGCGGCCCTCGCCGCGCGTGGCGCGCGCTGGCGCGAACGGTGAAGGCCGCGTTTCAGCTTTAGAGCGCCGCGTAGGCTGTCGCGAGGTGATAAGGCGTCGTCGACGGCATATCGTCGCGCGTCACTTCGCCTGCGGCCGTCTTGCATTCGAACCAGCCTTGCGGGCTCAGAAAGCGTTCGCTGAAGCGCTCGATCTGCCGCGGCAGCGCGGCGCGCACGCCCGCATCGGGATGGACCGCGAGTGCGCGCAAGTACTCGGATTGCGCCCAGATACGCTGGGTCGCGTCCCTCGTCGTCCCCTGTTCGTCGAGCGCCAGCGCGACGCCGCCCGTGGCGGCGTCCACGCCGTGCCGCTGGGCAAAAAGGAATGCGCGCGAAAGCGGCTCGTCGAGGCCCGATTGCTCGAGCAGCGCGCCCGCTTGCCGTACGAGCCAGAACCATTCGAACTGATGCCCGGGCTCGAGCCAGTTGTCCGCGCTGCCGATCGGCAGTTCCGCGATGCAACTGGTCGGCGTATGCACGAACGCGCGTGCGACCGCGTTGCACAGGCGCTCGAGCGCGGTATCGAACGCGGCGTCGCCGGTTGCCTGCCGCGCGGCGAGCCACGCTTCGGTCAGATGCATGAGCGGGTTTTGCAGCGGTGCGCCTGTTACGGTCGAGAAGTCCGCGTTCAGTGCCGCGTTGAAGAGACCGTGCAAATTGCCCGCGGCAAGCGACCTGGCATGTGCCCCATCGTGCACCGCAAAACGCTCTTCGATCACCGACGAGGTGCGATGTACGATATCGAACGCGTCGCGATTGCCCGAGCGCGCGCCATATTCGGCACACGCGAACACGACGAATGCATGCGTGTACAGGTCCTTCGTCGTATCGAGCGGCGCGCCTTGCGCGTCGACGCTATAGAACCATCCGCCGTGCCGGTTGTCCTGAAAGTAATGAAGCAGCGCTTCGAAAAGCCGTTGCGCGTGATCGGTGTCGCCGGCCTGCGCAAATACGAACAGCTGACGCGCACAGGCCATCGCGCGATAACGGACGGCCGGCAGCGGCCGTCGGCCGTCGGCGGCGAGCGCTTCATAGGGCAGGTTCAGCGCCTCGTTGAAACCGGCGCTGCGCCAGGTCGGCAGGACGACGCGTGCAAAATGTTCGCGCAGCGAAAGCGCGGAGACAGTCGTCGAAGCAGATGAACTCATGTTGCGAATTGAAGGTTGAAATAAGGCGTGCCGCTCTTGGGCGGCGCGCAGCCGGCACGCAGCCGGCACGGGAAGGCAAGCGAATAACCTGCTATGGTACGCCGCTCAGGGCCGGCGCGGACCGCATCTTGCTTGACGAACAAAAACAGGGGGTGAATATGCCAGGGAATCTTGAACTTATCGCACGCCTCGTGATGGCGGCCGCGCTTGGCAGCGTAATCGGTTTCGAGCGCGAACGCCTTTCGTGGGCGGCGGGGCTGCGCACGCATATGCTCGTGTGCGTCGGCTCGGCGCTGATCATGATCGTATCCGCGTTCGGCTTCTTCGATGTACTGCAGAACGAACACGTTGTGCTCGATCCGTCGCGGGTCGCCGCGCAGGTCGTATCGGGGATCGGCTTTCTCGGCGCGGGATCGATTCTATTGCGCGGCGAGATCGTCCGCGGGCTGACGACGGCCGCGAGCTTATGGTCGGTCGCAGCCATTGGCCTTGCGGTCGGCGGCGGCCTGTACACCGCATCGATCGCGGCGACGATCATCATCCTGGTCATTCTCGCCGGTATCAAGCCGATCGAGCGGCGCTTCATCACCGTGAAGCAGCGGCGCCAACTGACAGTGCTCGTTGAGCGCGGGACACTGACGTTTCACTCGCTGCACGATGCACTGGGGCCATCGGCGGTGCGCGTCAAGCAGTTCGTCGTGCAGCAGTGCGACGACTCGCCCGAGCTCGACGAAGTGGCGATCGTGTTCAGCCGTGTGTCGTCGCAGGAGTACAAGGCGGTGTGTGAGCAGCTGCGGCAGTTTCCCGGCGTGAAGGAGTTTCGCGACAACGGCAGTGGGGCTGGCAGTGACTACGGCACGCGGACCTGATGCTGAGCGCTCGCAATCTGCCGGCATTCGCGGCTGTTTTGCTCGGCCCGATCGAGCTGAACGCGGGCATCATTGGCCGTCGCCGCGCCCATCGATCGTCGATCCGGAATCGGACGGCCCGCGCTCGGACAGGCCGCGCTCGAACGGCTCGCGCTCGGCGGCCTGAGCTTGAGCCCGCTCCGCGCGCTCGGGTGCGAACGTCCCGCGCGAAATCCGATACCAGATCGGCACCTCGAACGCGAGCCACGCATGCAGCACGCATGCATGCGCGAACGACAGCACGCAGAACACCGCCGTTGCGCCGAGTGTCCACTGCAACTGTGCTAGCGAACCGGCGAAGTGCGTCGTATGCCCGCTCGGCAGCAGCGGCCCCGCGATGTCTTCGAGAATGCCCGTGCCCCAGACGAGCATCATGAAGAGCGCGCCCCCGACAAACGCGCTCACGCCGAAGTAGCGCAACGCCACGCGCACGCGACTGCCGAACGGCCGCCGATGATGCCGCTGATTCCCGTCGACGATCGCCAGCGCGTTGGTCAGCGCCACCACCGCCATCGCTGACGGCCAGAAGTACGGGCAATCGCTGTGCGCATTGATCAGCAGCAGGATGCCGATCACCGTGAATGGCGGCGCAAGCAGCGTGTTGGCAACCCACGACGCGCCCTGCCACAGATGCCACGGATTGCGCCAGCGCAGCGGAAACGGCGTGTCGCCGCGCTCGCGCGATGCGAAGCGCGCGCCGAAAGAACGCAGCCGCTTCATGCTCAAAGGCACGGGGTTCCCCTAAACCGACCCGCTTTGCCGTCATCGCCGGCCGCGCGCCGCGCCGCGCCGCCGCCTGCGTTGCGGCACGTATCGTTGCAAGCGCAACTGCCCGGCATTGCGCGCGTCTTAGGCTCGGAAATCATGGGGTTCGAAAGGTCTTTTTTGTCTGTGTCTACTGCTTGGACGGATCGGACCTGCAGAACCCGCACACTTTTACGCGAGTGCGCATATCCATTCTTTCTGTCACATGCTTGACTCAAAACATGCGCTACCTTGAAAAAAGACCCATTCGAGCGATCGAATGCAGCACACGCAAATAAAAGGAAAAGTAGTGGAGCAGTCTCCGCACGATGCCGCAGCCAACCCCACGCAGACAGACCCCATAGAAGCGCCGCTGATCAACTTGCGCGATACCGGGCGTTTTCTCGACGTGCTTGCATCGCTGAAGTGTTCGCTCGCCATCAGCCGGCGCCCTTCAGGCGTCGCGATTCTCGGGGTCGAGAACGGCATACCGACGCTGTCCGCCTGCCAGTTGCCGCGCTCGATGGGACTTGCAGTGGGCGGCAAACGCCTTGCGATCGCAACGATTCACGAGCTGATGATTTTTGCGAATGTGTCGTCGCTCGCGCCGCTTTATCCGGAGCGGCCGAATCATTACGACGCGATGTATGTGCCGCGGATGTCCCACTATACGGGCGACCTCGATTTGCACGATATGGCGTTCGACAAGCAGATCGTGCTCGCGGTGAATACGCGCTATTCGTGCATCAGCGTGATCGACGGCTACTTCAATTTCACGCCGATCTGGCAGCCGCCTTTTGTCACCGAATTCGGTCCCGACGATCGTTGCCATCTCAACGGTATGGCGTTCCACGAATCGAAAGTGCGCTACGTGACCGCGCTCGGCGAAACGAACACGCCGTTCGGCTGGCGTAAGGGCATGGCCGACGGCGGCATCGTGATGGAAGTGCCGTCGGGGCGCATTATCGCGAACGGTCTTTCGATGCCGCACTCTCCGCGCATCATCAACGGGCAGCTCCATGTGCTCGAAGGCGGACGCGGCGCGCTGTTGCGCATCGATCCCGCCACGGGCGCGAAAGAAGTCGTCGCGAAACTGCCCGGCTTTACGCACGGGCTCGCCGAATATCGCGGCGTGCTTTTCATCGGGCTGTCGAAGCTGCGCATGAAGCGCGGCCCGCAAGGCTTGCCGATCGAAGCGGAGCGCGACGAACTCGTCGCGGGCGTCGCCGCCGTCGACCTCGCGAGCGGCGAACTGCTCGGCATTCTCGAGTTTTACAACGGTGTCGAAGAAATACTCGACGTGCAGGTGCTGCCCGATGTGTTGCGCGCGGAGATTCTGAATCCGCGCCAGTGGGCGCAGATGCCGTCGATCACCACGATGCGCGGCGGCTTCTGGCAGCAAAGGCCGCGCGAAGAAGACGAAGAGGCGGTCAAGGCTGTGCGGGATCCGGAGGAAGCAGCCGGTCGGTAACGGTCTCGCCATATCGGCAGTGCAGTATCGCTACGCGGCTCGATCCGGGCGGTCGTGACCGCGTCGTTGCGCCGGTGCGCTGGTGTGCAATGTGTGTGCAGCACGTGTCAGCAGTATGGAAATGCAGACGTTTTCCGTCTGCCATCACGCTGCGACGAAAGTTTGCGGGTTCGCGAGTTCCAGTACGTCTGGATAGACAGGGAGGCAAAAAGCCTTCAGCCGTTGTCATCCCGTCAATGAACCTGCCGGTCGCCGCATGCGCAAGCGGCGACGGCCGGCAGCGCAATTCAGGTGGTCCGCGTATTCGACCCCGTCGGATTGTCCAAACAAAAAAATGCGGTTTCGTGCGGTTCGCTCCGTCTATGCAAATAGATGCGTCGGTTCGAATGCGGCTTGAGTGACCGGCATGCGTAACACGTAGTGTGGAACCTGAGCATTCCGGCTGTTCCGGTGCATATCGCCAAGCGATTTGCCGGCGTGGCCTGCGGCCAACGCGGTTGGATTTTCGCGAATGCGAAAGTCGTCTGCGCCGATTGAAGAGTCTTGAAGAGTCAATAAGCAGGCGATGGGAAAACAGTTTGTGTGGCGCCGGAGAGAGACCAGGTTAACTATTTAGGAATACTGAGCCGCTGTCATCAAATTGACCTGAAACACGTATAACGCAAGCGACGCGAAGTGCTGCAAGCGAACCGATAACGCTGAGAATTTCAAGCAATCAAGGGGTGGCGCATGACGCCGGTAGTAGACGGGGAATCGAATAACCGGATCGGGCAGTGCCTGGCGGGTGCACTGCTCGTAGGCGGGATCACGCTTGCGCCGCTCGCGCAGGCGCAAACACAAACCGACACGCAGGCAACGGCTCAGGGAACGGCGCAAACGGGCGGGCGAGCACAGGCATCGACAACGAAACAGGTAACTGAGCAGGCAACCGAGCAGGCAAATACGCAGGCAACCCGGGCAGCGGCCAATCCGCCGCCCACCTTCGACGTCAACGAGTTCATCGTGCGAGGCAATACGACGCTGCCGTCCATCGAGATCGAAAAAGCGGTCTATCCGTTCGAAGGACCGGGTAAGACGCTTGCCGACGTCAATGCCGCGCGCGATGCGCTGCAGAAGGTCTATCAGGACAACGGGTACCAGTCGGTGGTCGTCGAGTTGCCCGCGCAGCAGGTGAAAGGCGGTGTGATTCTGCTGCAAGTGGTCGAGGCGAAAGTGGGGCGCTTGCGCGTCGAGGGCTCGAAGTACAACTCGCCGCAGGAGATTCGCGATGCGGTGCCGGCGCTCGCGGAAGGCACGGTGCCCGATTTCAACGCCGCGCAACGACAGCTGACCGACCTCAACAAATCGCAGGACCGTCAGGTGATTCCGGTGCTGAAAGCCGGCGCATTGCCGCAAACGGTCGATGTCGACCTCAAGGTCGACGATCACAATCCGCTGCACGGCAGCATCGAACTGAACAACGACCACAGCCCCGACACATCGGAGCTGCGCACGGTCGCCGCGCTGAGCTATTCGAACCTGTGGCAGCTCGGCCACGTGATTTCCGGCAGCTTCCTGCTCGCGCCGCAGCATCCGCAGGACGCGAAGGTCTACACGTTCTCGTATCTCGCGCCGCTGCAGGGCACGCACTGGAGCCTGCTTGCCACCGCCTATCACTCGGACAGCAACGTCGCATCGCTCGGCAACACGACGGTGCTCGGCAAGGGCACGTCGTTCGGCTTGCAGGCGATCTACGCATTGCCGTCGACCGACACGTATTCCGAATCGGCGACCGTTGAAATCGACCACAAGCATTTCGACGAAAACGACATCTTCGCGGGCACATCGTCGCAAGCGCCGATCACGTACGTGCCGGTCACGTTCGCGTACAACGGCCAGTTGAACCTGAAGAACTCGCAGACCGCGTTCTCGGTTTCGCTGACCACCAACCTGCGCGGCGCCAGCAGCAGCGCGGACGACTTCGACAACAAACGCTTCGACGCGACCGCTGACTTCATCTACGGCAAGTTCGACGTCAATCACACGCAGAACCTGCCGCGCGATATGCAACTGAACGCGCACGTCACAGGCCAGATCGCGAACTCGCCGCTCGTCTCGAGCGAGCAGTTCGCGGCAGGCGGCATCACCACCGTGCGCGGCTATCTGTCCGCGGAAAACACCGGGGACAGCGGCGTGATCGGTTCGCTCGAACTGCGCAGTCCGTCGGTCGCGAAATATTTCAACGGATCGATCGTGAACGAATGGCGCTTCCATGCGTTCGTCGATTCCGCGCATCTGTGGTTGTTGAGCCCGCTTCCGGAGCAGGAGTCGTCTTTCAACATGCTGTCCGTCGGTATCGGCACGCGCCTGCAGTTGCTGAAGTACGCGAGCGCCGACCTCGAAATGGCGTTCCCGATGAAGTCCGGGACCTTCACGAAAGCGTATAGCCCGCACTTCGACTTCTATGTGCGCGCGAGTTTTTAACCTGGCCGGTTTCTTTAAATGTGTTGGGCCGGCCGTGTACCGGCCGGTTTATCGGGGGATTTGACTGTGAAGCGAGCTTGGTTGGTATTACTGACGGTGGCCTTCATGTGGCTGCCAGGGGTGGCGAATGCGTGGTGGCAGAACGACTGGTCGTTCCGCAAATCGATCACGATCGACACCACGCCGAAGGGCGGCAATATCGCGGAGTCGGCCGGACGCGTGCCGCTGCTGATCCGTCTGCATTCAGGCAACTTCCAGTTCGACGGCTTGCAGGACAGCGGCGCCGATATCCGCTTCGTCGCCGCCGACGACAAGACGCCGCTCAACTATCACATCGAACAGTACGACCCGGTGCTCGGCGTGGCGCTCGTCTGGGTGGACGTGCCGCAGTTTCCCGCCGGCGCGACAGAAAACATCTGGATGTACTACGGCAACAGGAAAGCGCCGGACGGCGCGAAGCCGGCCGAGACGTTCGACCCCGATTACACGCTCGTCTATCACTTCAACGGTGCATCGGGTGCGCCGACAAAGGATCTGACCGCGTATGCGAATAACGCGCAGAACGCAGCGTCGCGCATCGTCGAAGACGGCATCGTCGGCAAGGCTGCGCAATTCGATGGCAAGACGCCGGTGAATCTCGCGGCGAGCCCGTCGCTGGCCATTCCGGCAGGCGGCAAGTTCACGTTCAGCGCATGGGTGAAGCCCGCCGCGCTCGCGCCGCAAACGCTGCTGTTCGCGCGCCGCGACGGCGCCAACGGCGTGCTGATCGGGCTCGACAACGGCGTGCCGTTCGCCGAAGTGGACGGCGGCGCCGCACCGGCCCGCACGCCCGCCACGGCGCCGATCGCCGCCGGCCAGTGGTCGCATATCGCGGTGACCGCCGACGGCACGAACCTCACGCTCTACGTGGGCGGCCATCAGGTCGCGCAGGTCGCTGCCGCGCTGCCCGCGCTGAACGGTGCGGCCGCCATCGGCGGCGACGTCGCGGGCGGCGCCGGCAGCGGCTACGTCGGCGAGATCGACGAACTGCGCCTGTCGAAGGTCGCGCGGTCGGCCACGCTGATCGGCATCGACGCAATGAGCCAGGGTTCCGAATCGAAGCTGGTCGCCTACGGCGCCGACGAGAAGCAGTCGGGCTTCGGCTTCGGCTACTTCGGCGTGATCGTGAAGTCGGTGACCGTCGACGCATGGGTCGTCATCGTCATCCTGCTCGCGATGGCATTCACGTCGTGGGTCGTGATGTGGAACAAGGCGAAGTACGTGGGCACCGTCGACAAGGCGAACGCCTTCTTCGTGAAGCGCTTTCGCGAAGTCGCGGGCCGTCATCTGGTCGGCCTCGCGCATACCGACGAGCGCTCGGAAGACGGCAAGCGTCTGCGCCACTCGTCGCTGTATCGCCTCTATCGCGCGGGGGTGTCGGAAATCCACAGCCGCGTCGATGAGAACGGCCGCACGGTCATCACCACCGAGTCGATCGAAGCGATCCGCGCCACGATGGACGCGACGCTCGTGCGCGAAAACCAGCGCCTCTCGAAGTCGATGGTTTTGCTGACGATCGCCATTTCCGGCGGCCCGTTCCTCGGCCTGCTCGGCACCGTGGTCGGCGTGATGATCACGTTCGCCGCGATCGCCGCCGCCGGCGACGTCAACGTGAACGCGATCGCACCGGGTATTGCCGCCGCGCTGCTCGCCACGGTCACTGGTTTGTTCGTCGCGATTCCCGCGCTGTTTGGCTACAACTATCTGCTCATTCGCAACAAGAACGTGACCGCGAACATGCAGGTGTTCGTCGACGAGTTCGTTACGCGTCTCGCGGAAGCGCATCGCAGCGTGGACCACGCGATCGCCGCCGATTGATGAAAGAGACGCAACCGCACAAGACACACGACATGCGCCGCAGCACGCAACAACGGAGGGCGTAACGCCATGCAAGTTCAGGACGACGACAAGCCGTACGACGACATCAACATCACGCCGATGCTGGACCTCGCGTACGTACTGCTGATCATCTTCATCATCATGACCACCGCGTCGGTGCAGGGGATCAAGGTCGATCTGCCGAAGGCGAGTTCGTCGGCAAGTCTCGCCAAGCCGCAGACGAAAGCGATCACCGTATCCGACTCGGGGCAGATCTTCCTCGACGCGTATCCGGTGACGATGGACGAGCTCGAAAACCGGCTGCGCACGATCAAGGCGACGACACCCGATGCGCCGATCGTGCTGAAGGGCGACTCGGCGGTCGCGTACCAGAAGGTGATGGATGTGCTCGATCTGCTGCGCCGGCTCGATCTGACGCAAGTGGGTCTCGTGACGGGCAAGCAGAAATCATGACACGCGCGCGCAGCAGCAGCAGCAGCGGCAGCGGCAGCCGGAGGCTTCGCTCATGGAAATGACCTACGAGGGCGGCCACGGCGGCGATCCCGACGACGAGAAGAAGGGCCTCAAGCGCTTCGTGAAGCCGGCGATCTACGTGATCGTGCTGGCCGGCGTCGGCTTTGCCGTGTGGCGCTTTGCGAACGACACGGCCGGCGTGAAGCGCGCCGAAGCACCGCGCGTGACGACGGTGATTCCGGTGCCGCCGCCACCGCCGCCACCGCCGCCGAAGATCAAGCCGCCGCCCGAGAAGCAGCCGGAGGTGCAGACGCCGGTGCCGAAGCCGACCGCGACGCCCAAGCCCGCGGAAGCGCCGAAGCCGATGGACAACATGCCGAAGCAGATGACGATGAACGCGCCCGCGCAAGCCGGCACGGACAACTTTGCGATTGCGGCCGGCGACGGTTCGGGCATGGCCGGCAGCGGTACCGGCAACGGCGGCTTCGGCAACGCCACTTACTCGCAATACCTCGTGTACGCGCTGCAGCAGGCCGTCGAGCGCGACAAGAGCGTGCAGGAAGCAGGGGAGGGTTTGCGCTTTTCGGTCGGCGTGAATCTGTGGCTCGAGCCGTCGGGACGCATCGTCAAGGTGACGATCGGCCAGTCCACTGGCGACGCGAAGCTCGACGACGCCGTCGTCAGCGCGCTGCAGGTGCTCGGCAAGCTCGACGAACCGCCGCCGCCGTCATGGCAATACCCGGTGCGGCTCAACTTACAGGGGCATCAGCCGGGCTGACGCGAATCGCGGGGGCGATTGGTGAGCCATGCGGGGCCAGTAGAAAAATCAGCAGTTATGCGGAGAATCAGAATGATTCAAAAGATGGTGTTACGGGGTGGCGGGCAGCATGGCGGGGGGAAAGCGATCCGCCGCACGCGGATCAATTTCGCGGTGCTGGCGGCACTGGGGATGTCGTTGACCGCGGGCGCGCATGCGCAATCGCTCGAGACGCAGGCGGCAAATCGGGCAGCAACGCCGGCAGGAAGCGGTGCAGCCGCGCCGACCGAAAGCACGGTAATCAACCTGATCAACCTGCTGGTCAAGCGCGGCGTGCTTACGCAGCAGAATGCGAACGACCTGATCTCGCAGGCGCAGGCCGAAACCGCGCAGGCGAAAGCGGCCGCCGCGCGTCCGCCGGTGCCGGTGGTCGCGAATGCGCCGACGCAGCCGGGCGACGTTGCGGTGCCGTACGTGCCGCAAGTCGTGCGCGATCAGATCCGCGACCAGGTAAAGCAGGAAGTGGTCGCACAGGCGAAGGCGGAAAACTGGGCGCAGCCCAACACGTTCCCGGACTGGGTGTCGCGCATCAAGATCGACGGCGATCTGCGCATACGCGATCAGTTCGACTTCTACTCGCCGCGCAACGTGACGGGTGTGACGGACTTCGGCGCGATCAACCGCATGGGCGGCTTCGACTTCACGGGCAATACGCCGGGTGAAGGCGCACCGCCGTCCATCAATACGACGACGAACCGTTCGAACCTGTTCAGCGTGCGTGCGCGTCTCGGCGTCACGGCGCAGATTGCCGACGGCCTGAGCTCCGGCATCCAGCTCGCGTCGGGTAACGACAACGATCCGGTTTCGACGACGCAGCTGCTCGGCGGCGGCTTCGACAAGAAAAACATCTGGCTGAACAAGGCGTACGTCACATATTCGCCGACCTCGTGGATGTCGCTGACCGCGGGCCGCTTCGACAATCCGTTCTTCTCGTCGGACCTGCTGTTCGATCCTGACCTCGAGTTCGACGGATTCGCGGCGAATTTCCGGCATGCGTTGCCGACGACCGCGGACATCACGCTGTTCGGCACGCTCGGTGCGTTCCCGGTGCAGTACGGCGACGACAACTTCCCGTCGAACAGCCCGGTGAAAGAGGGCAGCGATACGAAGTGGCTGTTCGCCGGCCAGTTCGGCGCCGAATGGAAGATCAACGAGACGAACCGCCTGAAGGGCGCGATTGCGTACTACGACTTCCAGAACTCGCGCGGCGAGCTGTCGTCGCCTTGCGCGCTGTTCCTCGGCGCGACGAGCTGTAGCACCGACAACGATGCGCCGGACTTTATCCAGAAGGGCAATACGCTGATCGCGCTGCGCAATATCGTGCAGAACCCGAACCTCGCGCCGGGAACCACGCCCGAGCCGCAGCTGTTCGGTCTCGCGTACAACTATCGTCTGTTCGACGCGAAGCTCGAATGGGATACGAAGCTGATGGACCGCTATAAGGTGCGGCTCGACGGCGAGTACGTGCGCAACCTCGCGTTCGACGCGAACAAGGCGCTCAATGCGGCGTCGCCGCCGGTCAACAACTTCAACACGGCGAGCTCGACGGTATCGGCATCCGACTATCGCAGCGGCGGCAACGGCTTTATGTTCAAGATGACGCTCGGCGAGCCGGACACGGTCGAGAAGGGCCAGTGGAACTTCTCGGTCGCATATAAGTACTTGCAGCCGGACGCGGTGCTCGATGCGTTCACCGATTCGGACTTCCACCTCGGCGGTACGAATGCGAAGGGTTATGTGATCGGCGCGCAGTATGCGGTCGCGCGCGATGCGTGGCTGTCCGCGCGTTACCTGAGCGCACGCGAAGTGTATGGGCCGCCGCTGCTGATCGACGTGCTGCAGCTCGAGCTTAATGCGAGATTCTGAGGCTGACCATGCGAAAACGTCTATTGAGCGTGGCAAGCGGCTGCGTCAGTGCCGCGCTGTTCTGTGCATCGCTGCCGGCACATGCGCAAAGCGGCAGCCTCGAAGACCGGTTGCGCGCGCAACTACGTTCGACCGTCGAGCAGCTGCGGCAGCTGCAGGATACGCAGGCGCAACTGCAAGCGGACAAGGCGTCGGCCGAGCAGCAGCGTGACAAGGCGCTCGCCGACCTGAAAGCCGCGCAGGGCGAGCTCGATGCGGCGAAGGGCAAGTCGGGCGCGCAGGAGCAGGCCGAGCGCTCGCTCGCTGCCGAGCGCGCGAGTCACGCGAAGGATTCGACGGAGCTGACGAAGGTGAAGGCCGCGTATGACGCGCTGCTTGCCGAATCGCACACGCAGGACGCGCAGCGCAAGCAGGTGCAAAGCGAGCTGAAGGCGCGCGACACGCAACTGCAGACCTGCCAGGCGAAGAATGTGCAGCTGTACAAGGTCGGACACGACATTCTCGATGCATACGAGCATGTCGATCTGGGCACCTTCATGAAGACGCGCCAGCCGTTCGCGCAAAGTGCGCGCGTGAAGTACGACGAGATCGGGCAGCAGTACGGCGATCAGCTGTATGCGGGCAAATACGATCCGAATGCACTGCCGGCGCCTGCCGCGGCAGGATCGGGAACCAGCGCGGGAGCGAGCGCGGGAACGCCCGCGCCTGCAGCGGCGCCATCGAAATAACACAGTCACGAAGGCGTCGCACCATACGCGGTTAAGCATGGCATTCCGCTCGACGCAGTTATTGCCGTAGCCCGTGAACGCCATCGGACCGTTCACACAATCGGATCGAAACAACAGGAAACGATATGACGACCGCAGCAAAAGCAGCAGTGAAGAAGGGGAACGACGAGATGTTCATCGAAGCCGTCAGCGTCGATCAGCTGGCCGATGTATTCAAGGCAGCGGGCTACCGTGTGACGCCGGCCGAGCAGAATGGCGCCGTGCAGCTGATGAGCGCGAGCCAGGGGGTCGGCTTTGCGGTGCGCTTCGGCAATCCGGGCACCGAAGCGGGCACGTTCCTCGACTTCACGCTGAGCTGCGCGCTGCAGGTACAGGGTGAATTGCCCGCGGAAATCGTCGCGAGCTGGAACCGCACGAAGCGCTTCGCGCGGCTCTGGGAGCAGGCGCCGTTTCTCGTGCTCGAAATGGACGTGGTGGTGGCGGGCGGCATCAGCGAGCGCAATCTGCGTTCGCTGATCGAACTGTGGGATCGCCTGATTCGCGAATTCCTGCTGCATCTGCGCAACCGGCCGGCGATGGCCGCGGCCGAAGCCGGCGCGGGCGTCACGGTGGCGGGTCTCGCGAGCGTCGCGACGGACGCGTCGAAGGCCGGCGCGCAATGAACAGGCCGGGCAAGCCCGGCGTAGCGGGCGCGCTCGGTGCCGCGCTGCTGGCGTTCACGCAAAGCGTGTGGGCCGGCGCGGGCGCGCAGCACGTCAGCATCGAGAAGGCGCCGCAAGCGTGGCTTGCCTATGCGCAGCGCGTGTCGGAAACGCTGCAGACAGCGCTTTCGTCCGACACGGACACCGCGCGCCGCTTCAACGACTACTTCAGCAACTGGGTCGACACCGACGCCGGCGCGCTGGCTCAAGCGCCGCAATCGCAACAGGCGGCGGACGACGCACCGTTGCCGTTCGATCCGCCGACGCTGAAAGTGCGCGTGTGGCTCGATCGCACGGGGCAAGTCGAGCAGGTGCAATTCGACGATATCGGCGACGATGCGGCCGAAGCGGACCTGCGTTCGCTTCTGCTGGCACAGACCGTTGGTGCGCCGCCGCCGCGCACGATGAAGCAGCCCGTCGTCGTACGGTTGTCGGTGGGCGCCGGGATGTGAAGCATCGGACACCGGCTGCCGATGCCGCATAGATGCATAGATGCGTGCGCAACCAGGTGAACGCTTGCATCGGGCAGGCGCATCGGCAGCCGGCCAATTTTTTCAGCAGTGGGAGTGCGAAAGTGAAGACAGTTGCCATGGTGGTGGGAAGCGCAGTGTTCGCGTTGTCATGCGCGGCGCATGCGAAGGACGATGTCGTCGCGCGCGCAGGCGACGCGACCGTCACGCAAGCCGATATGACGCAGTTCCTGCAGTCGTTGAGCCCCGATGTCAGGACGCGTCTCGCGGCCGACCCGACGAAGCTCGATCAGCTCGTGCGCGCGAAGCTCGCGACGACGGCCGTGCTCGCCGAAGCACACGCGAAGGGCTGGGACAAGCAGCCGCAAGTGACGGCGCTGATCGACGAAGCGCGCCGCGACGTGATTCTGCGCAGCTATCTCGCATCGGTCTCGGTGCCGCCCGCCGACTATCCGTCCGACGCGGACATTCAGGCCGCGTACAGCCGCAATCCTCAGCTGTTCACATTGCCGCACGCGGTACGGCTATCGCAGATCTATATCGCGACGTCGGCCAACGCCGATGCGGCAACGCTCGACAAGGCGCGCAAGCAGGCAACCGATCTCGCGCGTCAGGCGCGCGCGTCGGGGGCCGATTTCGCCGCGCTCGCGAAGGCTAATTCGCAGGAGCCGCAAAGCGCGGCGAACGGCGGCGATATGGGCTTCGTGCCCGATGGGCTCCTGATGCCGGAAATCCGCAAGGCGGTCGAAGGAATGAAGACGGGCGACATCGCGGGTCCGCTGCAGACGTCGTCGGGCTTTCATGTGATCAAGCTGACCGATACGCGCGCGCAAAGCGTGCGTCCGCTTGCCGACGTGAAGGAACAGTTGCGCGCGCAACTGCGTCAGCAACGCGAAGCGCAGAACGCGCAGGCGTATATGGCGAAGCTCGCGAGTCCGTCGGCTGCGCCGATCGATGAAGACGCGCTGAAGAAAGCGCTCGCCGCGGTTCACTGACCGGCGCGCAAGGGGCCAAGCGAGTGAGCACGGGAACCTCGTCCGACATTGCGCGGCCGCTCGACGCGGTCAACGTCGGGAGCCACGGCTTTCACGTCGTCGGTGCGCACTACGGTGCCGGCGACAAGTCGAGCCTGCATTGTCCCGTTTGCTTCGGCGAACTGACGCCGCTCGCCGACGGCGGCACGGGCCCGCGCTTTCGCCATCTGATTGCGTACGACGAAGAGCGCTGCCCGCTATCCACGCTGTCGTACCAGCCCGAAGCGCCGAGCGTGCGCCGCAGGCGCGACGCCACGCTCGAGCACGAACAGCGCGGTGTATTTGTCGAAAACTGGCAGCGTCATTTCCAGGTCATGCGTCGCGCGGCGCCGTCGGTCACGGTGCGGCGTTTCATCTATCTCGTCGGTTACGCCGACGTAATGAACCTCTGGTCGTATCCGTCGCTCGAACAACATGACTTGCCTTATGTGCTGCTGACGCTGGCCCAATTCATGCGCGCCGGTGCAATGGGCGGCAGGCCGGTCTGGGTGCGTTTCTGCTTCGATGCGACGGTGCGCGATGTCGGCGACCTGTGGACGCAGCGCGGGCCGCAGGCGCGGCTCTTCAAGATGATGTACCACGCGCCGCGCGAAACACCGTTTCCGACTTCGAGGCAATTGATCCATTATGAAACGGTGCGTCGCGACACCTCCTTCCTCGAGACTCCGCCGCCCTGGATGAAACGGGCCGATGTGAAGGAGTTCCAGCGCTTTGCCGCGGCCGGCCGCCCGCCGGTCGACAGGGAGCGCGCCGATACGGGGACATCATGAGAGGAACTTGTGATGAAACTGCGTAAACGTGTGGTGCGGCTGGTGGTGAGGTTATCGATTCCCGTTGCAGGGGCCGTATCGATGGGCGCGATGGTTGGCGCGGCGTGGGCGCAAAACGCGCCTGCCGACGCCGGCACGGACGCGGCTTCCACGCAGGCCGCGGCGCCGAACAACGGCAAGCGGGTATGCGTGAATGCGGAAGTGAACGGCGTGCAGGCGCTTTCGTACGATTGCCTGAGCCAGCAGCTTGCGCCCACGCCGAGCGCCGCGGCAAGCGGCATCAGTGCCGCCGAAGCGCTGGCGAAGTCGCCGTCGAATCAGGTCGGCACATTCAACTATTCGGCCGAGAGCATTCGCTTCGGCAATGCGTGGGGTAAATCCGCGACGCCGCAGCGGCCCGGGACACCGGCCCCCGCGCCGGTCAAATGACGCCGTAACGAAAAAGCGGCGCCGCGCCCGGGTGGTTTTTCGACAATGCGAACGAATTTATGACAGCCGCAAGACGTGGTGGTGAACGGGGTGGAGCGCGGAATGCAGTGCGGGCAACGATATTCGTTGCGCTCGCATCGAT
>NZ_BAAILL010000041.1:0-31614 GCF_054589215.1 Paraburkholderia sp. 2C | reverse complement strand
GACGATGCGACGGCCGCTGCCGTGGCGGCCGTCGCATCGCCGTCCGCGGGATCCGGTTCGGTTTCGGCCTCGGGCTCGAACTCGAGCGCGGGCTCCGCGCAGATCGTGCTGCCGAACTTCGCATCGCTCGCGAAGCGCGACGGGCCCGCGGTCGTCAATATCAGCGTGACCCATGAAGTCACGCAGATGGGCGTGCAACTGCCGCCTGGCATCGCACCCGGCAATCCGCTCGCGCCGTTTCTTGCTCGCCGCGTGATCGGCAATCGCGAAGAAGTGAGTCTGGGCTCCGGTTTTATCGTCAGCGCGGACGGCTACATTCTGACCAATCGGCATGTGGTCGGCGACGCGAGCGTGGTCGACGTGAAGCTGACCGACAAACGCGAATTCAAGGGCAAAGTGGTCGGCACCGATGCGCTTTCCGATGTCGCGCTGATCAAGATCGACGCCGACGATCTGCCGGTTGTCGTCACCGGCAATCCGCAGCGCATCGAAGTCGGCGACTGGGTGATGGCGATCGGCTCGCCGTACGGCTTCGCGAACACGGTGACGTCGGGCATCGTCAGCGCGAAATCGCGTTCGCTGCCGGGCGAAGCGTATGTGCCGTTCATCCAGACCGACGTGCCGATCAATCCGGGCAACTCGGGCGGCCCGCTGTTCGATTTGCGCGGCCGCGTGGTGGCGATCAACTCGATGATCTTTTCGAAGACGGGCGGTTACCAGGGCCTGTCGTTCGCGATTCCGATCGATGTTGCGCTCGACGTCAAGGATCAGTTGCTGAAGACCGGTCACGTGAGCCGTGGCTGGCTCGGCGTCAACCTGCAGGAAGTCAGTCAGGCGCTCGCGCGTTCGTTCGGACTCGACAAGCCCGACGGCGCGCTGATCAGTGTCGTCGATCCGCGCGGCCCGGCCGCCCGGGCGGGCCTGCAGGCCGGTGACGTCGTGCTCGCGGTCGACGGTCACGATGTCGACGATTCCGTCGATCTCCTGACGACCGTCGCCAAAATCCGGCCCGGGCAGAAAGCCGATCTGCTCGTGTGGCGCGCGGGGCATGCAACGCGTATGAGCGTCGCGGTCGGCGAGCTCGACAGCAACGGCGGCGCGGCGACCGGCGCGACCGCTGTTCCGCCGACACGGCTTGGCATCGTCGTGCGGCCGCTGTCGATCGCGGAACAGCAGCGGCTCGGGCTTGATCATGGCCTGCTGATCGAGCAGGTGGCCGGGCGCGCGACGCGTATCGGGCTGAAGCCGGGCGACATCGTGCTGTCGGTCAACGGCACGCCCGTCGCCTCGCTCGATCAGCTCGCCGACGAACTGCGCCAGTTGCATGACAACGCCGCGTTGCTGATTCAGCGCGGCAACACACGCGTCTATTTGCCGTTCGATCCGGCGTGAGAGGCAGGGGAGACCTATGAACAAGAGCCGGCATCGCGCGTTGCAGCGCGGGTTGAGACAGGGGTTGAGGCACGGGTTGAGGCACGGGTTGAGACGGGCAGTCGGCTGCGCGCTCGGCGCGTGCGCGATTGCGTGCGGCATCGCCGGTTACGCGCAAAGCGCGGCGGCGCAAACCACTGAGGTGCCGCAAAGCTGGATCGCTTACGCGCAGATCGTCGGCGAACAGTTCCAGCGCTCGCTCGAAGCCTACGACGATACGGCTAACGAACTGCATGCGTTTCTCGAAGACCGCATACAGCATGGGCCGGCCGATACCATCCCGTCGATGGTCACCGTGCGCGCGTGGATCGGCAACGACGGTTCGGTCACGCGCGTCGTCTTCGATTCGCTCGGCGATGCGCAGGCCGATAACGATTTGCGCGCGGTGCTGATGGCGCACGCGATTGGCGTGTCGCCGCCGGCCGATATGCGTCAGCCGTTGCGTGTGCGGCTCGTGCTCGAGGCGAAGCCCGATGCCCAGCGGGACAGCGGAAATTCGGGGGGAAAGTCGAGCGGGAAACCTGAAGAAGCGCCGGTCGCGAGTCCACAGGCCATGCGGCCGCGCGCGGCGGGCGCTTCGTAGTCGCGTATCGTGCATCGATGCGCACATCGATGCGCGAATGGATGCAATAAGCGCGCGCGAATGACTCTTTTGTACAACGTGTGACCGGGTAACGCGCGACAGCGGGATCGAATCGCTGCGGCTTGTCGTCCATAATAGCGGCGCTCGACCCGATTCTCCCGGGAACACTTTGGAACACAACATGGCCGATCCCGCAGCACCTACGACCTCCCGCCCCTCCCGTTCCGGCTCGAAAGCGCCGCGTACCCCCGCCGCCGCCCCCACCGTTTCAACCGAAACTGAAAACAAGCTCGCCCGCGCCGCACGTTCGGCGCAGCGCCTCGCCGAACTCAGCGACGTGCCCGCCGACGACAGCACGCTCGACCTGTTCCCCGACGATCCCACGCGCGCGGCATTGGAAGCGATGAATATCGATGTGCGGCAAGGGACGCTCACCGGGTTCGAATTGCCCGACGAGGTGCTGGCGGCGGTCGAGGCGGCAGCAGCGGACGGCGGCGAGGCGGTCGTCGAGACGCCGGTGGAGACGAGGGTGGTGCGCCGGAATGCACGCGCGGCGGCGCAGACGGAGGATGCCGTGCGCGGGGCGGGACGGCCGGTGGCGGGCAGCGAGGGGGAACAGCACGCCGTGCCGACGGCGCCGCCGGCTGAGTCCGGCGTCGAAGCGGGCGACGCGGCTGTCGCAACGGGCGCGGCTGTCGCAACGATCGCGAATGCCGATGCGTGGGCGCGCGCGAAGACGAAGTCCGCAAGCGACAATTCCGCGGCTCGAGACGCGTCCGCGGTGGCCGCTTCGCCGGCCGCGCGGGAGAAGGAAATCACGCCGGCAGCCGTGGCGTCGTCCGAAGCTCGGTGGACCACCTCCAGCGGCGCGGCCGCGGCGGATGTAAAGCCGACCGTGACGGCCTCCGCCGCACGCAATACGACCGCGCTTCGTCATGCGGCAGGAGACGGGGACGCCGCGGAGGCCGCGGCGGGCAAGCCGGGTACATCGTCGTGGGCGGCTCGCACGCCGTTCGGCGCATCGAACGCCGCGGGAACCATTGCCGCAGCGCAACCCACCGCACCGCGTGCCACACCTGAACTCGATCACGCGCGCGCCGCCGCATTCGCCGACACCGTCGACGCGTTGTACGGCGTGATCGCCGATCAGCGCCGCGCGGCGGCCGAGCATTCGCGCCGGATGAAGCGGATGCTGTCGATCGTCGTCGGCGTGCTGTTCGTGACGGTGGCGATCGGCGTCGCGCAGATGCTGCTGCTCGTGCGTCTCACGCACGACACGACTGTTCGGCAGCAACGCATCGAACAGACCCTGCTCGGCCAGCAGGCGACGCTCGCGACGCTGCTGCAGACCGAATCGTCGCCTGCGCCCGCCTCCCTGGCGCCGGCAGCGGCGATGCCCAACGCGGGAAATGGGAGCGGTGCATCGTCGAATCCGGACGCGCCGGCAGCCGCCGCGCCGCGTCAGCCCGTGGCGCCCCATCCGTCGGCGAAGACGGCGCGCGCGCATAAGCACAAGCCCGCACCGGCCACCGCCACGGCGCATACCCACTGATCGCAACCCCGCCCGGCGACGCGCAGGCAACCCGCCTGCTTCGCCCGTCTGTTGCATTGATGCAACGCACAAGACGCCCGCGACGCCCGGCCGCGGGTCATTTACAAAAAATTTGTGCGGCGCACTAGACGTGATTTAGGGAAAACCCTATACTCGGTTCCTAAGGGAAAACCCCAATCATTCATTAGCCGGGAGTCGCCATGAACGTTCTTTTTGCTCTGTTCCAAAAGGTCAGCGACCTCTTCGCGTCGCCGCACCTGCCGCTGGATTCGGATTACTCGTTTGAAGCGCGTCATCGCGAAGCGGAGCGTCTGCGCCGCGCGCAAGCCACGCTGTTCGGCATCCGTCTCACCGACTGATCAGCGCGTCATCCACCGCGCACCGCCTCGTGCGCGCCTCGCGCGCGAAGTCGTCAAAGCGCGGTAAAGAAAGCCCGGCTCGAACGCCGGGCTTTTGCTTTCGGGCTCCATGAAGGCGTGTCCGCCATGGGCGCCCCCACCCGATTCCCGCCTTCGAATCACCTTTCCCATGCTTTCCTTTTAGAAAGGGATGTAACGGTCGCTGACAGGCAAGTCAGGGGTTCGTCAGCGCTCATCCCAAGACGCATCCCGAAAATACGGGCGATGCGCCAATAACGGGGACGCATGGGCCCCTGTTCCGTGAAATGCCCGCTTACAAGTCTTCACGTTTATGAATCGGCGCGGCCGCTACAGTGGGTCTCAAGCGCGGGGCCAAAGCTGAATGCACTCGCATCGGCGGCACGCGCCAGCAAAAACTCTGAACGGGAGAATGAACATGAAAACCTTGAACAAGACGTCGCGCACCCTGATTGCCACGCTGCTCGCGGGCGGCGCTTTGCTTGGCGCATCCGGCGCGTTCGCGCAAACCGTCGTCTACGGCGAACCGCACATGATGCCGGTCGGCGTGTCGATCAATATCGGCTGGCAAGGCGATGGCCGCTACTGGGACGGCCACCGCTACTGGTCGCATGACGACTGGATGCACCGTCATCCGCATGCGCACGACCCGTATCGTCACCACGACGATCACGCGCACGACCATGACCACGATCACCGCGGTTAATGCGCGTGCCGTGAATCGGATGTGAGTGCAGCGGCGCGTGCCGTTGCACACATGGCGAACTGGCCTGCCGGGTATCCAGCGGCAGGCCAGTTTTGTTTACACGGCAATGCGGCATCGTGTGTGCGCTATGCTGGACACTTCGTCCAAAGGACCGAACACATACCAAGGTTTCGGCAACGCCACATGAACGATGTTCACTTCTACGATCCGCTCGTCGGCCACGGCTTGCCGCACGACCCATTCAAGGCGATCGTCGCGCCGCGCGTCATCGGCTGGATATCCACGCGCGCCGCGAACGGCCGGCTCAATCTCGCGCCTTACAGCTTCTTCGGCGCCTTCGCGACGTTTCCGCCGATGATCGGCTTTTGCAGCGAGTCGTATAAGGACAGCATCCGCAATATCGAAGAGACGGGCGAGTTCGTCTGGAACATGACGTCGAAAGCGCTCGCCGCGCAGATGAACCAGACCTCGGCACCGGTGCCGCCGGAAGTCGATGAATTCGAGCTCGCGGGGCTGACGCCGGTGCCGGGGCGCAATGTGTCGGTGCCGCACGTCGGCGAATCGCCGGCAGCGCTCGAATGCAAGCTGCTGCAGGTCGTGCGGCTGCACTCGCTCGACGGCAAGCCGATGGACAACTACCTGGCGATCGGGCAGGTGGTCGGCGTGCACATCCAGAGCCAGTATCTGAAGGATGGCCGGTTCGATACGATGGCCGCGCATCCGGTCATGCGCGCGGGGTATCGCGCGGATTACGCCGAGATCGGCCCGATGTTCGAGATGTTCCGGCCGAAGGCCTGACGTCTAACGCCGGGGCCGGATCACTGCCGCCCGGCGTTCATCTTGAACACGCTGACCGCATCGCTCAGGCGATCCGCCTGCTCGCGCAATTGAGCCGCCGCGCGTTCCGCTTCGACGACGAGCGTCGCGTTCTGCTGGGTCGCTTCGCCGATCTGCGTGACCGCGAGATTGACCTGCTCGATGCCGCCCGACTGCTCGCGCGAGGCGACGCTGATTTCGCCGATGATCGTCTGCACCTGTCCCACGCGATCGACGATGCCGCGCATCGTCACGCTGGCTTCCTCCGCGATCCGGTAACCGTTGTCGACCTGCGCCGTCGACTCGGCGATCAGCGCTTCGATTTCCTTTGCCGCCGCGGCGCTGCGCTGCGCCAGCGCGCGCACTTCCGATGCGACGACCGCAAAGCCCTTGCCGTGCTCGCCCGCGCGCGCCGCTTCGACGGCGGCGTTCAGCGCGAGGATGTTCGTCTGGAAAGCGATCCCTTCGATCACGGACGTGATATCGGCGATCTTCTTCGACGACTGGCTGATTTCGCCCATCGTCGACACGACCCGCTCGACCGCGCGGCCGCCGTCGACCGCCGCGGCCGACGCATTGGTGACCAGCGTATTCGCCTGCGCCGCGTGCCCCGCGTTCTGCTGCACTGTCGACGTCAGTTCTTCCATGCTCGCCGCGGTCTCTTCGAGGCTGCTCGCCTGCGTCGCGACGCGTGCCGCGATGTCGCCGCTGCCGGCCGCGATTCTGGCCGTGCCATCGGTGATATCCGACGATGCGCTGCGCACCTGCGTGACGATACGCGCCAGCCCTTCGCCGATGCCGTCGATCGCATGCATGAGGCGGCCGATTTCGTCGCTGCGGCCGCGGCTCGCATCGGCCACGCGCACGCTGAGGTCGCCGGCCGCGAAACGTTCGGATGCCTTGGCCGCTTCTTCGAGCGGACGGCTCACGAGCCGGCGCACGACGATCAGAAACACCGCCACGAACACGGCGACGAGCACGAAGCCGATCAACAGGAAGCGGTCGCGCGTCGCGTTGACTTCAGCCATCACTTCGTCGCGTTTCGCGATGCCGCCGAGCAGCCACTGCCATTCGGGCACGGTGATGAACGACGCATATTTGTCGGACGGGTCCGTTTCGCCGAGCGCCGCATCCTGCGAGCGATACGCGATACGGCCTTCCTTCTCGTCGAGCATCTGACGATACGGCGCGTTGCTGTCGTCGGCTTTCTGGCCCGCCGCGGCCGGATGCACGACGAGCTTGCCGCGATCCGCGCCATTGGACGCATCGATCACGAAGTAATAGCCGCTATCGCCGATCTTCAGCTTGCGGATGCCGTCTTCGATCGAACGGATTTGCGCATCGACGTCGACGCCGACAAACAGCGCGCCGATCACGCGGCCGTTTGCATCGAGGATCGGCTTGTACTGCGTGATATAGCGTTTGCCGAACAGCGTGGCGAGACCCGTGTATGACTTGCCCGAAAAAATCGGCCCATACGCAGGGCCTTTGCGATCGAGCAGCGTGCCGATCGCGCGCGAGCCGTCCTGCTTTTTCAGCGACGTCGTCACGCGCACGAAGTCGTCGCCGGTGCGCGCGAAGATGCTCGCGATGGCGCCGCTTTGCGCGAGGAAGTCGTCGGGAATCGAGAAGTCGAGGTTGAGCGTCTTGTCGCCAGCCTTGAATACCGGCGTCGCGACACCGTTGATGTCGACCTTCTGGGCTTCGTCGAGCGCGAAGTTCGACGGCAGGAAGTGTTCGAACAGCGACATCGAGCGGCCGACTTCGGCGCCGAGCGCCTTGTCGAACAGCGAAATGGTGTCGGCGATCGAGCGGTCTTTTTCGGCAATGCGCGTGAGCACCTGTTCGTTGATCTGCTCGCCGGCCGAGCGGGTGACGGCCCATGTGAAGGCCGCGAAGATCAACGCCACCAGTGCGCACGACAGCATGGCGAGCCTGGCGCCGACGCTGGCGCGGCGCAAAGAGGGGAATTCCATGTCAGTGCTGGCGGTAAGGGGACGGGGACGGACTGCATGCGCAGTGTCGTGTCGCGAGTGAATTGCCCAACGATTGAAGTTCTCGCGACCTGATCGGGGTTAACGACAGCGCAGACGGATTTCTTTAGTCTTTCGAAAGGCCGATGTAATGATGGCGAAGGAAGAGGGGCCGGGCACCCGCGCGAAGTGCGGAGCGCCGGCCGGCGGCACGGTCAGGCGCGCTGTGCCTTCCAGCGGCGCAGCAGCAGCGCGTTCGTCACCACACTGACGCTCGAGAAAGCCATGGCCGCGCCCGCGAGCATCGGATTGAGCAGCCCGAACGCAGCGAGCGGAATGCCGATCAGGTTGTACACGAAGGCCCAGAACAGGTTTTGCTGGATCTTGCGCCAGGTGCGGCGCGAGATATCGATGGCGTCGGCGACCAGCGCCGGGTCGCCGCGCATCAGCGTGACGCCGGCAGCATGCATCGCGACGTCGGTGCCGGTCGCCATCGCGATGCCGATGTCGGCCGCGGCAAGCGCGGGCGCGTCGTTGATGCCGTCGCCGGCCATCGCGACGACCCCCGTGCTGCGAATCTTCAGGTCGTGAATCACGCGCGCCTTGTCGGCCGGAAGCACTTCCGCATGGAATTCGTCGATGCCGAGCGCGGTCGCGACGCTCGCCGCGCTGCCGCGGTTGTCGCCGGTCAGCAGCACGCTTTTGATGCCCATCTGCTTGAGGCGCTCGATTGCCGCGCGGGCGGTCGGCTTCACGGTGTCGCCGAAGGCGATCAGGGCGAGGACGGCGGGCGCGTCAGCGGCGGTGGGGCTCGCGCTGCTTGTGCCTGCGCTGCCGCGTGTGATCAGCCACGATACCGTGTTGCCCGCGTGTTCGAGCTGCTGGGCGCGCAACGCGAGCCGCTCGGGCAAGGCGATCTCGAGTTCCGCGAGCCAGCGCCCGCTGCCGATGGCGATCGTGCGCCCGTCGACGTCGGCTTCGACGCCGCGGCCGGGGATGGCGCGCGCGGAAAGCGCGGTCAGGTTGCCCGTTGCGCTTGCGGGCGCGGGAGGCGAACCTCGCCCCGCCTCGAACGCCTTCACCACGGCGCGCGCCAACGGATGATCGCTATGCCGCTGTACCGCCGCGGCGAGACGCAACGCGTCGTCGCGATCGACGCCATCGGCGGTTTCGAACGCCGTTACCGACGGTTGCCCGAGCGTCAGCGTGCCGGTTTTATCGAACGCGACGACGTCGATCTGATGCGCGGTCTCGAGCGCCTGAGCGTCCTTGATCAGCACGCCGTGGCGCGCGGCGACGCCGGTGCCGGCCATGATCGCGGCCGGCGTCGCGAGGCCGAGCGCGCAGGGGCAGGCGATCACGAGCACGGCGACGGCATTGAGAATGGCGGTCTCGACACCGGCGCCCGCCAACAGCCAGCCGATCAGCGTGAGCGCGGCGATCGCGAGAATGACAGGCACGAACACGGCGCTCACGCGGTCGACGAGCCGCTGGATCGGCGCCTTTTCCGCCTGCGCGGTTTCGACGAGACGGATGATGCGCGCGAGCGTGGTCTCCGCGCCGATCGCGGCGGTGCGAACCGTGATCGCGCCTTCGCCGTTGATCGAGCCGGCGGTCACGGCGTCGTCGGGTTGCTTCGGCACCGGCATGCTTTCGCCGGTGATCAGCGATTCGTCGATATGCGTGCGGCCCTGCAGTACCGCGCCATCGACGGGAACGCGTTCGCCCGGCCGCACCGCGACGATCATGCCGACGCGCACCTGCGCGAGCGGCACCTCGCGTTCGCCGCCGCCGTCGACGATCCGCGCGCGGTCCGGCCGCAACGCGTTGAGTGCGCGAATCGCATCGGTGGTCTGGCGTTTGGCGCGCGCTTCGAGCCACTTGCCGAAGCGCACGAGCGTGATGACGACCGCCGCCGCCTCGAAATACAGATGCATCGTGTCGCCCGGATGCATCGCGAGCTGATAGAGGCTGATGCCGTAGGCCGCCGACGTGCCGAGCGCGACGAGCAGATCCATATTGCCCGCGCCCGCACGCACCGCGCGCCATGCGGCGCGATAGAAGCGCGCGCCGAAGACGAACTGGACGATTGTCGCGAGGACGAGCTGTACGGCGGCAGGCAGCATTGCATGGAAACCGAACGGTTCGGTCACCATCGGCGCGATCAGCGGCAGCGTCAGGAGGGCGGCGACGAGCACGGCGGTCAGGTCGCGGCGCGCGCTGTCGCGTGGTTTGGCGGACGCCGCCGCAGCGGTCGCGGCAGTAGCCGTCGAAGCGGTGGCCGCGAGGTCGGTCTCGGAAGCGAGCGGCGTCGCGTGGTAGCCGGCCTTTTCGACGGCGGCGACCAGTTGATTGACGGTGGCCGCGCCGTTCAGCTGGACGCTGGCCTTTTCGGTCGCCAGATTCACCGTAGCGGAGGCGACGCCCGGCACCTTCGCGAGCGCTTTCTCGACGCGCATCGCACACGAGGCGCAGGTCATGTCGCTGATTGCCAGTTCAGCGGAGGAGGGCGCGAGGGCGTCAGGCGCAGCCGCCAGGTCGGGGTTGACCGCTTGCGCAGCGGCCGCCGTGGCGTCATAGCCGGCCTTACGCACGGCTGCGAGCAACGTATCGACGGAAACCGACGGATCGGCATCGACGGTCGCTTTCTCCGTAGCGAGGTTGACGCTCGCCCGCGCGACGCCGGGCACCTTGGCGAGCGCTTTTTCGACACGCATTACGCACGACGCGCAGGTCATGCCCTGGATTTCGAGTTCGGTGGCCGGCGCGGCGGGAGGCGCCGCGGCGGTGCTGGCTGGCGTGGCAAGGTCGGTCATGATGCTCGGACTCCGGTAGCGGCCGATGGACCGCTCGATAAGGCCCAGTATCGACGTTCCAATGATGGGAAGGTCAAGAACATCCATGTGAGAGTGGTGGGTACACAGCGACGGCTATCGGATACACAAAAACAGCTACCCCTTCGCCAACGTCCCCGCCATCGCCGCCGAAACCCCCACCTGCGCATCGCTGCCACGCTCCCGCAGCGCATCGAGCGCCCCTTGCCGGTCGCCCGGTTCCTTGTTCTGCCCCAGCTTCCATTTACCGACCAGCCGCGTCACCTCGATCTCGATCCCGACAATCGCGCCAAGCATCTGCGAGATAAAGTCCTCAGGCGCGTCGCCCATCTTCCACGGCGCGGGCTCGCCCGCTTCCATCTTGCGCGTGAGCCGCGCGACCAGTCCGCGCAGAAAGCGTTCGTCGTCGCGAACGACGATGCGGCCATGCGCATGCACAACCATATAGTTGTACGTCGGCACCTGGCGGTGCGCTTCGTGTTTGCTCGGATACCAGTTCGGCGAGATATACGCGGACGGCCCCTGGAAGATCACGAGCGCGTCCGGCCGTTCGGCCGCCTCGCGCCACAGCGGGTTCGCGCGCGCGACATGCGCGCGCAGCGCGCCGTGCGCGCCGCTTGCCGGATCGAACTCGAACGGCACATGGTTCGCATCGAGCCCCTGCGCTCCCACCGTGACGAGCGCGCCAAGCGGATAGTCGTCGATCAGCCGATGCAGCACATCGGCACGCTGCTCTTCGAAGTGCGCGGGCATATACATGAGTTCGCTCCCATCATTGAACCGATCCCGCAGAAAAATGCGGAAAAGCGCAAACGTAACGCGAAAATGCCGTCTGTGCTCGTCCTTATCGCGGATGTGCTTGCCTGTGTGTCACGGATACGATACAACCCGTCTACATAATCCACAGAACCAGGAAAACGCGGCGGGCGCGCGGCGGGCCGGACCCGGCGACCCGCACGTCCTGACCGACGTAACCTAACGGACGCCTGTTCGTCGAATGACAAAAAATCGCCAAGAATCCGATTCGCGGAATTCGCCGCTGAATTTGCCGCTGCATGTACGTTCCTATTCCCGCTATGCCGTTTGCGTTTCGCTGACAGCCGCCGTCTTGCTGGCCGGTTGCAGTTCTTCCCCGACTTCGAAGCCGAAAACTGCCGGCTGGATTCAGGATGAAGTCGCCGACTCGTATGTGTTTGCTTATCCGCTCGTGCTGATGGGCGTCGCGCGCGACGCCGCGGTAGGGACCGGGCCGGGCCAGGCGCCGCTCAATACGCTGCGCCACGCGCAGGCGCTGCCGCCGGTCGGCGCGGCGAACCGGCCGACGCCGGCCGTCGACACGATCGATTCCTCTGCGTGGCTCGACGTGTCCGGGCAGCCGGTCGTCGTGTCGCTGCCCGACTCGCGTAACCGCTACGTCGACGCGCGCGCGCTCGACATGTGGACCAACGTGCTGTGGTCGACCACGGCCGCGCAAACCGGCGCGCGCGTCACCGGTATCAAGGCGCAGACGGTTGCGTTCGTGCCGCAAGGGTGGAATGGCGATTTGCCGAAGGGCGTAACGCGCGTCGACGTGCCGACTCGCTACGTGTGGCTCAAGATTCGCGTGCAATCGAACGGCGGGCGCGACCTTGCCGCGATCCGCAAGCTGCAGCGCGCGATGCGCGTTGCGCCGCTCGACGTCTACACCGGCGCCGCCGAGCCGCCCGATACGCCGCGCAGCTACCCGGCCGGCGATATGCCGGTCACCGGGACGCCCGATGCGCAGGTCGCGGCGCTCGACCCGAAAGGTTTCTTCGATCGTCTCGCGCGATGGCTGCCCGACAACCCGCCGTCGCCGCCGGACGCGCATGCGCTTAGCATCCTGTCGGATTTCGGCGTGAAGCCCGACGAGCCCGTGCAATTCCCATCCGGTGCGGACAGCGCGCTTGCCGCGGGCCTCGCCGACGGCCGCGCGCGCGTCCAGACGGCGCCGACGAATGTGCTCGCCGCGAACGGCTGGAGCTGGTTCGGCGACGGCGTCGGCAACTACGGGCCCGATTACGGCCTGCGCGCGTACGCGGCCTATGCGCAACCCGGGATCGGCACGAAGGACGACGAGGTGCGCGCCACCGCGACCGTCGATAGCGACGGTCACCTGCTCAATGGCGCGAATCGCTACGTTATCCATTTCGCACCGGGCCAGTTGCCGCCGGTGCGCGGTTTCTGGTCGATCACCGCCTACACGAAGGAAGGCTCGCTCGACGACAGCGACACCGCGCACGTCGCGGTCGGCGACCGCAACGGCTTGCGCCGCAATCGCGACGGTTCGGTCGACGTGACCGTCTCGTCGATGCGGCGCAAGGGCGCGAACTGGCTGCCGACGCCGCGCGGCGGCTTCCAGCTCGTGATGCGACTTTATGCGCCAAAACCGCAGGCGGGCGACGGCACCTGGCAGCCGCCGCCGATCGTGCGGCAATAGCGGCGCGCCGGACCATGCCGCGGGGGTTCAAGGGCAATGAGTAACATCGTCCTTACATTTACTCTGCCGCCGCGGCACAAGACGTATACTTCCGGCAACCCCGACTTCCGTCACTGCGGCGGGCTTGCCGCCGCACGATCCGCGACCGAGAATGGCAAGCCTCAATAAAGCAACGCTCGCATCCTCTCTCCAGACCGTGCGCAACGTTGCACACGCGCGGCGCACACGCCGTGTCGTCATTGGTCTGCTCATCTTCATCGTGCTGTTCGGCCTGCTCGGCTTTTTCGCCGCGCCGCCGCTGATCCGCCATATCGCCGCCCAGCAACTGTCCGAACAGCTCGATCGTCCTGCCACGATCGGCCGCATCGCGCTCAACCCGTACACGCTGAATCTCGAAGCCGACCGCATTCATATCGGCGAACGCGGCGGCGCCGGCGACTTCGTCGATATCGAACGGTTGATCGTGCGGCCCTCGTGGACATCGCTATTTCGCGCGGCGCCGATCGTCAACGAAGTGCAGATCGATTCACCACGCTTTCATATCGTTCGCTACGATGCAAACCGCTTCAATTTCAGCGATCTGATCGACAAGTTTTCGAAGCAGCCTGCGAAACCCGACAGCAAGCCGACGCTGTTCTCAGTGTCGAACATCCGTCTCGAAAATGGGCAAATCACGTTCGACGACCGCATGCTGAACGAGAAGCACGTTATCGATCAGTGGAAGCTCGGCGTGCCGTTTATCGCGACGCTGCCGTCGAAGACCGACATCTTCGTCAAGCCGTTGTTGCGCATGCGCATCGACGGCAGTCCGCTTGCGATCGACGGCAAGACCAAGCCGTTTGCGGCGTCGCGCGAATCGGAAGTGTCGCTGCGTTTCGAAGGGCTCGATGTGCCGCGGCTCCTGTCGTACGCGCCGACGAAGCTGCCGGTGACGGTCCAGACCGGCAAGCTGTCGAGCGACCTGAAGCTCAATTTCGTGATATCGGGCGAAACGCCGACGCTGCGCGTAACAGGCACGACCGATCTGGCCGATGTTGACGTGATCGATGCGCAAAAGGCGCCGTTCTTCGCGGCGCGCGCGGTGCATGTCGACGCCGGTCTGCTCGAGCCGCTCAAGAGCGTGTATCACTTCAATGAGATTCGCATCGATGCGCCGACCGCGCATCTGGCCCGCGATAAAGACGGCGTGCTAAGCGTGCAGCGTATGTTTGCCGCGCAACCGGTGGCGAATACGGTGGCGAATACGGCGGCGGGCGCAGCTCCGGCAAGCGCTGCCGCCAGCACCACCGCGAGCGCTGCAACCCAACCCGCGGCAAGCTCACCCAACGCTGCTTCATCGGCATCATCGGCGCCCGCATCGGGCCCCGCATCGGCTCCATCAGCGGCCAGCGCATCGAGCGCACCGGCCGTCGCGACAGCAGCGACCGCGCCGCCGCTCGATCTCGCGATCAAACGCTTCACGCTCAGCGACGGCACCGTCGAAGTCGCCGATGCCGCCGCGTCGCGGCCGGTCACGACGACGCTGACGAACGTCGGCATGTCGCTCACGGACTTTTCGTCGATCGAGAGAACACCGGCGCGCTACACGCTCAAACTGGCGACGAAGAACAACGCCGGTACGCTGAACGCATCCGGCACATTCGGCATGGTCGCGAAGACCGCCGACGTGAAGCTCGATCTGAAGTCGCTTGCCCTGCCGCCGCTGCAGCCGTACCTCGATACCGCCACGGCAGCGCAGGTGCTCGACGGCTCGCTGACCGCGAACGTCGCTTTGAGCGCGAACTGGGCGCAATCGCCGCCCGCGCTGAAAGTGGGTGCGAGCACGCTCGATCTGCAATCGCTAAAGGTTGCCGCGCGCGGCGTGAAGCAGCCCGCGCTCGCGCTCGCGCAGGGGCACGTGGCGTTAAGGAACGTCGACATCGGCGCGCGCAAGGCCGCCATCGACAGCATCGATGCAACGGGTCTGTCGATCGACGCGACGCGCGAGAAGGACGGCAAGATCGATCTGCTGTCGCTCGCCGGTCCGCATCAGGAAGCCCAGGAGCGCACGGCGATCCATGCGGTGAAAAAGGCGCAGGAAGCCGGGCCCGCGTGGCACTACACGATCGGTGCGCTGAATCTCAAGGACGGCTCGGCGACCTTTACCGACAACTCGACCGCGCGCCCGGTCAAGGTCGCATTCACGCCGCTGCAGTTGAAGGTGCAGCAGATCAGCGACGACCTGACCCGGCCGCTGCCGATCGACCTGCAGGCGACCGTCAATAAGAAAGGCACGCTCGGCGTGCGCGGCGACGTGACCGCATCGCCGCTGAAGCTCGCATTGAAGCTCGACGCGAACCGGCTCGATGCGGCGGCCTTCGAGCCGTACTTCGGCAGCAAGCTCAACGCGACGATCGCCAGCGCGCTGCTCAACGCAAAAGGCGACGTCGCACTTGCCGACGAGCCGGCCAGTCACGGCAAGTCCGGGGGCGGGCTGAAGGCGTCGTATCGCGGCGACGCGGCGCTCGTCGACGTGCGCATGCTCGACAAGGCCACATCCGGTCCGTTCGCGGGCTGGCGCTCGCTCGCACTGACGAATCTGAAGGCGGATTACGACGCGCGCGGCACCGATGTGGATGCATCGCGCGTGACGTTCTCGGATTTCTACGGCCGCGTGCTGCTCGACGCGCAGGGCAAGCTGAATCTGAGCGACGTCGTCGCGAAGTCCGGCGACGGCGGATCGCGTTCGCTCACGCACGACGACAGGAAGGACGGCAAGGAACCGGTTCCGCTGACGCCGCCCGCGACGGCCGAAGTCAAGGTAGCGAGCGACGCCGCACCGGCAACGGCCGCCGCGAGTACACCGGCCACAGGACAAACGGCGAGTGCGGCGACGGCAGCCGCGCCGGTACCGGCGTCAGCGCCGCACACGACGACCGCGGCCGCGGGCGGCAACGCACAGCCTACGCAAACCGCCTCGACCAGCGCAACGGTGAAGATGCACTTCGGTCAACTGGTGCTGCAAAACGGCCGCGTCACCTACACCGACAACTTCGTGAAGCCGAACTACACGGCCAATCTCGTGGCGATACACGGCACGGTCGGCGCATTCGGCACGCAATCGACGACGCCCGCGCCCGTCGACGTCGCCGCAAAGCTTGCCGCCAACGGCCCGCTCTCGATTCGCGGCACCGTCAATCCGCTGATCGCAAAGCCCGAACTCGATCTGACCGCGACCGCGCACGATATCGAGCTGACCAACCTCACACCGTATTCGGCGAAATACGCAGGCTATCCGATCACGAAGGGCAAGCTCAACGTCGATCTGCATTACAAGCTCGAGAACAATCAGCTGAGCGCGAACAATCATCTGTTTATCGATCAGCTGACCTTCGGCGACCACGTCGATAACGACACCGCGACGAAGTTGCCGGTGAAGCTCGCAATCGCATTGCTGAAAAATTCGCGCGGCGAAATCGACGTCGATATTCCGGTGTCCGGATCGCTCGACAATCCGGAATTCAGCATCGGCGGCCTGATCTGGCGCGCGGTGTTGAATCTGCTCGAGAAGGCCGTGACCGCGCCGTTCTCGCTGCTGGCGCATGCGTTCGGCGGCGGTGGCAGCGAAGACTACGGCTACGTGCAATTCAATGCGGGCTCCGCGAAGCTCTCCGACGATGCCGACAAGAAGCTCGACACCATCGCAAAGGCGCTGTCCGACAAGCCGTCGGTGCGCATCGATCTGATCGGCCGTGTCGATCCGGCCGTCGACGAACCCGCGCTGCGCACGCGTTATGTCGACCGCCTCGTCAAGCAGCAGAAGCTGAAGGATGTGGTCGGCAACGGCGAGAGCGTCGATACCTCGAACGTAACCGTTGACCCGAAGGAATACCAGAAATACCTGACGAAGGCGTACAAGGACGCCGACTTCAAGAAGCCGTCGAATTTCATCGGCATGACCAAAACGCTGCCCGACGACGAGATGAAAAACGCGCTAGCCGAACATGCACCGATCAACGAAGCGAGCCTGCGCGATCTCGCGCAGCGCCGCGCGCAGGCGGTGCAGCAATACTTCGACGGCAAGATCGACAGCAGCCGCGTGTTTATCGTCGCGCCGAAGCTCGACGCGAGCGGCATCAAGGATAAAGGTCCGACGACGCGCGTGGACTTCGGATTGAAATAGCGGGCGGCGCCGCCGGCAGCGTTTGCAATGCGGTTTGCTCGATGACCTGCGCGAGCCTCGCAAACGCGGGCCCGATTTTCTCGTTCGGTACGCACGCATACCCGAGCAGCAGCCCGCGCTGCGCCGCCGTTTCGCCGCTGTAGTACGCGGCAAGGGGCCGCACGATCACGCCCGCATCGTACGCCGCCGCCGCCACCGCGCGATCGTCCGCCTCGCGGGGCAAGCCGAGCACGAAGTGCAAGCCGGTTTCGTTGCCCATGACCGGCAGTGCATCGCCAAAACGCGCGGTGATCGCGTCGATCAGCATTTGACGCCGCTCGCCGTACAGCGCACGCATCCGTCGCACATGCGACGTCAGATAGCCATCCATAATAAATTCGGTCAGCACGGCCTGCTGCATCAGCTGACCTTCGCGATACAGCTCGGCCACGCCGGTTCGGAACCTATCGACGAGATCTTCGGGCGCGATCATGTAGCCGATCCGCAAGCCCGGGAACAGCATCTTGCCGAGACTGCCGACATAGATCACGCGGCCCGCATCGTCGAGACCCTGCAGCGAGGCGAGCGGCCGGCTGCCGTAGCGGAATTCGCTGTCGTAGTCGTCTTCGATGATCCACACGCCGTGCTGTTTCGCGTATTCGAGCAGCGTGCGCCGGCGCGCGAGGCTCATCACCACGCCGAGCGGATATTGATGCGACGGCGTCACCAATGCGATTTTCGGCGGCGCACTCAGATCGGATTCGCGCGGGTTCAGTCCTTCGTCGTCGACGGGCACCGGCGCTAGCGTGAGCCCCGACGCCTTCAGCACACTGCGCACGCCCCAGTAGCAGGGCTCTTCGACCCACGCGCGATCGCCGACATCGGTGAGCAGGCGCACCGCGAGGTCTATCGACTGATGAATGCCGGTTGTGATGATGATCTGGTCCGGCGTGCAATTCACCGAACGGGCGACGCGCAGGTAGTCGGACAGCGCGCGCCGCAACGGGCGATAGCCGCCGCCGGGTGCGTAGGTCAGAAGATCGGGGTGAGCCTGCTTCCACAGTTTGGCCTGCAGGCGGCTCCATGTACGAACGGGAAACTCGGATACGTCGGGCACGCCGGGCATAAAGGCGCCCCACTGTTTCGGCGAGACACCGGCCTCGCGGATCAGCCGGCCTCCGCGCGCCGAAAGCTCGCGGGTGCCGACGGGCAGCGGCGGATGCGCTGCGTCGGACATGCGCGTGGCCGCGTCGGCGTCTGCTTCGGATTCCACAAGGTCGGCCGCGCGCGCCGCCTCGGCGGCGCCATGGCCCGCCGGCGTCGCCTGGCGCGCGTTCATCGCGCGGCAGTCCGGACGGGTATCGGCGACATAAGTGCCGCTGCCCGTGGTCGACAGCACATAGCCCTCGGCGGTCAGCTGGTCATAGACGTGCAGCACCGTGTTGCGCGCGATGCCGAGATCGGACGCAAGCGTGCGCGAACTCGGCAGCTTCGTGCCGGGCGGCAGCTGACTCGTCAGAATGGCCTGCTGCAAAAGCCGCAGCAGCTGCCGGTACACAGGCTCGGCGTCGCCGCGATCGCGGCGCGTAGCGAGCCGTACGGCGAGCCAGTCCGACAGGATGACTGTGTCCAAGTGGTTCTATCCGGAATAATGAAATGGTTCCATAAGGGGGAACCGTAACCGGCTATATTGGATCGCGCAATCGATGCAATCCCCTGCTGGCGAAGGAGCCACAGCCGGGATTAGACTCAAAAAGCCGATCGGCGCCGCAGACACGACGGACAACCAGGCGGCCGCTGCGCCAAGGAGACAGCCCACATGAAAACCGCAGACGTGATCGTCAGTTTTCGAGGCGTGCGCAAGACGTATGACGGCGAAACGCTTGTCGTCAAGCAGCTCGATCTGGATATCTACCAGGGCGAATTCCTGACGCTGCTCGGCCCATCGGGTTCCGGCAAGACCACCTGCCTGATGATGCTCGCGGGCTTCGAATTTCCGACCGGCGGTGAAATATGGCTCGACGGCACGCTGCTCAATACGGTACCGCCGCACAAGCGCAACATCGGCATGGTGTTCCAGAATTACGCGCTGTTTCCGCATCTGACGGTCGAGCAGAACGTCGCGTATCCATTGACCGTACGCAAGCTTTCCGCCGACGAACGTGCGGAGCGCGTCAATCACGCACTAAAAATGGTGCGCATGGAAAGCTTCGCGAAACGCTATCCGGCGCAGCTCTCGGGCGGCCAGCAGCAGCGCATCGCGCTCGCACGCGCGCTCGTGTTCGAACCGAAGCTCGTGCTGATGGACGAACCGCTCGGCGCACTCGACAAGCAGTTGCGCGAACACATGCAGTACGAACTGAAATCGCTGCACGAAAAGCTCGGCGTGACCTTCGTCTATGTGACGCACGACCAGGGTGAAGCGCTGACGATGTCGGACCGCGTTGCCGTGTTTGACAAGGGTGTCGTGCAACAGCTCGATTCGGTCGATCGTCTCTATGAATCGCCGTGCAACGAGTTCGTTGCGAACTTTATCGGCGACAGCAACCGCTTGCGCGGCACGATCGCGCAGGTCGACGGCGATTACTGCGAGTTTCACCTGGTCGACGGCACGCGGCTCGTGGGGCGCAATATCGGCGGCGCGCAGGCGGGCACGCCCGGTGTCGCCTGTATTCGCCCCGAGCGCATGAAGCTTGCGCAGAACGCTGCGCAATCCGGCCCGAATGCGCTGGCCGGCGAAGCGCGCGGCCTGATCTATTTCGGCGATCACGTCCGGATGCGCTGCGGCCTGCCGCAGCAGGACGAGTGCTTCGTCAAGGTGCCGCTCGGCACCGAAGCGATCGAACGCTTTGCACCTGGCGCGCCGGTTGCGCTCGAATTTGCGCCCGAGCATCTGCGCGTGTTCGCATGATGGGTTGACACATATACGGCAAGCCGCAACTGCAAACAGAAAGAAGCGATTGATCGCATTCACTTTAAGACTCTGTCAGTCAGGCCATCAATAAACGAGGAGGTCATCATGAAAAAAAGCGGGCAAGCGCGTAGTGCAATCGTGATCGGTGCCGCAGTTGCCACAACCGTGGCCGCATTCGTCTGCGCTCACGCCGGGGCGGCGGAACTGACGGTGGTGAACTTCGGCGGCGCAAATGGCGATGCGCAAAAGGCTGCATTCAATCAGCCGTTCGAAGCGAAGAGCGGTGCGAAGGTCACGGCGGTCGAATACAACGGCGAGCAGGCCAAGGTCAAGGCGATGGTCGAAGCGAAGCATGTGAACTGGGATGTCGTCGAAGTCGAATCGGGCGATCTCGGCCGCGGCTGCGACGAAGGCCTTTATGAAAAGCTCGACTGGTCGAAGATCGGCAAGAAGTCGGAACTGATTCCGGAAGCGTCGCAAACCTGCGGTGTCGGCATCTTCGTATGGTCGACCGCGATGGCGTACAACGCGGACAAGCTGAAGACGGCGCCGGCGAGCTGGGCCGACTTCTGGGACGTGAAGAAGATTCCAGGCAAGCGCGGCATGCGCAAAGGCGCGCGCTACAACCTCGAGTTTGCGCTGATGGCCGACGGTGTTCCGCCGAAAGACGTGTACAAGGTGCTCGCGACAAAAGAAGGCCAGGACCGCGCGTTTAAAAAGCTCGATGAACTGAAGCCGAATATCCAGTGGTGGGAAGCGGGCGCGCAGCCACCGCAGTTTCTCGTGGCCGGTGACGTCGTGATGTCGACCGCCTATAACGGCCGCATCGATGCGGCGCAGAAGGAAGGCAAGAACCTGAAGGTGGTGTGGAACGGCAGCATTTACGACCTCGACTACTGGGCGATGCCGAAGGGTACGCCGAACAAGGCACTGGCCGAGCAGTACATTGCGTATTCGATTTCGTCGCAGCCGCAGCAGGAGTACGCGAAACATATCGCCTACGGGCCCGTCAACGAAGCGGCGATCAAGTCGCTCGACGCGAAGACGCTCGCGAATCTGCCGAATTCGCCGACCAACGGCAAGAACGCGGTGCTGCAGAATCTGACGTTCTGGACCGATCACGGCGACGAACTCGAGCAGCGGTTTGCGTCGTGGGCGTCGAAGTAGACGAAACGCGCGGCATAGGGATAGAGCATGACGACGATCACCATCGCCGCGGATTCGACGTCCGAATCCGCGGGTAAGCTCAAGCGCGAACTGAAGGCGGCCGAATCGCGCAAGCGCGTGATGGCACTGTTGCTGATCGCGCCGCTTGCGATTTTTCTGCTGCTGATCTTCGTCGTGCCGATCGGTGCGCTCTTGACGCGCGCCGTGCAGAACCCGGAAATCGCCACGGCCTTGCCGCGGACGGGCGCCGCGCTGCAAAGTTGGGATCTGAAGTCGCCGCCCGCCGATGCAGCCTACGTGGCGCTCGCCGCCGATCTGACCGCGGTCGCCGACGGCGATGCGATGGGCGCGCTCGCGCGCCGGCTCAACACTGAAATTCCCGGCTATCGCTCGCTCGTCGCGAAGACCGCGCGTGCGATGCCGCTCGTCGACGACGCGGGTCACGCATTGCCCGCCGCGCAGACCCGCGCGAAGATTCTCGACATCGACGATCGCTGGGGCGACATCAAATACTGGCACGCGATCGCAAAGAACAGCGGCCTGTATTCACCGTTCTATCTGCTCGCGTCGCTCGATCATCGGCAGGATGTGTTCGGTCACATCATGCCGACCGATCCCGATCAACAGATCTATCTCGCGGTATTCGCGCGTACCTTCGTAATCGGCTTTGTCGTGACGCTGTGCGCACTGTTGCTCGGCTATCCGCTCGCGTACTGGATTTCCACCTTGTCCGAGCGCCGCGCCAACCTCGTGATGATCCTCGTGCTGATTCCGTTCTGGACGTCGATACTCGTGCGTGTCGCCGCGTGGATCGTCATTCTGCAAAACGAAGGTTTGATCAACAAGGCGCTGGTCGGCAGCGGGTTGATTAACGACCCGCTTGCGCTGCTGTTCAATCGCGTCGGCGTGTATATCTCGATGACGCACATTCTGTTGCCGTTCATGATTCTGCCGCTCTACAGCGTGATGAAATCGATTCCGCCTTCGTATCAGCGTGCGGCGATTTCGCTCGGCAGTCATCCGTTCGCGGCGTTCTGGCGCGTCTATGTGCCGCAGACCTACCCTGGGGTCGGGGCGGGCGCGCTGCTCGTGTTCATTCTCGCGATCGGCTACTACATTACGCCCGCGCTGCTTGGCGGTCCAAACGATCAGATGGTCAGCTACTACGTCGCCTATTTTACGAACGTGACGATCAACTGGGGCATGGCCTGTGCGCTCGGCGCACTGCTGCTTGCTGCGACGCTCGTGCTGTATGTGATTTACGGGCGTTTTACGCGCTCGCAAGTCAGTCTCGCCTGAGCGCGAGAACACACCGGAAACCGCCGCGATGACGATGAAATTCGCCAAACCGATGTTCGCGCCGCACACGTCGCTGATCGAGCGCGTGTGGTACTTCGCGTTGCGCGCGCTGGCGGTGCTTACGCTGCTGTATCTCGTGATGCCGGTGCTCGCGATCGTACCGCTGTCGTTTTCGTCGAGCACATTTCTCGTCTATCCGATTCCGGGCTGGTCGTTGCGCTGGTATCAGAACCTGATCGGCTCCGACGAATGGCGCATGGCGGCCAAAAACAGCTTTATCGTGGCGCCGTCGGCGACGGCGCTTGCAACGGTGCTCGGCACGCTTGCCGCGATCGGCCTCACGAAAGCGAATTTTCGCGGCAAGGCCTTGCTGATGGCCGTGCTGATCTCGCCGATGATCGTACCCGTGGTGGTGGTCGGCGTCGGCATGTATCTGTTCTTTGCGCCGCTCGGGCTTGCGAATACCTATGCGGGCTTGATCATGGCGCATGCGGCGCTCGGTGTGCCGTTCGTCGTGACGACAGTCGCGGCTACGTTGCAGGGCTTTAACTTCAACCTGGTGCGCGCGAGTCTGTCGCTCGGCGCGAATCCGCTGCAGACGTTCTTTCGCATCACGCTGCCGGTGATTGCGCCGGGCGTGATTTCGGGCGCGCTGTTCGCGTTTGCGACGTCGTTCGACGAAGTCGTCGTTACGCTGTTTCTCGCGGGCGCGGACCAGACAACGCTGCCGCGCCAGATGTTCACCGGTATTCGCGAGAACATCAGCCCGACGATCGCGGCGCTCGCCACCATCCTGATCGTCTTTTCCACTTGCCTGCTGCTCGCGCTCGAGTGGTTGCGCGGCCGTCACGCCGCGCGCGCGGTACGCGAGTAAGCCACGCGCTTTGGCGCGCCGCGCCGCCTGGTCCCTTCCCGCATTCTTCAACGCATTGCGCACTCACTTGTGAGCGTGCGGGCGCGCACGCTCGTGCGAAATTTCAATACCTGACGAATCCGACAAAACGCCGGGAAATTTCCTGGACTCTGCGCGCGTCAACCTGTTTATCCTCGAACCTTCGTGAAAACGGCGGCGCTTATCGTAGGAAACGATGAAGCGACGAAGGTGGCGCTGACATATTTTCCATGCATAAGGCATGGGACAGGTAGCAGTGAATCTTTATGACCGACCGTGGGATGGCGCGTGATAAATATTCTGGTCTGCGAATAACGTGTCGTCCGGATCTGATGAGCCGGGCGATTCATAAAAAGACAATCTGGAGAACAAAGTCATGACTATGGTTATGATTGTGGACGATCACCCGGCACTGCGTCTCGTGATCAAAACGCATCTGGCGCAGGTGGCCAACATCGAAGACGTTGTGGAGGCGGGCAACGGCCAGGAGGCGGTCGAACTGACACGCCAGCATTTGCCCGATCTCGCGATCCTCGACCTCGATATCCCCCGTATTAACGGTCTCGACGTGATTCCGCGTCTGCGGCTCGCGCATCCGCACATACGTGTCATGATTCTGTCTGGGCACGACACCCCGACATTCGTGCAGCGCGCAGTGCGCGCGGGCGCGCAAGGCTTCGTCAGCAAGACACAGGACATCAGCGAGATCGTGCGCGGCGTGGAGGCGATCCTGTCCGGTTACAGCGTGTTTCCGGTCACGTCGGGCACGATCGTCGCGCCGCTGGTCGGAGAGATGAACGAGCACGCAAAGCTCGAATTGCTATCGGACAAGGAACTGATTGTCTTGCAGATGCTCGCGAAGGGTATGTCGAACAAGTCGATCGGCGAGGCACTATTTATCACCGACAAAACAGTCAGTACCTATAAAAGCCGTCTGCGCGAAAAACTCGGCCTGTCCTCGCTTGCCGGCATGATCGAGTTCGCGACGCATCACAAGCTGATCGACTGACCCTGTGTCCGACCTGGAAACGATGAGTGAAGCCGTCCATCCGGCAGGCGCATGGCTGCGCGTGCGGCGCTGGCACGAGGCTGCGCGTTCGGGCGCGGCGCAGCACCCGGCGTCGCTTGCTTCGATCTGTGCGTTCGCGCTGCTTGGCGCACCGGCGACCGGCATTGTGGTGTCGGCGTTGATTGCGCTATCGCGCGCGCACATGGCAAACGCCGCCGCGTTGCGCCGCGCGCGCCGCTTCGAGGAACAGTTCGACCAGTTGCGCGGTGCTGTCGCTCGGCAACACGCCGACATCGAGAAAATGCAGACCGAAGCGCGGCGCCGCCGCGCCACGGCGGCCGTGGAGCGCGCACGTGTGGCTGAGCGCGCGCAGCGCATCGCATGCGGTCCGGCTCGGGCGATCGTCGAGATGCTGAACGAGGCGGATGTCGAGGCGGCGACTCCGGCCGTGCCGTTTGCCGCCACGCCCGTTGCGCAGGTCGTCCGCTCGGCGCTTGCGACGTTCGCCGTGGCGCTTCGTGACGGCTTGGACCCGGCGCCGCTCGATACGCGCGCAATTGTGCTCGACGAGACGCCGGTCGATCTGCGCGACGTGATCGACGGCGCGGCGGTGCTGCTCGCACCTCGCGCGGCGGCAAAAGGCGTGGAGCTGCGCGTATCGATCGACCGGTCGGTGGCCGCGTCTGTACTGGCCGACCGCGAGCGTGTCGGCCAGGTCGTGTTCCATATGCTCGCGGCGGCGATCGAATCGGTCGACGCGGGCCGGCTGACGGTCGCTGCCTGTAGCGAGACATTGAACGCGGGCGCGCAGCGTGTGTTGATCGGCGTCAGCGGCGACGGGCGCGCGAGTGCGACGCCATCGGGGGCCCATGTATCCGTGAATGGCATCGATGCGGCCGGCGACAACCCGCCGGTTGGCATGCGCGTATCGGACGATCCGGATCTCTCGCTGTGCCGCGTGCTCGCGCAGCGCATGGGCGGCGATATCGAAGTCGGCCACGGTGCGACGTTCGGCGTCTGCGTCGCGTTCCATGCACCGTTTACGGTCGAGCGTCTTGCGCGTCTGCCGTCGGAGCGCGGCCGGCGCACGGCCGTCGTCGATCTGGCCGCGCGCGACGAGCGCGTGGCCTTGTGCGATCTGCTCGACAGGCTCGGCGTCGATGTCGTGCCGACGGGAATGCCGGCGCCGGCGCATCTCGATCTCTGGTTTGCCGATGAGAACGCGTCGCTCTCCGAGCCGCCATGCGCGGATCGATTCATTCGGGTATCCCAGGCCTTTGTCCCCGGCGGGTTGCGCGAAAGCGCCGGCCGTTTCACGCTGTCGGCGAATCCGCTGTCGTGGAGCGCGGTGCAGCGCGTGTGCGCGCTGCGAAGCGCGAACCATGGCACGCGCGTCAGGCCGCCGCGTGTGTCCGCCTCTGTACCCGTCGCCGCCGCGGCGCCACGCCTGGTACTCGTCGTCGACGACAACGAGATCAACCGTAGAGTCGTCGCGCGGCAACTCGATGTGCTCGGCTATCGCAGTATGGTTGCGCCTGGCGTCGACGATGCGTTGGCCGCCATGATGCGGCAATGCTTCGACCTCGTGATCACCGATCTGCATATGCCCGGTGCGAGCGGCGTCGAACTCGCAAGACATATTCGCGTGAAGAACCGCGAGTCGTCGAGCGCGACGCCGGTCGTGCTGATGACGGGCGAACGAACGGAAACCGCCGGCTCAGCCGATACGATCACCGGGGCCGACGTTCCGCACGCGCTTTTCGCCGCGGTGCTGCCGAAGCCGGCCGGTCTCGACGCGCTCGACGCCTGCCTGCGGCGAATCTTCGGTGAGCCATTGGCACAGGCGCCGTCAGCGCCATCGAGTCAGTCAGATCCGCCAAGCCATAAAAAAAGCCCAGCATCGCTGGGCATCTAAAGTTGCTGCGTCCCCTTGCGAGGACGCAGCACCTGCAAAAACGCAGGCTGCCTGCTCGCGGGCGCTTAGGCGGCGAGCAGCGAACGCAGCACGAACGGCAGAATCCCGCCGTGCTTGTAGTAGTCGACTTCGATCGGCGTATCGATACGCAGCAGCACCGGCACGCGCTTCGTTTCGCCATCCTTGCGATGGATCACGAGCGTGACTTCCTGTTGCGGCTTGAAGTCGTCGCCGAGGCCTTCGACATCGTACGTTTCTTCGCCGGTGATGCCGAGCGACTGGATGCTGTCCGCACCCTTGAACTGCAGCGGCAGCACGCCCATGCCGACCAGATTCGAGCGGTGAATCCGCTCGAAGCTGCGCGCCACGACCACCTTCAC
The DNA here is from genome assembly GCF_054589215.1 of Paraburkholderia sp. 2C. Classification (NCBI taxonomy): domain Bacteria; kingdom Pseudomonadati; phylum Pseudomonadota; class Betaproteobacteria; order Burkholderiales; family Burkholderiaceae; genus Paraburkholderia; species Paraburkholderia sp. 2C. Next base: position 5,167 of record NZ_BAAILL010000041.1, on the reverse strand, counting down.
GCCGAGCAGTTGCGTGCCCTTCGCGGCCCAGTCGCGCGACGAGCCCGTGCCGTACTCTTCGCCGGCGAACACGAACGTCGGCGTGCCTTCGCCGATGTACTTCATCGCGGCGTCGTAGATGAACATCTGTTCGCCGCTCGGCTGGTGAATCGTCAGGCCGCCTTCGACGCGCGTGCCGTCGGCCTTCGCCGGGATCATCAGGTTCTTGATCCGCACGTTCGCGAACGTGCCGCGCATCATCACGTCATGGTTGCCGCGGCGCGAACCGTAGCTGTTGAAGTCGGCCTTCTGCACGCCATTTTCTTTCAGCCACTTGCCGGCCGGCGAGTCTTCCTTGATCGAGCCTGCCGGGCTGATGTGGTCGGTCGTCACCGAGTCGCCGAACACGCCGAGCGCACGGCCGCCCTTGACGGCGGCGATGCTCGACGACGGCTGCATCGAGAAGTTGTCGCCGAAGAACGGCGGCTCCGCGATGTAGGTCGACTTCGGCCAGTCGTAGACCTGGCCTTCCGCGCCTTCGATCTTGCTCCACAGGTCGCCCTTCTTCGTGAGCTGCGAGTAGTTCGTGCGGAACGCGTCGGCATCGAGCGCGTACTTGAGCAGCGCATTGACCTCGTCGCTCGACGGCCAGATGTCGCCGAGATAGATGTCCTTGCCGCCCTTGCCCTTGCCGACCGGCTCGGTCATCAGGTCGCGCGTGATGTTGCCGGCGATCGCATAGGCCACGACGAGCGGCGGCGACGCGAGGAAGTTCGCGCGGATGTTCGGGTGAATACGCGCTTCGAAGTTGCGGTTGCCCGACAGCACGGCCGCCGCGACGATGTCGTTCTTCGTGATTGCTTCGTTCAGTTCCGGCGTGAGGTCGCCGGCGTTGCCGATACAGGTCGTGCAGCCGTACGCGGCGAGCGTGAAGCCGAGCTTGTCGAGGTATTGCAGCAGATTCGTCTTCGTCAGGTACTCGGTGACGATACGCGATCCCGGTGCGAGCGACGTCTTGATGTGCGGCGCGACCGTGAGGCCGGCTTCGACCGCCTTCTTCGCCAGCAGGCCGGCGGCGAGCAGCACGCTCGGGTTCGACGTGTTCGTGCACGACGTGATCGCGGCGATCAGGATGTCGCCGTTCTTCACGTTGACGCCGTTGCTGGTGGTGTATTGCGCGTCGAGGTCCGCGGCCTTCTTCGCGAAGCCGTTTTCGCCGACCGGCTTCGAGAACAGGTCCTTGAACGTCGACTGCACGTTGCCGATTTCGATGCGGTCTTGCGGACGCTTCGGACCGGCGAGCGACGGAGCCACGGTGCCGAGGTCGAGCTTCAGAACCGTGGTGTAGTCGATTTCGCCTTCGCCCGCGACGCCGAACAGTTCCTGCGCCTTGAAGTAGTTTTCGAAGGCCGAGATTTCCGCGTCGGTGCGGCCCGTGCCCTTGAAGAAATCGATGGTTTTTTCGTCGACCGGGAAGAAGCCCATCGTTGCGCCGTATTCCGGCGCCATATTGCCGATCGTTGCGCGGTCCGGCACCGACAGCGAGCGCGTGCCTTCGCCGAAGAACTCGACGAACTTGCCGACCACCTTCGCTTTACGCAGCATTTCGGTGATCGTCAGCACGAGGTCGGTGGCCGTCACGCCTTCGCGCAGCTTGCCCGACAGGTGCACGCCGACCACGTCCGGCGTGAGGAAGTACACGGGCTGGCCGAGCATGCCGGCTTCCGCTTCGATACCGCCGACGCCCCAGCCGACCACGCCGATGCCGTTGATCATCGTGGTGTGGCTGTCGGTGCCGACCAGCGAATCCGGGTAGTACACGGTATCGCCGTTATCGCTCTTCTTGTGCACGCCGCGTGCGAGGTATTCGAGGTTCACCTGGTGCACGATGCCGACGCCCGGCGGCACGACCTTGAACGTGTCGAATGCCTGCATGCCCCACTTCATGAACTGATAGCGCTCGTTGTTGCGCTTGAATTCCAGCTTCATGTTGAGGTCGAGCGCATCCTTCTCGCGGAAGTGGTCGATCTGCACCGAGTGGTCGACGACGAGGTCGACCGGCACGAGCGGCTCGATCGACTTCGGGTTCTTGCCCGCGCGCTCGGCGACGCCGCGCATCGCGGCGATGTCGGCGAGCAGCGGCACGCCGGTGAAGTCCTGCAGCACGACGCGCGATACGACGAACGGAATTTCGTCGACGCGCGCGGCGTTCGGCTTCCACGTCGCGAGTTGCTCGATGTGTTCTTCGGCGATCTTCTTGCCGTCGTAGTTACGCAGCACCGATTCCAGCACGATACGGATCGAGACGGGCAGCCGCTCGATCTTGACGTTCAATGCCTTGCCAAGTTGCGGCAGCGAGTAGTACTTGCCTTTGCCGGAACCGCTGTCGAATTCCTTGAGTGTTTTGTGGAGGTTGTGGGCCATGGTATTTTCCTGGGGTTTCGAGGAAATGACGTTGCTACGTTTCTGAACTAGATGACGTACAGATCGACGTATTCATTGACCGGCATCGCTTCGAGCTTTGCCTGATCCAGCGACACATCGAGAATCGCCTGTTGCTGCTTTGCCGGGAAACGCCGCGCAAGGTTCGTGCGGAACTTCTCGACGAGCAAGGGGATGCCGTCGGCGCGGCGACGCTTGTGACCGATCGGGTAGTCGACCGCCACTTCGTCGAGCTTCGAGCCGTCGTTGAACTCGATGGTCAAGGCGTTTGCAATAGAACGCTTGTCCGGGTCGTGATAATCCTTCGTGTACTGCACGTCTTCGACGCATTCGATTTTTGCGCGCAATACGTCGATGCGCGGGTCTTGCGCGATCGCATCTTCGTAATCGGCCGCCGTGAGCCGGCCGTAAATCAGGGGCACCGCCACCATGTACTGGATGCAATGGTCGCGATCGGCCGGGTTATTGAGCGGGCCTTTTTTGTCGATGATGCGGATCGCCGCTTCGTGCGTGCGAATCGTGATCTTTTTGATGTCTTCGACGCGCCTGCCTTGCGCGGCGAGCTGCCGATGCAGTGTCATGGCCGCTTCCACGGCGGTCTGCGAATGGAACTCGGCGGGGAACGAGATCTTGAACAGCACGTTTTCCATCACGTACGAGCCGTACGGGCGCTGGAATCTGAATTCGTTGCCTTTGAAGAGCACGTCGTAGAAGCCCCACGTTTTTGCGGTAAGCACCGACGGATAGCCCATCTCGCCGGTCTTCGCGATCAGCGCGAGGCGCACCGCGCGCGACGTGGCGTCGCCGGCGGCCCACGACTTGCGCGAGCCCGTGTTCGGCGCATGGCGATAGGTGCGCATCGAGTGCCCGTCGACAAAGGCGAGCGACACCGCATTGATGAGCTCGTCGCGCGTGAGCCCGATCAACTGGCCGACCACGGCGGTCGACGCAAGCTTCACAAGCAGCACGTGATCGAGCCCGACCTTGTTGAACGAATTTTCGAGCGCGATGCAGCCTTGAATTTCGTGCGCCTTGATCATGCCGATCAGGACGTCCTTCATCGCGAGCGGCTGCTTGCCGTTGGCGATGGCGTTGCGCGACAGCCAGTCGGCGGTCGCGAGAATGCCGCCGAGGTTATCGGACGGATGGCCCCATTCGGCGGCGAGCCATGTGTCGTTGAAGTCGAGCCAGCGGATCATCGCGCCGATATTGAAGGCGGCCTGAACCGGGTCGAGCTGGAACTGCGTGCCCGGCACTTTTGCGCCGTTCGGGACGATCGTGCCAGGCACGATCGGTCCCATCAGCTTCGTGCAGGCGGGGTAGGAGAGGGCCTCGAGTCCGCAGCCGAGCGTGTCGATCAGGCAATTGCGTGCCGTTTCGAGCGCGAGCGCGCTGTCGATCTTGTAGTTCAGCACATAGTCGACAATATCGACGAGGACTTTGTCCGGTTCGGGGCGGACGTTTGAGATCGGTGCGGACATCGAGGTTTCCTGTTAAGACCTGAAGCGATTCACCAACGTGGCGACCTGAGATCGCCCAGCCAGCGGTAAAGCGATTACTGCGCCTTGTCGAGCGCGTTCGATTGCGTCGGCGCCGGTGCGCCTTGCATCATCGCGGCCGTCTTGCACTCGTCGGCGAGACGCTCGCCTTCCTTGTCGGAGAACAGCATCGCCTTGGTCGGAATCACGACCATGTCGAGGCCGCTCGCCGCGTCGTGGAAGCGGTCGGCGCCCGTCGTCGTCGCTTCGCGCGGCAACTGGTAGTTCTTGTTGGCCCAGTGCACCGTGACGATCTGGTCGCGCTTCATGTCGCCCTTCATGTCGAACGACAGGCCTTCCTTACAAGTCCATTTCTCCGAGCCGTCCGGGATCGGATCGACCTTGGCTTCCTTGGTCGGATTCGGCTTGCGCTTGAACAGGCGCTTCGGTTGCGGGGCTTTCGCCTTCGAGGTAGTGGCTTTTTTCGTGGTGGTCGTGCTCGACGCCTGGGCGGAAGCGTTCTCCGCGGTGACCAGCAGCGTCGAAGACAATGCGCCGACAACGGCAGCGATCAGCAGCTTTTTCATGACAATTGAACCTTTCTATCTAATATCGATTAATCGTGCGCGGCCGGCTGGAACCGAGCCGCCGGGGTGACTGCACGCGCCCCGAATGCGCACAGCGGACGCTATTTTCTCCTATTTAGCGCCACGAACTTCAAATTCTCCGGCCCGGTGTAATTCGCGCTCGGGCGGATGATCTTGTTGTCGATGCGCTGCTCGATGATGTGCGCGCCCCAGCCGCTCGTGCGCGAGATCACGAACACCGGCGTGAACATCGCGGTCGGCACGCCCATCATGTGATACGACACCGCGCTGAACCAGTCGAGATTCGGGAACATTTTCTTCGCGTCCCACATCACCGTCTCGAGCCGCTCGGCGATATCGAACAGCTTCGTGTTGCCCGCTTCCTTCGAGAGCTTCTTCGCGACTTCCCTGATCACCTTGTTGCGCGGGTCGCCGGTCGTGTAGACCGGGTGACCGAAGCCGATCACGACTTCCCTGTTTTCCACGCGCCTGCGGATGTCGGCTTCCGCTTCGTCCGGATTCGGATAGCGCGTTTGCACTTCAAATGCGGCCTCGTTTGCGCCGCCATGCTTCGGTCCGCGCAGTGCGCCGATCGCGCCGGTGATCGCCGAATACATGTCCGAGCCCGTGCCCGCGATCACGCGGCCCGTGAACGTCGATGCGTTGAACTCGTGCTCCGCA
>NZ_BAAILL010000040.1:0-401 GCF_054589215.1 Paraburkholderia sp. 2C | reverse complement strand
AACGGCAAGGTATCGAATTACCTGCACGATCATGTGATCGAGGAAGACACGCTCGACGTGTTCGCGCCGTCCGGCGATTTCACGCTCGAAGACAGCACGAAGCCGCTCGTGCTGATCAGCGGCGGCGTGGGCATTACGCCGACGCTTGCGATGCTGCGCGTGGCGCTGAAGACGTCGCGGCCCGTGCATTTCATTCACGCGGCGCGTCATGGCGGCGTGCATGCATTCCGTCACTTTATCGACGACCTCGCCACACGCAATCCACAGCTGAAGCGCTTCTACGTGTATGAAAAGCCGCGCGTGGAAGACAGCGCGCATGACGCCGCGGGCTATCTCGACGAAGCGCGGCTGCGTGAATTCATGCCGGCTTCGAGCGATGTCGATGTGTATTTCCTTGGGCC
>NZ_BAAILL010000039.1:29324-194898 GCF_054589215.1 Paraburkholderia sp. 2C | reverse complement strand
CGGCAAGGAATGGGAAGACGCGATCATCAAGATGTCGGGCATCGTGGAAAAGCCGGCGCCGGACGTCGCGCCGTCCAATCTCGGCGTGGTCGGCCGTTATGTGCTCAAGCCGCGCATCTTCGAACATATCCGCGCGCTGAAGCCGGGCGCGGGCGGCGAGTTGCAACTGACCGACGCGATCCAGTCGCTGCTCAACGACGAACAGGTGCTCGCGTATAAATACGACGGCACACGTTTCGACTGCGGCAGCAAGCTGGGCTATCTGAAGGCGACCGTCGAATTCGCGCTGCGTCATGCGGAACTCGCGGCCGATTTTCGCGCGTATCTCGACGAACGCGAGCGCGTCGTCGCGATGATCGATTGATGGCCGGGTCCAGCGGAATCGGAGGTGCGATGGACTCGGGCCTGAGTGTGATGCGTGTGGGGCTTCGTTTGTGGGGCTTCTACGACTTCGAGGTCGAGGGCTGGCTTCAGGATCTGCCCGGTTCTGGAGCCAAGGCTTCGTGGGAGGTCTTGCGACACCGCGACGGCAAAGGGCTCGACATGGTGATCCATCTCGTCAGGTCGACTTCTGAGTCATGCGGACCGTTCTGCTGGAACTGCGTTGGCGCCAATCGGGCGATGCAGCGGTCGATCGGCAGTTCGACAACGCATATCGCACTTTTCTTTGGCGACGTGCGCCGTTTGCCGGTGCATCGATGCGGCCTATGGATGCTGCTCGACGGATGCAACGAGCGAATGGCGTTGCACACCGTGGCGGAAAACGTCGTCATTCCACTTGTTTCGTATGCCAGACAATCGGCAAGCGCGGCGCATGTAGCGGAGCGGCCCACGCACGGATAAATCGGTTCCCGACTTTGGCCGCCATGCTTCCCCCCGTTCCTGGCTGGCCAAACGTTTTGCCCTTCATGACGTTGTCACGGAGGGCTTTTTTTTTGCCTATGCCGATGAAATAACGCATAACGCGGCCACGTCGAGACGGCAGATGACCCACCTTTGCCGAATCCGCCAACCCCTTGTCCTGATCGGACGGAACGGAATCGGACCGTGCTTGCCGCGAATATGATTCGCCTCGAAAGCAGGGGACGCAAGTTAGCGTGAATGGCGCGATGCGAAAAGGGATGCAATCAGGGAATGCAATAAAGGAATGCAATGCGAGAGACGGGCGATCAGATTGCAGAGGATGTCATCGGCGGCGGCGTACGAAGGTCGGTATTCGCGATTCCGGTATTGGCGGTTTCCGTCGTGCTCGCATCGTGCGCGGTGGCGCCCGGTCAGAAGATGATCCAGCCCGCGACCATCGACGTGGCTCATGACGCCCAAGGGGTGGCGCAAACCGCACCGGTGCCGATCATGGACATCGACACCACGCTGATCGCGCAACAGCGTGCGCTCGGCGTCGCGGATGGCGAACGGGTTGCCCGCGATCTGTCTGCCGAGCCCGCGCCGTATCGGGTCGGGCCCGCGGACGTCCTGCAGATCACCGTTTGGGACCATCCCGAGCTCGCCATCGCGCAAGGCGCGCCGGGCCAGACCACCACCCGGACCGCGGACCCGGTCCCTGGTTTTGTCGTGGACCACGACGGCAACCTCCAGTTTCCGTTCGCCGGCACGTTGCACGTAGCCGGACTGACGACGGCGCAGATCCAGGAAAAGGTGCGGGCGGCACTGGTCAAGCCGTTCAAGCAACCGCAGGTCACGGTTCGTATTGCGTCGTTTCGCGCCAAGCAGGTCTTTATCGAAGGCGAAGTTCATACGCCTGGCGTGCAGCCGCTGAACGACGTGCCGATGACGCTCTACGACGCGATCGGCAGGGCCGGCGGATTTTCTGCCACAGCCGATCAGAGCCGCCTGCTGCTGGTGCGCAACGGCCAGTCGTATCGGCTCGACATGACCTCGATGTTCGAGAACGGGTTCAACCCGGCGCAGATCGTCTTGCATAACGGAGATCTTTTGCGTGTGAAGGCGCGCGACGACAGCGGCGTGTATGTGATGGGCGAAGTGACGAAGCCTTCCACCGCGTTGCCGATGCGGGATGGAAAGCTGTCGCTGAGCAACGCGCTGTCGCAGGCCGGCAGTTTCAACAGCGCATCGGCGGATCCGGCCCAGGTGTACGTCATCCGCGATGCAACGACGGCGCATCCGCAGGTCTATCGCCTCGATGCGAAGTCGCCGGTCGCGATGGTTCTGGCGGATCAGTTTCCGCTCGCGCCTCGCGACATCGTATACGTCGACGGAAACGGCCTCGTCCGTTTCAGCCGCGTGCTGAACCTGTTATTGCCCGCGGTGAACGCGGGACTCACCGGAGTGATCGTCGGGAAATGATGAACAAGATTCTGGTGGTATGCGTGGGCAACATCTGCCGCAGCCCGATGGCCGAGTATGCGTTGCGCGACAGGCTCGACGGAATCGCGGTGGCGTCGGCGGGGCTCGACGCGCTGGAGGGCTACGCCGCCGATCCCGACGCGATTCGCGTGTCCGCCGAGCACGGACTCGATATCACGCCGCATCGCGCACGCCGGGTCAACCTGGCGCTCGTGAACGAGGCCGAGTTGATCCTGACGATGGAAGCGACACATATGCGCGAGCTGCTGCACCGGTATCCAACCTCTCATGGAAAGGTGTTTCGTCTCGGCGAAGCAGAAGACTTCGACGTGCCCGACCCCTATCGGAAACCGATTGACCGGTTTCACGATTCGTTCGGTTTGATCGTTCGCGGTGTCGACGTATGGACTTCGCGTATCAAGGCGCTCGCTTAGACGGATGTCAAACACGATGAGCAACATAATCGACAACACGACGGCCGACCTCGGCGAAGGCGATACCGACTTCGTCCGGTATATGGATATCCTGATCGGCAGACGGTGGACCGTCGCCGCAATCTGCGCCATCGTGCTGATTCTCGGCACCGCATATGCGTTTCTCGCACGGCCGCGCTACGAAGCCAACATCATGGTCCAGGTGGAGGAGGACAACCCGACCAGCGCCGGTTCTTTGCTCAACGACGTGTCGTCGCTGTTCGATGTGAAGACGCAGGCGGAAGGCGAGATCGAAATTCTGCAGTCGCGCGCGGTCGTCGATCAGGCCGTGCAGGATCTCAAGCTTTATATCGAGGCCGCGCCGCGTTATTTCCCGGTTTTCGGCTGGTTGATCGCGCAGCACTCGAAAGGTCTGTCGACGCCGGGTCTATTGGGTTTTGGCGGATTCTGCTGGGGCGTCGAGTCGATCAAGGTCGATCTGTTCGACGTACCGGTCGATCTCCAGGGCGAGCGATTCAAGCTTACGCTGCTCGACGGCGGCCGATTCCGCCTGACCCAATCGGATCTGGACGCGCCGATCGAAGGCAGCATCGGCCACATGGTGGTCGCCGATCAGAGCGTCGGACGGATCCGGCTGCTGGTGTCGTCGGTCAACGGCAAGCCCGGTGCGGCGTTCACGCTGATCCGGAATTCCGAGCTCAAGACGTTAGCGGATCTGCAGAAGCAGTTGACGGTCGAGCAAAAGGGCAAGCAGAGCGACATCATCATGGCCTCGCTTCGCGGTAGCAGCCCGGAGAAGACTGCAAGGATTCTCAACACGATCGGCCTGGCTTATGTCGCGCAGAACATCAAACGGAAATCGGCCGAAGCGGACAAGTCGTCCGCGTTCCTCGAAGGCCTGTTGCCGGGTCTGAAGAGCGATCTGGAGAAGGCCGAAAAGCGCTACAACGAATACCGCAACCGGCACGGCACGTACGACCTGGGCCTCGAGGCGCAAAGCCTGCTGCAGGAGACCGTTGCATGGCAGACCACGCTGCTGACGCTGCAACAAAAACGTTCCGAGCTGACCAGTACTTTCTCGCCGGACTATCCGTCCGTGCAAGCGATCGACCGGCAGATCGGCGATATGCAGCAGCGGCTCAGAGGCGTCGACGGTCGCATGAAGCTCCTGCCGGATCTGGAGCAGGGAACGGTCGCGTTGCTGCGAGACGTGCAGGTCGATACGGACATCTACCTCGGGGCGCTGAGCAACCTTCAGCAGCTCAAGCTCGTGTCGGCCGGCAAGGTCGGAAACGTGCGTCTCGTCGATCATGCGCGCGTGCCGGAAGAACCTGTGCAACCGAAGAAGCCGCTCGTCATCGCCTTGTCGCTGATTGGCGGGTGGATGCTCGGCGTGTGTGGCGCATTCGGCCGCGAACACCTGTACGGCGGTGTGACCGACGCGCAGGATATCGAGCGCTACGCGAGGCTTAGCGTCTACGGCGCCATTCCGTACTCGCCGCAACAGCGTTCTCTCGAGGACGAATTGCGTTCGCACAGGCGCGGCCTCTCGCTGCTTGCGAGCCGGGATCGCGCGGACCCGTCCATCGAAAGCTTACGTAGCTTGCGAACCGCCTTGACGTTCGCGATGCTCGAGGCATCGAACAACCGTCTGCTTCTGACGGGGCCTGGGCCGAGCGTCGGCAAGTCGTTCGTCGCGTCGAATCTGGCCGCGATCATCGGCGGCTCCGACAAGCGCGTGCTGCTGATCGATGCGGACATGCGACGCGGCCACCTGCACAAGTACTTCGGTATCGCCCGGGGCCGCGGTCTGTCGAACATTCTGTCGAACCAGGCTTCGCTCGACGAGGTGATCAATCGCGACGTATCGGCAGGGCTCGATCTTGTGACCACGGGCAACCTTCCGCCGAATCCGTCCGAACTCCTGATGAGCAAGGGCATGGTTCGACTTCTCGACCGTGTCGGCGATATGTACGACCTCGTTGTCATCGACGCACCGCCGGTCCTGGCGGTGGCGGACGCCAGCATTCTCGCGGGAAGCATGGGCACGACGTTCCTCGTGGCCCGATTCCAGAAAACCGTGATAGGCGAACTGACCGAAAGCGCAAAACAGCTCGAACGCGCAAACGCATCGCTAAAGGGCGTGATTTTCAACGCGGTCGATGCGCGCGCGTTCGGCTATCGCTCGAAGTACGGTTCCTATCGGTATATCGCGTATCGCTACGAGCGGGCAAGAACGGCGGAGTGAGCGAGGCGGGTTGTGCCGAGTGTCTGAAGCATGGGGGAGTTTGACGGAAGAAGATTGTTAGTTGTGGAAAAAAAGCGGATCCGTGCGGTATCGACGCACGGTACGGCGCAAATACTTATCGCGGGGCGTGACATGAAAATCGTTCATGTAGTCGAGACCTGGATTGGCGGAATCGCCAGCTACGTGCGTGCATTGATGATCGAGCAGCGAAACCTTGGGCACGAGGTGGTCCTGCTTTGCGACCCGATGAATCTCACCCAGGTCGAGCCGGGTATCGCGGGCGTGGCGGTGGTTCATTATCGATCGAGCCGCAACCCTCTGCTGTTTCCGGTGGTCGCACGGAAGCTGAAGACGCTGATCGACGACATCGACGCAGACGTGATCCATTGCCACAGCACCTATCCGGGCGTGTACGTCCGCCTGAGCCGATATCGTGACACGCAGCGGGTGCTGTACACGCCGCACGCGTGGTCCTTCATGAAGCGGGACACGCCGGCGGCGATCCGGCATCTGTTTGCATCGGTCGAGCGAGCGCTGTCGAAACGATGCACGAGGATTCTATGCATGTCGTTCGACGAAGTGCGCGCCGCCCGACGCTACCGCATCCCGCTGGAAAAAATCGATCTCGTGTACACCGGCATTTCGCCGGACGTGGCTGCCGAGCGTGGCGCCACGCAGGCGGCCGCGCGGGATGCCGGCATGTCGATTCAGGTCGGCTACTTCGGCAGGCTCGACTATCAAAAGGGATTCGACATTCTTCTGGGCGCCATACCGCGTTTGAAGGACGGCTTGCACGTGCACATATTCGGCACGGCGGTTAGAGGCGGGGTGAGTCTGCGCGCCGACGACCCGTGCGTCACGTATCACGGCTGGGTGGGTCCGGAGGAGACCGGTCGGGCGATGAAGGAGATGGATGTCATCGTGGTGCCCTCGCGTTGGGAGGGCATGGCGCTCGTTCCGATCGAGGCGATGCGGGCCGGGAAGGTGCTCGTTGTGTCCAATGAGGGCTCATTGCCGGAACAGGTGATTCACGGCTACAACGGCCTGATGTTGCGCGAATTGACCAGCGAATGCCTGGCCGGACAGCTCAATGCGTTATCGCTTGAAGAATGCCGGCGAATGGGCGCCAATGCACGCCATGTATTCGATCACGCGTTTCGCGCGGATCGCTTTTTCAGATCGATGATGAGCTGCTATGAGAGCGCATGACGTGTTTCTGCTGCACGCCTATAGCCCGCGTAACAGCGGCGACGGACTGCTCGTGAAGTTGAGTCTGGAAGCCATTCGCGCGGCCGGCATAGATCGGCGCGTGACGGTCGTGTGCCTCGACAAGGCGGCGTTCGCGAACTACCTCGACGATCCCGAGGTCGAGCTGATTTCGCTCGCGGAGTTTGTGTTGAGGACTGCGGTTCGCGTGGTGTCCCGACGTCCGGCGATATTTTTCGGCGTCGGCGGCGGATATCTGCGCTCCGGAAATGCGGCCGAAGGATGGAAGGCCCTGATCGCGCATGGCACGCAAATTCTGTGTGCCGCGGCCAGCGCACGAAGCAAAACCATTTATCTGCCGCAAAGCGTCGGACCGTTCAACGGTTTCACCGGTTTCATTCTGAAAAAGTTGGTTCGGCGTTACGTCGGCACGATATTTCTGCGCGACGACAAGAGCAACCAGCAACTGCAGCATTGGCGCGGCATCCGGATCGGCGATCTGGTGGTGCTCGAAATCGCCAGACGGGTGCAGGCAACCGTGGTGCAACCCGCCATAGATCGGCAAAAGGTGTATTTCGTGTTTCGTGATCTGAGCGGCAAGCCGTACTCGGACGCTTACCTGCGAAACGTCAAACGCCTTGCGGAGCTGATTCCGGATGCGGAATTCGTTTTGCAGAGTTCCGGCCGGGGCAATAGCGACGACGCGTTCTACCGTCGTGTGTTCGGTATCGAGTGCCGCACGTCATTGCGAGAAGCCTTGCGATGCCGCGACGCCATCGTCGTTTCGGTGCGTCTGCACGGAAGCCTCGAAAGCGTGCTTGCCGGGGTGCCGAGCGTCCATCTGTCGTATGAGCGAAAGGGCATCGCCGCGTATCGCGATCTGGGTCTCGACGAGTACGTCTTTCATGCCAGCGACTTCGATCCGGCTGCGGTAGCCACGCTGGTGGAGCAACTGAGAACGGTGCCGCACCTTTTCTGGAACAGTTTGAATACGGCATCCGCGAACCGCTACGACGAACTGCTGGAGTACATCAAGAATGAAACGCGACACTTCGATCACGCTGCTGATGGACGGAAATTTCTCGCGAGTCGGGACAGAAGTCTATAGCCCGCATATGGGCTTCGAGAAATTTGCGGCCCGTTTCACGCAGAGTTTCGACGAGGTGCGTATTGCCGCGCGCTCGTTTCCGGCGGCGAGACCGGTCGGTACGCGTGTGACCGGTGAGCGGACATCGTTTCTCGATCTTGGCGCCCATCGCGGTGTCGCTGCCTTGCTGGCCGGTATCCCGCGTCTCGTCGCGCGCGTCAGCCGGACCGTCGCGCAGGCAGACGTCCTGCTGATCCGCTTTCCGGGGAATATCGCGCTACTGGCGATGCTGATCTGCTGGTGGCGCGGCAAGCGTTTTTCGACCGAAATCGTGGCCGATCCCGCCGATTATTTCAGTGACGCGGCATCGCGGCATCCATTGCGGCGGATCGCGCGCGCGGTGCATTGCTGGGCGACGCGGTACGCCGCGACGCACGCTCAGACCGTCCGCTACGTCACCGCCTACACCTTGCAACTCGAGTATCCGGCACATGACATCCGGCGCGTTTTCGGCTTCAGCGACGTCTATCTGCCCGATTCGATGTTCGATCAGGCGGTCGGCCCGGCGAACGATCCGCACCACAGCTTCGGGATCGTCAACGTGGCGATGATGCATAACGAAAGCAAAGGCCATACGGTACTGATACACGCGATCGCCCGGCTTCGCGCACGCGGACTGAACGTGCATGCGACGCTGATCGGAGACGGCTCGCTGCGGGAGAAATTCGTCAGGGAAGCGAAGCAGGCCGGCATTGACGGCGCGGTGCATTTCGCGGGGTCGATGGGCGGCGACGAAGTGCGCGCGGCCGTCGCGCGGCATGCGCTGTTTGTGTTGCCGTCGTTTCAGGAGGGTATGCCGCGCGCCATGCTTGAAGCGATGGCGCTCGGCGTACCGGTGATCGCGACGCAGGTCGGCGGCATTGCCGAGGTGCTGGAAGTGAACGAGCTCGTCAAGCCCGGTGACGTTGCGGGCCTGTGCGATCGCATCGAACGCGTCGTGAAGGACCCGGCGTTCCGCAGAAGCGAGGCGCAACGGCATCGTTCGATCGCGCGCAGGTTCCAGTTTTCGACATTGCAGTCGCAGTATCTGACCTACTGTGCCGAACTGAAGGCGAGGAGCCCCACGTGAAGAAGGACTTCCTCTACGTGGTGCTGGCCTCCGCGCTGCCCGCACTCGGCAACTTCGTGGCGGTCGCGCTCGCATTGCGCCACCTCGACCCGGACTGGCTCGGCCGATCGTACGCGTTGCTCGCGTTTTTCTATATTGCCATCGATCTCTTCAATTTCGGTTCCCCGCGTATCTTCACGATCGATCGGGTCCGCTCAAAAGTCTCGACGCTCATCTTTCTCGATGTGGCGAGCGCCGTGGGTTCAACGATCGTCTTTGCGTCGATAACGCATTTCATTGCGCAGCGGGGCCTCGTTGCCCAACCGCATTTCGCAGGCAGCCTCGTGATCGCGCCCGCGTGCTTCGGGCTCTCGCATTTTTCGCTCGGCGTGCTGCGGCTTTACGGACGCAGTGCCGTCGTATGCGCGGTGTCGAGCATATCGGCGCTCAGCCGCGTCGCCGTGGTGTGGCTGGTCGTCGCGCACGCCGATCTTCAGCCGATGCTTCCCGACCTCTTGCTGCTGGTGGAAGCGGGATACGGCGCGATGCTGTTGCTGACTTATCTTGTTACCGTTCTTTCCGGCAGTACGTACCTGGGCGAATTCGACGCATCGGCTGCCGCCCCTGGAAAATTCAATCCATGGACTTTCGGTTACCTTGATTTCCTCAAGGAACATCGCAAGGAGATACTGGGAAGCTGGTATTCGAATGCGGTCTTTTCCGGCGCCAAGCATGCGGACATCATGCTCGTCACACTGGTGTTGGGACCGTCGGCCGCGGCACTGTATCGGGGTGTCAAGAGCGTCCACAATCTCGCATTCAATAGCGGCCAGGCATTCGCGCTGGTCGTTGCGAGCAAGTTGGGCGGCGCGATGCGGTCGTTACGGAGGGTGCGGCGCGCGCCGGTCGCGTTGGGCGCCATTGCCGGCGTCGGGCTGGTCGCGTCGGCCAGCTGGGTTGCGCTGCGCGTTCATCTGTTTCCCACCGCTTCGTTAGGTGAACCGGTTCGTCAATTCGCTTTCATGTTCGCGGCGTTTCTCGGTGCCGGCGTGATCTTCGTTTGCCGGATCTACTCGCTGCACGTTTTCTCGATCGATCAACGGTCGTTTGTCAGACTGTCATCGCTCGAGGCCGGAGCGTCGCTGATACTCGTCACGCTGCTGTCCTACGCGCTCGGACTGATCGGCGCGACGCTCGGGCCGGTGCTAGGCGGAGCCGTTGTGCTCGGCCTGTCCGCGCGGCTAAGCACGAAACCCATGGCGGTTTCGGTCTGAATCCCGATTCGAGACTGGCGCGAACGATGGAACGACGAAGATTGCTTGAAGCGGCGGCCGCGGCTTCGTTGGCTGCATTGCCGGGCGGGCACGCGCTCGTTGCGGCGGCGGCGCAGCCGGCAGCGCCCGTATCGAGGAAATACGTGTTCGCGCATTACATGGTCGCGTGGCCGAGGGGCGGACCGCACGCGCAGCTTGAGGACTATGCCGCGGAAATACGTGACGCGCTCGCGCGCGGAATCGACGGATTCGCGCTCAACTGCGGCGGCTGGCACGCGAGCGAGCCGCATTACAAACAGCGGGCTTTGCTTCTATACGAGGCGGCTAAAGGCTTTTCAGGCCGTTTCAAATTATTCGTTTCCATCGACGGCAACGCGCAGAACGAACTCGACGACATCGTCGCGACGATACGCGGTCTGGATGCGCAGCTGATGCAGGACGGCAAGCCGGTGTTGTCCGCTTACGGACTTGGCGGGCGGGACCCCGCTCGATGCAATGCGCTGATCCGTCAGGCGCGTCAGCTCGGCGCATGGTTCATACCGCATTTTTCGCCGGGCAGCGGAGAGGCGGTGATCGGACCGGAGCAGGCAACGGAAATCGCGAAGCGAACGGAATCCGCCGACGGATACTTCTTCTTCGGCGCGGCGGCATCGCCGGACTCGTTGGCCAGTTCGATCAGGCTGCTCGCTTTCACGCTCAGGCGTGCGCGCAAGGCATTGATGGCGCCCGTTACGCCGTATTATCGGGGCCTTGCGTCAGGTACCAACTATCGCGCATTCGAAACGAATGGCTTTAACGGCATGGCGGACGAATGGCAGGCAGCCATTGCCGCCGACGCGGACTGGGTGCAGATCGTGACGTGGAACGACTGGGCCGAGTCCACTTACGTTGCGCCCATCGGCTCGACATCGGGAGCGCTCGTGTACAACGAGCGGTTTGGCATTCTGTTGAACCATACCGGCTATCTCGATGCGAGCCGCTATTTCATCGACTGGTTCAAATCGGGCGTTAAGCCTGCCATCGATCGCGACGAGATATTTTATTTCTACCGGCTGCATCCGGTCGATCTGCATACGAACCTCATCGATGCGATCTCCAACCGCGCCGCGTTTCCGCCGCGCGGCTCCGGGCGATTGACGTCTTATATCCATGTCACGGCGTTTGTGCCGCAGGAGGCGAGTCTGCAAGTGACGTGCGGAGCGAATCGCTGGGTGTTGCCGTTACAGGCGGGGGTCAATGAAGCCGCGTTTCCGTGGACGCCCGGGCGGCCACGCTTTGTGCTCGTCAGAAACGGGCAAACGGTCCTGCAGAAGACGGGGGAGGAGACCATCACGCGCGACGACTACAGTGGCGCGTTCAATTACTTCAGCGGGAGCATGAAAGCATGAGCCTCGACGGGGCGCCTGCTTGCCGCGCCGCGCGACATGGAATACGAGCCACAGAGACGTTTGTTTTGATCCGCCAATAGCGGAGAGCGATCGGCCGTCTATATCGAATGATCGCGGGAGGAATTTACGATGTTGTACTTCGAAAGCGGGCCTGCTTGCGGCAGAGGAGCATGAAATGGAGTATGCGGTCGATGCGGTTGGTCAAGCGATGCATGCGGCGCCCGGCGCCCGCGCGGCAACCGTGCCGCGCCCGCGCCGTATCGCCCTTATTTTGCTG
Source organism: Paraburkholderia sp. 2C (assembly GCF_054589215.1). Lineage (NCBI taxonomy): Bacteria > Pseudomonadati > Pseudomonadota > Betaproteobacteria > Burkholderiales > Burkholderiaceae > Paraburkholderia > Paraburkholderia sp. 2C. The sequence goes on along the minus strand of NZ_BAAILL010000039.1, from coordinate 183,551 downwards.
AGCGGTTTTTCGCTGATGTCGCTGGGGCGTGTGGTCGAGACCTTCGACGTCGCCAATCGACTTCGCGGCATAGGCGAACGAGTTGACGATTCTTACGAACTGCTGTTTCTTTCCTCCCACGGCGGTGCGATCCGATCTTCGTCCGGAGCGCTGATCTGGTCGGATTCGGTGGAAACACGCCACGGCAGCAGCATGCATGCGGTCTTTGTACTAGGCGGAAACGATGAAGCGCCAGGCCGCGACGAGCGCCTGCTTGCGTGGTTGCGTCGTGCGTGCAGACAGACTGCGTTCGTCCAGGCGGTAGGAGGGGGGCGCGGTGTCCTGGCGCAGGCGGGGCTTGATTGCAAAAACGGTGCTGGCCGGCACCGCGACCTCGATCTTTAACCGCACACGCGCTCGACCATGCGGGCACCGCTGGGCGGGCACTGACCGACCGCCGCCACCCCGTTGAAGTCGACCCGGTCGAATAGCATCGCTGCGGCGTCCGCGACGTCCGCGACGTCGAGCTGCGAAGTCCAGGACACCGGTAGGTCCGCGCTTAGTCAGGTCCTGCGCGAATGCGGATGTCGGGCCGCCTTCGACGCTCAACCCGCACTCAGGAAATACCGCCGCTTACGTCCTGAAAGCGAAGCTTAAGTGCTTCCTCAGCGTCGTATGTCAGCCTGTGCCGAATTGGATCGTCCAGCGAGTACGTGTCGAACCATGTGGCCAGAAATGATGCGTTACCGGGTCGCGCGAATTGTTCGCGCGTACCTGATGATCGCGGCGGCGGGATGCCTGACACTACAAGTGCCCGTATTCGGCTCGATTCTGTTTTTCAAGGTTTCGGAAATGACGTTCGAAACGGCCTTGTTTCGGGGATTATTTCTGATCTACCTCGTCTGCTTCGTCTGCACCGTCCGTCTGATCAACGGGTTTGCGCAGCATCGAACGCAAGGTGGACCGAAAGTCCACGCCCGGCAATGCCCGGCGCGAAGCGCAGCGTCGCGTCAAAGTACTGCGCGATACGGGCGACAATCGAGAGCCCAAGTCCGGTCCCTCTCGCCGTCACGTTCGAGCCCCGGAAGAAGCGGTCGGTAATCCGTTCGTGTTCGGCGGGCGAGACACCGGGCCCGTCATCGGCGACCGTCAGCACGACGGACCGGTGGTCGCGCGCTATCGTGACCGCAATCTTGCCTTTCGCGGCGCCATACTTGACGGCGTTATCCAGCACGTTGTCGATCAGAATGCGCAACAAGGTCGCATCCGCGCGGACGACGGCCGTATTCGCCGCGTCGAACGACAGATCGATGTCTTTCTGTTCCATTTCATCATGCCGCGCGAGGATCGCGTCCTGGGCGATCGCTACCATATCCACATCCGCCGCGGCGATTCGTTCATGTTCGTCGAGACGCGCCAGCAGGAGCAGTTGTTCCGCCAGCCGCGCGCTGCGATCGACTCCTTGAGCAACGCGCTCCATCGCGACGCGTGTTAGTTCAGGGTCACGCGACGAGAGTGCGAGTTGTGCCTGCACCTTGATCGCGGCAAGCGGCGTCTTCAGTTCATGCGCCGCATCGGACGTGAATGCGCGCTCGCGGGCGAATGTCGCTTGCACGCGAGCGAGCAACTGATTGATCTCCTCGACCAACGGCCCGACCTCGACGGGCCCCGGCCCCGCAGCGATCGGATCGAGTCGCGTTGCGTCGCGCGCGCGCACTGCGCGGGACAAGGCGGCAAGTGGCGCGAGGCTTCGTCCGATGCTGACCCACACGAGCACCGCCAGCACGGGAAGTCCTATCAGCATCGGCCGTGCGATTCTGCCCGCAACGCCACTGACGAGGTCGCTGCCTGTCAGCGCGGGTTCGATCAGGCTGATTGTCCTTCCGCTCTGCGCGTCGCGGACTGAAACCGCGTTCCACTGCGCGCTATCGACGACGAAACCGGACAAGCCACGTGCATCGGGCGAGCTCCGTCTGTAAGCGAAAAAACGCAAGAAATCCGGGCTGCGGGCAATGATCGCGCCGTCCCGGTCGCGGACCTCCAGCAGCGCTCGGCGAGGCACCTGGTCGCCATCGACTGGGGAACCTGAATCGGGGCGTTCCGGATACTCGTTGCGAACGTCGATACCACCCGGGGCCAGGCGCGCAAGACTGTAAGTGTCGAGGGGCATCAACAACGACGCGGTCTGCAGCAGGCGCGTGCGGTCCCATTGACGGACCTCGTGTGCCGTCTGGTGGTAGCTCCACGCGATCGCCACGCACCAGACCGCGCCGATGCCAGGAAGCATCAGTGCGAGCAGGCGGGCGCGGATTGACGTCATCATGGCGTTTTATCCATCACATAGCCGAAACCCCGTACCGTCTTGATCAGGTCTGCGCCGAGTTTTTTTCTCAGGTTTGAGATGTGCACTTCGATGGCGTTGCTTTCAATCTCCGAATGCCACCCGTACAGACTATCTTCAAGGCGTGCGCGTGATTGAGGCTTGCCAAGGTGCGCAAGCAGGTGGATCAGCATGGCCCACTCTTTTGCGGTCAGGAGGACGGGGATGTCGTCGACGGTGACGGTTTGCGACAGCGGATCGACGCGCAGGTTCCGGTACTCGATTGTCTCGGTACTGCGGCCATGCGAGCGGCGCACGAGCGCGCGGCAGCGGGCGACGAGTTCGGTTAGATCAAACGGCTTGCCGAGGTAGTCGTCTGCTCCCGCCTCGAGGCCGATTACCTTGTCCGCGACCGTTCCCTTCGCGGTTAGCACGATGACGGGCACGTCATTGCCCGATTGGCGAATCGCGGCCAGCACGTCGTTCCCTGACATGCGCGGCAGACCGAGGTCCAGCACGACGAGCGCGTAGCTCATCGTGCGTAGCGCAAGCAGCGCTTCAACGCCATCGCGTGTCCAGTCGACGGCAAATCCTGCCTGACGCAACCCTGCGTCGACGCCGCTGCCGATCAGGTCGTCGTCTTCGACGAGGAGAGTTCGCATCAGTTGCTCCACGAGGCAAGCGTCATTCGATACGGCACGACGCCCGGCCGCTTATGCATGACGGGCATACCCGGCATTGCTTAAGGTTTTCTTCAGGGAAGGTGAGTAAATTCGGACCTCACCCGAGCATGATCCATCTGCTCGCTTATCGACCCCAGCCTACCTTGACGAGACGATCTTTCCAATACGACGGCATGGCCCGCACGCTGCACTGGCTGATCGTGCTATTGATCGCCGTGCAGTTCATGTTGGGCTGGATCATGCCCGACATTCACCGCGACACCATGCCCGATGGACTGATCGCGTGGCACCTGATGGTGGGGGCGACGATCATCGCGGTCATGGTAATCCGAATCGTATGGCGCATCAGCCATCCCCCGCCGCCGGCCGATGTGCCCAGGACAATAGCCGCGCTTTCGCGTGCGACACACATTCTGCTCTATGCGGCGCTCATCGGTGTGCCCGTGGCCGGCTGGATCAATGCCTCATCCCGAGGATGGACGGTCGCACTACCCGGCGGGGTTCCGTTGCCGGCACTCTCCGCAAAAGGCGCTTCGTTGGGTCATGCGATGGGTGACGTCCATAGTGTGCTCGCATGGGTGCTGCTGGTTCTGATCGGCGCGCATATCGCCGCTGCGCTTTTTCACGAGCTCGTATTGAAGGACGATGTGATGCATCGCATGATGCCGTGGACCGTGCGATCGTCGTCGCGCGGCAAGCAGGCTGATGACAAGGTAACCTGAACGATGCCTGCGTCGGCCACGAAGCACGGTTCAACCCTCTCCGGATGACGTTGCGCGCCGTTCACCGTTCCGGGCTCACCTCACAGGTTTTTCCGTTCACCACCGCCCGCCGGACGCGCCTGCTTGATGTACATCAAGCGGCGGTCCGTCGTTGCCGCTCATCATGAACCGGTCATAGCGCGCCGCCCCCCCTGACACCACGCCGGGGCGGACACCGGATCCGATGGAGGCACAGATGGCAGGCTCGCAGCGTAAAACGGAGGCCCAGGCGGCGTTTTCGCGAATTGCGGTCGCCTGCGAGCGCGGCAGCGGTCTGCTGATGCTGACGCGCTTCGCGCTGCTGTTCGCCGCGGACAATGCGATGGTCAGACTGATAGACATCGTCTGCAACCCCGCGTCGCTGTTTCCGACGCTGATGCTCAGTTACCCGGACTGGAGCGAAGCGCACCGGGCAATGACGCGTGCCGCATCGATCACGCTCAAGCGCGCTTCGGACGAACTGGCTGGCGCCGGCGTCAAGGCGGACACGCAGTTGCTCGACTCGCCGGCGCTCCATGTCAACACCGCCACGCTGCTTGGCCGCGCGGCGATGTCGTGGCAAGCCGACCTCGTCGCCCTCTCGTCGCCGCCACGCAAGCACCATTGGACGTGCCAGTTCGATCCGGAGGAAGTGGCTGCCTCGACGCACTGTCCGGTTCTGTACGTTCCCGATGGGCAGCTTCCGACCGGCGTTCCTCACCGCGCACGCGTGCTGATCCTGGTGGACGGCACGCACGCTTCATTGCAGATGCTCCGCGCGGCCTTGGCGTCGCTTCCCGCGAACGCGGTGGTGAAGGTCGCATATGTGATCGACGGCATATTTCATCTGCGCAAATGGTGTCCGCACGAGCTGTTCCGGCAAACGGGCGAACGCGCGCTCGAAGCCGCAGCCGAGGTCCTGCGCGAGCACGGTGTCGATGCGCAAGCCGCATTGCTCGAAACGCAAGGTGAACTCGACGACGTGCCCGATGCGATTTCGCGCGAGGCCAGGCAGTGGAAAGCCGACGTGATCGTGATGGGCTTGCGCAGCCGGCATGCGCTTATCGAAACGTTGCCGGGACGGGTGGCCTCCCGGGCGCTGCGCGATCCGCCCTGCGCGATGTTCGTCTATCCGCCGGCGTGGGTCGCCGCGAAGCTCGCCCGACCCGCCGACGATGCGACGGCCCTCACCGGTACGGAGCCGCCACCGGTCTTTCTCTAACCGCATTGCCCCGATTCCATCGGCCACATAGCGTTCATTGGAGGTCAGTCATGTATCAGAAGATTCTGGTTGCCGTAGACGGCAGCGACACATCGAAGCAGGCGTTGAACGAGGCGGTGCGCGTCGCCGCCATGACGCGCGGCAAGGTACACGCGGTTTATGTCGTCGATCAGGCCGCGCTTTTTCCTTATGCCGGGTACTACGATCCGGTCGCGATGATCGATGCGTTCCGCCGCGACGGACGCGCCGCGCTCGACGATGCGTCGGCCCGCTTTGCCGCGGCGGGCGTCACGGGCGAGGCCGAACTCGTCGAAACCGAGACGGTCGCCGAAGACGTCGCGCACTGCCTGCACCACTGCGCGCAGCGCTTCGGCGCGGAGCTTGTGGTGATGGGCACGCATGGCCGGCGCGGCATGCAACGCGCGATTCTCGGCAGCGTCGCCGAGCGCTTTGTGCGGCTCTCGGAATGTCCGGTGCTGCTCGTGCGCGCAGACGATGCGCACGCGAAAGAGCCGGCAAGCGAATGACATCCCCGGCGAGCGGGGGCGACATGAAATTCATTCACCCGTGGCGCGTCTCGCTCGCGACGATCGCCGTACTCGCCTCGATGCTGGGCCTGGTCGTTGCATTGCAGGGCATCGTGATCAGCGGGGCGTACCTGTTCCACGCGGGTAGCGGCGCGTTATGCGGCGCACTCATTGCCGCTACCGTGCTGCTCGAGCGGGAGCGCAACCGTCGAGACTCAGCGTCATGACTCACGGGCGGACGGCTCGATACGCTGACGCCGACGCGTCGAAGGAGTTTTCACTGGGGGCATGCGATGAAATGTAAATGGCCAGATACTTTCCTGGCGGGCGCCGCTGTCGCTGCCGTTGTCATCCTCTGCAGCGCAATTCCGTCGGCCGCCGCGGACGACGCTGCGAGCGAACCCAATGCGCCGGTTTTTTCGGGCAAAAGCGTAACGCGCTCGAACGCGGTGGTGCTTGGCGTGGATCCGAAGCGAAATAGCGTGACGCTCTGGGAGGAAACCGGCGAGCCGGTCGAGATCGTGGTCGACAAAGCGCTCGGCCCGGTAAAGGCATTGCAGATGGGCGACAAGGTTGAAATCACCTACAGTCGCGCGCTGTTGCTGCGCACGAGCAAATCGGGAGCGGACGACATCCGCAAGCGCGTCGATTCCGATGTGACGAGCCGCGCTTCGACTGGCGCATCGATGTCCATGCACCGGGTCGAGGCGGTCGCGACGGTCACGAATATCGACCGTGACAAACGGATGCTCACGTTGCGCGGACCGGACCGTAGCGTGACCATGCAGGCGTCTTCGACGCGGCTGCTCGATGGACTGAGGGTCGGCGAATCGCTGCGGGTCGACTATATCGAAGCGACGGCGATTCACATCACACGCGACGGCCTGCCTTTGCGCTAAGGGTGAACACGCCGAAGAGGCGTCCACGCTTGACTTGCGTCAACGTCATCGGCTCGCACGTTTGTATGCTGGCTGTGAACTGCTTGACGTTGCACACAGGTGGCGGCCATGCACATTTCGTTTCCACACGCTGCGCGCGAGTATGGCGCGCGCGACCTGGTCATTGCATTTCCCGCGCTCGTCGACGGAAAACCGGTTCGATGCGCGATTACCGCGGAGGCGCTCGAAGACCATTTCGGCGCGGCATCGCTGCGAGAGCCGGATCTGATCGCGGCGTTCGACGCGCATCGCTTCGAAATTGAACAGGCCGCGGACCGGATGCTGAACGAAGTCGGGGGCAAGCCGGTGCTGCTGCATAGCGGATATTTCCGCTTCTATCGTTGAGACGACCTGCGGCCGCTGCATGAGCGAGCGAAGTTCGCCCCTCCGTTGTCGAAACGCGCCTCGCCCGACCGGACTAACGAGGAGAGTCTTGCGATGACCAGCGATACCTTACCGTCCGCGTGGAACCTGGACGAACACCGGTTCGACGCATCCGCGCCAATCGCGCAGCAATTGCGTTTTGCGCTGCAATACGCGGTGCTCGCGCCATCGAATCACAACGCGCAGCCGTGGCGATTCATCGTCGACGGCAACACGGTGCAGCTGTGCGCCGATCGGACGCGTGCGTTGCCGGTCGTCGATCCGTTCGATCGCGAACTGGTGATCAGTTGCGGCGCGGCACTGCTGAACCTTCGCGTCGCGTTGAGTCGCTTCGGACTGTCCTATGCGATCACGCTGTTTCCCTCCGAACTGGATCCCGATATCGTCGCGCACATGACCGTATCGCACGACGGCTATCACGACGCAGCGCTGGCCGAACTGTGCAGCGCCATAACGCTCCGGGTGACGACTCGCGCGCCGTTTGCCGATGAAGTCATGGCGAAGCCTGTGCAAACGCGCCTGATCGACGCGTGCGCGGCGGAGGGGGCGATCGCATGCTGCGTCGAGGCGCGATCGACCCGTCTGGCCATTGCCGAACTGATCGACGAGGCCGACCACATGCAGTTCGCGGACCCGCGCTTCCGGCGCGAACTGGCCAGCTGGATCCATCCTTCGCGCATCGCGGACGGCATGCCCTCGTATGGCGCAGCGGTCGGCCGCATGCTCGATTTTGCTGCGCCGTTCGTCGAGTCGGCCGTGCGAGTGTTCGATCTGGGAGGCGGAACACCCGCGACAGACCAGCGACTCGTCGACGGCTCGCCGCTTCTGGTCGGCATTGCCACGCGGCAGGACAACCGGGAAGGGTGGGTCGCGGCGGGCCAGGCGCTCGAGCGCATGCTGCTGGTTGCCGCATGCGAGGGACTCACCGCGTCGTACCTCAATCAGCCGATCGAAGTCAGCACGCTGCGCGAGCCGTTGCGCGCGTTGTTAAAAGTCGACGCGATGCCCCAGTTGCTGCTTCGTGTGGGCCGCGGTCCGCAAACAGACCATGCGCCGAGGAGGCCGGTGTCGGAGGTCGTCGACTGACGGGCAATTCGAACGGGCGGGCCTGGTTCCGTGGCGCCTGGAACCCCGTGCCGCAAAGCTCAGGAAGAGGTGAGCCTTGGCGCCGCACAAAATAATATGAGACCGTTGACACTATAAAAATGTATGAAGATATTGTCGTCAACAGGGGGACTCCTGCGTTGAACAGTCGAGCATCCGGCCAGCCGTCTCGCGGAACAGGAGCGTCACCTGCCGGATGCAGATCGAGCACCGCTCCATGTCGGCGAGAACACCAGGTCCGCGATACGGTCCTCAACTACGAAGTGCCCGGAATGCGTAAGCTCAATCCGCAAGTCGAAGTCCTGCTAGAACGGTTTAAATCGAATACACCCCGGCATCCTTCGTCCGCGCGCGAAGCGAGCGTGACGCCGGAACTTCTCGTGATGTACGGTGCGCTCGGGGTGCCGTTCGAACCGGTATGGCTCGCCGATGATTTCGATATACCAGGGCTTGCCGGAAGCATTCCGGTTCGCCTCTATGTTCCAAACGGCAGGGCGTCTTCGTGTGAATCCGCACCGGTACTTGTCTATTACCACGGTGGCGCCTTTGTCTCGGGGGATCTCGATGGTCACGACACGCTCCTTCGCGCAATCGTCAATCGCGCTGGCTGCCTTGTCCTGTCTGTAGGCTATCGTCTCGCCCCGGAGCACCCCTATCCCGCAGCGAACGACGACGCACTGGCTGCACTGAACTGGGTCGCGAACCATGCGTCCGAAATCGCAGCGGACCCCACGCGCATGGCGGTCGGCGGGGACGGCGCGGGCGGTCTTCTGGCCGCCTGGGTTGCGCAAAGGGCGGCTGCCCATGGCGTCGATTTGCGGCTTCAGGTGTTGCTCGATCCGGTTCTCGATACCACAGCATCGAGCGCTTCATGGAGAGAACTGGGAACCGGCGAGTACATCGTTTCCCATAGCCGGACGCTCGAACTGTACGACGCCTATCTGCCAAAAGGGATATCCCGTGCCGACCCGAAGGTGTCGCCATTGTTCGCGACCGACCTTGCCGGGGTTGCGCCGGCCCTGATCATCACGGCCGACCATGATCCGCTGCGCGACGAAGGAGAGGCATACGCAGCGAAATTGAAGGCGGCAAACGTGCAGGTCGACTACACCTGTTGGCCGGGCATGATCCATGGGCTGGCATCCATAGCGGGCGTGATTGACGAGGGGAGAGTCCTTATCGACCAGATTGCGGCGGCTCTCCGTCGGGCGCTTGCCACACGCGGCTAGATTCCCGGTCACGCACCGGAATCGATACGGCACGGCTGCCGCCGACATCGAGCACCGGCTGCCAGTACCGCGCCGCTTCGATGACGGGCAGCGGAACGTCCGTATTGAACGAAATCGCGATGGCGAGTTCATCGGCCGTCAGCGGTTGCGCGCTCGCGCGTTGCAGGTCGAGCACGCTGAGGCCGGCGTCGGACAGATCGTCGCGTGCCTGCGCACGCTGGGCGACGCGCGACTCGATGCACGCCTTGCTCGCATGAAAATCGAGCAGCCGAACAGGCACCCCGAGTTCTTCGGCGAGACGGATGAACGCCGCGCGGTGCCGGCGCTTGAGGAACGTCGCATCGACAATCACGCTATGGCCATGGCGCAAGACCTCGCGCGCCGTGTCGAGCAAGTCGCCGTACACGCGGTTGATTGCGTCGGCTGTATAGGCGTCGGCGGACAGCGCCGCCTCATGCAGCGGCTCGAAGGCTCGAACCCGCTTGCGAAGCGCATCGCTTGACACGCGTATGGCGGGATAGTGTTCCGCCAGCGCACGGCTCGCCACCGATTTGCCCGAGCCCGAGTAACCATGACACAGCAGCAGCGCGCGCGGCTGCCCGCTCGCCGTTTCGTTCATTACCGCGGTGGCGGCTTCCAGGTAACGGTTGCTCGCCGCGCGCAATGCCGGCGCAGGCGGGCCGAGACGCGCGACAAAGGCGCGCACGAGCGCCCGGTACACGATATAGAGCCGCAGCGGGCCGAGCGCGTCGTAGTCGCCGGTCGCTTCGAGCCAGCGATTCAGCAGCCGGTTCGCAAGATCGGCGCGGCCGTGCGCGCGCAGATCCATCAGCAGGAACGCGAGATCGTTGGCGACGTCGATCCAGCGCAGCGCATCGTCGAATTCGATGCAATCGAACATCAGCGCGGTGCGCCGCCACCGCAGCATGTTATTCAGATGCAGGTCGCCATGGCAGCTGCGCACGAGGCCCATCGCCCGTCGTCGGTCGAGCGCCTCGGCAACGCGCGCGTATTCGCTCGCGCACCAGCGGCGCAGCGGTTCGATACGCGCAGCGCCGATCTGCGTTGCGCAGCCGTCGAGTACGTCGTCGAGCTGCGCGCGCAGCAGCACGGCGCTGCCGAGCGCGCGCCGCGGCACGTCGCGCGGCGCATGCAAGTGATATGTCGCGAGCCGTGCCGCGGCGCGGTCGATATCCGCGCGCCGCAGTGCGCCGCGCGCGAGCAGTTGCGAAAACAGCATGCGCTCGTCGAAGCGCCGCATTTTGACGGCGTATTCGTCAACCGAGGCATCGCGCCCCGCACGCCGCGCGGCGCGGACGTTCGACCCGACACGCACGAGCCCGAGATAGAGCGGCCGCGCGAGCATGCGGTTCAGACGCAGTTCGGCCTCGCAGCTGCGCTTTCGGGCAATCGGTGCGGAGAAATCCGCGAAGCCGAATACGACCGGCTTCTTGATCTTGTATGCGAAACGGCCAGCGAGATACACGACCGAGATATGCGTTTCGCGGCGCTCGATGCGTCCCGCCGGATGCGGATAGAAGCCGGGCCGGCGCAAGGTCCGGTCGAGCGCGCGCAACACGCGGCGGGCACGTCGCCGCCGGCACGCGGCACGGAGTGACGGCGGTTCGCCAGCGGGCGCTGCATCGTCGGGTTGTCGCATCATCACGAGTCGCCCGCGGCCGGCGGCCGGCGCGCCCGTGCCTCGCCGAGCAGACGGCCCAGCACGGGCGGCGTGCAGGCGTCGACCATCGGGAAGCGCGGCAAGGCAAGCAGCGAGTCGTTCCGCCGCACGCGGCGTGCTTCGATCGTCAGCCCGGCGACGTAACCGGCCGATTGGGCAAGGGCGACGAGTTCGTCGTCGTAGATGCCGAACGGCCACGCAACCATCTCGACCCGTCCGCCGACTTCACGTTCGATCACGTCACGGGAATGCGTGAACTGCTGCATCGCGAACCGGCGCACACTGTCCGGCGACTGCCGGCGTTCCTCGATGCCCAGATTCGGATGCCACCATGTATGGGACTGGACATCGAAGAGGCCGGTCGACTTCAGCGCGAGAAGCTGATCCCACGTCAATGCATATGACGCGTTCGAGATCGCCGACGGATAGATGAACAGTGTGACGGGAATGTGCTCGCGCATGACGATCGGCATCATCACCTCGTGGACCGACCGATGACCGTCGTCGACGGTTACCGCGATTGCCTTCGGCGGCAGCGGCGCCGAGCGGTCGCGCATCCACGCGACGATATCCGCGAGCGGCACGATCCGGTATCCGTGCTCTTGCAGAAAAGCCAGTTGGGCCTCGAACGTCATGACGCGCACGGTCATCGAATCGACAGCCGTCTGCGCGAAGCGGTGATAGACCAGGATCGCGACCAGCGGCGCTACGGCACGATGCCTCACGGTGCGATCCGGTCGTGCCGCGAGGGCATCGGGAACACCAGGGTCGAGCGACCGGGACAGCGCCCACGCAACCGCGCAGACGAGATGCGACAGATAGCCTGGCCGGCCGCCCGGCAAAGCGATTCGAACATCGGCGGGGCCGCCAGCCATCAGAATGTCCGCGCAAAGGCACGGCTGCCATCGGCGTCCGTGTGCCGCACAGCCGGGCAAGCAATCATGCAATCTGTGGTCAGCCGCAACGGGCGAGCATCCTGATGGAAGACAAGATTTCTGGCTGACACGATGGGCTCCATGAATTCGTTCGCGGGTCAGGCGTACGGCGACGCCGCGCGCCGTCCCGCTTTGCTATTGAACCGGCACGACACGCGCAAGCTATTGATTTGAGTCAACGAACCGTGCGCCCGGTGAGAGATCGAGGCGCCCGTTGCCCGCGCGAGCGTTGATCGATATCAAAGGGCGAACAGCGCGTTGCGCGATGCTTGTGGCAGGTACCGAGCATGGGTTTGGCGACCGGACCGAGAGGAAATCGCGAATGAACTTCCATCCGTCGTTTGACTGCGATGCGGAACTCCGATCGTTCCGCATGCGGTGCGTGTTCGCGTGGGGCGGCATATGAGCATGGAAGCCAGCCCGGACGCCGCGCGCGAGCGCCATCGGCCGCGGCGAGGGTTCCCGTACCGGCGCGTGATGATTGCCGTCTCGGGTAGCCGGCTGCCTGCGAAGCTGATCGATTACGCGACGGCATCGCTCGATATGGAATCGATGTTCCATCGCGGCAGCCTCGCGCATGCGATCGTCGGCGCCGCCCTCGAGTGGCGGGCGGACCTGCTGGTGCCCGGCACCCATGCCGGCGAGCCTTCGGACAAGTGGCGCTTCGCAAGCATCGCCGAGCAGGTTGCGCCACTCGGCGCGCTGCCGTTGTTGCTCGTGCCGTTCGCGATGCGTCGACACTGACGCCCCGTCTCAATGATTGGCGAGACGGGCGATGAAATGGCCGCCGGGATCCGCGGCGGCCGGGTCCGGGGCCGACGCCGCGAGCGGCGTTCGCCCGGCCGTAACGGAATCTCCCGCTGCCCTGGAGGAACATGATCATGAGTGAGCCCACAGCAACCTCCACCGGTTCAGTACGCGCGATCACCCGTATCGAAGTGGCGGTCGATGCTTCGCCGGCGTCGGACCGCCTCGCAGAATATGTGCGCGATATCGCGCGCCCGGGCATGCATGTGTCGGTGGTCAGCATTGCGGAAAACCCGCGCGTGCTGACGCCGCAGCTCAGCTTCATCCACGCGGCGCTCGACGTGGCACGCGACGAATTGCGGCGTGATGCCCGCGAAGCGCTAGGGCGCACGAGCGGCATCGTCAGCACAAGCGGCGCCGACGTCGACGCCCGTCTCATCGATCTGTCGCGCGAGGGCGGCATCGTCGCGGACGCGCTCGTGGCCGATGCGCACACCTATCGCGCGGACCTGCTCGCGGTCGGCGCGCGGCACCGTCGCGGCGTGCTGCAGTGGACCGACGCCAGCGTATCGCGGCCGGTCACGAAATACGCTCACTGCTCGATGCTGATCGTGCCCGAGCGCTTCGCGCGCGAGACCGGCGGACCGCTCACGCGCGTCATGTTCGCGCTCGACGGCAGCGCCGCGTCGTTGTACGCCATGCGGTACGGCCTCCAGATCACGTCGGCGCAAACCGAGCTGCTCGCCATGTACGTCGTCGATCGCGCGACGGGACTGTTCGATATCGCGCCCGCGGGCGTGCTGCAAGGTGCGTACGTCGCCGAGGGCGAGCGCGCGCTGGAGCACGCAGCGCCAATCCTTGCGGGCCGTCCGAATCCGTCGAAAACGAGGCTGGTGTCGACCCGGGCGTTCAACGACGACATCGCGCATACGCTTGTGCGCGAAGCGGCGCACGCGGGTGCCGAATTGCTGGTGGTCGGCACGCACGGCAGGCGCGGGCTGCAGGGCTGGCTGCTCGGCAGCGTGGCGCGACGCGTCGCACGCCTGTCGGAAGTGCCCGTATTGCTGGTGCGCCCCACGGCTTGACGACGCATGCCCGATAGCGCACGCAAGCGGGCTTCTTGCGGGTGGAGCTTTGTCGGCCTCAGGCGAGGCTGAGCGTGGGTGGCTTTGCACACGACAGCCCGTCGCGTGCATCGCTGCGTCAGCTGAAGGCGCTGCCTTTCAACGACGCTTCCGGCAAACAGATTTGCACACGGAAGCCTGCGCCCGGTTCGGTATGAAATGCAATGGTCCCGCCGAGTTGCCTGACCCGCTCTCGCATGCCGAGCAAGCCAAACGACTTGCGGTCACCCGGTGCGGCAGGAACCGATTGGGCGCCCACGCCATCGTCGGCGATTTCCAGCATGCATTGATCGCCAGCGCGTTTGAGCTTGACCGCTACGGTATGGGCCTGCGCATGCCGGGCCACGTTCGTCAAGGCTTCCTGCACGATACGGAAAATGGTCACGGCTGCGAGCTCGCCTATCCCGCTATCGTTCGACACGTCAGCGGTTGCCTGAACGCCATATCGTTTCGAGAAATCCTCAACGAGCCAGTCGAGTGCTGCCGATAGACCGAGATCGTCGAGCAACGGCGGACGCAGGTCGGCCGAGATGCGTCGCAGAGAGACGGCCATCGCATCGACCTGTACCTGCAGCTCGTGTGTGCTGCGCAGCGGCTCGGTTAATCCGCCGACCTTTTCGAGGCGCGCTTCCAGCAGCGCCATTCCCATTTTCAATGCGGTCAACTGCTGGCCGAGGTCGTCGTGCAATTCGCGCGCGATGCGCTTCTGTTCGTTTTCACGGGCGATCTGCATTTGCGCCGATACTTCGCTCGCATGCTCGAGCGCCGTCAGGCGCATCCGCTCGGTCATATCACGCGTGACCTTCGCAAAACCGATCAGTTTGCCCGTCGCGTCGCGAGCTGCCGAGATCACCACATTGGCCCAAAAGCGGGACCCGTCGCGCCGCACGCGCCACCCTTCGTCTTCGGCACGTCCCACCGTCGCAGCGATGTCCAGTTCGCGCGCGGGCTTTTGGGCGGCGACATCCTGCGGGGTATAAAACACGGAAAAATGCCGGCCGATGATTTCTTCGGGCAAATAGCCCTTGATTCGCTGCGCGCCGGTGTTCCAACTCGCGACGCGGCCGGCGGGGTCGAGCATGAAGATCGCGTAGTCATGCACCGCGTCGATCAGCAACTGATAGCGGTCGTCGATCGCGATTTCCGAAAACGATGCATTTCCGCCCGTCGTTGGGTCGTGCGAAGCCATTGACAGTTATCTCCATTCAGTACGTGCCGGCGGACGTCAAAAACGCCGCGCAGCACGCGCACAGCATCGATAAACACTGATCTGCATCGGGCAAGTCGGGTCGCGTGGACCGAACATGAAAGACAAGCGGCACGCTCAGCGCTCGCATTGTTTTCGGAGGAGACAGAAACGGACTCGACGTTCGCGTGCTGGAAAAGGTCGCCTTGTCGTTCGTCGTTGCATTCGCCGTCATTCTGCTCGTATTTTTGATTCACGGAAAGTGGCCCGGCTTGACAAGGCAGATCGATGTCCTGGTGGTTTCAGCGAGCCGCTTTCCGACTATGTCTGTTCGTTTCGACATGGCTGACTGCGGGAAGTGGTTCAGCGGCATGCGCTGCGCTTGACTTGAATCAAGCACGGTACCGGGGGCGCCGGTACGCTAAAAGGAACCCGGCCATCCACGCCGCCGGCGTCGGGGGTTGGGCTCCCTCCCGGACAAGTCGATCTCGCTTAATGCGGCCCGGTCGGCTGCTGGTGTGCCGACGATGATCGACCCGCTTTCGATCGGCGCCTGAAGGGCTGAGGCATTGCGCCGTGATGCCTGTCGCGCCGGACCGGCGCGTTTGCGGTCCATCTCCATCGCATCGATGGATCTTTAAGGAGAGCAAGTGATGAGCAATGTGACGCGATATGACCCATTTTCGATGGATCCGATTCCCGATCTGTTCCACGGACTGTTCCGGCCGATGCGCAGCATCCTCAGCCAGGAGGACACCGATGTCGCTTCGATGAAAATCGACGTGACCGAAAGCGAGAGCGCCTACGCGGTCAAAGCCGAACTGCCTGGCATCGACAAAAAAGACATCGACGTGCAGATTGACGGCAATCGTGTGTCGATCAGTGCCAAGGTCGAGCGTAACCAGGAGCAGAAGGAAGGCGAGCGCGTGATTCGGCGGGAACGCTACTCCGGCTCGTTCAGCCGTGCATTCTCGCTCGCGAGCGAAATCGACGATCAAGCGGCAACCGCGGAATACAAGGACGGTGTGCTGTCGCTGTCGCTGCCGAAGAAGGCGCCGGGCGACCGCAAGCGCCTGTCGATCGGCTAAGCGATGAAGTGGCCGCTGTCCGAGCGCGCCGCGGGTTGGCGTCGATGACGCGGCCCGTGGCGCACTAACCGAGCACTAACCAAGCATTAACCGCGCATGAGCCGGCTAATCGGCAAGCGAAGTCAGTACGGTGGCGCGCTTGCCCACCGTTTGCGCCAGAATCGGCAACTCGTCTTCGTTCAGGCTGAGCGCGTCGGCAAGCAGCCGGTGATTGATCCAGCCGCGCACGACAGTCGCGAGCCCGGCCGAGGCACAATATAGCGACACGTTCTGCGCGATCGCGCCCGCCGCGACGGCCGAAAAGATATCGCGCTGCTGGGGCGCCATCTCAAGCAGCTTCGACATGCATACGACGTAGACGAGGTCGAGCGGCGCAGTGCCCACGAAGTCCTGATAGCCGGTCCTGTTGCGGGCGTCCACCGCGTGTTTGAGCACCAGCCGGTGCTGGGGCGCATCGTACCGGTAGACGCCGTCTTCGAGCACCGCATAGACGTCGATCTCGTGGAATGCGTGCGCGGATGGCGCGGTGCGGCCGCCGGTGGCTGGACGGTTCACGCCGTTGGCCGCCCAGAGGATTCCGCCAAGCGCGGCCGGCGTCAACGCGTCGTCGGAAAATTCGCGTGTGCTCGCTCGCGTCCAGAGCGCCGTCATCAATGACACGCCCGAGGCGCTGTCCGGCTGCGGCAGTTCAATGACAGCCTGCGCGTGGCTTCGCGCGGCCAATGCTCGGCGCGCTGGCGAAGGCTCGTAAGTCAGCCGTTGTGTATCGGTCATATCTCACTCCAATCGAAGTCGGTCGATCCGCGCCGGGCGGCTGCGGTACCGCTTTACACGATAAAGACCGCGCACGCGCGCGATTTGATTTCAGTCAAGCTGCCGCGCTGCGCCCGGTGCGGGACGAGCACGAGCGCGCCGGCCATGCCGCCGGGAGGCGCGACATGCTTGATGCCGGGTTCACGGCCGCCGAGTGCCGGCGTGAGTTCGAGCCGGGCATGAGCCGGGGGCAAAAAGCCCAGGCTGGCTCATGGTCACGTTGAAACGCATCGGCGCGGGTACACCGCGCAATGGTTTCAGCCTGCCCCGGCGTTCATGCATGGCTTTGACCTGCATCAGACGACCGCGCGCCGATTCTGCAAAGCTGGAGCTTGATGCGGACACCCGTATCTGACGAGGAGGGTGCGATGAAATCGGACAAGCAGCTGAAGCACGAAGTGGAAGAGGAACTCGAATGGGATCCGGCCGTTACCGCGACGCAGATCGGGGTCGAGGTGACGGACCGCGTGGTGACGTTGTCGGGCCATCCATCCAGTTATGCGGACAAGCTCGCGGCCGAAAAGGCCGCGCACCGGATTGCCGGCGTGAAAGGCGTGGTGGTCGAGATGCAGGTGCGCTTGCCGCAAACGGAACTGCGCAGCGACGCCGATATCGCGGACGCCGCTCACTCAATTTTGCACTGGACCGTAGGCCTGCCCGAGGACGCGGTCAAGGTGCAGGTCGAGCGCGGCTGGGTGACCTTGAGCGGCACGGTCGACTGGGGCTACCAGCGCCACGTCGCACAGCGATCGATCTCCCACATGCGCGGTGTGGTCGGTGTCTCCGATCAGATCGAAGTGCGCGGCAACGTGGGGTCCGGCGACGTCGCCACCCGAATCCGCGAGGCGATGCAGCGGCACGCGCGCCGGGAAGCCCACCACATCGAAATCGCGGTGCTCGACGGCACGGTGACCTTGACCGGCAAGGTCGATTCGTTTGCCGAACGGGCAGTCGCGCGCGGCGCGGCGTGGAGTGCACCGGGCGTGCGCGCGGTCGTCGACGAACTGCGGGTTGAATGAACGGCCGGCGAACATCGCGATTTTCACGACCACATCGTCCTCGAAAGGGCCGCGCGCTGTCGCATAGCAATCGTTCGCACAGGTCGGCCGCTCCCGGCGTGCCGTTGATGTGCATCAACGCCTGCGTTGCGCGCGTCGTTACGCTGCTTATACGTGACGAGCGACCGGCTACCCCGGCCAGTCGGGACGTCTGAACGGCATAGGAGCCTCGCATGACACTAACCGGCAACGCGCACGCGACCGAATGGTCGGTGGACGTCACCACGTCCGCCGTCGAGCGCGGATATCGAAGCAACGTGCACATTACCCATCAATCCGCGAACGGCGCTTTCGCGCACGATTTCCAGCACAGCGGGCTGTTCGCGACCGAGCGCGAGGCCCTGCTCGAAGGTCTGCGCGAAGGCATGACATGGGTCGAACTGAAAGTGTCCGGCGCGCTGCATGTCTGACACCTGCTGTACATACGGAGGGTAATCGGCAATGGACGCAGCGAGCATTTGCACACGCGACGTGATCACATGCCGTCGCGACACGACGCTATTGGAGGCGGCGCGCCTGATGCGCGACCGCCATGTCGGCGATCTGATCGTGATCGAGGGGACAGCCAGCGAAGCATCGCCGGTCGGCATGCTCACCGACCGCGACGTGGTGCTCGCCGTCGTCGCGGCCGGCGTCGATCCGTCCACGCTCTTCGTTGGCGAAGTGATGTCCGAGCCCGCGGTACTCGCGTATGCATGGGAGAGTCCGTGGGACGTCGCAGGCCGGATGCGGCTGCAAGGCGTGCGCCGGATGCCCGTGATAGGCAAGTCCGGCGAACTGGTTGGCGTGATCGCCTTCGACGACCTGCTGGAAGCCGCGTCTCACCTCGTGTCGTCACTCTGTCTCGCGGCCGAGCGGCAGCCCTATTTCGAAGAGAAGCGCCGCACGTGACGAGCAGAACACCCATCCGTTTCGCCTCGAAAGTCGCCTCGGGAGATCGTTGGTTTTGACTTTCCTGCTTTCCGGACGCCCGGAACGAGGCGTGCATGCGGCTCCTTGCGTGCTGCGCGGTATCAGCCGAGCGTGGCGACGAGCACGGCCTTGATCGTATGCATGCGGTTTTCCGCTTGCGAAAACACGACCGATGCCTCCGATTCGAATACTTCATCGGTGACTTCGAGTTCCGCCAGTCCGAAGCGCTCGTGTATCTCGCGGCCGATTTCGGTCTCGAGGTTGTGATAGGCGGGCAGGCAGTGCATGAAGCGCGTACGCGGGTTGCCCGTCGCCCGCATCAGCTGCGTATTGACCTGATACGGCTGCAACAGGTGGATTCGATGGCCCCAGACATCGGTCGCTTCGCCCATCGACACCCACACGTCCGTATACACGAAGTCGACGTTCGAGACGGCGGCCTGCGGTTCCTCGAGCAGCTGAATGCGCGCGCCCGTGGTCTGCGCGAGGCGCCGCATCTTCGTGACGATGATCTCGGAAGGCCATAGCTCGCGCGGTGCGGCGATACGCACATCCATCCCCATCTGCACACCGCCGATCAGCAGCGAGTTGCCCATGTTGAAGCGCGCATCGCCGAGGTAGCAGAACGACAACTGCGAAAGCGGCTTCTCGCCGAATTCGCGCATCGTCAGCAGATCGGCCAGCACCTGCGTCGGATGGAACTCGTCGGTCAGGCCGTTCCAGACCGGCACGTGCGAATACGTCGCCAGGTCCTCGACCGTGCTTTGCCCGAAACCGCGGTACTCGATGCCGTCGTAGAGACGTCCGAGCACGCGCGCGGTGTCCTTCAGCGACTCCTTGCGGCCGAGCTGCGAGCCCGACGAATCGATATACGTGACGTGGCCACCCTGATCGTGCACGGCGACTTCGAACGCGCAGCGCGTGCGCGTCGATGTCTTCTCGAAGATCAGCGCAATGTTTTTCCCGGACAGGCGCGGCACTTCCGTGCCTGCGTATTTGGCGCGCTTGAGCTCGGCTGCGAGATCAAGCAGGAAGCGGATATCGCGCGGCGTAAAGTCCTGCATGTCGAGCAGGCTGCGGTTGCGAAGATTGAATGACATAGGTGCCTCGTGATTCGGTCGGAAAGTGAGTCGAAAAGGGCCTCGTCGCTTCAGAACGGGTCGCGTTCGAGCGGACAGGTCATGCAGTGGCCGCCGCCCCGGCCGCGGCCGAGTTCGCCGCTCGGAATCGTGATCACTTCGATGCCCGCTTTTCTCAGTTGTGTGTTCGTGTAGACGTTGCGGTTGTACGCGACGACGACGCCTGGCTCGAGCGCGATCACGTTGTTGCCGTCGTCCCACTGTTCGCGTTCGGCTTCCCACTGGTCTCCGCCGGTTGCGACGGTGCGCAGCGCGGCGAGGCCGAGCGCGTCGGCGAGCACCTTCAGGAACGGCGCGGTCTCGGCGCGCACGTCGAGTTCGCCCTCGCGATCGCCGGGACGCAGGCTGAAGCAGCGGACGCCGTCGACCACCTCCGGAAAGATCGTGACAAGATCGCGGTCGCAGAACGTCAGCACCGTATCGAGGTGCATGGCGCCGCGCGAGCGTGGCAACTGCGCGGCAATGACGCGTGTGACGCCGCGGCCGTCGGCCGTCTCGCGGGCAAAGAGCGTGCGCGCCAGTTGGGCGACCCCTTGCGGCGACGTGCGTTCGCCCATGCCGATCAACACGAGCCCGGGAGTGAGCGGCATGACGTCTCCGCCTTCGAGCGAGCCGTACGCGCCGGTCGTGTCGGGGTCGCCGTACAACACCGGCGGCGCGACCGCGAACATCGGGTGAAACCGGTAAAGTGCCGCGGCGAGCAGCGATTCCTGTCTCCGCGCGGGCCAGTACATCGAGCCGAGCGCCACACCGGCGTTGATCCAGCAACTGTAGTCGCGCGTAAACATCGCGTTCGGCAGCGGCGGCAGCAGAAAGCCGCCGGGTTCGACGCACGGCGCCGTAAGTCCCGACGCGCGAAAGGGCAACTCGTTGACGACGACTCCGCCGATCATCCGCGTCGCCAGTTCGTCGGGCTTCATCTCGTCGAACCACGGCCGCAATTGCGCGGCGATCTCGGCATCGAGGCGGGCAGGCGTCAGTTGCCGATCGAGCAGCCACGCGCGTGCGTCGTGCCGTTGCAGCGCCTGCGCGAGCAGGTCGTGCATATCGAAAACTTCGATGTCGCGCTCCTGCATGGCGCTGACGAACGCATAGTGGTCCGTTTTTGCCTGCGCGACCCATAGCACGTCGTCGAACAGCAGCGCGTTGCAGTTGCCCGGCGTGAGACGCGCCTGCGCAAGGCCCGGTCTCGACACAAGCACTTTGCGCAACTTGCCGACTTCCGAAAATACTCCGTATCCCATGGTCAATGCTCCATCATGATCAAAGACCGAGGCGGCCCGTCGCGAGCAGCACGGCTGCACATGCGGCGAGTGCGAGCACACCGGCCAGAATGGCAAGTTCGAAGCGGCGGAACAGCCGGGCGTGCTGTTCGCGCCGTGCCCACGCATACACGACCACGCCAGGTGCGTAGAGCAGGGCGCTCAGCAGCAGGTACTTGAGCCCCGCCGCGTAGAGCAGCCAGCAGCAGTAAGCGGCCGCAGCCACGGCGATCAGCCTCTCGCGGCGGCGCGCGGCGGTATCCGCGGCGCCGTAGTGCTCGCCGCGCCACGCGATGACGCACGCGTAGACGGCCGAGAACAGATAGGGCACGAGGATCATCGACGTCGCAAGAGAGATCAGGGCGAGGTAAGTTGCATTCGACACGAGCGCGACGATCAGAAACAGCTGCACCAGACCGTTCGTCAGCCACAGCGCGCTCGCGGGCACGCCGTGAGCGTTTTCGCGCGCGAGGCGTTTCGGCATGACGCCGTCCGATGCGGGCGTGAAGAGCGTTTCCGCGGCGAGCAGCGTCCATGCCAGCAATGCGCCGCCGACCGACACGAGCAGGCCGAGGTTGATCACCACCGCGCCCCATGTGCCGACCACCTTGGCGAGGACACCCGCCATCGACGGGTTTTTCATCGCGGCGAGCTCTGGCTGGCCGACCACACCGAGCGACAGCAGCGATACGCCCATCAGCAACGCGAGCACGACAATGAAGCCGAGCACGGTTGCGCGGCCGATGTCCTTGCGATTCTGCGCGCGCGCGGACAGCACACTGGCGCCTTCGATGCCGATGAAAACCCAGACAGTGACGAGCATCGTGCTCTTCACCTGTTCGAGCACGCCGGGCAGCTTCGGGTTGCCCCAGAAGTCGGCGCGGAACTGCAAGCCGTGAAACGCGGCGGCGACGAGCACAATGAATAGCAGCAGCGGGGCGATTTTCGCGGCAGTGGCAAGTCCGTTCAGGACCGCCGCTGCGCGCATGCCGCGCAGGATCATCGCGTGCATGACCCACAGCGCAACCGACGCACCGGCGATCGCAGCGGGTGTATTGCCGTCGCCGAAAACGGGGAAGAAATAGCCGAGCGTGCCGAACACAATCACGAGGTAGCCGACGTTGCCGATCCAGGCGCTGACCCAGTAGCCCCATGCGGAGTTGAAACCGACGAATTCGCCTGCGCTCGCCCGCGCGTAGGCATAGACGCCGTTATCGAGCTGTGGCTCGCGCAATGCGAGCGTCTGATAGCACAGCGCAAGCATCAGCATGCCGACGCCGGTAATGAGCCAGCCGATCAGAACGGCGCCCGCGCTCGCGCCGGCCGCCACGTTCTGCGGCAACGAGAAAATTCCGCTACCGATCATCGATCCGATGACGACCGCGGTCAGCAGCGAAAGCGGCAGTTTGCGCGGCGCGGTGGCGCTCGATGCCTGGGGCGCCGCGGCGGACGGCGCATGGCCGAGATGGTCTGCGGGATTGCTCATGGCGAGGCTCCCTCATTGAAGAGATACTTCATTAAGTCATGCCAGGGAGCCGGCGCTCTTGATGCAGATCAGCGTTTGGCGGTTCGGCGCGGCGCGCGAACGTTTCGAACATGGAGGCCGAGGCGGCGGACGCACGCAAGCTCAGGCTGTCCCGGAGTCGCGCAACCGGCCGCCGGGCATCGTTGCGACGCGACGCAGCGACGCGGGCGTGCCGGGCAGGCTTCGATATTTTTCGCGACCGCTCTGCGCATCGCGCATCACAAGCACGCCGGCGTCTCTCTCGAGGTCTGTCGATCTTGCGCCGACATGACAGCCGGGCGTCAGCCCATTGACACACATCAAGGCGTTCGCACCGGATCGCACCATGATGAAGCCAGCAGATGCCTCGCAATACGCCGTCCCGGCGCCGATTGCATGAGTGGCAAGCACGCTGTTTGGGGAGCCGTCATGGGAGTCGGGATGCAGATCGTTTATATGGGTTTTACCGGCTCAAGGGAGCTGGAGGGCGAAGCCGCCGCGCAACTCGTGCGTCTCGAGCGATACAGCCATCTGCTGTCAGGCTGTCATCTTGCGATCGAGGCGCTGCGTCCACGCAGCGAGCATCCCGTCTATGACGTGCGTCTCGATCTGCTGCTGCGCTCGTCCTGCTTCAAACCGCTCGATCATTGTTGCGATGAGAGCGCGGGCGCGGCGATCCGGCATGCGTTCGACCTCGCCGAGCGCGAGCTGCGGGGGCTCGTGGCGCAGTCGGCGCCTCGCGTCCAGTAAGTGCGTGGCGCACCGTTCGCAAGGCGTTCCGTCAGGCGGACTCGACGGCTTTCAGTAGCGGACCCTGGCGGGTTCCGGCGCGGCGACGGATGCCGCTCACCGCTCGTCGTCCGCGAACACGCCGTGCTCGGGCGCCGACGGCGTACGGTCGACGCATTGCACATGCCACTGTCCGATCACCGGTGCGTGATGTGCGTGGCGGTACCAGAGCGCGCGACCGCTTTCTCCCTCGAAAGGCGCATGGACCCTCGACAGATCGAGCCCTTCGAGCACGCATAGCGCCTGCGGTGCGTGTTGTCCTGTGATTCGCGTGTCGGTTCCGGCTGACTCGAGCGTGCCCCATTCGGGCAGTTCGACGCCGGCATGGCCTTCGCGCGACCATTTGCGCGCCTCGAGGTCGAGCCAGAGAATGGCATAGGCCGAAGGAACGGCGCAGTGGAATGTATCGAGGTGGACGGTAATTCGCATTGCTTTTCCCTCAACGCGGAGGGCCTCGCGGTGTCGATGGAACGCAGGCGGATCACGCCGGGCGGCATATCACTGGCTCATGACCCACTGAATCAGCGTGCGAGCGTCTTCAGCGGAAAGCGGCGGGCCGCCCCGCTCAGCGGAAACCGGCATCGGCATGTCGCCCCAGTGCGCACGGCCGCCGACGCGTAACTTGCGCTCGAGCATCAGGGTTGCATCAGGCTTGCCGCGGTACCGCTCGGCGATCTGATGAAAAGACGGCGCAAGAAACGGCGCATCGGACGTGTGGCAGAACATGCAGTGCTGCTGGTCGACAAGCTCGGTAGGCTCGTTGCGCTGGGCGAGCGCACCGCTACTGACAGCGGCGCTCCACGCGGCAACACAGGCGGCGATCAGGCGAAACCGGGATAGGGTCATGATGGCGGGCTCCGTTCACGACCACTGTAACGCGAGCCGCAAGACCGCTATTGACGCACGTCAAGTGCAGCTCAAGGCGTGAAATCGGGCTTCTGACTATCACGCACGACGGCGCAGTTCATCCATTTCTCAGACGTGGGACAGCCGGTCCGGATCGAGAATGCGTATCTGCTTGCCGCGCGTATCGACGAGCCGATCGCGCTGGAACTTCGAGAACATACGGCTCACTGTCTCGAGCTTCATGCCGAGATAGCAGCCGATTTCTTCGCGCGTCATGCGCAGGTTGAATTCCGACTGCGAGTAGCCGAGCGCCTTGAAACGCTTCGACAGGTTCAGCAGAAACGCCGCGACGCGCTGCTCCGCGGTCATCGTGCCCAGCAGCATCATGAGCGACGATTCGCGCACGATCTCGCCGCTCATCATCTGGTGGACATGATGCTGCATCGTCCGCACTTCGCGGCAGACGGCTTCGAGCTGCAGGAACGGAATCACGCAGACGACGCTGTCTTCGAGGGCGATCGCGTCGCAATTATGGCGGTTCGTGCATACGCCATCGAGTCCGAGCGCTTCGCCCGCGATCTGAAAGCCGGTTACCTGCTCGCGGCCGTCGCGGTGCATGACGACGGTCTTGAAGGAACCGGCGCGCACCGCATAGATGCTCTGAAACGCGTCGCCCGCCCGGTACAGCGCATCGCCGCGGTGCACCGGGCGCGTGTTGCAGATCACCGAATCGAGCTGCGCGAGTTCGGCGGCAGTCAGACCGGCCGGCATGCAAACGGCGCGCATCGAGCAACCCGAGCAGCGCACCGGGGCGCGCTTGTCGGATTCGACGCACGGCTGCGGGTCGATCGCACGAATGCGAAGGATCGCGTGCATGGGCGTGGCGGACGGCATGGCTTCTATGGCGAGTGGCGATGACATGATCAGTTCCTCTTTACCTGGAGACGCGCTGGCGGGGCGTCGATGCAAGTTCCCGGATGGTGCGGCAGGCTGCATCGAACTCGGCGGTCTTGTCGAAGAAGTAGTGCGCGCCCGCCGCCTGGCACGCCGAGCGGAAAGCGGTTCCGGAATGGTTCGTCAGTGCAATCGTGACGATATCCGGAAGCGTTCGCGACAGTTGCGCAATCAGCTCGATGCCACTGCCGGCCGCAAGCCGCAGGTCGACGACCGCGACGTCGGGACGACATGCATGAATCGCGTTGAGCGCTGTTTCGCCATCTTCCGCTTCGCCGACTATGTTGGCGCGAGCCAGCACTTCGAGCAGCAATGCGATGTTGCGTCTGACGCCTGGGGCGTCTTCGACGAGAAACACTTTGAGGGTGGCGCTGCGCGCATCGGTGTCCATGCACTGCAGTATCGTCGCCGCTATCTCAAAAAAGAATCGGCGGTGGTTGAACTTGCTGTAGGGTGTTGCGGCCTTTTTGTAGGAAATTCCCTACGCGCGCGGGCGTTTCGAACGGCGGCACGCGCGGCGCGCTCAGTACGTCAAACGCCGTCCTGATCGTCGTCGAACAGTTGATGGCGCATGGCATAACGCACGAGTGCGGCGTCGTGCGGCATCTGCATTTTTTCGAGGATGCGCATTTTGTAGGTACTGATCGTTTTCGCGCTGAGACAGAGCGCCTCGGCGATTTCGGTGAGCGTCTGCCCCGCCACGATGCGCCGGAACACGTCGAATTCGCGGTCCGATAGACGTTGATGCGGCAGCGCATCCGCCGGCTCGTTCAGACTTTGCGCGAAACGCTCGGCCATCGCGAGACTCACATAGACACCGCCCGCCGCGATTTTGGTTACGGCGCCGACGAGTTCCTCGCTCGCGCTTTCCTTGGTCAGGTAGCCCGACGCGCCGGCCTTGAACGCGCGTACCGCGTATTGCTGCTCCGCATGCATCGTCAACACGAGGATGCGCAGTTCCGGCTTTTCTTCCTTGATCTGGCTGATCAGCTCGATGCCGTTGCGGCCAGGCATCGACAGGTCGAGCACCAGAATCTGCGCGGGCGTCTTGCGGGCCAGCGCGATGGTCGCGATGCTGTCGCCGGCTTCGCCGGCCACCTCGAAGCCGCTTGCGCTCTGCAGAATGTGGCGAAGTCCGTCGCGCACCACCGCGTGATCGTCGGCAATCAATACCCTGATCATAAGAGCGTCTCTTCCTGTTGTACGGCACCTAACGGAAGGGAAACGGTAAGCGTGAAGCCCTTGTGTCTCGTCGTTTCGATGGTAACCGTTCCGCCGAGCCCATGTGCGCGTTCGCGCACGCCGATCAGGCCGAACGCCGTGCGCGCTTCGGCGTCGGCCGGCGCGCTGCCGTATTGCCGCGCGTGCCGGTCCGAGCCGCGGCCGTCGTCGGCGATCGCCAGCGTGCAGCGACCGTCGCCGGTGGTGAGGCGCAGCCGGACGCTCGTCGCATCGGCGTGCTGCGCGACATTATTCAGCGCTTCCTGAATGATGCGAAAAATCGCCGTGGCCGCTTCGCGCTTGAAATTGATCTGGTCGGCGTCGATGCGTTGGTCGACTGGAATGCCATATCGTTGGCTGAAGTCTCGCGTGAGCCAGTCGATTGCGGGCAGCAGGCCGAGATCGTCGAGCATGACCGGGCGCAGGTCGGCGGCGATCCTGCGCAGCGATACGACCGTGGCGTCGACGAGCCTGCGCATGCCGGCAAGAAGTCTGAGCGTTTCGGCCACGGCCGGCGAGCCGGCCAGGCCGTCCGTCGTCGCTGGCCGCAGCGTCTGCTCGACCGACGACAGGTCCATTTTGAGCGCGGTCAGCTGTTGGCCGAGATCGTCGTGCAGCTCGCGCGCGATGCGCATTTTTTCTTCCTCGCGCGCCTTCTGCAGGTTGGCGGACAGGTCGCGCAATTCCTCGCGCGACTGTCTGAGCGCGGTTTCGGCGCGCATCCGTTCGGTGACGTCGCGCAATACGACCGTGTAGAGCTTGCCCATCGGGTCGCGGATCTGCGAGATGGACGCTTCGAGCGGGAATTCCTCGCCGTTTGCGCGGATGCCGGACAGTACGCGCTGCCTGCCCATTTGCCGGGTCGACACGCCGGTTACGCCGAATTGCTCGACATGGCCCGCATGGGCGGCACGGTAACGGAGCGGAATGAAGCGGTCGAGCGTCGTGCCGATGGCTTCCATTGCCGACACGCCGAACACGCGCTCGGCCATCGGATTGAAGATGATGATGCGCTGCGCGTCGTCGATCGTGATGATCGCGTCGGACGAGGCGTGCACGATGCTCATCATCCGCGCCTCGTTGAGGACGGCGTCTCCCGAACGCGCCGCGCCGTTGCCGCGCAACAGCATCCATTGGCACGCCAGCGCCGCGAGCAGCGTTCCGGCGAGCCCCGCGACCAGAACGATCGCGACCGGTCCGGCGGCGCCCGTGTCGACCGCACCGCCGTTTGCCGTAAAAGCGAGCGTCAATAGCGAGCCGCCGAATGAAATCGTTCTGGACGCTTCGAACGCGTCGCGTGCATTCGGCGCATCGTCGTCACCGCGCCCTGCGGCGTATACCGCCTGCGGCGGCGAACCGACCGAGAGCCGCATGTCGAGGCCGCGTTCCGAGATGCCGGCCGGCTCGAACAGGCGCGCGGGATCGATCGATGCGAACAGAAAGCCCAAGGGCTCATCCCCCAAGGCCCCGGATTGCCCTCCTTGAGGGCGAACCGGCAGCGCGAGAAGCAGGGTGCCATTGCGCTCTTGCCCGGAGCCCATATACGGCGCGGTTGGCGCGACCAGCACAAGCTGTCCTGTTTGCGCGGCATCGCGCAACGCGGCACGCGCCGCCGCGCCGGCATCGCCGCCGGCCTGTGTGTTGTCGGCCTGTGTGTTGCCGGCATCGACGAATCCGAATGCGCGCACGGGCGTCATCGCGCTGCCCGGATCGAGCGCTTCGGCGAATTCGCGCGATACCGGGTCCGGCGCGGCATGCGACGCCTCGATCACCCGGCGCGCGGTTTCGAGCCATAGCGCACTCGTGCGGAGTTCGTTGCGCACGGTGGTCGTGACGCGTTCAACACGCTGCTCGAAGCGGGTCGACGCCGCCTGCCGTCGCTCGTGCACCACGACTTGCGCGACCGCGAGCGTCGCCGCCACGCCGATGACAGCAACGACACCGCTGAGGACGGCAGGCCGCAGCAACGGCCGCCTTCCGTTGGCACGGCGCGGCGCTTTCATGCTGGAATTCGCCTGCTTGTTCGCTGTATCAGCTTTACCCGCTGTGTCCGCTGTATCCGCTGTATCCGCTGCCATCCGCAACGCCTCCGATCGCTTCGTCGATCCACCCGTCAATTCAACGCCTGGTGCCGCGGATCGCGCGGCTTCGCGCGACCTTTGCGGGCGTGCTCTGGCGCGTCGCCGCATGGCAGACCGCGGCGCGGACCTGTTCGCCATGACCCGTACGCGCGATTTTGCACGTTTGACCGCAATGCGCCAATCCGGATCGGGCCGCACTGCCGCGCTTGTCCATGCAGCCTGTTTTTCTGCCCCTGCGTTGACCGCTCGCCAGGAAGGCCTGTCTTGATCGGCGTCAAGTTCACGCGCCGCGGCTTCGTCAGACTGGCAGTGCGGCTCACCTGGACGATGCCGCGACAGCCAGCGGGTACGTGCCCACGGAGGTTCCATGTACAAAAGGATATTGCTTGCGCTCGACGGCAGCCGCTGTTCGCGGCGCGCACTGGACGAAGCCGTTGCTATCGCGCGCAACGCGCACGCGGTGGTGGAAGCGATAAGCGTGGTATGGCAAGGGATGAAGCTCGCCGATGTCGATTCCGGTTTTGTGGACGAGTACGAAACCGAAACCGCATCGCACAAGGAGGCGTCGGTCGCGCTCGAGGAAGCGGGCGCGCGGTTGCGCGAAGCGGGCGTAACCGCAAGTGTGCGCATGATCGACTCGTGCGGCGCGAATGTTGCGGACGTGGTCGCACTCGCCGCCGATGAGTGCAGCGCCGATCTGATCGTGATGGGCACGCATGGGAGGCGCGGCCTGAAACGACTGTTGCTCGGCAGCGTGGCCGAAGCCGTCGTGCGGACCGCGCGCCAGCCCGTATTGCTCGTGCGCGCCTCTGAGTCTCATCCGCCGGCCTGAACTGGCCGATTGCCGTTCGAGCTTCGCTCAGGAACGGTTCGAGCCGTACTGGAAGTCGCGGCGGCCGGGACGTGTTTCGTCACGTCCCGGATATGCCCCAGATACCGCGATCCGTCTTGACTCAACGCGACATCAGCACCGGCACCTTCATCGATTCGACCAGTAAAGCCCAATCAGCCGCGCGTTGAAACAATGGGCGAGATCCAGTGCGACTGCCGTGCGTGCGGCACAGTGACCGCTGTCGTCGAGGTGAACCGGTCCAGTCTTGTCGCTCACGAGCACTCCTTTTCGACGGCATGGGCGTCCGTTGCGCCGGGTAGTTGCTGCTTTGTCCACGCGGGAATCAGCAGAACCGGGCAGGTTGCGCTTCGCAGCGCGCGCTCGGCGACGCTGCCCAGTACGAGCCGCCGGAAGCCGCGCCTTCCATGCGTGCCCATCACGATCAGATCGGCGCCGCACTCGGTGGCGGCCCGCTGAATGCGGTACGCAACGTCCTCGCCTGGTGCGGCCGCTTCGACGACACGCGCGCTGCCGTCGACGCCGAGCTTCGCCATCCGGCTGCATGCGGCGTCGATGACACGCTGGCCCTCTTCGCAGAATGCCTCGCGGACAATGGATGGGTCGAAGCCGGGTGTATCGAACGCAATGAGCGGCACCTCGATTACATAGAGCGGATGCAGCAGCGCGTGGCTTTCGCGCGCAAGCCGCAATGCGACGTCGAGCGCGCGCGTCGAAGTTTCGCTGCCGTCGAGCGCCACCAGAATGTTCGAATACATCACGTCTCCTTTGCAAAAGCGCGACCTTTCGCGCGCTGCCGCTTATCTCGACATCAGCACAGGGATCGTCATGGAACGCAGCACGGTTCGCGTGGCCCCGCCCATGACGGCCTCCTGCCAGCGCGCGTGCCCATAGGCGCCCATCACGAGCAGATCGCAGCCGCGTTCGTGCGCGCACGAGAGCAGCATGTCCCCCGCGTGGGCACCGGTCGGCGCCTCGAGTTCGAATACGTCGACCACCGCGTCGTGACGCGCGAGCGTCAATGCAATATCGGCGCCGGGAATTCGCTCGCCGGGCAACGCGTCCGACGCGCCGTGCACGGTGACCACCGTGTTCTGTTTCGCACGCTTGAGGAACGGCACGGCGTCGTAGGCGGCGCGAGCTGCTTCGCGGCTCCCGTTCCACGCGATGAGCGTGCGGCTGCCGATGTCCGGAAAGACCCCGACGTACGGTACGAGCAAAACGGGCCGGCCCGCGGTCATCACGAGACGCTCGGCGAAGTGATCATCGATATAGGACTGCGGATCGTTCGGGTCGCTTTGCCCGGCGATGACGAGATCGGCCAGACGCGCATGCTGCGCGACCACCCGGTTGGCCGGCTCGTTCGAGGTGATGAACCGGCCCGTCACCTTCGTGCGCAGGCATCCCGCATGAAACAGTCGCTCGATGGCGCCGCGCCGCTCGTCGCGATCGCGCACATGCTCGGCGTAGTACGCCCCGGTCCCGGCCATCACGAAAAAGGCCCGCGGATCGGGCGTGAAGGTCGCATGCACCGCTGTGAGCTGCGCACCGAATTGCCGCGCGAGGCGTAGCGCGATGTCGAGCCGCGAATGGGTGCGTTCGCTGTTGTCCAGATGGACGAGGAGGCTTCTGTAGCTCATCGCATGGGCTCCGTTGCAAAAGCCGATCACGAGAAAAACTGGATTGAGTCTATGGCGTGCGGTGCGGGTCGCGTTGACGCAGATCAAGCCGGTCCGCGGCGCGCCCGGACGGGGGCGGCACGGCATTCGAAGCGTTCCGTTGACACACATCAATGGCGGCCGCGGCATGCGAACTAGAGTGGAATGCAGCGATAGACGCGCGGCATGGCGCCTTTCTTCAGCCAATTGTTCTGGACGGGACACACGATGACGTATAGCGCGAAATCATGGTTCGGCGAATGCCGCTCCGGCTTTACCACATGGTTTGAACTGGCGACGATCGCTCAAGGCTGGCGCAGGGATCTGCACGATCTCGAAGGCAAACGGATCGCGCGCGACCAGGCCGCTGCGCGGCAGATGCAGGAGGCGGCGCGCGCGGCTGACTGGAACGGCTTCTCCGCCGACGCGCAATCCGCGTTGCGCGATTACCTGAGCGCAACCGCGCAAATCTGGCAGGAGGCTGTCCGGCTTGCGAGCGGCAATCAGGGGGCGCTCGCAAGCGCGCTCGAGCGCGCGGTGGGCAACGGTTTCGCGACCTGGGCGGAATTCTGGCGCGGCATGCCCGGCATTGACGCAACCGGTCAGCCCGCGCGCGAATGGATGTCGATCTTCGAACGCATGATGAACACCGCCGGGATGCCCGCGGTGCCGGTTACGAGCAGCGGCGCGGCACCCTCAAGAGCAGGCGAAAGGCGCGCCGCGCAAGGAGAGCAGCATGTCGGATAAACGTGTGGCCTTCGTCACGGGTGGTATGGGCGGTCTAGGCTCGGCGATCAGCCGCCGTCTTCATGAGACTGGCATAACGGTTGCGATGTCGCATTCGCCGGGCAACGATCACGTGGCCACGTGGCTCATGCACGAGCGTGATGCCGGCCGCGACTTCCGCGCATTCGAAGCGGACGTCAGCGACTTCGACTCATGCGAAGCGTGCGCGCGCAGGGTGCTCGATGAATTTGGGCGTGTCGATATCCTGATCAACAACGCGGGCATGACGCGCGACGCGACCTTCGCGAAGATGTCGAAGCCCGATTGGGACCGCGTGATGCGAACCGACCTCGACAGCCTCTTCAATATGACGAAGCCGCTACTCGCGGGAATGATCGATCGCGGTTTCGGACGTATCGTCAATATCGGCTCGGTCAACGGTGCGCGCGGCGCGTACGGGCAGACAAACTACTCGGCGGCGAAAGCGGGCGTGCACGGCTTTACCAAGGCGCTTGCGCTCGAAGTCGCGAAGCGCGGTATCACGGTCAACACGGTGGCGCCTGGCTATCTCGCCACGGCGATGGTGGAGGCCGTGCCGCGCGAGGTAATGGAAAGCCGCATCCTGCCGCAGATTCCCGTCGGCCGACTCGGGCAGCCCGACGAAGTCGCGGCGCTCGTCGCGTTCCTGTGTTCGGACGAGGCGGCGTTCATCACCGGCGCGGAAATCGCAATCAACGGCGGCATGCACATGCGATGAGTTCAATCACCGGAACTCAGGCCGAAGAGGGCGCTGCACCGGACGTCGCACCATTGCACACGCTGCGCGGCGCGAGCGATGCGGCACCCGCCGATATACGAGCCGTGCAAACCGGCGTCCCCGACCATCCGCGCCGTCCAAGGCCTTCCCTGACCAGGCAGCACGATTGCGCGACGGTGCTGCCCACGCATGGCGATCCGATCGACCAGGCCGCGCAGGCGACGCTTGCCATGTTGACGGGCGGCCTTTCGCCGGCATCGATGGCGCTTGCGTTTCTCGACTGGGCGATGCACATCGGGATCGCGCCGGGCAAACAGCTCGACCTGATGCTGCATGGGTTGAATGGCGGGTCGGCGGTTGCGTCGGCAAGCCTGGCGTCGCAACACGATGGGCGGGATGTACCGGGCGCGGTCGACGACCCGCGCTTCGCGCATGCGGCGTGGGAACACTGGCCGTACCGAATCTGGCGCGACAGCTTCCTGACCGCGCAACGCTGGTGGAAAGACGCGACGACGGGCGTGCCAGGCGTGAGCCGCCACCATGAAGACATGGTGCGCTTCGCCGCGCGGCAATGGCTGGACGCGTGTTCGCCGAGCAACTTTGCCGCGCTCAATCCGCTCGTGCTGGAAACGGCCGTACGTTCGGGCGGCGCGAATTTCGCGGTCGGTGCGCGCCATTGGATCGAAGATTTCGAGGAAATTGTCCGCACCCCGCGCGGCGAGCGGGCCGACCACCCATCCGCATACCGGCCCGGCCACGAACTCGCGGTCACGCCAGGCAAGGTGGTCTGGCGCAATGGGCTTTGCGAACTGCTGCAGTACACGCCCACATCCGCGCGCGTTGCGCGGGAACCGGTTTTCATCGTGCCGTCGTGGATCATGAAGTACTACATTCTCGATCTGCAGCCGCACAATTCGCTGATCCGCTATCTGGTCGATGCGGGCTTCACCGTGTTCACGGTTTCCTGGCGCAATCCCGACGCGCCGGATCGCGATCTCGCGCTTAACGACTACCTGACGCAAGGCGTGTTCGAGCCGCTCGCGCAAGTGCGCGAGCGTTGCGGTGGCGAGCCTGTGCATGCGGTCGGCTATTGCCTCGGCGGCACGCTGCTTGCGATCGCCGCGGCTGCGCTCGCGCGCGACGGCGGGCAGGATGCGTTGCGTTCGATCACCTTGCTCGCCGCGCAAACCGACTTCAGCGCACCGGGCGAACTGGGACTCTTCATCGATGCGAGCGAACTCGCCGCACTCGATGCGCTGATGTGGCGGCAAGGCTATCTCGACGGCGCGCAAATGGCCGCGGCATTCCAGTTGCTCAACGCGCGCGACCTGATCTGGTCGCGCATGATGAGCGAGTATCTGCTCGGCCGCCGCTCGAAACCAAACGACCTGATGGCGTGGAACGCGGACGTGACGCGCATGCCGTACCGGATGCACATCGAATATCTGACGTCGCTGCTGCTCAACAACGATCTCGCGGAAGGCCGGTACTGCGTCGACGGAAGACCGGTCGCGCTATCGGATATCGACATGCCGACGTTCGTCGTCGGCACCGAGCGCGACCACGTTTCGCCCTGGCGCTCCGTATACAAGCTGCAGTTGCTCACGCACAACGAACTGACCTTTCTGCTGACGGCCGGCGGACACAACGCGGGCATCGTCTCCGAGCCCGGCCACGCCAACCGCTATTACCGCTGCGCGGTGCGCGAAGCCGATGCGCCTTATCGCAGCCGGCAGGACTTCGTCGAACGCACGCCGCCCGTCGACGGTTCGTGGTGGCCGTGCTGGGCGGCGTGGCTGCGCGCGCGTTCGAACGGCGAAGCGGCGGCGCGCCGCCTCGATCCCCAGCTTGCCGACGCGCCCGGCACATATGTGCTGTTGCCGTGACGCAACCCGAACGACGCGCCGCCGATGGCGCGCGTTCTTCCTTTTGACTTGATCGAGGTCAATGCCGGTCTGCTGCCGTGTTCGTACATTGATGTCATGCGATCGCCGCGCGGTGCACAGGCCAATCAACGGAGGATGCGTTCATGAAAGCAGTCGTTTATCACGGACCGGGAAAAAAATCGCTCGACGAACGGCCGATGCCCGAGCTTGCGGCGCAGACGGACGCGATCGTCAAGGTGACGCGCACGACGATCTGCGGCACCGATCTGCACATCCTGAAAGGCGACGTGCCGACCTGCGAGCCGGGCCGCATTCTCGGTCACGAGGGTGTTGGCATCGTGCACAGCGTCGGGCAGGCGGTGTCGGGTCTTGCGGTGGGTGACCACGTGCTGATTTCCTGCATCTCGTCATGCGGGCAATGCGAATACTGCCGCCGCGGCATGTACTCGCATTGCACCACGGGCGGCTGGATTCTCGGCAACCGGATCGACGGCACGCAAGCCGAATATGTACGCATTCCGCACGCGCAAACCAGCCTCTACCGCATTCCCGCGGAGGTCGACGAGGAGGCGCTCGTGATGCTGTCCGACATTCTGCCGACCGGGTTCGAATGCGGCGTGCTCAACGGCAAGATCGAACCCGGAAGCAACGTGGCAATCGTCGGTGCGGGGCCGATCGGTCTCGCAGCGCTGCTGACCGCGCAGTTCTATTCGCCGTCGCAAATCATCATGATCGACCAGGATCCGAACCGTCTCGAGATCGCGCAACAGTTCGGCGCGACCGCGTGCGTGGATGGGCGCGGCGGCGATGTCGTCGCGCAGGTGATGAAGCTCACCGATTCGGTCGGTGTCGATTGCGCGATCGAAGCGGTCGGCGTGCCGGCGACATTCGAACTCTGCGAGGCGCTCGTGGCGCCAGGCGGCGTGATCGCGAATATCGGCGTGCATGGCGTGAAAGCCGATCTGCACCTCGAGACGCTGTGGGACCGCAACATTACGATCACGACGCGTCTGGTCGATACGGTCAGCACGCCGATGTTGCTGAAGACCGTGCGCTCGGGCCGGCTCGACCCGCGCAAGCTGATTACGCACCGGTTCCCGCTGAGTCGCGCAATGGACGCGTACGACACGTTCGGCCGGGCCGCCAGCACGCAAGCGCTGAAGGTGCTGATTGAAGCGGACTAGTGCGCGTGAGGCCGCCATGCGCGGGGCAGGGGCGCGCGGCTAAGGATACAAGGAGAACTGGCGATGCCTGACCGTCCTCACGTACTGGTGGTGTGCTTTTCCAGAAGCGGCACGACGCAGCGGCTGGCCGACGCGATCGCGGCGCAGTTGCCGGCCGATTGCGAGACATTGCGCGAACGCGAGGGCGCGCAATGGCGCAGCGGGGCGCGAGGCTATGCGCGCTCGCTCATCGACATCATTGCGCGCCGCTCCGCGAATCTGCGGCCGACCATGCACGACCCCGCACAGTACGACATTGTGATCGTCGGCACGCCAGTGTGGGCGAGCCGCGCGTCGACTCCGGTGTCGACATGGCTCGCGCAGCATCGTCGGCAGTTTCGCCATCTTGCGTTGTTCTGCAGCCTGGGCGGCCGGGGCAGCCGGGGCAGCGACAAGGCGTTCGAGCAGATGGGCGCAAGCGCCGGCGTATCGCCGCTGGCAACCTGCGCGGTGACAGGCGCGGATTTGCGTGCCGGGCGCGATTATGCGCTCGTCGACGAGTTTGCACGCAAGGTCCGTCATCGTCTCGCGGCGCTGCAGACGATCGAATGGACGATGTAGGAGAACGGCGTGCGAAGCTTGCCGGAGCACGTCTGCCGCGTAGTCAATGCGCCGGGCGAACTGCGGTCTGCGTGGCGGGCGCGCGCGGGTTTCGTCATCGCCTGCGCTGCCTGCGCCGCCGGTTGCACGATGACCGGCTGGCAAGACCCGTATGGGCACGGCCCGCGAGATACCGATCGTGCGGCCGCATTCCAGAAGACGGAAACGGAACTGGCGAAAGCGCGCGAGCTGGCGTCGGTCACCTGTCGTACACAGTCCATCTGCGATGGCATCTGGGAGCGAACGCGCGCATACGTCGCCGGGCATTCGACGACGCCCATTCATCGCGCCGATAGCATGGTGATAGAAACCGAACGGCCGCACCAGTTCGGCGTCGCCTACTTCTGGGCGGAGCGCACCGTCGGCGAAGACGGCGCGACGCGAATCCGGCTCAAAGGCATGTGCCGCGGCATGTACAACAGCACGGGCGGCCCAGGATGGACTTACGCCCAATGCGCCCCTCAGATAGCGGAAACGGAGGCGGCATTCCAGCGCACGGTCGAACCGCCGGGTTGATCAACGCAGCACCCCATAGCACCGCATCTACCCATCGCCGCAGGAATGCCCGCCGGTTTGCTCTGCATAGGCCTGCCGTCAATCGTCGGCGGTTAATTCACAGGATTGGCAGGATGGCACTCGACGCCGGCGGTGCCGGCACCCGTATTCCTGAACGAAAGCGTCAGCCTGCTGCCCCGGGTCGCCGTGATGATCTGCCCGTAGCTGACGGTGGGGATGAACTGGATATCCGGTGCAACGGCCACCGGCGGATTCTTCGATCCGTCCACGGTCAAATCGAGCTCCACGGTAAGCGAGTCAATCGCAACGCCCAGCTCCTTCTGACGGGCCGCCAGATTCTTTTTTGCGTCGCACAGGCCGTCCAGCACTTGTCCCAGCGCGGTGGAAATGTCGACCGGCTTGCCTGGCGGGATCGGCGGCGTGTTGCAGCCGGCGATCAGCGTTGAAACGGCGAGGAGGTGGAGATACGCACGCATCGGGGTCCGTCCGCTGGGCTTCGTACGACTGCCACTATTCGCCGGTCTTGCACATCGTTCCGTTCGTTGGCGAACAGACAGTGCCGGTCGACGCGCACATTAACTGTGCTCTCGCCGGGTCTTTCGATCCACCGTGTTTATGGCATCGCCGAACCCCGCAGCACACGAAGACGTCAACGACGACGGAGGTCATGATGTGGTCGCGCTGCTCATCACGTGCGTGTGTCGCTGTGTCGATGGCTCTGCTGTCCTGCCTGTCGAAGGCGCAGAGTGCGCCGGGCCAATTGTCCGGCAATACCGTGATCGGCGGCAATGTGAAACAGCATGCCGATGCCGTGCTTGCGGTCATGACTTACACGACCGTGCCCGACGTCACCACCAGCAACCTGTCTGTCAACAACGGCGTAAGCGGCAATCCCAGTTTCGGCCAGACGCAGTTCGGCGGCGGCTTCACGATGAGCCGGTCGTTTCCGTTGTATCTCGAGGGCACGCTCGCCTATAGCCGCTACGATCCGATCTTCGTTGCCACGGACGGCGCCGAACAGCGGTCAGTCCCGACAAAATGGAACACCTTTAGCGGCACGGTCGGCATTGGATGGGACTTCCGCATTACGAACGAACTGGCATTTCGTCCCATTCTGAACGGCACGATCGGGCGTGTCTCGAGCGATCTGAAAGTCGGGCAGTCGATCTTCAATCGCGTGACCGACAGTAATCTCCAGTTTCTCGAGAACGGTTCGCTGGACGCCTACGGCTACGGCGGTTCGCTCATGCTGGACTACGAACACTACCGGGACAACTATGAAATCGATGCGGAGTTGCGCGCGACCGATATTTATCTGCGCAGCTTTGGTGGCACGTCCGAGGCCGTGCAGGGCTCGGCGACGGCACAACAGGTGAGCCTCTGGACGCGTTGGCGCGCGCCTACCGGCTGGCACGCGCTGGACCGGCCCGTGCGCTATGTGCTCGAGGCCGCCTATTCGCATTACTTCGGCGACAGCGCGGGCGTGCTGGGTTTCAATGACCTCACGTCTCTCGGCGTCGGCCTCGAACTCGATAGCAGCCGATATCCGGTCATCGTCACGCGCACGCGCGCGATCGTTCGCTACGTATTCGGCCACAACGTACATGGCGTGTCGTTCGGATTCGCCATGAGCTTTTAGCTGACCGCTGCGAGCGATCACCTGGCCGTCGAGATCCACGAAGCGATCAGAGGCCAGGTTTCTCGCAAGGTGCGGCTGCCCATGAAGAGTCCGATGTGGCCGCCCGGTACCAGGCGCTTCGAGATACGTTCGGGCGAGGTCCCCAGATATTTTGCGGCATCGAACACCTGTTCCTTCGTCGTAATGTCGTCGGACTCACCGGCAAGCAGGTAGACCGGACAGGTGATCGCGCGCAGGTTCAACGTGCGGCCCAATGCGACAAACGTGCCCTTCGCAAGGCGGTTTTCCCGGAAGATCTGCCGGATCGCCTGCAGGTACCATCGTCCCGGCAGATCCAGTGGATTCTCGTACCAGCTTTCGAAAACCTCTTCTTTCTTCAGATAGACCGGGTCGTCGATGTGCTCATACAGATCGACGTGCTCGGAGAGGTAATGCTGTTCCGGATGCATATTCTTCCAGCCGCGCAGCATGAGGCGTCCTTGCATCAAGCCTCCTCCAAGATCGACCAGTTCCTCGTAAAACGACTCGGGATAGGTATGCACCATGCGTTTGATCGGCCCGTCACCCGCGTCGGTGTCGATCGGCGAGCCGGCCAGCACCAGACTTGCGACCTTGTCGGGAAAGCGGGCGGCGTACATCGCGGACATCCAGCCGCCCTGGCATAAGCCGACGAGATTCACGCGCCCGCCCAGTTCGTCCACGCATACGTTCAGTTCGGCGAGGTACTGGTCGATCTCAAGGTCCTTCATGTCGCTGGTGGCCGATTTCCAGTCGGTCAGGAACAGTCGTCCGACGTTATTCGTCTTGAGCGTCTCCATCAGGCTCTGCCCGGCATGGAAGTCGGCGATCATCGCGCTGTGACCTGCATAGGGCGCATCGACAATGGTCGGCAGACCTTGCGCCGCATCGGTGGAATAGTCACGCAAGACCATGGTGCGCAGGTCGAGCAGCGGACGGTTCGCGGTCGCGAGCGCAGGACGCAGTTCGAAGTGGAGCTTTTCCTCTTCGGCGAGAAAAGCAAGATTTCTTGCGGACAGCGCCGCGCCTGCTTCGAACACGGCAAGGCCGGCGGCCAATGGCCACAGGAACGGCAACACGGGAATGCTGCTCTTTGCGTGGGAAGTATCTTTCATAGCCATTCAATTAGCGATCGGGAAGTCGGATCAGATCGAGCGTAATCAGGACGAGCAGGAGCGCCGGTATGATCAGCGGCTCGGACATCTGGCCCGCGGCAAGCGCACCGGCGGCCGCTGCGAGGCTATACGTGAGCCACGCAAGGCAGGGCAGGAGTACCTCGGCCAGTGCAGGGCGCTTGTCCGCCGGACCATGGCGGCCAAAGTAGCGCCCAACGAACGCATCGGAGAACTTGACCATGTTGTTGGTCACGACAAGCGTTTGCAACGAGACGGCGCCGAACCGGCTGACGGTTTCGCCTTGCATTGCGAGGGCGAGCGCGAGCAATGGCAGTTCGACTGGAATGCGCAATGCGGCATGTTGGCGGACGACGCCGGTCGCGATAAGAAGCACTGACATCATGCAAAGCTCCAGCGGCGGCCGCTTGAGGTGACGTCTGATCAGGCTCGCAATCATGCATCCGATGAAGAAGCTTCCAATGGCAAACGCCAGCAGCGAGAAGCGTGACCATGCACCTTGCGCGAGACTCCAGCCCAGTTGCACCGTGTTGCCGGTCATGATCGCCGGATAGATACCGCCGGCGTCCTTGTAGCCGATTACCTCCACAAATCCGCATACCGTGGTCAGCGCAATCACGCGGCGCGCGTTCACATGTAGCGGAAGCGTTGCGACCCGGGAAGCAGAGACATCCATTTACCGCCCCTCATAGCCGGGAACAGTTGCTTCCGTCGCAAACTCGCGTCGCAACGATGCGCCGTGCTCGTCCAGCGACGGTGCGCCAGGCCGCACGGCGGGATCCTCATAGCCGCTGAGCTTGACCGGGTTGCCCGGCATTTTGATGCCGCCCGCTTCGATCACCATATTGCGCGCCGCTGTCTGGGGCAAGGCCGCGGCTTCCGCTATATCGAGCAAGGGCCCGACCGGCACACCGGCTTCATGAATGACGCGTAGCCAGTGCGATGCGTCCTCGCCGCGCAGCGTGCGCTCGAGTTCGACTTTCAACGCGGCGCTGTTTTCCATCCTGTCGTGATTGCCCAAAAAGCGCGCGTCGGTCGCGAGTTCCGGCCGTGCGATGGCATGGCACAGTTTCTGGAACAGCGAATCGTTGCCGCAACAGATCACAAACTGCCGGTCACGCGCCTCGAAGACATCGAAGGGCGCCATGTAGGGGTGCCGGTTACCGATTCGCCCGGGCGCGTGACCCGTCGCCACGTAGGACATGAATCCGTGCTCGAGGAACGCGAGCGTCGCATCGAACATCGCGACGTCGACATGCGCGCCTTTTCCGGTCTTCTGACGGTCGTATAACGCGCTCGCAATACCGCTGAACATGAAGATGCCGCCGCACAGATCCGACAGCGAAGTGCCCACGCGCGTCGGCGGTCCGTCCGGAAAGCCGGTCGCATCGAGAATGCCGCTCATGGCCTGGACGATCGTGTCATAGGCGGGATAGCTGGCCATTGGTCCTGTCTGGCCGAAGCCCGAAGACGACGCATAGACCAGCCGGGGGTTGATGGCGGAGAGCGCTTCGTAAGAGAAGCCCAGCCGCTGCATCGTACCGGGGCGGAAGTTCTCCGCGATCACATCGGCCTTGCGCACCATGTTCAGGAAGATTTCGCGATCCGCTTCGGCTTTCAGGTCGAGCACGATGCTTTCCTTGCCCCGGTTGACGAAACTGAAATAGAGCGATTGCCCGTTCACGAACGGGCCGTACAGGCGCGTATCGTCGCCGTGCCCAGGCTGCTCGATCTTGATCACGCGAGCGCCGAGGTCCGCGAGGATGTTCGTCCCGAACGGGCCGTTCAGCACATGGGTGAGGTCA
This sequence comes from Paraburkholderia sp. 2C, assembly GCF_054589215.1. Taxonomy (NCBI): domain Bacteria; kingdom Pseudomonadati; phylum Pseudomonadota; class Betaproteobacteria; order Burkholderiales; family Burkholderiaceae; genus Paraburkholderia; species Paraburkholderia sp. 2C. The sequence goes on along the minus strand of NZ_BAAILL010000039.1, from coordinate 142,274 downwards.
ATGACCAGCAGGTCGGAAAACGGCCCTGCAGGCCGCGCGGCGGTGCGTGACGACATGTCCATCGAGATTCTTCCTTGGAGAGAAGGGGGCCGCAATCGCCGGCCGTTACTTCACGGCCGTCAGACCGCTTTTCGGATTCAGGTTTTTCAGGTGCCCGCTTTCCGTGCCCGCGTGCGGATCGATGACGCAATTGATCAGGGCGGGCACGCCGGCCGCGAGCGCCTCCGATAGCGCCGTCGTCAACTGGTCGGGCCGGGTGACATGGAAGCCCTTGCCGCCGAACGCCTCGATCATCCGGTCGTAGCGCGCCGAGCTCATGAGAACCGTCGGGCCCGGATCCGAGCCGCCGCTGCGATTGACGTCGTCGCCGTGATAAATGCCCCCATTGTTGAAAACCACGACAACAACCGGAAGGCCGTAGCGGCAAATGGTTTCGATCTCCATCGCGCTGAAACCAAACGCGCTGTCGCCTTCGACTGCCACCACGCGCTTGCCGCCGGTTACCGCGGCGCCGATGGCATAGCCCATGCCGATGCCCATTACGCCCCAGGTACCGGCATCGAGCCGCTTGCGCGCCTGTTTCATGTCGATGATGTTGCGCGCAAAGTCGAGCGTGTTCGCCCCTTCGTTGACGAGATAGACCTCGGGGTGCGCCGCAAGCACGTCACGCACTGCGCGCAATGCGCTCTGAAACGTCATCGGCTCCGGGTTGGCTTGCAGACTCGCCGTCATTCGCTCTTCGTTGTGCCGTCGCCGTTCGGCGATGGCATTCGTCCACGCTTCCGGGGCGCGCAGAGGCGTGGCCGCAAGCGCTGCCCGGAATGCCGCAATCGACGAAGCGATATCACCGGCGACAGGTGCCGCAATGGGTCGATTGCTGTCGAATTCGGTGGGCTCGATGTCAATCTGGATCAGCGCGGCATCGGGCGACCATTGCGGCGCCTTTCCGTGGCCGAGCAACCAGTTCAGACGCGCGCCAATCAGCATCACCACATCGGCCTGCCCGAGCACGAAGGAGCGTGCGGCGGCCGCGGACTGGGCGTGATCGTCGGGGAGAATTCCCTTTGCCATCGACATCGGCAGATAGGGAATGCCGGTTTCCTCAAGGAACGCGCGAATGCCTTCGTCGGCTTGCGCGTAAGCCGCTCCCTTGCCAAGAATGACAAGCGGCCGTTTGGCGCCCGCGAGCAGCAGCATCGCCCGTTCGACGGAAGCGGGCGAGGGAAGTCTCGCGGGAGCGGCGTCCACCACTTTCACGAGCGAGCGGCGAGCGCTATCGTCATCGATGGTCGCGGCGAGGCAGGCGGCCGTGAGGTCGAGATACACGCCCCCGGGGCGGCCGGAGACCGCCGCGCGAATGGCTCGCGCGACGCCGATACCGATATCTTCGGGACGGTTGATCCGGAACGCCGCCTTCGCGAATGGCCTTGCTGCGTTGAGCTGATCGAGTTCCTCGTAGTCGCCTTGCTGCAGATCGATGATCGAGCGGTCGCTGGAGCCGCTGATCTGGATCATCGGGAATCCGTTAGTCGTTGCGTTGGCAAGGGCGACCAGTCCGTTGAGGAAGCCCGGCGCCGACACGGTCAGACAGACTCCCGGCCATCGCGTCAGGTAGCCGGAAATAGCCGCGGCGTTGCCGGCGGACTGCTCGTGACGGAAGCCGAGGTAACGGATGCCTTCGGCCTGCGCGAGACGCGCGAGATCCGTGATGGGAATGCCGGCGACACCATAGATCGTGTCAATGCCATTGAGCTTGAGCGACTGCACGACCAGATGAAAACCATCCGTCATGGTGCTCTGAGTGGGAGAATCGGCCATTTTGCATCTCGTTCCGGTGAGTGAGCCGTTGGGAAAGATCCGCGCTTCAGATGACTTTGGCTTCGCGCAGCCTGTCGACCTGCTGCTTCGAATAGCCGAGTCCCACGAGAATTTCCTCGTTGTGCTCGCCAAGAAGCGGCGCACCCTTGATGTCCGGTGTGAACCCCGAGAATTTGATCGGACTGCCTATCGTGAGATACCTGCCGCGCTTTTTCTGCTCCACCTCGACGATGGTGCCGCTTGTTCGCAACGACGCGTCGTTGGCGATTTCCTTCATGGTCAATACCGGCGCGCAAGGAATATCGAACTTGCTCAGATAGTCGACGGCCTCGAATTTGGTTTTGTCCGCGAGCACCTTTTCGATCTCGGCGAAGATATCGAAGAGGTGCGGCTGCCTGGCTTTTGCGGTAGCGTAGGCGGGATCGTCTCTCCATTCCGGCTTACCGATCGCATCGCAGGTCTCGGCCCAGTTCTGCTCCTGAATGGTGAAGTAGATATACGCGTTCGGATCGGTCTCCCAACCCTTGCATTTGAGGATCCAGCCAGGCTGACCGCCGCCGCCCGCATTGCCGCCGCGCGGCACCACGTCGGTAAAGGTGCCGTTCGGATACTGCGGATATTCTTCGAGGTAACCGACGCGATCGAGGCGCTGCTGGTCGCGCAACTTGACGCGACACAGGTTCAACACACTGTCCTGCATCGAGATCGTCACACGCTGGCCTTTGCCCGTCTTCTCGCGACCGAGCAGGGCGGTGAGCACGCCGATCAACAGATGCATGCCGGTATTGCTGTCGCCCAGCGCGGCCGCGCTGATGGTCGGCGGGCCGTCCCAGAAGCCGGTCGTCGACGCCGAACCACCGGCGCATTGCGCGACGTTTTCGTAGGCCTTGATGTGCGCGTAGGGTGAAGCGTCGTTAAAGCCTTTCACCGACCCAAAGATCAAGCGGGGATTCAGTTCCTGGAGGTGCTCCCACGTGAAGCCCATGTGGTCCATCGCGCCAGGGTGAAAGTTTTCGACCAGCACGTCCGCTTCCCGGATCAACTGCTCCATGATCCGCTTGCCTTCGGGCGTCTTCGTGTCGAGTTCGAGCGAACGCTTGTTGCTGTTGAGCATCGTGAAATACAGCGCGTCGAGATCGGGGATGTCCCGCAACTGGTTGCGTGTCACGTCGCCAACACCGGGGCGCTCCACCTTGATAACGTCGGCGCCGTACCAGGCCATCATCTGGGTGCACGCGGGGCCGGACTGAACGCCGGTGAAATCGATAACCTTGATGCCGCTAAGAGGAAGTTCCATGGTGAAGTCCTTCAGGATGTTGGGAACGTCTACATAATCTGCTCTTCCCGACACGCGGCGATTGATGTAAATCAATCATTCGGGGACGCCCCGTTACTTCCCCGTTCCGGGCTTACGTGCGTTACGTTGCTTACAGGATTGACGCTTGAATGGCGAGGTCGGTGCGCGTGCGAGCGTGCTTTTGCAATACACGAGGACGCCGCGATTGCCTGGTTTTCCGGTGCCTGTGTAACCGAGATATGCAGGTGCCGTTTGTGCGGCGATCGACGACGGTATTGAAGCGACGAAGATCGACCGCGATCAAGCCGGCGAGGCGCCCCCCGCGAAACGCGCCCGCCATCCGCGCATCCGACAGGTGGAGTCGCTGACAATCCTGTTACCTGTGGCGCGTGGCCTTAAGCTCACAGTTCGTTGTACGCACAACCTTTCTGGTTGTTGATCAAGGGAAGTGATCACGGCGGGAAGCGGGAAGCGGGAAGCGGGAAGCAGCAAGCCGCGTTCCCGGCATCGCATCGCTCCGACAGTAAAAACCGGACTGAACCGCAGCCTGAAACCGGTCCGCGCGAGTTATTAAAGTAGACTACCCGTTTCGTGAGATAACTGGCGGCATGCAACCCGAACGCGGTGCAGCGAAGCACGCGCGTCCTGCCAGCCGGTACGAACCTTTCTTTTACGGATTCAGGCAATGGACAAGACGCTTGCGCGGCTAAGCAGCGACGTTCCCGGACTTGACGAGATTACGGGCGGCGGCCTTATTGCCGGCTCGTCCTATATCGTTCAGGGACGTCCCGGAGCAGGCAAGACGATCCTTGCGAACCAGATTGCCTTCGCACAGGCCAGGCAGGGATGCAAGGTGTTGTATGTCACGCTGCTGGCAGAGTCTCACGACCGCCTGTTCCAGTCTCTGTCCACGCTCGATTTCTACGACGCCGCGCGGGTGGGCAAGGATCTGACTTATATCAGCCTCTTTCGCACGCTGCGCGAGGAAGGGCTCAGCGCGCTCGTGAGCACGCTGCGCGGTGAACTCGCGCGCCAGAACGCGAGCATTCTCATTCTCGACGGACTGCTCAACGCACGCGAAAGCGGTCAAAACAACCTGGACGTCAAGACCTTCGTCGCGGAGCTGCAAGGCCATGCCGCCTTCACGGGTTGCACCGTGCTGTTCCTGACTAGCGCGCGTATCGACGAATCGAGTCCCGAACATACGATGGTCGATGGCGTGTTGCAGCTCGAGGAAAACCTGTTCGCGTCGCGCACCGTGCGCCACATCCGTGTTGCAAAATCGCGCGGCAGCCGGTCGCTCGGCGGCCTGCACCTGTTCGAGATCAGCGACCGCGGCATAGACGTCTATCCGCGCCTCGAAGCCGCGCTGTCCAGTCCTTCAGGAGCGGACCGGGCGAGCGCCGCGCGGATCGGCACGGGCATGCATGGTCTCGACGAACGGCTCGGCGGGGGCCTCCCGGCCAGTTCGGTGTCGGTGGTCGTCGGACCGGCAGGTAGCGGAAAAACCACCTTCGGCATCGGCTTTTTGCGGCTTGCGACGCCGCAGCGTCCCGCCGTCCATTTCGGCTTCTACGAAACGCCCGAACGCCTGTGCGCAAAGGCTCACGCGCTCGGCATCGACCTCGAGTCGCTCGTGCAATCGAACGCACTGAAGCTGCTGTGGCGTCCGCTTACGGAGAACCTGCTCGACAAGCTCGCCTACGACCTGCTCGCGGCCGTTCGCGAAACGGGCGCGGAGCGGCTTTTTATCGACGGGCTGACCGGCTTCGAGCGTGCGACCGTGGAGCCGCACCGTATCGTCGAGTTTTTCGCGGCGCTCACGAACGAGCTGCGTTCGATGGGCGTGACAACGGTTTGCACATGGGAAGTCAAGGAATTGTCCGGCCCGTGGGTGACCAATCCATCGCCGGAAATATTGAGTCAGCTCGACAATATCATCGGTATGCAGCATGCGGTGGTCGAAGGCATCCTGCAGCGCAGCGTGACGGTCATGAAGGTGCGGGACAGCCATTTCGAGTCGTCGGTTGCGCAGGTGGAGTTCACCGGAACCGGCGTCGGCCTGCGCGTGACCGGGACGTTGCCGATCTCCGGCAAGGGCGCTTTGCCGGGTCGCAGGCCGGAAGATCAATAAGCGTGGACCGAGGGCATGACGAACCTGCTTGTCGTCGACGATGAGTCGCTGGTCACGGACTTTCTCACGTTCCTGCTGGAGCGCGAGGGATACGTGATCCACGCCGCCTCGAACGGCAAGGAGGCTTTGGATATCGTTGACCGGGTAACGCCGGCGCTGATAATCACCGACCTCATGATGCCGGTCATGTCGGGCCTGGCACTTGCAAGGGCGCTGAGAGAGCGCAAGGCCTCGCGGCAGCCTCCTCTGATTCTGTGCACGGCAGTACCCGATCCGGTTGCAGAGCAGGAGCGCGACCTGTTTGCGGCGATTCTCCGTAAGCCATACGCGCCCGCCCGGTTGATCGAACTGGTCGCGCGGTACGCAGGCGTCACGCCGGCCGGCAGTGTCGGCAACGGCGAGTCGGCGTGAGCAGGAACGCGGAGCGGCGCCGTTGCATCCTTGTCGGGACAGTTCCTTTGAAATGACCGCATTGACTTAGAGTGCTCCATGACGCGCGTACTTCTTGTTGATGACGAACCGGAAATGCTTGAGGCGTGGAGTTTCGCGCTCGAGTTCGCCGGCTACGCGGTCGATCTGGCGCGTGACGGCGAGCAGGCGCTCGAGGCGGTCCGCAAACGGCCACCCGATCTCGTCGTGACCGACCTGATGATGCCCGGCATGAGCGGCGAAGATCTGTGCCGGGCGCTGCGCGAAACGCCTCAATGGGCCGCTATCCCGATCCTGATACATTCGTCGGCGCACGTCGGCGTGATGGCTGCGCCGCCGCGCCTGTGGGACGCGGTGCTGAGAAAGCCTGCGCGAATGGACGCGTTGCTGGCAACGATTGAAAAACTGACCCGAAGGTAGACCGCACGATGCCCGTTACTTTGCCGCGCATGGTCCGACGTGTCCCGATGGTGCGGTAATGGACCAGCGAATACACCCAGCGCCGGCAAGCGGCACGACGGCGCTTGACCATGCGGCGCTGTTTGAACATCTGACCGACCCGTACGTCGTGGTCGACAGCGAGCTGGCAATCGTTGCAACCAACGCGGCGTGGCGCGCGCTGTTTGCCGACGCGAAAGCGGCGCAGGGCGCGTCAGGCGCGCGGCAACCCGGGATGCAGTCGCAGCACGAACAGCTGATCAGGGCGATCGCGAGCAATCTGCGCGGCAACCAGAACCGGCTCTCGCCGGTATTCCGCATGGACGTCGTGGACGAAATTACCGGTACCGCGGCGTCGCCGCGTTACTGGCAGCTCCATGCGTCGTTTGTTCCCGCGACATCGGCCGCGTCCGCGCAGCTCGCTCTGCGCTACGACGACGTAACCGCTCGCAACCTGGCCGTGGATGACGAGCGCCGCGAGAAGGCACGCTTCCGGTCTCATGCGCGTCTGCGGCAGCTTCTTCGTCGCGAAGTGAAAGAGCAGGGCGACGACCGTGTGAGCCACTTCGAGCAGGCGTGCGCTTTCGCGGGCCTCGGCACATGGCAGATCGATATCGACACGGGCGAGCTCGTGTGCAGCGAGAGGTGCCTGCGGGATCTTGGCGCGGACACATCCAGCGATCATGTTAAAGACCGACTGCTCGGATATGACACCGAACACGCGGCGGCCAATCGCGCCGCGCTGGAAAGCGGGAGACCGTTCGACTTCGAACGGAATGTCGCGTTGCCGGATGGCAAGTGCTGGGTGCTCGTACGTGGCATGGGCCGCCTGAATGCGGATGGGACCCTGCGCTCCGTCATGGGCTTTACGCTCAACATCACGGCGCGCAAGCAGCACGAGCTGCAACTGGGCGAGCTCGCCGATGCCGAACGGGCGGCGCGCGAGCGAAGCGAAGCGCTCGCGCGCACGACGGATCAATTTATTGCGGCCGTGAGCCACGAGCTGCGCTCGCCGCTCAATGCCGTCGTTTCCTGGGCGGAACTGCTCGGAGTGGTCGCGGATCCGGCGCACGTCGCGCGCGCTGGGGAAGCAATCAGGCGCAACGGCAGGCAGCTGTCGCTGATGGTCGACGATCTGCTGGACAGCGGGGCGATCGCAACCGGCAAGCTATCGGTCAATTTGCAGCCCGTCGATCTTGGTGCGATCGCTGCCATGGTCGCTCAGGACATGCGCAAGCCTGCCGAGCACAAAGGGATCGAATTACGTGCCTCCGCCATTTCCCCCTGCACCGTGATGGCGGACGACAGCCGCATGAAACAGGTGATCTGGAACATTCTAACCAATGCTGTCAAGTTCACGGATCACGGCCATGTCGATTTATCGGTAAGCGTGACCAACGGATTCGCGGAAATGCGTGTGCGCGATACGGGACGAGGCATTTCGGCCGATGCGCTGCCGCTCCTGTTCGATCGTTTCCAGCAGATTGCACCGCGCTCGAGCGGGCGCGTAGGCGGTCTTGGCCTGGGGCTGTGGCTCGCCAGGCATATTGTCGTTCTGCACGGCGGCACGATCTCCGTCATCAGCGACGGGCCAGACCGGGGTGCGTGCGTCACGGTGCGGCTGCCGCTTGCGTCGGGCCCGGACGGCACCGCAGTCTAGTCGGACGGCGAAGGCCAGGTGCTCAGAACGTGGCTCGCCAGCGCCTCTAGCGCCCGTCTGGATGCGCCTGCTTTCGCCTGTACCGCCATGCCTTGTGAAACGGCCATCACGAAGGAGGCAAGCACCGCACACTTCGCCGATTGCGGCAAATCCCCCTCGCGTTGAGCAAGCTCCAGCCGGCGCCGCAATGCCAGTTGCGACGCCGCGCGGCGCTCGACAAGTTCCACGCGAATAGGCTCCGCCTCTTCCGAACACGCGAGTGCGCCATTGAGGCCAAGGCAGCCAGGATGGTTTGAATCTCGTGTATGCAATGCGGCGCAGCCTTGCAGGATGCGTTCCACAACCTTGCGCGACGTGGGCTCGGCCAGCGCATCCGACATGAATCCAAGGTAGCGGCTTTCGTACAGGTCGACGGCCTTGAGGAACAGCGCTTCCTTATTGCCAAATGCGGCGTAGAGGCCGGGGCGCGCTACGCCGGTAGCCTTGCTCAAATCGTCAAACGAAGCGCCCTCATAGCCCTTTTCCCAGAACACCGACAGGGCAGCTTCGAGTGCCTTGTCCTCATCGAATTCCCTGCGTCGCCCCATACGTCACCTGTGGCATCAAACCCGTATTCAAGAACGGTCATTATAGAATTCTTGACGGCACCTGACAAATACAGTACCGTTCATTACCATAACGATCGATACTATATTTTACTTCAGCTCACCAAAGATTGAAGGCTCCCTGTCCCGTCAGCGGTATCGGCCTTGTCGCAGGTTGTTGCTGCATTGTGCGCTGGACGCTGGGGGAGGGGCGGTAATGCTGGTTTCGCAATTACCCTGATGCGAGGAATGACATGCCTGGTGCCGAGCTACTTCAGATGGCGGATTTCTACGCCGACCTTGCCGATCGATGGCCTGTCGACGACATAAGAATGCAGCGGGATGTGGCCGAACGGCTGCACATGCTTGCCACCGAGCCCGAGGGCGTGACCTACGCTGAAGCAGATGCCGGCGGGGTTCCGGCGATATGGGCTGTTCCGGTCGACAGTTCGCCCGGTCATGTGCTGCTGCACAGTCATTCGGGCGGTTCGGTCGTCAGTTCGATGTATATGGACCGTAAAGCAGTCGCGCACCTGGCCAAGGCAACCGGCATGCGAGCGCTGATCATCAATTACCGCCTTGCGCCCGAGAACACGTTTCCCGCGCAAATCGATGACGTTGAAACGGCGTTCAACTGGCTGATGTCACAAGGCTTCGACGCGTCGCGGATCGTCAGCATTGGCCATTCGATCGGCGGGAATTATGCGGTCAACCTCGCACTGACGCTCGCCCGCAAGGGGATGGCCACGCCGGGCGCGGTGGTGTCGATGTCGCCCTGGTTCGATATGGAAGTGAGACACGAAACAGTGCAGACGCACGCGCATCTCGACAAGCAGCTCACCCGCGAGATGCTCCTCGGTTTCAGCGATCTGATGCTCGACGGCACCGGTGTTTCCCGGGCCGATCCGCGGATCAATCTGGCGCATGCCGATCCTACCGGGTTGCCCCCTACGATGATTTACTACGGCGATCAGGAAATACTCGCAGGTGACGCTATCGATTTCGCTGAACGCGCGCAGCAGGCAGGCGTCGATGTGACGCTACGTGCGCTTGCCGATGGTCAACACAATTTCATTCTGGGCGCGGGCCGGGTGCCGGAGATCGACGCCGCCATCGTCGAGATGGCCGGCTGGGTGCGCGCGAAACTGGGCCTGCCGGCGGTGGCTTGAGCGTTCAGCTCTGTTCTCACTTCTTGCCTCATAAAAAGGACAATCCGATGAGCAAACCACTTGCGGGCAAAGTTGCCCTCGTCACCGGTGGATCGCGCGGCCTCGGTGCCGCGACGGTGCTTGCCCTCGCGGATCAGGGTGCGGATGTCGCGATCAGCTATGTTGCTTCGACCGGAAAGGCGAACGCCGTCGTCGAAAGCCTCAAGGCGAAAGGCGTTCGCGCCATCGCCATCCAGGCTGATCAGGGCAACCCCGCCTCCGCCGGGCCGCTCATCGCCAAGGTGGTCGAGCAGTTCGGCAAGCTCGACATCCTCGTCAACAATGCCGCCATTGCGTTGCAGGGCAAGACCATCGACGACCCAGAGATCGACAACGACGCGATGGACCGGCAGTGGGCGATCAACACGATGGGCGTGATCGCCGCCATCCGCGCGGCGGTGAAAGTCCTGCCCGAGGGCGGCCGGATCATCTCGATCGGCTCAGGCGTCGGCACGCGCATCCCCTTTCCGGGCCTGACCGACTATGCCGCGAGCAAGGCCGCAATCGTCGCCTATACGCGTGGCGCGGCGCGTGATCTCGGCCGGCGCAACATCACCGTCAATGTCGTCCAGGCCGGCGTCATGGACACCGACATGGCGGCAGGGGTGCTCGGTTCCGTCGAACAGTTGCCGCCGGCGTTCGAACAGGCGCACGCGATCCCGCGGGTAGCCGCGCTGGGCGAGGTGGCAGCCGCGATTGTGTTCCTCGCCGGACCGGACGCCGCATTCATCACCGGGTCCATCATCGATGTGAACGGCGGCTTTACGGCCTGATTGCGCCGTCGCGAAGCGGCACATCGGCATCGTATCGATGTGCCGCTCCACTCTGCAGTTGCGCAGGAGGATGTTATGAAGATCGGCATTATCGGCACCCACATCGTCGGCATGCGGCTGGCGATCGAATTTTCCCAGGCAGGTCATAACGTTTTGCTGGCCAACAGTCGCGGCCCGGAAGCCGTCAAGGAACGCCTCGCCGAGTCAGGCGTGGCCGACGGCGTCACGCCGGCGTCGGCGGCGGAGGTTGTGGACTGCCCGCTCGTGGTGCTGGCAGCGCCCTGGATCAAGCGCGAGGAAGTACTGGACCCCACCCACGACTGGCAAGGACGCATCCTGCTCGACGCCACCAACATCTATCTCAGCTACCCGCCAAATTACCGCATCGACGATCTGAACGGCGATTCCGGTAGCGAGATCATAGCCCGGCTCGCGCCAACCGCTCGCGTGGTCAAGGCGTTCAACACGCTCGACTTCGGCACGATGTTTTCGCCCGTGCCGGCCGGCATGAATCGCGTGCTGTTCGCCGCCGGCGACGACGACGAGGCGCTGACGACCGTCTGCGGGCTGATCGAAGACATCGGCTTTCGCGCGGTACCGCTGGGCAGCCTCGCGACGGGTGGGCGGCTAATGGACCTGGAACAGCCGCTCTCTCTGCTCAACCTGCTGATGCCGTCGGGGACGGTATGATCGCGCCCGCCGCCAGCCAGGGGTCCGGACAAGCGGCCTGCCAGGCCGTAAAGGCAGCCTGCGCATGAATGCCGGGCCGCGTATTGATTCGGTCATCCCCGATCGGTCAAACGCGCGGTCGGGCTGGTTCGCAGTCTGGTCGGTCGCCGCAGGGACGTCCCTGCTGGCGACAGCCGAATTCCTGCCGCGGCCGACGTGTTCGGCTTCGATCTGGCGTCGATCGACCTGCGGCAGCGCTCGGACATCCACGAAACGGTGATCGCCGGAGTGCCGCTCGAAGCGGTCCGCGTGATCGGCCAGAAATCCGGCGCGCGCGGTACGCAACTGCATCACTTCGCACCCGGAAACGGTCGGCAACCTTGCCGAGGTCATGCTGCCGCAGAAGGAAACCGGCATTCGCGCGGAATAAAGCCGGCGGGCGGCGTGTTTCGACCGTAAACCGATGCAAGCGTGTCGTAGGCACGCATACCACGAACCCATCACAGGACTTCGAGCAATCATGGCGACATCGCATTCGAACGTCGACACTGCTTTTTGGCAGATCCCGGCTTTGAGGGCTGAGTGTTTGCTGCATGCGGAATTCGAACGTTGGGATTGCGACGTGCACGCTCACGATACAGCGTGTTTCGCGCTGCTGACCGCCGGACAAAACAGCCTGCAAATCCAGGACGAAACGTTTTATATGCAGCCCGGAGAGATCTGCGCGATCGACGCCAACGTCCCGCACGCCGGCGGCCCGCGCATCGGCGACGGTTCAAGCTCGGCGAATGCGTGCTCGGTGCGCGTGCTGTTCGTCGACCTGAACGACATCGGCGTATTGCTCGGTGACGAGCGGCGTCACCTGTCGCTGACCGGCTCGCCGATCGTTCGCGATGCCACGCTATGCGCGTCGCTGTACGATTTCCACGTCAGTTCTGGCGGCACCGGCAATCCGCTGTACCGGGACGAGCGGTACCTCGCGTTCGCTGCCCGGCTGTTCGAGTTGCATATTCGCGGCGGCGCACGCGCCAACGCGAGCGTCGGCAAAGAGGGACGCGCCGTCGAGCGCGCACTCGAATTTGTGCACGCGCATCTCGACCAGACGGTGGGTCTGACCGACATTGCGTCCGCGGCCACGCTGCCGCCGTATCGGCTGTTACGCGCGTTCCAGCGTGCGACGGGCATGACCCCTCACGGCTACCAGCGCCAAGCGCGCCTGCGTGAAGCGATGAAACTGATCCGGCGCGGACTGTCGCTGAGCGAAGCGGCCACCGAAACCGGCTTCGCGGACCAGGCTCATCTGACCCGAACCTTCCGCAAATTCATGGGCATCACGCCCGGCGCCTATCAGGCGGCATTTTCCTTCGAAGTGGAGGGCAGCGACAAGCGCGGCTCGCCGCGAACCGGCGCATAGCGCGCCGGCCGCCTGCAATAGCGTTCAAGACGGACATCGGACCCACGCACCACACTAGACCTAACGCAGCTCGACAGCCGCGCCTGTTGAACATCGTGTGCCGTTCATTGCGCACCTTTCCGTTGAACCGCTTTTCTTCTTCGCCGTTTCTCAATGACAGCTGAAAATTCACTCAAACCGCTCGTGGTAACTGCCGCGGAAGCCATTGCGATCAAACCGTTCGGGCTCGACATGCAGATCATGTTGACCACCGAGCAGGGCGGCGGGGCGCTTTCGATCATCCTCGTCAGCCACCGCCCAGGCGAGGGACCGCCAGATCACCTGCACCGGTCGCAGGAAGAGTGCATCTTTATCGTGGACGGCACCTATGAAGTGGCGATCGACGGGGCCACTCGCGTTGTCGGCGGCGGCACGCTGCTGTTCATTCCGCGCGGCGTCACGCATCGCTTCAAGAACATCGGCACGACGGTCGGACACATGCTGGACTGGAGCCTGCCAGGCGGACAGGACAAGTATTTCAAGGCCATTTCGGACCTTATGGCGATAGGGCAGTTCGGCACGCTTGCGGCAAAAGAGCTGAGCGCGCGTTTCGACACGCATTTCATGCTGGTGCCGTAACGCCGCATGAATGGCCAAATCGGCAAAGGGCCGCCCCTCAGTGAAGGATATTTCTCCAGGTCAGCATGGTTGACACAACGGATGTGGTGATTGCCGGAGGCGGCCCCGTTGGCCTTTGGCTGAGTTGCGAACTGGCGCTGGCCGGCGTGAAGGTAACGGTGGTCGAGCGGCGCACCGAGCGCATCGTGCATTCGCGTGCGCTGACGCTGCACGGCCGGTCGCTCGAAATGCTCGAGCTGCGTGGCCTCGCAGAGCGATTCCTGGCGCTAGGCCGCCCGTTAGCGCGCATGCACTATGCCGCGCTGTCGACCCAGCTCGACATGTCGGTATTCGACACGCGTTATCCGTTCACGCTGTTCATTCCTCAGGCGACCACCGAACGGCTGCTGGAAGAGCGGGCGCTGGAGCTTGGCGTGGATCTGCGCCGGGGCCACATGGTCGAGTCCATCGAACAGCACGCGGACGGCGTGTTTATTGAAGGACAGTCCGCCGCCGGACACTGGTGCATTGCCGCGCAATTCGCGGTTGGCGCCGACGGCGCGCGCAGCCTCGTCCGCCGCTCGCTGGGCATCGAGTTCGCGGGCTATCCGGCGCGCAATACGTTGGCAGCGGCCGACGTCGCGTTGCTTGCTCCACCTGAAGGCAACACGCTGCTGACAGCGAACGAAGCAGGCGGGCTGATCATGCTCCCGCGCGGCGACGGCGTGCACTTCCGGATTGGCATGCTCGACGTGCAGAGCCGCGACGTCTGTCCGTCCGAGCCGCTGACGCTCGACGAACTCGCCGCAGCGATGGCGCGCATCGGAGGTCGCGATTTCGGGCCTCACGATCCATTGTGGCTGACCCGCTTCACCGACGAAACGCGCGTGGCGCAACAGTACCGCGATGGCCGGATCCTGCTGGCGGGCGATGCCGCGCACATCCAGGCGCCGATGGGAGGCCAAGGCATGAACGTGGGCTTGCAGGATGCGATGAACCTCGGCTGGAAACTGGCGAGTGTCATTCACGGCATCGCGCCCGACACCTTGCTCGACAGCTATCAGCGCGAGCGCCTGCCGGTCGCGATAACGTTGCGCGACAACACGTTGGCGCAGCTATCGCTGTTTTCGCACTTCGACCCGCCGACGCTCGCGCTACGGCGTGTATTCGACACGATGCTGCAGAATCCGGAACTCAACCGGCAGCTCGCGAACGAGATCGCGGGATTCAGCGTTGCCTATCCGGAACCTCTCGACGCGGCGCCGGATGGCTGGGAACACGTTGCAGGTATTAGCGGCGAGCGGATCAAAGATCGACGCGTCACGCTGCAGGACGGAACGTCGATACGCGCCAGCCGCCTTCTCGAAAGTGGGCGAACGGTTTGCCTGCGGTTTGCGCGCGATGCCGCGCTACCGGCAGGCCACCGCGCCATCCGGCCATTCGACATCCAGCGCACCGACGACGATTTCTATCCGGACCTGGCGGCGCTGATGATCCGGCCCGACGGCTATGTTTCGCATGTGCGCCGCGCAACGCCGGTCCACGCGCCTCGATGACCTTCAGCCGATCCACTTCACGCATCGTCATCGTGATCGTCCCAGTTGCGTTCATCGCCGGCGCTCCCTCAGGGGTACCGGCGATCATCCTGCCGCGCGCCGAAACACGACATCTGTATTTAGCTAGAAGCGGACATTACTAAATGGCCGTTACAGATTTCCGGTCGATAATTTATCTTATGTCAAATCACTAACGCGATCAATTGCGCGATGACCAAGACGTCGCGCAGCGGCCAGCCGCCAGCGATCGACACGTCGTCAACCTTTGCGACGCTGTCATTGTTGCGCTCCGGCGCCGGCACGATCGTCCCCTGTGCCGGCTTCCGTCGGCTATCAGTGGCGACGTCACTACAATGCTATCCGGCCACATTCAAGCTTGGCCTACCTGACGCCCGACGAGTCCAACCAGCCGCATGGTCAAACTGAGCAGGTGTGACGGCAGACATCTCCCCAGACGCGAAAACTTCCGACTCCATGGCCGCGATAGTCTTATCGCCCCATAAGACCTTAGCACTAAATACATAGCGCCCCAGCGACGGCAAAGAGCTCATGCATACCACGTCGAACGTCAATCTGGCCGCCGCCGGTGCCAGTTGAAACGCGTCGACGTTCAGATAGCCGACACGATAATTCGTCTGTCGATCCACGATATTATGCAAAAGCGCGCTCCGCACCCGGCCAAAAGTATCAGCAAGAATGGCGACCGGCCAGGACGGATAGTTGTCGAAGTGTCCAGAGAAATTCTCGGGACCAATTTCGCTTGTGTGAACGACAATGCGATCGGTGCTGGCGGAAAGCACATCAAATGGTATCGGTGCGGAATACGGTGACTTATCTGGCCGCGCAATAGAACCCATATAGTGCCCACTGAAAACCCGGGCAAATACTTCACGTGACAGCACTTGATACTCACACCAAAGGTGTGCGGCGAGCGGTCCACAATAGCCCAAAACTTCTGCCGTCATTACACGCCGGTTCCGGTTCACTACGGCAGCGATCGCGACGCCGCTTTGATTCTTTTGCGCTTCGTCCGTGTAGGGAAGAAGTTTCAACCGGCCCTTGCTCGCCAGGTAATAGGTCATCTCATCGGGTCCGTCCACGGCTGCAGCACAACTTCCAAGTATTGCCAGATGACGGCCCAGCTCCGCCGATGAAATCGGTCCAAGCTCGAAGCCCGTTACCTGTTCGGCATTGAATATTCCGATTGTCGTTTTGTCGCGCAAGTTTGCGTTGAGTTCGGAAAATGCAAAGTACGGACGATGCACCGCTACGCGCTTGCAGATTTCCGCGATATCTAGAGGTTCCATAAAGATCTGGTCGGTTGATGGACTGCCTTGCCGCACTGACATCGTGCCGATGTGCTTATATTCTGGCAGTCTGCGAAAGTCCAAATCTGAACTTTTGTCACATGCTTTTTCATTCCGCTTCCCAACGGCGCATGAGCGTCGTTCACAAAAAATCGTAAGTGCCGTCAATCGAATTCGACCGATGGCGATCCCTTTATCGATGGGTCCAACGCACCTCAATTAAAGGCGCTATAGAATGCCCCGCCTGCCGCACAACGTGCTGCCGACGCTCACCACACCAGCACGACCTTACATGCCACCAACAACGAGGATCACTCATGCCTGCGTCACACAACGGCGCCTCATCGCGTCGTCAGAAGCACCTGCCCCACCCGACCAGACTCGCTCTAACACTCTGCGCTGCAATCACCTTCCTCGCTGCCTGCTCGACCGCCTCCCGCCAGCCAGGCGACGCCTCAAACGATGACGAACCCATCGGCACAGTCCGGCAGATCTACGACGGCGCCCTTACCCCCGACCTCGCCGTCCACACCTTCAGGCACATCGACAAACTCTTCCCCACGCGCCGCATCGCCCGTGGCGACACCGTCTCCCCGCTTGCCGATTCGCCTCGGCAACTCACGCAGGTCCAGTTCGTCTCGAACGGCAAACACTTCGACCTCTTCGATTTCCTGTCGCTCGATCGTGTATCGGGACTGCTGATCCTGAAGAACGACCAGATCGTCTACGAGACCTACCAGTACGGCAACACGCCTGCCACGCGGTGGATGTCGATGTCGCTCGCAAAGTCGATTACTTCAACCTTGTTCGGCGCAGCCATCAAGGACGGTTTGATTGACAGCATCAACGACCCGGTCACCCGCTATGTACCCGAGCTAACCGGCACCGCCTACGATGGCGTCACCATCCGGAACGTCCTGATGATGTCCTCCGGCGTGCGTTGGGACGAAACCTACACGAACCCGAATTCGGATCGACGCGCGCTGCTCGAAGTGCAACTGGCTCAAAAACCGGGCGGAACAATCGACCTCATGAAACGCTTGCCGCGAGCCTTCCCGCCAGGCAGCCGCTTCAACTACAGCACCGGCGAAACCCAGGTCGCAGCCGAAGTCCTGCATGGTGCGCTAAAAGGAAAGACGATCTCCGGATACTTGTCGGAGAAGGTATGGCGTCCGCTCGGCATGCAGTCCGACGCCACGTGGTGGCTTGACTCTCCGAATGGCGTCGAGATCGGCGGTAGCGGCCTGAGCGCGACACTGCGCGATTGGGGGCGCTTCGGTGTGTTCATCGAAAACGGCGGGGCTATCGCCGGCCAGCAGGTCGTGCCCACGGGCTGGACCACCGAAGCAGGTACGCCCAAGACGCTCACCACGGGCCAGGTGTCCCAATACGGCTACTTCTGGTGGCCGGTAACGTCGGGGCAGTCGGTTCAGGATGGCGCCTTTGCCGGGCACGGCATCGAAGGCCAGGGCCTCTACATCAACCCGAAGGAGAAGGTCGTCATCGTGATGTGGGGTGCGCAGTCCAAGCCGAGCGGAACGGAAGTGATCAACCGTGACGATTTCTTTAACGCGGTGGTCGCGGCGGTCAGGTAGGTACGCATTCCTACGCATGAATCGATCGGTACCCGCAGCCAGGACTGCGCTGCGGCACTACCCCATCAGAACAGCGTGCGGATTCCCCCTCCAACGGTGTATCCAGACGAAAAATGGGTCGCGTGATCGCCGAGCACGGCCGCGTAGACAAGCGTGCGTCTCGAGAGCGGATAGTCGTAGCCGACGGACCAGGTGTTGCGGAATTCGTCGCGCTGGCCACCGCTCTTCGACATGCCGTCCGACATGAGCACCGTCCCGGTGCCCAGTTGTATCGCTGCCCCGAGTTCGCCGAAATCGACGTGATACCCGCCGCCCGCAATCGCGTTCTCGATGTACTGATACTGCCCGTACAGTTTGACGACACCGATCACATAGGTGGCGCCCGCCTGCACCGCCGATTGCGTCGACAGTCCCGGCATGCTCGTCGCGAAATCGCCCGGCACGCTGTTGAACTTGATCTGCTGATACACGACGTTCGCGCTCAACGACCCACCGCGATACTGAACCTGCCCCGCCCACTTGTTCTGCCCCGGCTCGCCCGCCGCGTTACCGAATGCATACTGCCCGTTCAACTGCCAACCGTGGTAGAACGACGACGACCAGGTGACCGCATTGCTCCACTCGCCTCCTCCACCGCCCACGCCCTGCCCGTTCACAGCGACGTAGGTGTGAATCACCGCAGGCGAAAACACGAACGAATTGAAGAACGGATTGTAGAAAATCGTCGAATTCCAGTAGAGCGGGCCAATCTGACCGAATACGAGCTTGCCCCATGGCGCACTTACTCCGACCCACGCGTTGCGCGAAAAGAACCCGTCCCCGGCGAACCGCCCAAACGTGCCGTTCTGCACCGAAAAATAACTCTCCAGCTCGAACACCGCCTGATACCCGCCGCCCAGATCCTCCGCTCCCTTAATGCCCCAGAACGACGCGGTCGCACCGCCGTTGCCGAGCATGAGCGCGGTCTGGCCGCCCAACGCCTTTTTCGCCCCCACGAACGCGTCGACATCGCCGTACAACTGCGCGCTCGACTGCGCAGCGGCGTGGCCGCTCCACAACGACGCGACGAGCGCCGCCGCAGGGAACGCACGAAGCAGTTTCCTGTGCATCTGATACCTCCGTAATCTGTTGTTTTATTGGTGTGCGCCCGATCAGCGCATGGCCGCGCGGTAGTAGGCGGGGTCGTAATATTTCGACGGATCGGTCAGCGCCTTATGGGGCGTCGCGTAGCGGCTGCGCAGCGCGAGCACGGTGCGAATGCCCGCAACGTTCATCCGTCCCTTGCGAAAGAAGCCGGCGTGCGGATCCAGCAGCTCGCCATAGGTGGTGGCCGCCAGTTCCGGCGACATCTGCGGTACGTTCTTCATCAGGATGCGAATCGCTTCATCGCGGTTCTTCGGGTCGTACAGCCAGTCGATCGCCTCGACGTAGGCCCGGATGAACGCCACCACTTTCGCCTTGTTGTTGCGTGCCCATGAACGGCGCGTCGCCGCGACGTTGCCCTGATACGGTCCGATCACATCGGTGGCCGTCGCGATCTGGTTGAATCCCTTGTTGCGCGCGAGAATATTGAACGGCGTGGACAGCAGCGTCGCTACCTGCTTGTGTTGCTGCAATGCGTCCCATCGCTGCACCATGCCGCCCGCGGTCTCGATCCGATAGTCGTCGGGCTGCAGGCCTCTTCGCGCAAGCATGTCGTACAGCACGAACGCATAGCCGGTGGTGCGCGCGTCGACCGACAGCGTCTTGCCGCGCAGATCGTCGTATGTCTTGATGTCAGGCGCCGCAACCAGCGACAGGAAGCTGCTGTCGCTGCCCATGATCGCGACAAAGTCCGGCTGAGGGCCGATCGGCGCCTCGCCCTCGCCTTCCACATACGCGACGATGTTGTCGATCGCGGTCATCGCGATATCGAAGCGTCCTTGCGACAGATCGGTCATCTGGTTCACCGATCCCGTCGTGCCCTGCAGGATCACGTGAATGCCGTACCGTTCGAAAAAGCCCTTGTCTTCGGCCACATAGCTCGGCCAGTTGAAGCCGCCGGGAAATACGTTGACCGTCACGTCCGGTTCATGTGCCGGCTGCGCCTGCGCAGCCGGCACGGCACTGATGCCGCATGCGATGAGCGCGGCGGCGACGAAGGCGGCCGCCCATGACTTTCCTGATTCTTTCATTGATTAACCATCCTAAATATATATTGCAGTGAGATACGGAAGAAAGACGTTCGGACTATTCGACCGTCGCCGCGACGGGTCTGCCCGCACGTCCGGCGGGCAGCGCCATGCGCGACGGTTGCAACGCGAGTGCGAGCAATGCGCCGATACAGGCCAGCAGCGAAATCTGCTCGAGTCCGGCGGCCGACCAGCCGGCGGACGTCGCGAGCCAGCCGATCGTGTAGCCCGCAATCGATGCCGATCCATACAGGCTCGACACGAATACTCCAGAGGCCTTGTTGTTCAGATGGCCGCTAACCGAACGAATGTGATAGCCGGCCAGATTCACATAAATCACGCCGCTCACCACGAGACCCCAGCAGAACGACAGCAGCGCCTGTACGAGCAGCGTGGTCGCGGCATGGAAGAGCCCGTAGCCAAGCAGCGCCGCAATCAGAAAACCGGCGATCAGCACCTTGCGCGCCGAAAAGCGGTCTCCGACCCAGCCACCCGCAATCGACGCAAACACACCGAATCCGTACGCGCTCATCACGTGCCCCGTCATCGACGGAGTGAAGTGGAGATGCTCGCGCAGGAATGTCGGATACATGCCGAGATAACCGTAGATGATCAGGCCGCCGATCAGGCTGAGCACCGTGAGCAGCACGGTGTTGCGATTCCATAGCGTGTCGGCCGCGGTCATGCCGGTGTCGTCGCGTGAACGGGCCGCGCGAGTCTCGCTGAACCACGGACGCACCGCGATAAGGATCAGGATGATCGCGAGAATGCCTAACGACCCGAACGCGATCATCGGCAGGCGCCACTCGTGCCGCATCGTCAGGAGCCCGCTGCCGGCCACGGGCCCGATGATCGCGCCGACGCCGAAGGAAAAGTTCACCGCGCCGACCGCGGTCGAGCGAAAACGCGTGAAGTAGCTCGTACCGATCGCGATGATTACCGTCAGTTGCATCGCTTCGCCGACGCCGGTCGCGGCGCGATACAGCAGCATGTCGGCAAAACCGTGTGCGGTCGCGGTCAGCACGGTTCCGATCGAAAAGATCGCAATCCCGATGATCGTCGCGCTGCGGCGCGACAGCCGCGAAAGCAGAAAGCCGGTCGGCACCCCCGCCACCGCCATACCGAGCGTGAAGATGGTGGACAGCAGACCGATCTGCGCGAGACCGAAACCGAACTCGCGTCGCACGTCGGTCGCCAGCAGCGGGAAAATCTGGCGGTCCATCGCGTTGATCGAGTACGAGACCAGTAATACGACGAACATCGCGAAAGCGCTCAGCATCGAACCCGGAAGACGCGACCCAGCCTGCGGCGTGGTCTTTGAAAGAGCACTAGTCATGAACATCTCGAAGGAGACGGCGGCCGCACGGCCGCCGCATGTCACGGGAGCGGCGCCGGCACGGCAGGCCGGCGCGCCACGGTCCTGCTCTCAGCCCGGCTGCGGCGCCGACGCGACGAACGCGTCGCAGATCGCGCTCCCGGTCGTGAAAACGACACCTTGCCGCGCACTGATATGCGCGAGCGCTTCGCGGAAGTAACGCATGCGATGCGGCACGCCCATGATGTACGGATGCACGACCAGCGCCATCACCCGCGGCTCCCGGTGCGCATCCGCATAGAGTTGCTCGAACTGGTCGATCGCGCGGTCGCGATACTCCGCTGCCGCATGGTGCTGGATCAGCATCATCGCGACGTCGTTGCACTCCTGCGTATACGGCACACTGACAATCGGCTTCGTGCGCGTCTTCAGATAGAGCGGCTGGTCGTCCAGCACCCAGTCGCACACATAGTCGTAACCTTCCTCGATCAGAATATCCGGTGTCTCCCACGTTTCGGTAAGGCCCGGTCCGAGCCAGCCGCGCGGCGCCTGCCCGGTGAACGCGCGGATCGCTTCGGTGGTCTTGCGAATGTCCGCGCGCTCGTCCTCGACCTTCTGCATGTTCTTCTGACCAAAACCATGGCCGATGAACTCCCAGCCACGCTCGAGCGCCGCGCGCGAAATCGGCTCGTAGCTGCGAATCGCCGAGCCGTTGATGGCCAGCGCGGCGCGAATACCGAGCGTGTCGAACACGTCGAGCATGCGCCAGAACGCCACGCGATTGCCGTATTCATGCCATGCCCAGTTCGGCACATCCGGCGTCGGCGAGCCGCCGGCGGGCGGCGTCAGCACGGTGCGCGGCATCGTTTCGAGCGGATTCCATTCCTCGATGTTGACGATCACCCACACGGCAAGCCGCGCGCCGTCCGGCAGCGCGAGCTTCGACCGCTCGACGATCGGCGAATACGTGAGACGTTCGTTAGGCAGCAGCTTCATGATTTCCTCGCACCGACGGTGAACTGGATGGTATCGAGCCCTTCGATCGCGCCTACGATGCGATCGCCCGGCACGACGGGACCGACGCCGGCAGGCGTGCCGGTAAAGATCAAATCGCCTGCCTTGAGTTCGTATTGCGTGGACAGGTTTGCGACAATCTCGGGCACGTTCCAGATCATCTGCGCAAGATCGCCCCTTTGCCGCACCTCGCCGTTGACCGACAGCGAGATGGCGCCGCGTCCGATATGTCCGATCCGTTCGACCGGATGCAGCGCACCGCACGGCGCCGATGCGTCGAACGACTTGCCCATCTCCCACGGCAGCATGCGTTCGCGCATTTCGCGCTGACGGTCGCGACGCGTCATATCGATACCCACCGCGTAGCCGAACACGTGGTCGAGCGCATCGCTCACCGGAATGTTCATGCCGTCGGTGCCGATCGCGACGACGAGCTCGATCTCGTGCTGAAAGTCTTCGGTGCACGGCGGATAAGCCAGTTCGGCGCCGTTCGCGACGATCGCGTCCGACGGCTTCTGGAAAAAGAACGGTGGATCGCGTTCGTCACCTTCCTTCATTTCCCGAATGTGCTCGACGTAGTTACGGCCGACGCAGTAGACGCGGCGCACCGGAAACGCGCTAGCGCCGCCGGCGATCGCGAGGACGGGGGTAGCCAATGAAATGGCATACGAAGCAGTCAAGCTTGTCTCTCCTGGTTGTGAGGTTTGTTGGCCAGATGTTCTGTGTACAATTTCTCTTTGTCAACGCATAAGTGTATTCACTTTGAGGTGCATTGCAGCAATCTGTATCGCTCCCGAATCAGGCAATGTGTGCACCGATATACGGCTCAACCCCGATCTGGCCGTCGAGCAGCGATAAGCAAGAAATCGATTCTGCATACTTTTGTAGCCTGAACGACCCATAAGTGTGCTCACCACTCGTCTATAATTGCGCTCGTCTCAAGTCCGAGGACCCTATGACCGAAAAAACCGCCGCTGCCACGCTGTCGGGCGAACTCGCCGAGCGCATACGCCAGGATTTGCTCGATGGCGTGCTTGCACCCGGCTCGCGCATCAATGAGGTGTCGTTGAGCCGGGAACGCGCGGTGTCGCGCACGCCGTTACGTGCCGCGCTGCAGATGCTCGCAGGCGAAGGCCTGCTGACCTACACACCGAATCGCGGCTTCACGGTGCGTGCGTTTCCGCTTTCGGAAATCGTCGACGCCTATGAAATGCGCGCGCTCGCAGAAGGACTCGCCGCACGGCTCGCAGCTGAGCGCGGGCTGTCGGCGCAAGCATGCGTGCAACTGGAAAACGCGCTCATGCGCGGCGACGAGATCCTTGCCAGCCACGCGGAGCCGAACGAACAGCGCGCAGAGTACGCCGAGGTCAACGAGGTATTTCACTCGGTCATCCATGACGCGGCGAGTTCGCGGCTCGTGTCCGACGTGCTGCGCCTGTGCCAGCAGATTCCCCAGGCATCGGCGCACAACATCCTGGCGTTCGAGATCGATGACATTCGCGAACGGCATCGCTTTCATCACCGCATTTACGATGCGATTCTTGCGCGCGAACCCCGCGAGGCCGAGACGCTGATGCGGCAGCACGTGGTCAGTGTGAAGACGTCGCTGATTCGCGCGACGAGTCGACAACTGAGTGCGGCGCAGACGGGTGCGGAAAACGGGAAAAGAAAAGCTGCGTTGAAGTAGGCGACACGACCGTCGCCTTGCGCCCCACCCCGGTCACTCGATTGAGCGGAGGAGTTCGCCGGTTCATTCGAGAGAGTTTTTCTAAGGCGGCGCGGCAATTTATCTGGTTTGTTCGAGCTTCAGAAGGTGGATATGCTTGCGCCCATGCTCGAACACATCAGGACACCATTCAATGACGAAGTTTGAACATCTGACCGTCGCGCTCGTGGGTCCGGGCGCAATCGGCACGACCGTGGCAGCAGCGCTTCATGAGGCGGGACGCACGCCGGATCTGTTCGGCCGCACGGCGCACGAGTGCCTGGAGCTTCGCTTCGATGGCGGAAGTATCGTCGTACCGGGGCCCGTGCAGAACGATCCGGCGAAGATCGAAAACAAGTACGACCTGGTTTTCGTCGCGGTCAAGTCGACACAGACTGCAGCCACGGCACCGTGGCTTTCTGCCTTATGCCATGAGAAGACCGTCGTTTGCGTGTTGCAAAACGGTGTGGAACAGAAAGCGCTCGTCGCATCCTTCTTGCCCGGCAACCCGGTGCTGCCCTCGGTGGTGTGGTTTCCTGCTCAACGTGAAGCGGACGCGTCGGTATGGCTGCGCGCCAAGGCGCGCCTCACCTTGCCGGACAGACCGGAAAGCAGCGTCGTGCTCGCGGCGCTGCGCGACACGCGATGCGCGGTCGACGTCGCTGCCGACTTCGCCTCCGTCGCGTGGAGAAAGCTCTTGCAGAACGCGGTCGCCGGTTTGATGGTTCTGACAGGACGCCGATCCGGCATGTTCTCCCGAGACGACATCGCCGCGTTGTCTCTGGCCTATCTACGGGAATGTCTCGAAGTCGCCCGTGCGGAAGGCGCCACGCTGGGCGACGAGGTGCCGCAAGAGATCCTCGATGCATTCCGACGCTACCCGGCCGACATGGGTACGTCCATCCTTGCGGACCGGCAGGCAGGTCGTCCGCTCGAATGGGACTGCCGCAACGCAGTCGTGCAGCGATGCGGTCGCACGCGCGGCATTTCAACGCCGATCAGCGATCTGGTCGTGCCGCTTCTCGCAGCCGCAAGTGATGGACCCGGCTGACGCCGATCGGCGAAGTTTGA
Source organism: Paraburkholderia sp. 2C (assembly GCF_054589215.1). NCBI lineage: Bacteria > Pseudomonadati > Pseudomonadota > Betaproteobacteria > Burkholderiales > Burkholderiaceae > Paraburkholderia > Paraburkholderia sp. 2C. Next base: position 117,519 of record NZ_BAAILL010000039.1, on the reverse strand, counting down.
TCCACGGCATGCGCCAACGGCGCACAGGCGGTGCACCTCAAGTCAAAGCCGCACAGCACGGCACCGGCTATTACCTACCCCGGCTATCGGCCAGGGCTATCGACGCGAACCCCAAACGTTGTTTAAGCGCCTGGAAGTAAGGCGCGCTGCAGGCGTGCGTCGAAACACTATCGCGCACCTGGATAACTCGGCAGTGATCGAAAGGAATTGCGCTTACATCGCCGGGCGCATTCACTGAACGGCATCGGCCCGGCCGAGGTTCGTTGGCCATTTGCCTGAAATGAAACGGCGTTTTTTGAGGGAAATAGGACCTTTGAGCCGTCTGATTCAGGTTCCATAATTTGCACAGGAAATCAAACCCAGACACGTGCACAAACGCGTTTGTGCCTTTGCCTGTCGGTTCGATCATTCTTAAAGCGAAGAAAGGAACACACCATGAGGCTTAAGAACAAGTCAGTTTTGATTACGGGCGGTACCAGTGGAATCGGTCTATCAACCGCCAGGCTCTTCATTGCGGAAGGCGCCCGAGTAGCGGTTACTGGTCGCGATGAGGCCGCGTTTGAGCGCGTAAAAGCCGAGCTTGGCGAGAATGCGCTCGTTCTCAAGGGCGATGTACGCTCGATCGAGGACATGCGGGCGATTGCCGCACAGATAAAAGATAAGTTCGGCGGTCTCGATGTCGTATTCGCCAACGCTGGCTGGGCTTTCCCCTCCGCGGTCGACGACATCGACGAACAACTCTATAACGAGATCATGGACATCAACGTCAAGGGCGTGGTGTTCACACTTCAAGCCGTACTGCCGGACCTGCGAGCGGGCGCCTCGGTCATTCTCAATACATCGTTCGTCGCCCAGACCGGCAAGCATGGCATCTCATTGACCGCGGCGGCAAAGGCGGCCGTGCGATCGCTTGCCCGCAGCTGGTCCTATGAGTTTCTCGACCGAAAAATCCGCTTTAACGCCATCGCGCCTGGCGCGATGAAGACGCCCCTGATCACCAGGTGGGGCATGTCCGACGAGTGGGTTCGCGACCGTCAGGCCGAGTTCGCCGAAGCTATTCCCGTGGGCCATATGGGCAAGGCCGAGGACATCGCCTATGCGGCGCTCTATCTCGCTAGCGATGAATCCGCCTACGTTGTCGGCACCGAACTGGTCGTCGATGGCGGTGCCTCGCAACTCTAAGGCCTCGGGTTTCGATTCCGGAGGCTTGCGCGTCACCGCAGGTCATCCACCGCTAACCAGACCACATGCACGCGACGATTTTCGTCGCGGTGGATCTTCACGGGTCGCGCTCGCAAAGAGCGCAAAAGCATCAGGAGAATATATCTTGACCGACAACACCAAAAACAGCGCCTCCAGCAAGCCGCTGTACGCTGCGGGCCGTTCCCGCCGCGATGTTCTCAAGCTTGGAAGCATCGCCGCGCTTGGCGCGATTCTGGGAGGCCGGGCGCTGCCTGGCCACGCCACGCCGACGCCTGAGCAGACCGCAAGCGCGGGGATACTTGCGCCGAATGATCCCCTCAATATTCTGATCGTCAATTACGACGGAGGTACGCTGCTCGATTTCGCGGGCCCCAGCGAGATTTTTCATCGACTGCCCAATACGAACGTTCGCTATGCGAGCCTCGATGGAGGCAACGTAACGCTCGAATTCGGCGTCGTGTATGGCAAGACTGAACGACTGGCCGATATCGATCGCACAGATCTGATCCTGGTTCCCGGCGGCTCGAACCTGACAGCGCCGATGCGCCCCGCGTATCAAGCGCAGATCCGGCGTCTCGCCGAAAGCGCCCAACATATCACTTCGGTTTGCAACGGATCGCTGGTGCTCGCTGCGACGGGCGTGCTCGACGGCAAGCGCAGCGCTTGCCATTGGGCCTTCGTCAACAAGCTTTCCGAATATGGCGCCATCCCCGTTCCCGATCGCTTCGTGGAAGACGATAACGGCCGGTTCATGAGCGGTGGCGGCGTGACAGCGGGCATCGACTTCGCGCTTCGTGTCGCAGCAAAATTGCGCGGGCAACAGGCCGCCGAATTCACTCAGCTCGCGATCGAATATGATCCCGCTCCGCCATTCCATTCCGGTCACCCTCGAGACGCGCGGCCGGACGTGATTGCGATGGTCGATCAGGAACTGCCCGGCGCAAGCCGCGGGCTCGCACGCATTCCAGGCGTTCGCTGAAACGCAGTGCAGGCAATGTGCGCGGTCGCTTTGTTGAAGGACAGCCCAGGCGGCATTGCCTGCTCCCCGGTTCCAGTCCGGGCAACCCCTTTTCAATTAAGCCAAGATCGGAAATCAATTCATGCAACGGATCTCTCTTTGCACTGCTGCCCTTGCAGCCTGCGTCTCTTTTTCCGCCTTTGCCGCACCGGCACTGGCCGATCGTTCGCCGCGTCCGCCCGAAGCCGCCATCAAAGCCGAGAACGCGCGATGGGCAGAAGCCTTCGCGCGAGGTGATGATGAGGCGATAGGCCGTCTTTATACGAAAGATGGCGCGCTCTTGCCACCCGGCGGCGAGAGAATCACCGGTGCCGCGGCAATTGCCAGCTACTTCGCCAAGGGCAATGCCAGCGCCGCGTCCGACACGGTATCGTTCAGTCATGCAGAGTTCTACGGCAATGATCAAGCCGTGACCGAGGTTTCTGACGTGGAAATTCGAGACCGCGTCGGGAGACTCAAGTTTCGCGGCAAGCAGACTCTCGTTTTCCTGAGGCAGAACGGCGCCTGGAAATTGCATCGCGACATGTGGAATGCTTCCGCTACCGTAAACGCCGACGGCCGTTGAGCGTCGCGCCGAGAAATAGATATCGCTTATAGAACGCGCGAATAAGCTTTTAGACCGTGCCGACCAGGCAGCGCCAATCGGCCGTCAATCGATCAGCGCCCACTGGCTAGCCTGCTCTCGCGTCGAATCGATTGCGGTGGGTGTCCGTGCAATTTGACGAATGCCCTGCGCATCCGTTCAGGATCTGCGAATCCCACAGCGAGAGCAATCTGTTCTATTGGCTCGCTACCATCCTGCAGGCGCAACCGCGCGGCCTCCACTCGCAAGCGCTCGACCGCCTTGGCAGGTGTCTCGCCGGTTTCCCGGCGAAATGCTCGTCCAAATTGTCGCGAACTTAATCTTGCAGCATCGGCGAGCCGTTCGACAGGTAACGCTTCAGCCAGATGCTCCCTCGCAAAATTCAAAGCGATGCGGATACGATCCGATTCCGGCTCCATTTGCGACATCGCCGAGAATTGAGACTGACCGCCGGGCCGACGATATGGAACGACCAGGAGCCTGGAGACAGCGCGCGCAACTTCAGCGCCCAGATCTCTTTCAATCATGGCGAGTGCCAGGTCTATTCCGGAGGCGATGCCCGCCGATGTCCAAATGCAACCGTCCGCTATATAGATGCTGTCGCCTTCGACCTTGGTGAGAGGGAAGCGCGACTGCAATTGAGTCGCGTATCGCCAGTGCGTCGTTGCTCTCCGACCGTCCAGCAAGCCGGTTTCCGCAAGCAAAAACGCCCCCGTACACACGCTTGCGACACGCAAGGCTTTGGCGGCCAATTTCCTTGCAGCGGCGATGTTCCTGGATTCCTGCATCGGAGCTATGTCACCGCCCACGAAAATGACGGTGTCAAACGTGCGCCGCCCGGCCGGCTTTGTTTCGATCGGAAGGCCCGAATTGCCAGGAATTGGGCCTCCAGCCTGCGAGATTACCTGAAGATCATATGGGGAATGTCCAGCGGCTGTCACCACCTGGCTAAATGCCGAAAGGGGCCCGCCGAGATCAAGAACGTCGTGGCCACGGCAAACGAAAAATCCAATTCGATGCATGACGAAGTAGTTAACTGAAATCGATGGAAAGGCGCATTTTACGAAGAAACCTCGAACTGCGCCATTTGACCTTAAATGAGGGAAAAACGACGTTTCCGCCTTCATCGATCAGTCGTACAGTTGACGCCACCGACATTCGACTTTGGCCTTTGGCCTTTGGCGGACGAGCGACCGCTGTCGGGCCGCGAAGCGCACATGCGAGTGTCGGTCGATGCCGTCAGACTACCGAACACGCTCGAATGCCGACGAATGGCTGATGCCATTCAGCCTTGTACATCAGCGTAGAGATGCCCTACTCATCCATCGTTCAGCAGGCTCGCCAATCCGCGCAATAAAATATCGATTCCTTTCCGAAACTCTTCGTCGGGTCTAACCCGTCGCGCAACGCGTGCTGTCGCCGACAGCAACGGGTACTCGCCGCGTGGTGCATCGGCCATTGCGCCCGTGCCCCGCCCATCGAGCGGAGCCAGGTATTGCGCCTGGAGTGCACCACTGAGATAGCTGACCAGCGTGCGTAACGCAATGACTCGCTGTGCGCCTTTGAATCCGCCGTCGGTCAGCATACGCAGGAGCGCTTCCGCACATCGCCTCACGGACTGCGAGTCATGGCGATGAAGCATCAGCAGCGGCACGATCGACGGGTGTGCGCCCACCGCATCGCGAATTTTCGCCGCGAGCTCGGCGATTTGTCGATCCCACGATAAAGAAAGTTCGGAATCCGTTTCGACGCTCGCTAGCACCTCGTCGACTACGAGTCTCTCCAAGGCTTCGCGGTCCTCGACATAACGATACAGTGACATGGCTCCCACGCCCAGTTCCGCCGCCACTGTACGCATGGAGAGTGCCGGCAAGCCATCGCGATCGATGACTCGGAGGGCTGCGGCGGCGAGGTCGGAATGCATCAGAGAACGTGAACGTGGCATGGCCGCGAATCGCAGAGTTGCGTTATGCTGTTGCGTAAGCGTACACTGTACTCTAACGATGAGACAAAGTCATGCACACGTTGCACAACCGCCTGGTAATCGAACCCGGCCATCTGATCACAGGCCGACAGCTTTTCTCGCTGAATGGCGTAGTGGCGCTGCCAGACCCGAATCGGCTGATTCATCTGCAATTCCGGCGTTTTGCAGGTTGTCCCGCGTGCGACCTGCACTTGCACTCCATCGCGAAACGGCACGGCGAGATCGTGTCTGCCGGGATTCGGGAAGTGGCTGTGTTCCACACGGCCGCGGACGACTTGCGCCCCTTCACCGTGGAACTGCCGTTCGAGATCATTGCCGATCCGGACAAAAGGCTATATGCGGCGTTCGGCGTCGAGGCATCGCCCCGCGCACTGTTGAGTCCACAGGCATGGCTCCCGATTCTGCGCGGTGTGTTGCGAAGTCTCGGCAGGGTTGTGTTCAAACGGCAACCTGTAACGTCGTTCCATCCTGAAGGTGGAAAATTGGGCTTGCCCGCCGATTTCCTTATCGACATCGATGGACGAGTTCTCGCCTGCAAGTATGGGAAGCATCTATACGATCAATGGTCCGTCGATGACCTGCTGTCGCACGCTCGGACCAGGCGATGAACGCATCATCATCCGCTGTTCTGTCGCCCATACGATCGTCACCGGTCTCGTTCGTGCTGACTACACACGCTTACGGAGCGTGAGAAACGCATGCTTCACGACCTGCAAGAGACGCGATTCCCGAATCGGATCGCCCGCCCGGTGTGCCTCTGATGACAGGCCCCCTCCCTGTGGGGGATGGTCGACCCGGCGACCTGCTCGTGGTGTGCGATCGGCAGATCATTCCACGCTTCCACCAAGGATCGAACGTCGCAGCGCCGTGGGGTTATCTATTCACCGCTTTCGACTGTCGCGGCGGATTTCTCCGTGACTCAGGTTGTCGACGGCCGCAAGGCATTCACTGCAAGGTTCCCCGCCGCATCTTTCCCGTAAGAAAAAAGCCTCGCGCGTAAAGAGTGCGTGCGCGCGCTAGCACGGTGCGTCCACGCACAGGCCCACAGTGCACGCTAACCGTGCACCGTGCATTGTCCGACATGAACGACAGCGGCTACGACGTTTCATTAATGGCGCGGACATTGCTTTTCAATCGTCGGCTGACGTTCGTCAGGGTCCGGGAGCCGAGATTGGACTTATTGCGTTTCACCACCGAGTCGTATGCCGAAGGAGATCGCCTGCAAGCATGGAGGGAGGCGCTCGAAGCGCTCGGCCTGCGCTGCAGCGCAGGTCCGGCATCCGCGCAGCAGTTGCATGGAACCATCCGGTCGCGCAAATCGGGCAACGACTTCGAGCTGATTGCGCTGGCCGCGTTTGCGCAAACCATCGAGCTCAAGGACGACGGCGCTGACACGCTCACAATCGTGCTACATCTTGACGGCGGCGGGACGTTCGTCGTCGATGGCGTGCACACGCCGGTTGCCATCGGCGATATTGTCTATGCGTCGTCGCGCGAGGACGCCTACCTGTCCTTCACGTCCAGCTTTCGCGCATTCGGGATCCGCGTCCCCCGCTCGGCCATCAACGCACGCCTTTTAACACCGTTCTCGCTGCAAGCCGGACGTTTGCCAGGCGAGACGGGCATTGGTCATGTGTTCTCGGGCTTTCTGCGCTCGATCGCTGAAAGCATCGAGACGCTATCACTCGACGACTTGCGTCCTCTCGAACTCGCGCTAGCAGAGTTTCTGATCGCGAGTCTCGCCGGTCACGACAAGAATGGCGGCTTCACTGGCCTCACGCCCTCCCAGGCCGCGCTTTTTTCGCGCGTATGCCGGACCATCGAAGGCAGTCTGGCTAACCCCGATCTCGGACTGGCATCGATCGCCAAGGAAGAGCGCGTTTCGCCGCGCTATCTGCAGAAGCTGTTTGAAACGGTCGGGCAGAGTTTCTCGACGTACTTGCGCTCGCGCAGGCTGGAGCGCTGCCGTGCGGATCTCGTCAATCCACTGTACGAAAAAGTTTCCATCGCCGATGTGTGCTTTCGCTGGGGATTTAACGATTCCGCGTATTTCAGCCGCGCGTTTCGCGAACAATATGGCGCGTCGCCGCGTACCTTCCGGCATGAACGCGGGCTTGAACTGGCGCGCCATCTCGTGCGGCGGATTTCGCGGGGCCTACCGGTCAATGCCGGCAGCTTGCTTGCGCGTGCACAGCTCGCCACTAAGGAGGTGGTTCACCAAGTCGCGGACCAGCTGGCCGGCCCCCGCTTCCTCGCGCCGCCCGGCGCGACTTCTGCGCCACCACCGCGCGAGTCCGGCAAGCCGCGCCATCATCTTTTGCGCGCAACGGCCAATACAATTCACTGGGGCTACTTCAGCCACAGTCTCAAGCCGGTCCTCGAAGTCAGCACCGGCGACACGGTGACGATCGAAACACTCACGCAGCACGCGGCGGATGACTGGGAGCGTATGGTGGAGGGCGACCCCGGCGCCGAAAGCGTGTTCCATTGGACCGCCAACCGCAAGAACGTCGACCGCCGCGGAGCGGGCCCGATGGATGCCTCCATCTATGGACGGGGTGCGGGAGAAGGCTTCGGGGTGCATATCTGCACCGGACCGATTGCCGTGCGCGACGCCGAACCCGGCGACGTGCTGGAGGTCCGCATCCTCGACATTCATCCACGCCGTTGCGCCAATCCAAAATTCGCCGGTCGCGCGTTCGGCAGCAATGCCGCTGCCTGGTGGGGCTTCCACTATCGCGAACTGTTGACCGAGCCGAAACCTCGCGAGGTCATCACCATCTACGAACTCGACGCCGACGCCACCGCGGGCGAACGAGCCTGTGCGCACGCCGTCTATAACTTCCGCTGGACACCTCAGCGCGATCCTTTTGGCGTGATGCATCCGACAATCGATTATCCGGGCGTGCCCGTCGATCACTCAACGGTCGTCGAGAACCACGACATCCTGAAAGATGTCCGGATTCCGGTGCGTCCGCACTTTGGCGTAGTCACCGTCGCGCCGCAACAGGATGGTCTGATCGATTCGATTCCGCCGTCCGCGTTCGGCGGCAATCTCGACAACTGGCGTGTCACGCGCGGTGCGAGCGTGTTTCTGCCGGTCGGGGTGCCCGGCGCGCTGCTCTCCATTGGCGACCCGCACGCGTCGCAAGGAGACTCGGAATTGTGCGGCACCGCAATCGAGTGTTCCCTCACCGGCGACTTCCAACTGGTGCTTCACAAGAAGGAAACGCTTGGCAAACAGGAGTTTGCGGACCTCACATATCCGCTCGTTGAAACCGCCGATGAATGGGTGCTTCACGGGTTCAGTCATCCAAACTATCTGGCCGAGTTCGGCACCAGCGCGCAAAGCGCCGTGTACGAGAAATCCACGCTTGATCTTGCGATGCGCGACGCGTTCATCAAAACGCGGCGCTTTCTGATGACCACCAAGGGGCTTTCCGAAGATGAAGCGATCTCCCTGATCTCGGTCGCCGTCGATTTCGGTGTGACGCAGGTCGTCGATGGCAACTGGGGAGTGCACGCCATCATCCGCAAGGCGCTTTTCAAGGACTCAAGTCGCAAGTGACGCGATTCAATGCGCATGCGGACAAGAGTTTGTTCGCTGCAAGCGCGATGCCGCTATTTTGACTTCCATACCATGGTCCTGACGTGAACACAGGCGCACGCGCCGTTTGACAGGACTGACTGGACCATGGATTCTCCCGCACACCGCGCGGTGCCCGGCCACGGCCGCTTTCAATATTCGCCGATCAATGACCGACCGGTCTATCGTTGGCCTGACGGATCCCGGCTAGCGGTTTATATCGGCTTCAACATCGAGCATTTTTCGTTCGGCGAAGGATTGGGCCCGACTATCGGTCCGGTGATGCCCGAACCCGATGTGCTCAATCACGCCTGGCGTGAATACGCGTTGCGCGTCGGCGCATGGCGCTGTCTCGATCTCTTCGACGAACTTGCGCTACCGGCCGCGGCCATCATCAACACGGCCCTCTACGATCACTGCCCTGAACTGGTCGCCGCGTTCGCTCAGCGTGGCGATGAACTGGTCGCACATGGCCATACGAACTCGGAACGGCAGGGCACGTTGTCCGAGGACGACGAACGCGCACTGATCGTGGCATGTCGCCAGCGCATCGCCACCGAGAGCGCACAGCAGCCGGCTGGCTGGTTGTCACCGTGGCTCTCGGAGAGTCATGTCACAAGCGATCTGGTGGCAGAAGCCGGTTACCAGTACACGCTCAACTGGTGTCACGACGATCAGCCCACGCGCTTGCATACCCGCAACGGTCAGCCGCTGTGGGCGATTCCGTATCCAGAGGAGGTCAACGATATCCCCATGATTCTCGCGCGCCAAATGGACGCAAAGTCGTTCGCCGATCTGGTAATCGACCACTTCGAGGAAATGTTGCGGCAATCCGCCCGCCAACCGCTCGTGATGGGCATTGCATTGCATGCCTACCTGATGGGGCAGCCCCATCGCCTGTGTCACTTGCGCAGGGCACTCGAGCATATTGCCCGTGCGCGCAACGAAGGCCGGATCTGCATCACGTCGCCCGGTTCGATTGCAAGCCACATGGAGCTGCTTGGCCATTAGATCGCTTCATGTTCACGTCGTGCCACGCCTCGCCTCCCCCTCTTTCGTGTTATTAGCCCCGACAGGATTCGCCATGTTCATGCCAAAGATTTTCAAGCTGCTGTTATGTGCGGTTACCGGCCTCCTCCTCGCTCAAAGCGCGTTCGCGCAATCGTGCGAACCGTCCAAGGTGGCTCAGAAATATCCCTCGCTTGCGGGCAAGACCATCAAGATCGGCGTAGATCCGGAGTCGCCGCCGTATGCGTTTCGTGACAGCAAGGACTTCAACAGGATCATCGGCGCCGATGCCGACATGGCGCGCGCCGTGTTCGATTGCGCCGGCGTGAAAACGGAGTTTTTCACGGCTGGCTGGCCGGGCTTGCTGCCCGCGCTGCGCGCCGGACAGATCGACGTGATGTGGGACTTGCTCTACTACACACCGGAACGCGCGAAGGAGACGAGTTTCGTCACGTATATGCAAGCCGGCACGGGTGGCCTGGTGGCAGCGGGCAACCCGAAGAAGATCGACGACATCTCCAAACTGTGCGGCCTCACGGTCACCGCAGGCATCGGTACCGTCGAACTGACGATGGCGCAAGCGCAGGCCGCCAAATGCAAGGCAGAAAACAAACCTGATGTGACGATCATGACGTCCGCCGATATCGCCTCGGGCGCGCGCCTCGTCGCAAGCCATCGCGCCGACGTCATGATGTACGACCTGGCGCTCGTTGACGGTCTCGCGAAACAGAATCCACAGCTCTACATGCGCGGCTTCATGGTGACGAGCGGCATGAAGATCGGCGTGGGCGTGAAGAAAGATAACGCCGACATGATCGCGGCGGTATCCGATGGGCTAAAGATCATGCAGGCGAATCAGACGCAGAAAAAGACTTTCGAGAAGTACGGCGTCGATCCGTCGCTGCAAATGCCGACCACGTTGCTTACTCAATAACGCTGCCCGCGCGGCACACGACGTCGTCTTCCGGCCGTCGTCATGGATCAGGTCTGGACATGAAGACATTGCGTATCCAACACAGGTTCGCCGGCGCTCTCGGCACGATCGCCATGCTTGCATGGCAGCCGGCAATCGCCGCCGGTCTCGATGGGGTTCAGGTATTCGACGGTTTCAAAGAACTCGGCGGCTACGTGGGCTCGCCTTTTCTTCTCGGCGGCGCATGGATCGCGGTGAAGATCACGCTAATAGCGATGTCGATCGGGCTGATGCTCGGCCTCGGACTCGCGCTAATGCGCTTGTCGCGATTCAAGGCTCTAAACTCGGCAGCATGGGGTTATATCTGGTTTGTGCGCGGCACACCGCAACTGCTGCAACTCGTGTTTATCTTCGACGCGTTGCCGCTGATCGGTCTGCGCTTCGATGAATTCACGACCGCGGTGATCGGCTTTGCGTTGAACGAGGCGGCGTTTAGCGCCGAACTGTTCCGTGCCGGGATCCTGTCGGTGAATCGTTCGCAATCGACCGCGGCCGCAGCGCTTGGCATGGGCCCCCTGCTGACGCTACGCCGCATTATCCTGCCGCAATCGATGCGCGCGGTGATTCCGGGTCTGGCCAACGACACAATCGGCATGTTGAAGCTGACGTCTATCGCGTCGGTGATTTTCGTCAACGAGCTAACATTTCGCTCGCAACAGGTGGTCGGGCAAAACTTCAAGTTCTTTACCGTGTTCGGCGCGGCCGCGGTCATTTATCTGTTCCTGACCAGTGCAATCTCCATGCTGCAGGTGTGGCTCGAAGGCATCTTCGACCACGAGCGTGACCGCAAGCTCGCGTTCACGTGGTTTGGACTGCGCGCATCGACGCGTGACGTAAAGCCCGTCGACGCACCGGTTGATTTGCCGGGCGCAGCCAAGGCAGCGACGGCGAGCGATCACGTATGGATCAGCACGCTGCTGCCCGCCGGCAGTCGCACGCCGCGACATCCCGACGAACCGTTTGTCGCGTGCAGGAACGTCTGGAAATCGTACGGCAAGCGCGAGATTCTGCGCGGCGTCGATTTGTCGATCGCGCATGGCGAGGTGGTCGTCGTGCTCGGCCCGAGCGGATCCGGTAAAAGCACGCTGCTCAAACTCATCAACCATCTGGAACCGCTTGACTGGGGGACCATCAAGGTCGATTCGCAGTATGTCGGGTATCGCGAAGTAGCGGGTGGCGACGGCACGGTTCGGCCCGTGCACAACCTCGCGCGAGCGCGAGCCGAGGCGCGCGTGGGCATGGTGTTCCAGCATTTCAATCTTTTTAGTCATTTGAGTGCGCTGGAGAATATCGTCGAAGCTCAGCGGCAGGTCTACGACGTGCCGCGCGCCGAGGCGCAAGCGCTCGGCCGCGATCTATTGAAGAGCGTGGGTCTGGCCGGCCATGCGGACTTCTTGCCGCACCGGTTATCAGGCGGACAGCAGCAACGCGTGGCGATCGCCCGTGCACTCGCAATCAAGCCGAAGTTGATGCTGTTCGACGAACCCACTTCGGCGCTCGATCCGGAACTGGTCGGTGAAGTGCTTGGCGTGATGCGCGGGCTGGCCGATGCCGGTATGACGATGATCGTGGTCACGCACGAAATCCGCTTTGCCCGCGACGTCGCCGATCGTGTCGTCTTCATGGACGGTGGCGAAGTCATCGAGCAAGGAACACCACAGCAAGTCATCGACAACCCGACTCACGAGCGTACCCGAAGATTCCTTAACGTCGTCGCCACCTGATATGAGGCTCACATGCCGGACTTCGAAACTTTCAATCTTGGCCGCGTGACGCTACAGTCCGGCGCGACGCTGCCGGACATGCTGCTCGGCTACAAAACGTATGGTCGGCTAAACGCAGCACGCGACAACGCGATCGTCTATCCGACCTTCTATAGCGGCAGCCACGCAGACAACGAGTGGCTGATTGGCGAGCACATGGGCCTTGATCCGCTGGAATACTTCATCATTGTGCCGAATATGTTTGGCAACGGCGTATCGAGTTCGCCGAGCAATAATCCGCCGCCTTACGATCGTGGCCGCTTTCCGCATGTCACGCTTTACGACAACGTCGCGATGCAGCACCGCCTCGTGACCGAAAAGTTTGGCATCGCGTCGCTCAGGCTCGTCACCGGCTGGTCGATGGGGGCGATGCAGGCCTACCATTGGGCCGCGATGTATCCGGAGATGGTAGAGCGACTTCTGCCGATTTGCGGGTCGGCGCGGTGCTCCCGGCACAATTTTGTGTTTATCGAGGGGCTAAAGGCACCCTTGCTGCTGGACCCGGCGTTCAAGCACGGTTTTTACGATGCACCGCCGACGCGTGGAATGCGAGCCGCTGCGCGTGTATTCGCCGGCTGGGGGTTTTCGCAGGCATTTCTGCGTCAACGGCTCGACATCGAAGCCATGGGATATGGCTCGCTCGAGGACTTTATCACCCACTTTTGGGAAGGCGATTTTCTGAAGAAAGACGCGAACAATATTTTGTCCATGATGTGGAGCTGGCAGCACGGCGATATTTCCGCGAATTCGCGTTATATGGGGGATTTCGATCGGGCGTTGGGCAGTATCACTGCCAAGGCTATGGTGATGCCCGGACGCACGGATCTGTATTTTCCGCCGGAGGACAGTGCGTATGAAGTCTCGAAGATGCCCAATGCACAGCTGCGGCCTATCGAGTCGGTTTGGGGACATTTTGCGGGCGGCCCGGCGGCCAATGCTACCGACATCAAGTTCATCGATCGGGCAGTGAGGGACATTCTGGCGATGTAGTGATCGTTGGTTTTGCGATCCGCTGCAGCCGATCCACAGAAATCGTAACGCCGGCGACCGACGCAATCGCCCCGCTGATGCGCCGCAGTCAGACCTGCGCGCAACACTTGCCCGATCCGCCTGTCGAATCAAGGGCTGTTCGACACCCGCCCACGCCCGCAGCGGCACTGTCGCATTCGACGCGCGGCGGCGAATAACGCCGCGCGCGCAATGAGGCGCCCTGCTTTAGCGTTTGGGCAAGTACTTCTTCGCCACCTTGCAGACGTAGGTGAATTTGGGGTTCACCATCTGCGTGCAGCGCGCCTCGGCGATCTGCCCGAGCAGCATGTAGGCCTCTGGCCCCGGAATGTGGAACTCCTCTTCGAGCCAGTACACCATCTCTTCGAATGCGATGCGCAGCGCGTCGTCGAGCGGCCGCGCGCAGCCCACCGTGCAGATATGCGTCGGCGTTTCGATACGTGGCCATGTCATCCGGCGCGGCGCGGGCTTGATGTCGACCTTCAGCTTCAGATGGCCGCGAATCTCGATCGCCCCCATCCCATTGCATTCGGCGTCGCCCTGCAGCGCGTGCACGTCGCCGAAATACAGGTAAGCGCCTTCGTGAAACACGGGAAACATGATGCGGTTGCCGTTGGTCACTTCCTGGATATCGAGGTTGCCGCCATGCACGCCGTTGTCGACCGTCAGCGTGCCGCCCGCAACCGGCGCGACACCGATCACGCCGATCATCGGTTTCGCTTCGAGCTTTAACGCATCGCTCCAGTGCACGATGCCGTCCTTGACGACGACGTTGCGGTTCTGGATGCCGAACTCGCGCTTGCGCACCCAGTCCGGAAAAATGCCGATACCGGGCCAGAGCGCGGTGTACCCGAGGCCGTGCACGCCGACGTCGAGCACGTCGATCACGACCATGTCACCCGGTTTTGCGCCGGCGAGGCGCACCGGGCCGGTGGCCGGATTGACGAACGGCAGCGTGACCTGCGAAGCGTCGAGCTTGTCGTCCAGATGCGTGATCAGATGGCCGCCGATATTCAGTTCGGTCTCGACTTCGAACGTATCGCCCGGTTGCACTTCGGCGATGAAGCTGTCCGTGGCGGCGAGCGCATACTTCAGGCCCTGCTTGCGGATGATCTGATGCGGTACGGAGACAGTGTTCATGGTATGCGTGCGAGTTCGGTTATCACGGGAGCGGTGAGGTAAACACACGCCGTTGCAACATCGATCGGTTGTGCGCGCAACGGCAGCAATGGGCGCAGGCGCTCAGTCGAACTTGTGCCACGGCATCAGAAAGCGCTCAAGACGTCCGACGAGAAACGACAGGAAAAGCGCAAGCGCGATGGTCACGACTACGCCCGCAAACACCTTGGGAATGATGTACAGGCTGCCGGCCTTGAAAATGGCGTGCCCGAGCCCTTCCGACGACGACATGAATTCGCCGATGATCGCACCGATCAGCGCAAATCCGACCGTCAGTTTCAGGCCTGCGAAGATGTCGCGCAGCGACGCGGGAATGATCAGCTTCAGGAAAATCTGGCGCTTGTTCGCGCCGAGCGTGCGCATCAGATTGATCTGGTCGTCGTCGGTGCCGGTGGCGCCTTTATAGGCGATCACCAGCGCGATCACGACAACGGAAAGCGTCGACATCGCCAGCTTCGAGGCCATGCCGGTACCGAACCAGATGATCACGATCGGTGCGAGCGCAACGATCGGAATCGAGCCGAGTGCAACGATAAACGGCTGTACGACTTTCGATACGAAGCGCGAGTACCACAACGAAAGGCCGAGCAGCGTACCGATCACATTGCCTAGCAGGAAGCCGAGCAGTGTTTCGAGGCCGGTCACGCCCGTGTCGTGTGCGAGGCTGCCGTCCTGCTGCATCTGCACGAGAAAGCCCCAGATCTGTGCGGGGGAGCCGAACAGGAACGCATTCAATGTCTGCTTCGAAGCCGCACATTGCCAGAGTCCGAGCAACAGCGCGAGCAGCAGCAACTGGCAGGCGGCAACGCCGAGCTTACCGCGCCATTTGCGCAGGAGGCGCCGGCGTCGCTCGACGTGTGCGGGCGAGACAGCGCCGCTCCCGGCGGGCACTGCGTGGCGATTGGGTTTCAACACGCGTGGCTCCTCTTCAACGTTCGCCCATGCGCACGTCGAGCTGCGACCAGATCTCGCGCACCAGCGCCGCAAAGCCAGGCGTATCGCGCATCGCCATCATGTCGCCGCGCTCGCCCCCAAGGCGGACTTCGTGGATTGCGCGAATGCGCGAGGGGCGGTGTGTCAGCACGATTATGCGGTCTGATAGCGATACCGCTTCTTCGACGTCGTGCGTGATGAGCAGGACAGAACGGCCTTCGCTGCGTACGAGGCGCGCCATGTCGCTTTCGAGCACGACCTTGGTCTGGAAATCGAGCGCCGCGAACGGTTCGTCGAGCAGCAGCACTTCGGGATCGGTGACCAGCGTGCGTGCCAGCGCGACACGCTGGCGCATGCCGCCCGACAACGCTGACGGATAGTAGTCGTAGTAAGGCGCGAGCCCGACCTTGCCGAGCATCGCGAGCGCCTTGCTGGCGCGGTGCGCGCGCGGTATTCCTGCCATCTCGAGGCCGAGCGTTACATTGGCTAGCGCCGTGCGCCACGACATCAGCATGTCTTTCTGCAGCATGTAGCCGATGCCGCGCGGCACGTCGGCAAGCGGCTTGCCATGCCACAGCACCTCCCCGCGCGTGGGGCGCGTGAGGCCGCTTAGCAGGTTCAGCAGCGTGGTCTTGCCGCAACCCGACGGCCCAACGAGGCTGACGATTTCGCCGGGGCGAAGATCAAACGAAATTTCGCCGATGACGGGGTTGGCCGTGTCGTCTTCGCCGTACGTCTTGCCTACGCCGCGCGCGGCAAGCGGCACCGCCGAGGCGCGGTGGATGTGCGGCGCCGCGGCAGACAGTGTTGCTGCGCTCGCTGCCGCGTGAGTGGCCGCCGCCGTCCCGCCTGCGCTGTGCGTGCCGGTGCCAGTCACTTCGCTGCTACCGCTGCGCCCGCATCCTTGGCGGCGGCGGTTTTGGCCGCCTTGTCGGCAAAGCCGTTATCGATGATCTGATCGAAGCCGATCGAAGCCTGTACGTTGCCGAGATACTTCTGCATCGCCATCAGGTTCTGCCACTGTTTCGGATCGACCGGAATCGTCTGCGCGGGAATTTTGTATTGCAGTTCCATGTCGATGGCGCGGTTCACTACGTCCGCAGGTACATCAGGGAATTCCGCGCGCGCGACTTCTTTCGCGTAATCAGGTTTTGCGTATGTGAGCCGCGCGGATTCCTCGAGCGCATCGATCAGCGCCTGCACGACCTGCGGATTCGCCTTCACGTAGTCGGGCAACACCATCACGCCGGTATTGCAGAACGGTCCCATGTAGCTCGAAAAATCGAACACGACTTTTGCGCCTTGCGAAATCGCGGCCGCGACGTTCGGCTGATACGCGACCGCGACGTCCGCGCGGCCCGCGAGCATCGCGCCGATTTCGGTCCCGGGGTTCACTTCGATAATTTTGGCGTCGGTGCCAGGCTTCAGACCGGCGTCCTGCATCAGCTTCCTGGTGACGCTGTAGTTCGTGTTCGGATCCGGCGACGTGACGAACGTAAGGCCCTTGAAGCCTTGCGGATTCTTGATCGGTGCGGCGACGGTCTTCGAAACGCCGAAGTAATGGGCGCGTTGCACCAGCGTGCCGATGACTAACCCCGGCCCGCCGCGCTCGCGTGACATCTCGACCATGGTCGGATCGCCGACCGCGAATTGCGCGGTCTTGCCGAGCACGGCGGCGAATGCCTGCGTGTCGCCGCCCGCGGCCGTGAGGTGCAGCGCAAGGCCGTGCTTCTCGAAAATTCCTGCATGCTGCCCGACATACAGATCGATGTAGCCGAGATTGTGGACCGCTTCGACGAACTCGATCGGCTGCGGCGCCGCGGCGTTAGCAGCCACCGTTGCGCACAACGCCGCGACGACCGCCGCCGTGCCGACCATGAAGCGTGTGCGTGCAGGTGAAAACGGTGCGAAGGAACCGCGTGCGCAGTGACCGGTGGAAAGCAGGGATTTCATCTTTCGTAAAACTCCATTCGGGGTTGAAAAGAGCAGCGAGAGATCGATGCGCATTGCGTGCGCACGCTTCAGCGATGACGACCCATAATAGGAGTGTCAAAAATGACTCGAGTTGTGCAGGAACGAACGAATTCTTGTGCCACGGCGAACGGCGCGTGACTTTCCGGGGCCGTGCGCGAACCGGCGCCTGGTCAGCGTCGCTCGACATGCCCGGCGCAGATTGCTCATGATTCGGTCGCGCCTGCAATACCTTTAATTTGCCGATAGAATCAGACGCAGCAAATGAACCTATGGAGATCGGCATCATGCAGACTGCCAGATTCGTCATTGGAGTCGCTGCTTTGGTTAGCGTAACCGGTGCATATGCCGACGGCTTCGTCATCAGAAGGGACATGGCGCACGGTCGGGACATGCAGCTCTTCGAGCACGTTGCCGCGTGCGGCGGCGGCCCTGGGGCGTTCATCTACCAGCACGGCACGCTGATCGATCAAACCTGCAATGTCCGTGTAACCGCCAGCGGCGCGACAGTCGTGCTGCCGGCTTTCAACCAGCGTGTGTTCTTTCCACGGGACACGCTGTACATGAATTCAAGTTCGTAAGCCAGATCGATGCGGGGGCTCATGACATTCATAGCGGACAGCGCAGGCCAGCTGTTCGAGCCGTCTTCGGGAATTTCGCGTCGCAGTCGACGTTCCTGGCCTTGCCGCCGACACGAGACCCACGCTTCGGTTTTGGCCGATAGATGCTACCCGCCCCCAAGCGGCTATCGTGCCGCAGCCGCCGACCGACGTCGCGACCCACACCTGTGATCCAGCTAGAAAAGCGTCCGCTGCCCACTCGTCAACGTCTCAAAGTCATCCCCCAACAACGGCAATATCGCATCCGCCACAGGCTGCAACTGATTGCTCACATAGTGCCCATAATCCAGCCCCGCTCGCCACGTTTCCAGCGGCTCCGGCCCGGCGCTCGTCATCACATAACTGATCCACCCGCCGCTCTGATACTGCAGCGGCCGCCCCTGCTTCGCATTGAATTCATCCGCCATCCTGGCCGCCCGAACATGCGGCGGCACATTGCGTTCATACGCCGCAAGCGGACGACGTAACCGCTTGCGGTACACCAGCAATTCGTCGAACTCCCCACTCAAGGTCCGGCGCACATAATCACGCACATACTCCTGATACGGCTCCCGCCTGAACACACGCAGATAAAGCTCCTGCTGGAACCGCTGAGCGAGCGGCGTCCAATCGGTCCGCACCGTTTCCAGCCCCTTGTAGACCACTTCCTCGCCGCCATCCTCACGCAGCGTGAGGCCCGCATAACGCTTCTTGCTGCCCTCTTCCGTGCCCCGGATAGTCGGCATGAAAAAGCGTCGATAGTGCCGCTCGAACTGCAGTTCCAATGCGCTCTCCAGCCCGAAACGCTCGCGCAGATCCCGCCGCCACCAGTCGTTGACATGCCCGACAAGCATCCGCCCAATCTGCGCCGCCTCTTCTTCGGTACGCGCATGATTGAGCCAAACGAACGTCGAATCCGTATCCCCGTAAATCACCTCGTAGCCCTGCGCCTCGATCAGATCGCGCGTCTTGCGCATGATCTCGTGACCGCGCATCGTGATCGACGACGCGAGGCGCGGATCGAAGAACCGGCATCCGGTCGAACCCAGCACGCCATAAAACGAGTTCATGATGATCTTCAACGCCTGCGACAACGGCTTGTTGTGCTCGCGCTTGGCCGCCTCGCGCGCTTCCCAGATCTGCGCGACGATCGCCGGCAAGCCGTGCCGCGTACGGGAAAAGCGCGCCCCCAGAAAACCGGGAACCGAGTCCGCATCATCGGGATTGCGCATGCCTTCCACGAGCCCGACCGGATCGATCAGGAAGCTGCGGATAATCGACGGATACAGGCTCTTGTAATCGAGCACGAGCACCGAGTCGTAGAGACCCGGCCGCGAGTTCATCACAAAGCCGCCCGGACTCGGGGCGCCCGCCACCTCCCCCAGATTCGGCGCCACATAGCCGAGCCGATGCATGAGCGGCATATAACGATGGGTGAACGCGGCCACCGAGCCTCCGCTTCGGTCTGCCGGCAGACCTGTCACGGTCGCGCGTTCGAGCAGGAACGCCAGCAACTCGGTTTTCGCAAAGATGCGGGTGACCAGCTCGCAGTCTTTGAGGTTGTAGCGCGCAAGCGCCGGCTTGTCCTCATCGAAGCGGCGCTGGATTTCGTCCATGCGCTGGTAGGCGTTGTCGATCGCCTTGCCCTCACCCAGCACGGACTGCGAAACAAACTGCAGGCTAAACGACGCGAAGCTCCAGGTCGCCGAGCGCAGCGCTTCGATCCCGTCGATGATCAACCGGCCCGCGGCGCCCGCGAAGAAATGCCCTTGCGTCAGCCCATGTTCCCGCCATTCCATCGCACTGCCATCGCGGCCCAGACGCAACGAAACACCATATTGCTCCGCGTGTTGATGCAGGATGCGCAGATCGAACTGCACGAGATTCCAGCCGATGATCGCATCGGGATCATGCCGGGCCATCCATTCGTTCAGCCGCTCGAGCAGCAGCGGACGGCTCTCGCAGTATTCGAGGTCGAAGTCGACTGAACCGCCCTCGCCGTTTGCCGGTCCGAGCATGTAAACCTGACGCTGCCCGCACCCTTCGAGCGCGATCGAATACAGCTCCCCTTTGGCGCTCGTCTCGATGTCGAGCGATACCATCCGCAAGCGCGGCCGATAGCCCGATGCGGGCTTCATGTCCGCGTCCACCAACGCACCGCCCGCACCCCTCGCGCCACCCACGCCACTCGCCCCACTCGCCCCCTCGCCGTCGGGCCGGCCGCCAAACCATACCGGCGCCGTGATGAATCGCTCCATCATGTATCGATCGGGCGGAAACACGTCGGCCTCGTAGACGTCGACGCCGCCCTGCTTCAGGCGCTTCTCGAACCGCGTCAGTTGCCGGTACTGCTTGCTGTACAGCCCCAGCACCGGACGATGATGAAAGTCGCTCAGTTCGAGCGGACGCAACTCGATTCCAGCAGACAAGGACGATTCGCGACGCAACGTCAGCTCGACCCGATCGCGCTGCGCCGCGGGAATGAACGCCACGGATTCCTGCGGGCGCAGGCGGATCTGGCGGGGTCCGTCGTCCGTCGCCAGCCAGAACACCACCTCCGTCCCTGCCGGCGAGTCTCGCCAGTGACGGGTCAAAATGAAGCCCTGTTTCTGTTCGGTCAAACACCCACTCCAATGCGATTCCATGTTCCCTGAATTTTACCGCCCGCACCGGGGGCATGCCGCTCGCCGACCTTCAGACACGGCGCGGCTTCGGGCCCGATCGGGCCGATTTCGGGCGCACTGGTAAACCACTATCGCGCGCCGATTGGTATGCCAGTAACAATCCGTTTTGTCAGATGGGGAGGTGTCGTGCATGCCCTCCGTTGCGCTTCGAGGGCACCTTTGAAAACGCCATTCCGCTAATCCGGCGAGCCCGATCCCGTTCCGCTGCAGCCTGTCCGCAAGATTCCCTGCATTACGCACACCGCGTCGGTTATCCACGACGACCCGTGTGCGCCGGCAGTCGGTAAGTTCAATCCAACAAAACGGAGACAACATGCTTTCAGGAATCCAGGTGCTTCGAGCGGCAGCGGCCGCGGCATTGGCGCTGAGCGCAAGCGCGGCTTTCGCGCAGGCCTCGATCGTATCCGGCCCATCCAGCGATCCCACATGCATGGTTCCATGGAAAAACGACACGAAGTTCGTCAAGTATCCTAAGAAGACCGGGCCGTACCGGATCGCGCTTGTGAATGGCTATATCGCGAACACCTGGCGCATCCAGATGATCAAGACGGCGAAGGCCTATACGGCGCAGCCGGCCGTCGCCGCGAAGCTCAAGGAGTTCAAGGTCGTCTCGACCGGCGAGGATGTGCCGGCGCAGATCTCGGCCGTCAACAACTTCATCGACGCGGGCTACGACGCGATCGTCGTCGACGCGCAGAATCCCTCCTCCTTCGGACCCGCGATCCGCCGCGCGAAGAAAGCCGGCGTCGTGCTGGTCGCATTCGACAATACGCTCGACAGCGAAGACGCGATCAACGTCGACGTCGACCAGTACGGGCTCGGCGTGCTGTGGGCCAAATGGCTCGCAACCCATGTGCCGAACGGCGGCAAGGTGCTCGAGGTCCGCGGCGTGGCGGGCACGTCGGTCGACACCGACCGCCACAATGGCTTCCAGAAAACCCTCGACGACACCGGCAAGAAGTGGAATGTCGTCCAGGTCTACGGCAAGTGGGACGACGGCGTCGCGCAGAAGGCCGCCGCCGACGCGATTGCCGTTCAAGGCCATTTCGACGGCATTTCGGCCCAAGGCGGCGACACCGGTGTCGTGCGCGCGATGCTCGACGCGAAACATCCTTTCGTGCCGTTCGGCGGCGAAACCGAAAACGGCTTTCGCAAGTTCTGCGCGCAGTATGGCAGCCAGGGCCTGAAGTGCACGTCGGCCGGCAGCGGTCCCGCGCAGGTGGCCGTGGCGATCAAGACGGCGCTCGCGGCGCTCGACGGCCAGACCATTCCCGTGGCGATCAAACTGCCGCTCGACGTCACCGACGATTCGCAGCTGAAGGCGGGCGTCAATTATTTCCCCAACGAGTCCGACAACTTCTTCGTCGGCAACTCGTTTCCGACTTGCGGCATCAATTTCTCCGCGCAGGAAATCATGAAGCAGAACCAGGGCAACCAGTAATCGCGCGATGACCGGCGCCGTAACGGGAGACCAAGCATGCCGCAGGATGGGGAGCAGCCGATCTTTCAGATGTCGGGCGTGTCCAAAAGCTACGGCGGCGCGGTTGCGCTCGATCATGCGGACCTCGAGGTGCGCAAGGGACGCATCCACGCGATTCTCGGCGAGAACGGCGCCGGCAAGTCCACGTTGCTGAAGGTGATGTCCGGCGTCGTGCAGCCGGACGAGGGAACCATGCGGCTCGACGGCCGGCCAAGCGCGTTCGCGTCGCCTGCCGAGGCGAACGCATCCGGCATCGTCTGCGTGTATCAGGAGCTGTCGCTGATCCCCGATCTGAGCGTGGCGGACAATATCTTCGCGTCGAATCCGCCGCGCCGCTTCGGCATGATCGACCGCCGGGCCCAGCGCCGCCAGGCCGAAGCGGCGCTGGCCCGCGCGGGCGCGGCCGACATCAATCCGCTCGCGAACGTCCGCGATCTGCCGCTGTCGCGCCAGCAGATGGTCGAACTCGCGAAGGGACTGGCGCACGAGCCGCGCATCCTGATCCTCGACGAGGCCACCTCGGCGCTGACCGCGGCCGACGTCGCGCGCGTCATCGACGTGCTCAAACGCCTGCGCGACGAGGGGCTCGCCCTGCTCTTCATCTCGCACCGGATGCACGAAGTGAAGGCGCTCGCCGACGAATGCACGGTCTACCGCAACGGTCGCCACGTCATGAGCTTCGAGGCAGGCACGCGCACCGACAACGAGGTGGTCGAAATGATGATCGGCCGCAAGTACCAGCATGCGTTCCCCGCTAAGCCCGTCCATAAACCCACCGATAAACCCACCGATGAGACCGCCGCTCAGCCCGCCGATCAGCCCGCCGGCCAGAGCGATAGCCGCCTCGCCGCCCAACCCGTCCTCGCCTGCCGCGACCTTGCGTGGAGCGACACGCTGCAGGGCGTCAGCTTCTCGTTGCGGCGCGGCGAAATTCTCGGACTCGGCGGCCTCGACGGTCAAGGTCAGCGGGAACTGCTGCTCGCGCTGTTCGGCGTGCTGCGCGGTTGCACCGGCAAGATCGAGATCGACGGCCGTGCCATGTCGATCGGAAGCCCCGTGGCCGCGCGCGCCAACCGCGTCGGCATGGCGCTGATTCCGGAGGACCGCAAGACCGAAGGCCTGATGCTGCCGATGTCGGTACGCGAGAACCTGTCGTTTGCCGCGCTCGATCGCATGTCCACCGCGGGCGTGATCGATCGCGACCGCCAGCAGTCGCTGGTCGCCCGGATGATGGAGCTGCTGGCGATCAAGTCGTTCAGCGTCGACGCGGCCGTCGGTTCGCTATCGGGCGGCAACCAGCAGAAGGTGGTCATCGCGAAATGGCTGATCCGGCAGCCGCGCATCCTGCTTCTCAGCGACCCGACGCGCGGCATCGACGTCGGCACCAAGCAGGAGATCTATCAGTTGCTCAGACGCCTCGCCGACGAAGGCGCGGCGATCCTTTTCCATTCGACCGACTACGACGAGCTGATCGGCTGCTGCGACCGCGTGCTCGTGCTGTACGAAGGCAGGATCAAGAAGGAACTGGCCGGGCCGGAGATCACCGAGCAGAACCTGATCGCCAGTGCACTGGACCTGCCTGTCGGACAGATTTCGCCTTCAACGGGAGCCGCGCGATGAGCGGGCTGCGCTACTGGTATGCGGAAAACCGCGGAACGACATTCGCCTTCGCGCTGTTCGTGCTGATGTTCGCGATTTACCTGTTCAACTATCCGTCGGCGTTGTCTGCGAACGTGTTCCAGACGGCGGCGAACAAGGCGGTGCTGCTCGCGCTGGTCTCGATGGGTCAGGCGCTTGTCGTGCTCACGGCCGGCATCGACCTGTCGATCGGCATGATGCTCGTGCTGACGAATTGCGTCGGATCGTGGATCGTCACGGGCGATGCGCTGCACAGCGCGCTCGGCATCGTCGGTGTGCTCGCCACCGGCGCGCTGTGCGGCGCGCTCAACGGCGTCATTATCATTTTCGGGCGTCTGCAGCCGATCGTGACGACGATCGCGACCGGCGCCGTCTACTATGGACTCGCGCTGCTGCTGCGTCCGGTGCCGGGCGGATCGATCAACGAGGACCTCGCCGACGCGCTGACCGGCAAGGTTGCCGGCCTCGTGCCCGCGAGCCTGCTGATTCTGCTGGCCGCAGTGGCGATTGTCTGGATTCCGTTCAAACGCTCGACGATCGGGCGCGCCGCCTACGCGACCGGCTCGTCCGAATCCGCGGCCTTTCTATCCGGCATGCCGATCCAGCGCGCGAAGTTCGCGAGCTATACGCTAGCCGGCGTGCTCGCGGCGATCGGCGGCCTGTTCCTGACGTTCTTCACCGATACGGGCGAAGCAAGCCTCGGCAGTGCCAACTCCTACACGCTGTTTTCGATCGCCGCCGTGGTGATCGGCGGCGTCTCGCTGCTCGGCGGCAGAGGCAGCGCGATCGGCGCGATCTTCGGCGCCTTCGCCTTCCGCTCGATCGGCGACCTGCTGTTCGTGTTCAACGTCGATGCGCTGTGGCAGCCGCTGTTCCAGGGCGTGATTCTTCTGCTCTCGGTCGCGATCGGCGCATGCGGGCTGTTCAGGGTGCGCAATCGCCTGGAGTGGTTTAAATGAGCGACGTTTCCGCAACGAGGTGCACCACGTTCATCACCAAGCTCACGCGCAGGATCGACCGGCCGATCGTCATCGCCTTCGCGTGCATCGTGGCGCTCGTGCTAGTCGGCGGGATGTTTTCACGAAACTTCACGTCGCCCGAATACATCCTGCTGCAGCTGAAGGTCGGCGCGTTTCTCGGCATCATCGCGACCGGCCTGATGATGGTGATCCTGCTCGGCCATATCGACCTGTCGCTGCCCTGGACCATCACGGTCGGCGCGATGATGGCGTGCGCCGTCGCGGGGCACGGCGAAACCGGGCGCCTCCTCGCGATTCCGGCCGGCATCGGTTGCGGCGTGCTGATCGGCGTCGTCAACGGCATCCTCGTCGCCTTGCTGCGCATTCCGTCGATGATCGCGACGCTCGCGACCAATGCGGTCGCTCAGGGCATCATGATCGTCTACACGGGCGGATCGTCGCCGCAGGATTCCGCACCGGACGTGATGCGCTGGCTCGCGGCGGGCTGGCTCGTGCCGGGCGTGCCGAACGCCGTCGCGCTGTGGGTGGTGATCGGCGGCGTCACGATGTTCCTGCTGTCGCGCACGACCTTCGGCCGCACGCTGTACGCGATCGGCAACACCGAGCGCGCGGCCTATCTCTCCGGCATCGATACGCGGCTCGTCACCGTGGCCGCGTTCGCCGTATGCAGCGCATTTGCGGCGTTCGGCGGCGTGCTGCTCGCCGGCTATGCGTCGAAGGCGGCGCAGTCGATGGGCGATGCCTACCTGTTGCCGGCCATCGCGGCGGTCGTGCTGGGCGGAACGTCGATTCTGGGCGGCCGCGGTTCGTATCTCGGCACCGTGGCGGGCGCGATTCTCATCACGCTGCTGCAGTCGATCCTCTCGGTCGCGCAAATGCCCGAAGCGGGACGGCAGATTATCTACGGCGTGGTGATCGCCGCGATGCTGCTGCTATACGGGCGCAGCAAGCGCGAGGCATAGCGTTCGAAGTCAGCGCGGACGTGCGTCGAAATACGCCTCGACCGCCCCGGTCAGCGCAAGGCCGCGCAAATCCTCCGGCGCGACCAGACGCGCCGCGACAATCTCGCGATTGTCGAGCCGCAGTTCCGGCACGCGATCGAGGTGCAGTTCGAAGAAGTGCACGCGGTCGCTTCGCCCGTCCCAAACGCCGCTGGCGCTGCCTGCGGGAATCAGCGGGTACGAAGACAGACCGATCTCCTCTTCCATTTCGCGCTGCGCCGCTGCGTCGGGCGTCTCGCCGGCGTGGAGACTGCCGCCGGGAAAATTCCACTCGGTGCGATACGACGACTTCACCAGCAACACGTCACGCCCGACGTAGATCGCGACCAGCGCGCCCTCATGACGAGGCCGCCGGATGTGCCACCAGACGCGCGCGCAACGGAATGCGGCACGAAGCGCCACGCGCCAGACCCAGTCGATCAGCGTAGACGATCGCATTCGCTCATGGCTCGGCATGCGTTCCCCTCTTCACACGAAGAGATCGAGCTGACGCGGGTCGTCGCCGGCCGGTTTCTGCCCCGCGCCGATGACGGACTGCGGTGCGGCCGGCTTCGATTCGATGCGGAAGAATGCCGGATCGACGCCCGCGTGTTGCGCGGCCCGCAGCCAGCTGGGCATGTCGCCCTGCCCGTTCCATTCGTTGCCGCGCGCGTCGCGGTAAAGCGGCGGATAGCGGCGATCCTCGGCGATCGAGGCCGCCAGCGCTTCAGTCGTAATGCCAAATTCATCCATCCGACGACGCAGCCAGAGGATCAGGCGATCACGAGCCTCGTCGTCAACAATCCTTGTCTTCATATCCTTTTGCCTGTATCGATCGCCTTAATCCTGCAACCCTCGCACATTGCGATACGCAATCTCACTCGAGACAATCCGCACGCGAAACTCCACCGGCTTGTCCTTGAACGTATAAGCGATGCGCTCGATGCGCAGCACCGGCGCTCCCACGTCGATATTCAACACATCCGCGATTCGCTCGTCGGCGACCGCGCCGCGCAAATCTTCCACTACCCGCACGACCGAAATACCGAAGTGATCCTGATAGAAGCCATAGATCGATCCGCGCCTTGCGACGAAGGTCTGCGCATCGAGATTCGGGAAGACGTCGAGCGGAAACCACAGATGATCGAGCATCAGCGGCGTCTCGTCGCGCAGCCGCAGATTCTCGACGCTCGCGAGCCGCGAGCCGCGTTCGACCTTCAATAGCTCCGCCAGTTCAGCCGTCGCGCGCTCCTTGCCGAAGCGCAGCAGGCGCGCCGACACGGCGACCGCGTCGCCGTTTGCGTCGACGAAATTGAAATAGTGGTCGAACTGATGGTTCTCGCCGAAACGCGCGACGATGGTGCCCCGCCCCGCACGCCGGATCAACAGCCGCTCCGCGACCAGTTCCTCGACCGCGCGCCGGATCGTGCCGATGCCCACGCCGAAGGATTCGGCGAGCTGCGGCTCGGTCGGAATCTTGTCGCCCGCCGCCCATTCGCCGGTACGTAGCCGTTCGAGAATCCCCGCCCGAACGATTTCATAAAGTGGCTGTTCGCCCGTGTTGCGTGTGACTGGCATCGGTTGAAAATGAAAGCGGCTGAAAACGGCTGAAAGCGGCTTGATGGCCCGGTTTATCGACGCGGTCGGCGCAAAGGTGGTACCGGGCTGTCCGCCGGCGACTTCGGCGCCCTCGCCCGCGAATCTGCGAAGGATACAGGAACGCGCCCTTTTACGACGCAACCGGCGTCGCGCCCTGGTGTTTTCCCGAGAAACGCGCATTATCAATCGAATCATTCGAATGATTCGATTGACGCATACCGACGTGCGTCCTAGACTGACTCACACCGCGCGCTTCCCGCGCGCCATTCATGAGGAGCCGACTCCATGCCCAACTTCATCAAACATATTGCTTTCAAGGTAGAAGACGTCGAGAAGGAACGCGCGTTCTATGAGAACGTGTTCGGTTACCGGCACGTCAACACGGTGCTGCGCAAGGGCAAAAACGGCAATCACGTGTCGCATCATTTGACCGACGGCTATATGGACCTGACGCTGATCCATTACGAATCGTCGAACGCGGACGAAGCCGACTTCGCGGGCCCCGCACCGTGCATCCATCATATCGGCATGGAAGTGGAAGACCTCGACGCGTTTATCGAACAGATCAAGGCCAATGGCGGCGAGATTTTGACCGCGCCCGGTCATTTGCCGGTCAAGTTCCGCTCGCCTAATGGTCCGGTCGCGGAAGTCGTGCCGATGAAGCGCTGGGAAAAGGAAACGCTCGCCGCGGGCGTGCACGGCGCCGTGCTGGAATAAGCCACGCGCGCCGGCCCGCGCCTTTCCAACGCGCTCACCGCGCGTCCACGGCGCACTGACAAGATCGATACGACACAGCCGGCGCACCGCTCCGCGACACATCCGCGGGGCCCCAGCGTTGCAGCAACCCATGTCGTGCCGCGGCGCACGCTGCCATTCCGATGGCGCGCGCCCGCGAGCGACGGCACAGGCAGTCGCAACCGCGCCGGCTCGCACGGCGCGCGCATGGAGAGAGACAATGGCATCGCCTCAGCCGCGCAGACGGTTTTCCGCCACCACTGGCGTCCTGATCGTGTTGTGCATCATGTCGTATCTGATGTACGTCGATCGCACCAATATTTCCACGGCGGCGCTCGCAATCCGCCACGATCTTCAGCTCAACAATTCGCAACTCGGCGTCGTGTTCGCCGCGTTCGCCATGACTTACGCGATCGCGATGATTCCGGGCGGCGTGATTGCCGACCGGCTCGGCTCGCGCAAGATGCTCGCCATCTGCGGCCTGCTCTGGGGCTTAGGCACGCTGCTGACCGGCCTCGCCAGCGGCTTCGCCATGGTGCTGGTCGCGCGCTTTATCGTCGGGCTCGGCGAAAGCCCGATCGTTCCGACTTCCGCGCGCGCCATGACCGCGTGGATGAAACCCGATCAGCGAGGCTTCGCACAAGGCATCACGCATGCATGCGCGCGCCTCGGCAATGCATCGACACCGATCGTGGTCGCCGCGCTGATCACCGCGTTTTCATGGCACATCGCATTCGTGGTGCTCGGCATCGCGAGCCTCGCGTGGGTCGCGCTGTGGGTCTGGTACTACCGCGACAATCCGGCCGACCATCCCGGCATCACGCCCGAAGACCTCGAGCGTCTTCCCGTCAAAGCCAGCAAGGCGCGCGTGCCGATGCGCTGGGGACCGCTGCTGCGCGCCTTGTGGCCGGCCACGCTCGTCAGCTTCTGCCACGGCTGGATTCTGTGGTTCTTCCTGAACTGGATGCCGTCGTTCTTCGCGCAGAGCTACCACCTGAACATCAAGCATTCGGCCCTGTTCAGCTCCGGCATTTTTCTGAGCGGCGTGGTCGGCACCACGCTCGGCGGCACACTCAGCGACCTGCTGCTCAAGCGCACCGGCAATATCCGCCGCGCACGCCAGACGATGATCACCATCGGCTTTCTTGCGCCTATCGTGTTCTTCATTCCGATGTTCCTGCATCCATCGCCGAACATCGCGGCACTATCGCTGGCGGCGGCCCTGTTCCTCTCGGAGATGGTCACGGCGCCGCTATGGGCCGTCGCGATGGATCTCGCGCCGAATCATGCGGCCACCTCGAGCAGCATCATGAATACGGGCCTCGGCGTGGCGGCGTCGGTGTCGCCGCCGATCGTCGGCTGGCTCGTCGATGCCACGCATTCGTGGCAACCGGTGTTCGCGCTATCGATCGCCTGTCTTCTGCTCGGCCCGATCGCCGCGAACTGGATACGGCCGGACCGGCCCTACCTCGGCGAACCGCTCGACGAACGACAGAATTCACGTTCAGGGTCGTTCGCCGCGCAAAGGAGCGCATCGTAAATGTCGGAAAGCATTGCAACTTCACATGCCGCCGCACAGCCCGCAGCAGGCGCCGCGGCAAGCTCAGCCATGGCTGAGCACAAGGTCACGGCCGAGGCGGCCGGCTTTGTCGCCCGCGTCGCCTACGAAGATCTGCCGCCGGAACTGGTGGAACTGGGCAAGATGCATATCCTCGATGCGTTCGGTCTCGCCGTTGCCGGGCAGCGCGCGGAAACCGGCCCCGTCGTGCAGCGGTATCTGGGCGACCTCGGTGTACTGAGAGGATTGTCGAGCGTGCTCGGCACGAACCTCAAAGCGCCGCCGCGCTTCGCCGCATTCGCCAACGGCGTCGCCATTCATGCCGACGATTTCGACGACACGCAACTGGCAGTAGCGAAGGACCGCGTCTACGGACTGCTCACGCATCCGACGGTAACGGCCGTGCCCTCGGCGCTCGCGATGGCCGAAGCGCTGGGCAAGTCCGGACGCGACTTCATGCTCGCGTATCACGTCGGCCTCGAAGTCGAGACCAAGATTTGCGAAGCCATCGCGCCGCGCTCGTACGAGAGCGGCTTTCACTCGACCGGTTTCTGCGGCGTGTTCGGGTCGGCGGCGGCAGCCGGCAAAATGCGCGGCTTTGACACAGGCGCGCTTTGCAATGTGTTCGGCATCGCCGGCGCTCAGGCCTGCGGTCTTCGCGAGAACTTCGGCACCATGACCAAACCTTTTCAGGCCGGCCACGCGGCCGAATGCGGCGTGACCGCGGCCGATCTGGCCGCATTGGGATGGACGGCCGCAGAAAATATTCTGGAAGCGAAACGCGGCTTCTTTACGGCCTATGGCGGCGGCTGGAATCCTCAGGCTACCGAAGGAAAGTTCGGCAAGCCGTGGTCGCTCATGACGCCTGGCGTGTCGATCAAGCCGTTTCCCACGGGGTCGCTGACGCATCCGGCCATGGATGCGATGCTCGATCTCATCGAGACGCATCGCATCGAGGCAGCCGATGTGGCTCAGGTTCGCGTCGGCACGAACCGGCAGATGCTCAATACGCTGATTCATCACCATCCGAAGACCGGGCTGCAGGGCAAGTTCAGCATGGAGTACTGCATGGCGGTGCTTCTGGTCAGGCGTCGCGCGGGGCTTGGCGAGTTCGAGGACGACGTCGTCAATCTCCCTGGGCTGCAGGAGATGCTCAAGCGTGTGGAGTTCTATAACAATCCGCAGGCGGATGCGGCCGGCGCCGACAAGATGCGTTCGTATGTCGAGGTCACGCTCAAGGACGGACGCGTCCTCGCGGCGCAAAACGATTTCGCCAGGGGCAGCCCGCAAAAGCCGATGTCGTTCGACGACGCCGTGCAGAAGTTCCGCGGCTGCACCGCCTTCGCGGGCCTGTCCGACAGCAAGGCCGACCGCCTCATTTCCACGGTTCAAGGGCTGGAGACAGTGGAAAACATGAGCACGGCTTTCAAAGGCCTGTTCGACTGATTCACGATCGGGTCATTGCCAGGCGCGGCATCGGCGGGCGTCGAAGCGAAGTCGCCCGCCTCGTTCACCCGCTGGGCTCGATGTTCGGATTGAGCCTGAAGAAGTTCTCCGGATCGTATTTCGCCTTGATCCGGGCAAGCCGCGCATGGTTGCTGCCGAATGCCGCGCGAACTTCGACCGCACTTTCATCGCCAAGGAAGTTCACGAGGCTCGTCTTCGCCGAGTGCGGCCGCAATGCGCTCGCGAAGTCGCGCGCCCAGCCGATATTGCGCGCGCTGTCTTTTTGTTCGATCCATTTGGCCTCGATCGCCACATTGAAGCCCGCATCGCGCTGCGAGTAGGCACTGTCCGCGACGCCGACATTGCGCACCGCGCCGTCGAAGATCTGCAGCAGAACCATGCTCAACGGCGACGCGGCCAGATTGCTCTGCTCGACCACCAGCTCGATCACTTCATCGCTGAGATCGTTGACGAAGGTCGAGCGCCAGTCGTTGTTTATCCCGTCCGGATTGGCCGGATCGGCAAGCCTCTGCATATCGGGAAACGGCATCGACTGCACGGCTGCAAAGAGAGGCGTGCCGAGTTCGCGCAGCGGTCGCGTCACGCGCTCGCCGTCGCTTTCGGTTCCGCAGTAGCACATCATCAGCGCGACCGCGGGCTGGCCGTCCGGCGTCGACATGAGGCCCGCGTAGACCGTCAGTTCGTCCGGCGCATGGGCCATGAAGTTGCGGTACGAACGCAGCACCTTCACGGCTTCGTTGCGAGGATACGCAACGAAGCCGCCGTACACCTTCGAAACCGGATGCGCGCGAAAAGTCAGCGACGACACGATCCCGAAGTTTCCCGCGCCGCCGCGAAGGGCCCAGAACAGGTCCGCATGTTCGGTTTGATGCGCGGTCAGCGTTTCTCCTTGCGCGGTGACGATGTCGCACGACAGCAGACTGTCGCACGTCAAGCCATAGCGGCGCGACAGCCAGCCGCATCCGCCGCCCAGCGTGAGCCCCGCGACGCCGATCTTCGATACGACGCCCGTCGGCACCGCCAGGCCGAACCGATGCGTTGCGCGATCGAGGTCTTCAAGCAAGGCCCCGCCTTGCACGACCACGGTCGGCGTGTCTTCGTCGACTACCACCTGCTTCATCGGCGAGAGGTCGATTACGAGTCCGTCGTCGCACAGCGCATAGCCGGCCACATTGTGTCCCCCGCCCTTCACCGCCACAGCGAGGTCGTTTGCACGCGCGAACTTCACCGCCTGGGCAATCCCGTGAGTCGATGAACACTGCGCAATAAGACCCGGCGATTTCGAGATTCTTCGGTTCCATATAATGCGTGCCGCGTCATAAGCGGGCGTATCGGGATAAAGAACCTTCCCGCTAAAACCCTCGATAAATTTGCTCAAGATTGCGGGAGCGACGTTCGATCCATCGCGCTTCTTAAGACTTGCCATGTGCACCCTCTATTTTCTGCTGCCAGGTGAATGAGAAAAACATCGCCAGGCAATGCGATATTTGCAAAGCTTCGAAGGCATCGTAGTTCACGGAATAATGTCGCCCGACACACAAGCGAATTCAGCATTGACCAGGCGAAACCGGTAATCGATTCGCCATTTATTCGGGAGGACGACGCAGCGTTTCTATTTAGATATGGAAATACAAAGTTTTTATGACTAGTTCTTGATAACTAGATAAGCGAACCGTTAAAGCTATTTCCCCTTTTCTAAAGCCTGTTGCTTTTCAGGTCTTATCCGCCGACCACACGCGGAATTTCCGCTACGAGATAGTCGAGCAACGCGCGCACAGAGGGCAGCTGGTTCTGACCATACGGCACCAGCGCCGTCAGACTGGCGTCGCCCGCGGTCCAGTCGGGTAGCACGCGCACGAGTTCCCCTTGCTCAAGTTCCGTCCGGCAGACATAGCCCGGCAAGGCAACAATGCCGAGGCCGCCAACCGCCGCGTCCTTCAGCGTCAACATGCAGTCGGTCATCAGGACAGGTTCGATCCGCAGCGTTTGTATTTCGCCCTCGCGATGCCGAAGCGTCCACTGGAAGGGCACGCCTTCGCGGATCATGAACAACGCCGGCCGATGCAGCAGATCGTCGGGCCGCATGATCGGGTCCGAAGCTTCGAGGTATTGCGGGCTGCAAAACAGCATCCACGGCGTAGGCGCAAGCGGCCGCTGAATCAGGTTCGAGTCCTGCAACGGCAACGTGTGCGCCCGGACCGCGACGTCGAAGCCTTCGGCAACGATGTCGACTTCCGCGTCGCACGTGCGCTGAAACAGCCGTATCTGCGGATACTGCCGGCCGAAATCGGGCAGCAGTTTGCTCATGACGAACTGCGATGTGGCAACCGCCACCGAAATGCGCACGAGCCCGCTGGGGACGGTCATGCGCTGGCGCACCGCGCATTCGGCGGCCTGTGCCTGCTGCAGCATCAGGCGGGCGCGGCGGTAAAACTCGGCGCCGATGTCCGTCACCGCGAACTGGCGCGACGTGCGGTTGATCAGGCGTGCTCCCAACTGGCTTTCCAGCTGGTTGATCCGGTAGCTGATGGTCGATTTGGGCAGCGCGAGCGCGCGAGCAGCCGCGGTAATGCTCTTATGGTCTACAACCTGCACAAAGTAGTACACGTCGTTCAGGTCCAACATTGATCGCTTTCCTTAGTGGGCATCGAGGGAAGCGTCCATCAGGCTGGATGGCGCGTATTTATGATGCATATCTTACCTGTCCTTTCATGCTCAATCGTTGTACAGACAATTGGATGCAGCGTACAACGCTTGTGCGGCTCACGTATTGATCGGTCGAAAAGCCTGAATAGCCGGCGCGACCGCGATCTTCCAGAATATTGCACGCACCTTCCGGCGCGGCGCCCTTGCTTAATGCGGTGCGCCGGCCAACCATCCGTGATTCCACGGCAAGAAAGGTGACGACGATGGCTCAAACCCGTACCCGCATGACCCGCGACAATACCGCCGTTCTGCTGATCGACCACCAGGTCGGCCTTTTCACGGGCGTACGTGACATCGGTGTCGGAGAGCTCAAACACAACGTTGTCGGCCTCGCGAAGGCGGCCAAAGCGCTCGGACTGCCGATCGTGGCGGTGACGACCGCGCGCGACAGCATGTGGGGCCCCACGATTCCGGAACTGCGCGCCGTGCTCGGCGACGAGGCGATCCTCGACCGTTCCACCGTCAACGCGTGGGACGAGCCGCGCTTCGTCGAAAAGGTCAAGGCAGCCGGCCGCGACCATCTGATCATTGCGGGCCTCAGTTTCGAGGTCTGCGCCTCGCTGCCGGCCATTTCAGCTCGCGACGAGGGCTTCCAGCCCGTAGTGGCGCTCGATGCCTGCGGCACCTTCAGCAGCTACAAGCACGAAGCCGGTTTGGCCCGTCTTGTCGCGCTTGGCATCGAGGTGTCCGACTACGCGACCACCATGGTCGAAATCATGGGCGACAACGCCGATCCGACAGCGGCCGCGGTCTACGAAGCGCTCGACATGCCGTTCGCCACGCTGATGGGCCAGGTGGCGCAAGGTTACGCGAGATAAACACTGCGTACCGGTTGATCGGCGCACCGCTCAGCTAGACCGATTAGCTAGACCCATTAGCTAGACCGATTAGCCAGACCCGTTCGCCGAACCCATTGCCTGTCGCGTATTCGCTGTTCCGTGAGGCCCCCATGCAGCAGATCGACACGACGCTTCCGATCGAAGTCTTTGCCATGTCGCAGGCCGACCGCGACGCCGCGCCCGAAGTCCATCGCGCATTCAGGCGAACCTGGGGCGGTTTGCTCGCCGGCATTGCGCCGCGCGTTGTCTACGATGCATTCTTCGCGCTGACGCCGCCCGCCCCCCGCGTGTCGCTGCATCCTTCCACCGACCCCGCCGTGCCCGGCTGGGTGTGCGTGCCCGACGACCGGATCGAGGATCAGGCGCTGCTCTATCTGCATGGCGGCGCGTACACGATGGGCACCGCGCCCGCGTATCGCGGCTTCGTCAGCCAGATCGCCGCGCGCGCGCGACGCACCACCTTTATCCTCGAATATCCATTGGCGCCGGAGACGGCCTTGCCCGCGGCGCTCGAGCTCGCCGGCGCCGCGGTCGAACGCATGTCGTTCTTTTATCGCAGCGTCGGCATAGTGGGCGACTCGGCAGGCGGCGGCCTCGCCCTGGCAACCCTCGCCCAAACCGTGAAGCCGGCGGCCGCGGCGGCGTTCTCTCCGTGGACCGATCTCACCTTGAGCGGTGCCAGCATTCGCGAGCGCGCCGCCAAAGATCGGCTGCTCGACGCCCATGCCCTGCGCGACGCGGCAACCGGGTATCTGAGGTTCGCCACGCCCGACGACCCGCGCGCCTCACCGTTGTTCGGCATTCCAGAGCGCCTTCCGCCGCTGCTTATTCAGGTCGGTTCCGACGAAATCCTCTACGACGACGCCGTGCGTTACGCACGAGAAGCGCAGGCGCGAGGCCATGACGTGACGCTGCAGGAATGGTCGGGCATGCAACACGTCTTTCAGCAAAGCGTCGCGGAACTCGAGGCAGCCCGGCAAGCGCTCGATCACGCGGCGGCATTCTTCGACCAGCACATGGGCCATCGTTGACCGCGCCATGTCCTCCCTGCGCAATCTGACCTTCGACCATCTGCTCGTCTACATCGCGGTTATCGAAACAGGCTCGCTGACGCGGGCCGCGAGGCGCCTGTCGGTCGGCAAGTCGGTGGTCAGCAAAAACCTTCAGCGGCTCGAACTCGAGCTTGGCGCCAGCCTGATCGTCAGAACCACGCGGCGCATTAGCGTCACGGAAGCGGGGGCGTCGTTCTTCGAGACCTGTCGCGAGATCGCGCGCCTCGCGGACGAGGCCGTGTCCAACGTCAGCCCCGCGGCGCACGCGCTGCGCGGCACCTTGAGGGTCGCCTCCTCGGTCGAATACAGCGCCACCGTGATCGCGCCGGTGCTGGCCCGCCTGCGCAGCAAACACCCTGAGCTGTGCATCGAAATGATGTCGGGCGACCGCTATATCGATCTTGTCGCCGAAGGGGTCGATGTGGCGATCCGCGTGGGCGAACTCACGGACTCGAGCCATCGCGCGCTGCGCATCGACGAGGTGTCGAAGTGGCTCGTCGCAAGCCCCGAATTCCTCGCTCGCAACACACTCCCGGTCCAAATCGGCGATGCGGCGCAGGTGCCGTTCGTCGCGCTTTCCGTGCTTCCGAATCCATCGCGCTGCAATCTGATTCGCGCGGCCGGGCAGGATGCGGTCGAAATCAACTTCGAGGCGTGCCTGATCGCGGACACCATGTACGCATGCCGCGCGGCGGCCAGAAACGGCGCCGGCATCGCGCTATTGTCCGATTTCACCGTGCAGGCGGATCTCGACGCTGGACGGCTCGTGCGCGTCTATACCGACTGGTCGAGCCCCGCACTGCCGGTTCACGCGCTGTTTCCGCCCGGCAAACACACGCCGCCGAAAGTCCGGACGTTCGTCGATACGCTCAGAGCCCACGTTGGCGCCGCCTGAGGTAATTCGCCGGCGTGCGATCGAGCCGTTTGCCCTCGTCGCGCGCGGCGCCCTCGGCCGCGCCGGGCCGCGATGCCGCCTGCAAATGACCGTTGCGCAGCAGAATGACCGTGGCCACTTCGGCAAACGGCTCGTGCCGCGCGCCCGGATGCAGACGCAACCAGCTGCCGGCCGGATACCGTTCGACCGCATTCCTTAGCTCGCCGCTCAACACGAAGATCTCTTCGCCATTCGAATGGCCGTGATCGGCGGTATGCGCACCCGGCTTCCACGCCACCATACTGACGAGATGCCCGCGGTTCGACAGCGGCGCCACACGCATCTGCGGATTGCGTCCATCGCGCCACGCGCGGCTCGCCGCGCCGGAAACGGTCGGCTCGCAATGCAAGCCCGATGCTTCCCGATACACGAACAGGCGTGCGCCGCCTTGCCCTGCACGCACGGCGCCCGCACCGCACTGAACGAGAAAGTCATCGTAGTTCAGCCGCTGGCCGTCGACCTCGACATTGCCGTACAGCACATACAGGTCGTGACGCCAACCCGCTTCGAGCGTATAGGTCTGCGATGCTCCAATCTCGACGATGCCGGCCCAGCGCGCATCGGCCGGATCCGTGAGATGCATGACCATGCCGGTTTTCGGCGACGCCGCATTCATATCGGTCCAGCCGCGTTCAATCTGATCGTGTTGCATGATGTCTCCTTCACTCACGCAGCGATTATGCGCAATATCGCCTTTTAACATAAGCGCACGCAGCGGCTATTCACAATCCGCGATTCGCGGACAATCCTTTCCGATATGCACTATTTACAGGCTGGCTGGAGCGCGCAAGCGCACTCGCCAATCATCCAGATTCATGTACGCAGCATCCCGATTGATAGCCTTGCTTTGTCCAATGCGCGGACTAACCATGCGGTCGTCACGCCAGTGACTTTGAAACACGGCTTTGGAATAGGCATGGATGCAAGGAGTAGCGACGATGGACACATGGCTGGCAAGCGGAAAAGACGACGATGCCGACGGAGAATCGCCGATCGTTTTTATCGTGGACGACGACCCCTCGGTGCGCACGGCGCTCGATTCCCTGATTCGCTCGGTCGGCGTTCAGGCGCGGTCGTTTGGTTCGCCTGATGAATTTCTCAAGTCGGAAATACCGGATGAAGTACCGGGCTGTATCGTTCTCGACGTGCGCTTTCCGGGGCAAAGCGGGTTTCACCTGCAAAGCGAAATCAACAGAATGGAATTCCCGATCCCCATTGTTTTCCTGACCGGCTACGCGGACACGAAGATGACCGTGAAGGCGATGAAGGCAGGTGCGATCGACTTCCTGAACAAGCCGTTTCGCGAAGAAGACATGCTCGACGCGATCGCGCAGGCCATCAATTGTCATCGCGTGCGTTTGAACACGGCAAAGAACGTCAAGCAGGTACGCGCGCGGCACGATCTGTTGACGCCGCGCGAGCGCGAGGTCTTTGCGTATGTGGCGGCGGGCCTCCTGAACAAGCAGATTGCAAGGGAGCTCGACATCAGCGAATACACCGTCAAGATTCACCGTAAGAACGCGATGGAAAAGATGGAGGCCGCAAACGTCGTGGACCTGATCCGTCAGGCGACGACGTTAGGGCTTCCGGTTCATACCGCGCAGCCCAAAGGAGCGCCCGAACCCACACATCATCGCGACAAGCCGTCACCCGCCGTCAATAACGACAAGGAATACGACTGCGCTTACGAGTGACTACACGCGCCGATAGACGGGCACGCCGCAGACGTGGCTGCAGTTTCCGGCTGCGGTTTCGGTCCGCGGCTCCCGGCTTCTGCTCCCTTCGCACGCTCACATCCTGTCAGCCTGACGACACCAGTAGTCGAACGTCCCCTTGACGATCGACGGCTTGAGCAGATAGTCGTGCGCTTGCGCCGCGAGTTCATCCGGCACCGGCACGATCGGCCCGAAGACGCGCGCGCGCACCTGCATGCGTGCGGCACGCTCGAGATACACGGCCAGATAGGCCGCTTCCTCGACATAGGCGCCGGTCGTCAACTGACCATGATGCGCAAGCAGAATGGTCCGCTTGTCACCGAGCGCTTCCGATATGACCACGCCTTCCTGGTCCGCGATCGGCACACCGGGCCAATCGGCAAGAAACGCGCAGTCGTTGTGCAGCGGCGTCATGTCCATTTGCGAAATCACAAGCGGCTGGCGCGCCGCGACGAGCGCCGACACATACGGCGAATGCGTGTGAATGATCGCGTGAGTGCGGGGACGCGCCTCGTACACCCACAGATGGAAACGCGTGGCCGGATTGGCCATGCCCGTGCCGCTGATCGTATTCAGATCGGCGTCGACTTCGATCAAGTCGTCGGATGTCGCTTCATCGAAGCCGAGGCCGAAACGCAGCGTCCAGTAACAGCGCGGCTTGTCCGAGCGCGCGGTAATCTGCCCCGCAAGCCCCGCTTCCTGCCCCGTCATCGCGAGAATACGGCACGCGTACGCGAGCGTTTCCTGCAATGTGCGCGCCGTGGGCTTCAGGTTTTCGTTCATCTCCTGCGTCGCGCGTTCATCGAAATACTTCTTTTCTCTCAATTGCATCGGATGCCTCCATCTGCGCAAAGACAATAACGACCCATGCGGCTGCGCGCACCGGTCATTGTGTCGACGCCGTCATGCAGCGCATTGCGTGGGAGTCGTTCAAGTATTCGGAAATCGGCGCAGGGAAGCCAGTACGCTCCGTTCATACCAGGTATGCATGCGAATGCACCCGGGAGTCCCGCCTGTCTCGCGTGGTATCCGTCCTCGCCAGGATCGATCACGCAAGTGCCGGTCCCGGATGCGAAGGGACGAAATCTTCGGGAACCGGGACACTGCTTCGCATTTCTCCGTCGGCTCAGACCTTTCGCTCATGCAGCAAATCAGGCAACAAATCGGCAGCGCGATGGCCCGCTGCGTGCGTATCCGGAATAAAGCAATGTCTCCAACTGTCTTCACGAAAGCCCGTTCGCGCGTTGCGCGGCATGCCATCGCGCGCAGCAACGCGCCCCTTACACCACATCAACAGGGACTTTCGTGATGCAACTCAATCTTCCCCATGTCGTAGCCGACGTTTCCGCCGCGTTTGCCGCCTACGAGCGCGCGCTTGCCGATCACGACAACATGACGATCAACATGCTTTTCTGGCAAAGCCCGCAAACCGTGCGCTATGGGATCAGCGAGATCCAGCACGGCAGCGACCAGATCCGCGCATACCGCAAGATCAGCACGCCGGTTCCGAAGTCGCGCCGGCTACGGCGCACGGTCGTCACGACGTTCGGCACCGATTACGCAACCGTCAGCACCGAATTCATCAGCATGGAGAGCGATCAGATCGGCCGTCAGATGCAAACGTGGGCGAAGATCGGTCCCGACTCGCAGCCGGAGGCCGGCCTGCACGGCGGATGGCGTATCGTTGCCGCTCATGTGAGCCTGATCGATAAGCCTTGAGGGGCATGGTGCCGATCATCGTCCGGGGCGCAACGACTCCCGATACAGCCGCGCCATTTCCGCCC
Organism: Paraburkholderia sp. 2C; assembly: GCF_054589215.1. Taxonomy (NCBI): domain Bacteria; kingdom Pseudomonadati; phylum Pseudomonadota; class Betaproteobacteria; order Burkholderiales; family Burkholderiaceae; genus Paraburkholderia; species Paraburkholderia sp. 2C. The sequence continues at coordinate 77,560 of NZ_BAAILL010000039.1, read as the reverse complement.
GCACGCCCGACGCATCGCGATTGAGCGTCTCGCGAAACGTGCGGCTGATATCGTCGCCGAACACCTCGTCGCAGCCCGCCTCGATGCCCACGAGCGTGCGCAACGCCACTTCTTGCGGCGTGACTTTTGCGTCGGCGACGTTCGCGGCCATATCCGTATCGATAAACCCGGCAAACACGCCGACGACCTGCGTGCCGTGCGGCGCAAGCTCGGTGCGCAGCCCGTCGGTCGCCGCGAGCGCGGCTGCCTTCGAGGCGCAATACGCCGGGTTGAACGCATAGGTGTACCAGCTCGCCACGGAAAGCATATTGACGATGCATCCGCCGCCGTTCTTCACGAGCACCGGCGCGAACGCGCGGGACATCGACAGCGTGCCGAAGTAATTCACCTCCATCTCCGCGCGCGCCAGCTCGAACGTGCCGGGCTCGAGCAATGGTTGCATGCGCATCCTTCCGGCATTGTTGACGAGGATGTCGATATCCGCGCATTGCGCGAGCGCCGCCTCGATATCGGTGGCGGCAGTCACGTCGAGCCGCACCGGTATGACGCGCGCGTCGCTCATTGCCTCCCGCATCGCCTCTGCATCGCGCGCGCCAGCGTAGACGCGCGCCGCTCCCGCCTTCAGAAACGCTTCGGCAAAGGCCTTGCCGAGCCCACGGTTCGCGCCGGTGATCAGCACACGGCTTCCCTGAATCTTCATCGCCCACTCCTTTCGAAAACATGGTGACGGACTCCATTCTGGAGACCGGCAAGTCATTGCGCGATATCATCACTGTCATGGGATTAATGACGGAGTGGCATACATGCCCGGATTCGACGAACGCATGCTGAACGGCATGAGCGTGTTTGCCGCCATCGTCGACGCGGGCAGCTTTGCCGCGGCAGGCGAACAGCTCGACATGTCGCAATCGGGCGTGAGCCGGGCCATCGCGCGGCTCGAAGCGCGGCTCGGCATACGCCTTTTCGATCGCACGACACGTGTCGTATCGCTAACCGACGAAGGCCGCCGCTTCTACGAACAGGTCACGCCGTTGATCGCCGGCCTCGAAGAGGCGGCCGCCACCGCCGCGGGCGGCGCAACGGTTGTGCGCGGGCGGCTGCGCGTCAATATCGACCCGTTCTTTTCAAGGCTGATTCTCGGACCGCGTCTCGATTCGTTCATGAACGATCACCCCGACCTGCGGCTCGAATTGATCACGCGCGACCAGTTGGGCGATATGGTGGCCGAGGGCTTCGATCTCGCGGTACGTTTCGGCGAACCGCGCGTATCGAGTTTCGTCGCGCGCAGGCTGTTCGACACGCGCATCGTGACCGTTGCCGCGCCGGCGTATCTGAAGCGTAACGGGCGCCCGCTCACGCCGCAGGAGTTGAGCAAGGGCACGCACCCGTGCATCGAATTCCGCGATCCGGAAACCGGGCGGCCATTCAGTTGGCAGTTTCGTCGCAAACGCAAGACGCTCGATGTCGACACCCAGGGTCGCCTTGTCGTCAACGACGTCGCCACGATGCTGAGCGTCTGCCTGTCCGGCTACGGCGTCGCGCAGGTCATGCAGATCAGCGCGCAACAGCTGCTCGCGGAAGGTCGGCTCGTCGATCTGTTTCCCGATTGGCCCGACGAACGCTTTCCGCTCTATGCGCTCTACCCGTCGCGGCATCATCCGCCCGCCAAGACACGCGCTTTCCTCGAATTCGTGATGTCGTTGACGCCGCATCCATCGACATGAAGCGGATATAGCGCCGCTGCCTGGAGGGAATACGCGGGAATACGCGGGAATACGCGAGAGTGTCCGGAATTGTTGCGAAATACAGAAAACAGCCTCGTCGGAATACGTAGCAATCTTCGGGTGTTCTGCTAGTCGAACGCATCGTGAGGCCGCATTTCGAAACATGCTTTCGCGGCATCAATGCGATGACGTCCATGCTATCGATCGACGTACGGGCGGCGGTTAATCTGTTCCCCGTACCGTTAGTCGGGCAATCCACTCAGGAGAACATCATGATGAAACACGCTCGCGCAACCACCCTTCTCGCTACGCTTTTTGCACTGGGCGCGCCGCTTGCGGCACATGCTCAAAGCACGAATTCGCCGGTCACGCGCGCCGAGGTCAATGCCGATCTCGCGCGTGTCGAGCAAGCGGGATACGATCCGCACGCCAACAAGCAGAACTACCCGGCTGACATCCAGGCCGCGGAAAACCGCGTCAACCCGGTCAGCGCCAATGCCAATAGCGACTACGGCCCAGGCATCGGCGGCACGACGGCAAGCGGCAACCGCGCCATGCCGATTTCCGTGCAGAGCAACGGCATCTATCAGCATCATTGATTGCGGTTATCCGCATCCGCACGCGCAAACCGGCAAGCAACCTGCCGGTTTGCGTGCCTTCCTCTCATCGTGGTTGGCATACCGAAGCAGCCGATTCCCAATCGGTCCGCACGACGAAAAACAGAAGACGCTTCAGCAGTCGTCTCCGCGTTTACCCCTTTCCACGCTTGACTATAAGTGTCAAAGCGTTGTCTCCAGGCATCGTTCCGACTGTCCCTTACTCGACGCATGCATCGATCTGCGCGCGGCTCAAACGGGTTGCGTATCGATCGGCGGCTGACGCGCTTCGCCTGAGCGGAAACGCCTTCGTACACGAGGCGCCAGCCTCTTCACGCGCATCGAGAATGCGACACGGAAAGCCGATTCAAATGAATGCACCCGCTGAATGTCATTCAACACATTCGCCGATTTTCGTTGCGGCTTTCGCAGAATAGATGGCCGAGATCAAGTGTTCTGAATAGCAACAGACTCTCGCTCGAGTCCATCGCGCCGCCCGATCTCCGATGACATCGAGCGGAACCATTGGTTAAACGTTTCGTACTGGAGGGGCTTATGGGGGCAGCATCGAAAAAGGCCATGCCGGGTCCACGGACAGCGCCGGCATTACAAGCACATACGGAAGCACAAGCGGTTCGGCCGATCTTCTTACGCACGAGAGGCCGCACTGACGGTCCGCTGACGCGCTTTGTGAGTCCGTCGGATATCGGTCAGTCGATCAAGCCGTTCGTGCTGCTCGATCGCTTCGTGCTCGAATCGCACGCGACACTCAATTTTCCGCTTCATCCTCATTCGGGCATCGCCACGCTGACGGCGCTGCTCGACGGCAGCCTGCATATCGTCAACAGCAAAGGCAAGCCGCAGACGCTGATGCCCGGCGCCACCGAATGGATGCAGGCAGGCCGCGGCACGTGGCACGGCGGCCCACTCAGCACCTCCGGCGTGGTGCGCGGCTACCAGCTATGGGTTGCGCTGCCGCCGGAACTCGAGCTCGCTGAACCGTTTGAGGCATATCTGCCCGCCGACCAGATACCGCTCGAAGGTCCGGCGCGCGTCCTGCTCGGACAATGCAACGGTGTCGAAAGCCCATTGCCAGTTTCGATGCCCATGACGTATCTGCACGTCGAACTCAATGCCGGCGAACATTGGCGCTATGACCCCGCGCCAGGACACAACGTGCTCTGGATCGCCGTCTACTCCGGCTCGCTCGATGCCGGCGAACGCGTCGAAGCGGGCGAACTCGTGGTGTTCAGCGAATCGGAAAACGGCGTCGACTTCGTCGCGCACGACAACTGCGGCTTTATGCTCGGCTCCGCGCAACGCAGCCCGTTTGAAGTCGTCGAAGGCTATTATTCGGTTCACACGAACGCCGCCGCGCTGCAATTCGGCGAACTCGAAATCGCACGCGTCGCGTCGCAACTGCGTACCGAAGGCAGGCTCGATGCCGAACAGGCCGCGAACGTCGCGCGCAAGATGCGTTCGGGCGCGTCGTAAAAACGGAAACGCACGGAAACTCGCGGATACCCGTCATAATGCGGGGCCTCGCTCCACACGTTCGATGCGCGGCCCGCGCAACACCATGACGATCCAACTCGCGATTTTCGATTTCGACGGCACGCTGGCCAACACGTTCGCGGTATTCGGCGAGTCGCTCAATACGCTTGCGCTCAAGCACCGGTTCCGGCTCGTCACGCCCGAAGACGAACCGCGCATGCGGTCGATGAGCGCGGCCGAGATTCTGCGCGAATTGCGCCTGCCGGTCTGGCGCGTGCCCGCGGTGCTGTCCGACTACCGGAAAATGCTGCACAAACGCATCGACGAGGTGCAACCGTTTCCCGGCGTCACGGCCGCGCTCGAAGCACTACTCGATCATGGCGTCGCACTCGCGGTCGCCACATCGAATACGGTCGACAACGTGAAGGCGGTGTTGGGCCACGAGCTTGTCGAGCGTTTCGCCGCGCTCGAATGCGGATCGGCGCTGTTCGGCAAATCGCACCGCCTGCGCCATATTCTCACGCAGACGTCGATCGATCCCGAGCACGCCATCTACATCGGCGACGAGTTGCGCGATGCGGAGGCGGCGCAACGCGTCGGCGTGAAATTCGGCGCGGTCGCGTGGGGCTACACGAGTTTCGATGCGCTGCTGCAGAAAAAACCGCACCTCGCGTTTCGCGTGCCGGCCGATCTCGCGCAACTCAATGTACCGGCATCGGAATGGTCGCCAGTGGCGTCCGCGACGAGCGAACCCGTCGCGCTGCTGCGCAGAAACGACGCGAGTTGATCAGGGCTACGCCAGTCGGCCCGCTCGCTTGCCGCCGCGACACCGAGCCGCGCCGGCCCTTTCGAACCCCGCACGGCAAACCCGCCGCCGGCCGACAAACACATGACCGGGTATGATCCGTCCTGGGCAGCACACGCGCCGGCGCCACACCGGCGAGGCTGCCGCGTCAGGTCTGGAGGGATCAACGCTTGCGTCAGGACCAACTCGACGGCATCGTCACATTCATCATCGTCGCGGAGGAACAGGGGTTCTCCGCGGCCGCCGTGCGTCTGGGCGTATCGCCGTCGGCGGTCAGCCAGACGATCCGCAATCTCGAGGCGCGCATCGGTCTTGCGCTGTTCAATCGCAATACGCGCGGCGTAAGCCTCACCGAAGCCGGCGCGACCTACTTCGACCGCGTACTGCCGGCCGTGCGCGAGCTGACCTCCGCGTCCGAGGAACTCGGCGCGGCGCTCGACAGGCCGGCCGGCGTGCTGCGCATCAGCGTGGCGCGGGCCGGCTATCTGACCACGCTGCAGCCGATCATGCGCCGCTTTCTCGACCGCTTTCCGGACATCCGGCTCGACGTTTCGATCGAGCCCGGCCTCATCGATATCGTCGGGCAGCGCTACGACGCGGGCATCCGCTTCGGCGATATGGTCGAACGCGATATGGTCGCCGTCAACATCGGGCCGCCGATCTTCGCGCATATCGTCGCGTCGCCCGACTATCTCGCGACGCACGGCGTGCCGCGCCAGCCGCGCGATCTACTGTCGCATGCCTGCGTGTGTTTCCGGCGCGCGACCAGTGGACAGATCGAGCGCTGGCTGCTGTCCAAAGGCGGCGAGACGCTCGAGCTTGCGGTCAATGGCCGGCTGATCGTCAACGACTCGGCCGCCGCCGTGCAGGCGGCACTCGACGGCATCGGCATCGTTTATATGATCAATGGCTTTATCGACCCGCTGCTCGACTCCGGCCGGCTCGTGCGCGTGCTCACCGACTGGAGCCCGCCGTTGCCGGGCTTCGCGCTCTACTACACCGACCGCCGCCGCGTGCCGCCGAAGCTGCGCGCGCTGATCGACTTCCTGAAGGAAGAGCAGGCGGTCGGCATGCCGGCGCCGCGCACCGAAGCGATTCTGCGGTAAGGCGTGCAAGCGCGCCGCAAAGGCGGCCGCCGCCGCCCTTCACGCATCGCCGCACATCACGCGTTGAACGGCGCGGAGAGATCCATCAACTTGTCCATCGTGATCGGCAATTCCCGCACGCGCTTGCCGGTCGCGTGATACGTTGCGTTCGCCACGGCCGCCGCGAGCCCCGTGATACCGATCTCGCCGATCCCGCGCACGCCGAACTCGTTCAACTCATAGTCCGGATAGTCGAGCAGGATCACGTCGACCTGCGGCTGGTCCGCATGCACGGGCACCACATACTCCGCGTAGTTGTTGTTCGACGGCAGACCGGTACGCGCGTCGTACTCGGTGCCTTCGAACAGCGCCATGCCGATACCCATCACGATCGCGCCTTCCACCTGGTTGCGCGCGGTCATCGGGTTCACCACGCGGCCGACGTCGATCGCGCTGACCACACGCGCCACCCGCAGATGCGAGATGCCCGGATCCCAGCGCACTTCGACGTAATGCACGCCGAACGAGCGGAACGAGTGCTTGCCCGACGGCGCGCCCGCCGTCTGCGCCGCGCCCTCGGCGCTCGCCAGCCGCTGCGATTTCAGCACGGTCGCGAAGTCGACGGAGCGCTCGCCGTTCACGAGCCGGCCGTTCTCGAACTTCAGCGTGTCGGGCTTCGCGCCGTCGAAATACGCGCCGTTCTGCGTCGCAAACGTCTTGAGCTGAGCGATCGCATTGCGCGTCGCTTCGGCGATCGCCGGCATCACGCTCGCGGTCGCCCACGAGCCGCCCGACACCGGCGCGGACGGGAACGACGAATCGCCGAGCTTCACGTCGATACGCTCGACCGGCACGCCGGTCAGGCTGCTGACCGTCTGCGCGGCAATCGTATACGTGCCGGTGCCGATATCCTGCACCGCGCAGATCACGCATGCGCTGCCGTCGCTGCGCAACTCGACGCGTGCCTGCGCGGGCGTGCGGTACGCGTCCCAATTGCACGCAGCCATGCCGTAACCGACGATCTCGTGGCCATCGCGCATCGAGCCGATGCCCGGCGTGCGCTTTTGCCAGCCGAAGCGGTCGCCGGCCTGCACGATCGCTTCCTGCAGATGGTTGCTCGACCACGGCAGGTTCACGCTTTCGTCCTGCGTCGAAAGATTGCGCAGACGGAATTCACGCGGGTCCAGATTCGCTTGCAGCGCGAGTTCGTCGATCGCCGATTCGAGCGCGAAGAGACCGGGCGCCGCGCCCGGCGCGCGCATCGAGGTCGGCGATCCCCGATTTACGCGCGTGACCGCGTGGCTCACGAGCACATTCGGGCATGAGTAAAGGCTCTTCGATACGCCGCCGCAGTTTTCGACGTACTGGTCGGTAAACGACGTCGTATTGACCGATTCGTGCCGCAGCGACATGAGCTTGCCGTTCGCGTCGGCCGCCAGCCGCACATGCTGCTGCGTTTCGGGCCGATGGCCGGTGGTCGTGAACATCTGCGCACGCGGCACGACCAGCTTGACGGGCCGCCCGACCGCGCGCGACGCGGCGCTTGCCGCGACCGAATGCGGCCACATCCACAGCTTGCTGCCGAAGCCCGAGCCGATAAACGGCGCTTCGACCCTCACCTGATCGGGCGACAGCCCGAACACGCGCGCGATCGTATTGCGGTGCACGGTCACGCCCTGCGAGGCTTCGAACAGATGCAGCTCGTCGCCTTCCCAATGCGCGAGCGTCGCATGCATTTCCATCGGATTGTGCGTTTCGACCGGCGTGCGATACACGGCGTCGATGCGATGCGGCGCGCTGTCGAATGCCGCTGCGGCATCGCCGCGCGCATGACCGCGGCCGCCGTCGCGCGTGCCGCCCGCCTCGACGCCCTGCGCGAGACTCGTCACCGGCTTGTTCGTCGCGTAGGTGACGTTGACCTTGTAGGCGGCTTCGCGCGCGTGCTCGAACGTGTCGGCCACGACCAGCGCGACGAACTGGCCCGCGTAGTTGACGCTCGCATCTTCGAACGGCAGACGGCGCTCGTCGGTCACCGAGGCGGTCAGAATGTCGTTGAACGAGTTGATCGTGCGCGGCGCGCGATACAGGCGCGGAAACTGCTCGTGGCTGAAAATCTCGATCACGCCGGGCGTGCGGCGCGCATCCGCGGTATCGATGCGCAACACGCGACCGCTCGAAATCGTGCTGAAGACGCCGTACGCGTAGACCATGCCAGGCAGGCTCTGGTCGGCCGCGTAATGCGCGGCGCCCGTTACCTTGAGACGCCCGTCCACCCGGCGCATCGAATCGCCGATGATGTCGTTGTTCATGTTTTCCTCATAATCACGTAGCCAAGCCGCGCTTTATGCGACGACGCTGCTCAGATTGCGGACGATCGCCTGCTGGCCGAGCGCGATCTTGAAGCCGTTCTGGCCATACGAGCGCGCGCCTTGCATCGCGACGGCCGCGGCTTGCTGGAATGTCGCCTGCGTCGCGGGCTGGCCTTTCAGAGCCGCTTCCGCGTCCCTGGCGCGCCATGGCTTCGTGCCGACGCCCCCCATCGCAATGCGCGCATCGCGAATCGTGTGGCCGTCGAGCACGACGATCACCGCGCTCGACGCGAGCGCGAACTGATACGACGCGCGGTCGCGCAGCTTCAGATACGCGGAGCGGCTGTGCGGCAGCGGCGCATCGAGCGTCACGTGCGTGATCATTTCGCCGTCGTTCAGCGCGTGCTCTTTCCATGGCGTGTCGCCGGGCAGCAGATGAAAGTCGAGGAAGTCGATATCGCGTGCGCCATTCGGCCCTTGCACATGCACCGTCGCGCCGATCGCGGCCATCGCGACGCACATGTCCGACGGATGCGCGGCGATGCATTGCTCGCTGCCGCCGAGCACCGCATGCACGTTGCGATTGTGGCCGCCGATGGCGGCGCAGCCCGAGCCGGGCTCGCGCTTGTTGCAGGCCGAGACGCCGTCGCGGAAGTAGCCGCAGCGCACGCGCTGCATGACATTGCCGGCGGTCGTGGCCTTGTTGCGCAACTGCGTGCTCGCGCCCGACAGCAGCGCCTGCGACAGCACCGGATAGCGCGTGCGAATCACCTCATGGCGCGCGAGATCGGTGTTGCTGACCATCGCGCCGACGCGCACGCGGCCGTCGTCGAGCACGTCGATTTGCGTGAGCGCGAGCTTGTGGATATCGACGACGCGCGCCGGGCGCATCACGTCGAGCTTCATCAGATCGAGCAGCGTCGTGCCGCCAGCAAGAAACACGGTGTTGGTCCCCGGCGCGTGCGCCGCGATCGCTGCGTCGACGCTCGACGCGCGGGTGTAGTCGAATGAGCGCATCATGCCCTCCGCATCTTGCCGCGCGCGTCCTGAATCGCGGCGACGATATTCTTGTAGGCGCCGCAGCGGCAGATGTTGCCGCTCATCGCTTCACGCAGCGAATGGTCGTCGGCGGGCACGCGCGCGTCGTGCAGCACCGCGACCGCGCTCATCATCTGCCCGGACGTGCAGTAGCCGCACTGGTAGGCGTCGTGCTCCCAGAACGCCTGCTGGACCGGATGCAGCTTGCCGTTTCTAGCGAGGCCTTCGACGGTTGTGATTTCGTCGCCATCGTGCATGACGGCAATCGACAGGCACGAATTGACCGACACGCCGTTCACGTGCACCGTGCAGGCGCCGCATTGGCCGTGGTCGCAGCCCTTCTTCGTGCCGGTCAGTTGCAGGCGGTCGCGCAGCACGTCGAGCAGCACGGCGTTCGGCTCCACATCGAGCTTGTGGCCAACGCCGTTCACGCTGAACTGCACGGTGTACGGGCCGCTTCCGGTTGCCGCGGCCGGCGCCTGTGCAGCGGCGGGCGCCTCGTCGGCGAGCACCGCGGCCGACATCATCGTCGTGCCCGCCGCGGCAATGCCCGATGCGCCGACCGACTTCAGAAAGCCGCGGCGCGTCACGCCGGGATGGCAGCCGCGCTGGTCCGATTGATCGCGTGGCTCGCGTGGGTCGCGTGACTCGAGTTGTCCGGATGGATCGGCCTGGCCGCTGCCGGATGGAGGGTCGGTGAAATCCTTATACGCTGTCATGTTGCATTACCCCGATTCAGGTTCGGTAAGGACTCGACAAGCGATTCGATGGCATATCGGATCGCATCATGGACCCCGACATTGCCATAGCGTATTTGACGTGACCATTGGCCCACGCTTCATACTGCTTGAACCAAAACTGAATAATCCTCACCGGAGACAACCGATGATCACCCTGTACTCGTATCCCGAGCTATACGGCCTCGAGGACAACAATCCGTATGGGCTCAAGGTGTTCGCGTTCCTGCGGCTGTGCGGTCTCGCGTTCGACCATCGGCACGTGCTCGATACGAAGGCCGCGCCGCGCGGGCAACTGCCGTATTTAGTCGATGGAGAACAAACAATCGGCGATAGCGACGCCATTCTGTCGTATCTGAAACGCCAATACGCCTTGACGATCGATGCGGCACTGACCGACGCGCAGCGCGACCTCGACCTGATGCTGCGTCGCACGCTCGACGATCTTTACTGGGTGATGTCGTATTCGCGCTGGCGCGACGACCGCTTCTGGCCCACGTTTCGCGCGGCGCTGCTCGCGCAGCATGCGGACCTCGCGGCCGAATCGCTCGAAGCGGCGCGCGAGTACAACTTCAACCGCTATCACTATCAGGGCATCGGCCGCTACGAGCCGGAGCAGGCCTATGCGCGCGGCACGGCGGACCTGCAGGTGATCGCCAACCTGATTCACGACAGCGGCTTTCTGTTCGGCGACCGGCCGGTCAGTATCGACGCGGCAGTGTACGGGTTTGTCGCGAACATCTACTTCTACGACATCGATACGCCGCTCAAGCAGTTCGTCGTGGCGCAGCCGCAGCTCATGCGCTATTGCATCGCGATGCGGGAGGCGGTGGAAAAAGGCGGCGTGGCGCGCTAAGGCTCAGACGAGCCGCCGGTCGCCTCGCGCGGCCTGTTCGAGCGTCTCGCGGTCGTTGAACAGCCGGCAGACGGCGGCGGCGTCTTCGCATTCATGCAGGCGGTCACGGAAATGATGGTCGCAGAAACACTGCGCGACTTCCGCCAGCAGATGCAGATGCGCACTGTCGGCCCATTGCGGCACGAGCAGCGCGACGATATCGCAGACCGGTTGCGCATCGGGCGCGTCGAACGCGATCGGAACGGCGAGGCGCACATAGATCGCGACCGGCTGCGCCAAGTTTTCGATATGTCCGTGCGGCACCGCGACACCGCGCCCGAGACCGGTCGAGCCGAGCGCCTCGCGCGCCGTCAGACCGGCCGTGACGATAGACGCCGGCACACGGCACAGTGTTTCGAATGATTGGCTCAATTGCGCGAACAGCTGCTCGCGGTCCGCAGCGGGCGAACCCAGCAGCACGTGACTCGCGGGCAGCAGTTGCGCGAGGCTCGGCTGGGTGGGAATCATGCTTTCGACGGCGGCATTATCGGCTTCTTGGGCGGCTTCTTGGGCGGCTTGTTCGGCTGCATCGCGGGCCGCACCGCCGGCTGCATTGCGGGCGGCGCCGTAGGCCGCGTGCCCGTCTGCACGATGCGTGCCGTTGCCGCGATGGGACGACGCATCGGCGTGGCGTGTATGCGCGGGTCTCGGCACCTCGCCTTGCGCGTTCGCGTGAATCAGGCTGCGCCACGCCTCGCTCGGCGTATCGGGAATCTCGACCACCTGCCCGACTTCGGCGTCCGGGGTCAATTGCGAGAGCCGTTGGATCGCATGGCCAACGTCGGCTTTCGGCAGATAGAGCGACAACCGCACGCGCCCGCTATCGCGCAGCGGCGCGACGCGCAGCGTCCATTGCTGGTTGCCGCAATCGCGAATCAGCGCTTCCCGGAACGGCGTGGTGTGTTGCGCGTCGACCGTCACGTGCAGCATCACGTTGCGCCCGGGTTCGCGGCGCGGCCGCGCACCGTGTTCCGCGCTGTGAGCTGATCTACCGCGCCTTAGCAGCGCGCGCAGGCCCGCCAATGGGTGCGCCATGTCGCCCTCACGATGTATTGCATATTGAAAGCATATCCGACACCGTGCAAAAGCCGCGTAAAAGCCGCTTTCGTCGATATAAAAACGACCTCTCGGCACGCGCGGCGCGGGCAAGACCGGCTAGTGCAGCATCGTCACCGGCGTCTTCGTGAGCCGCCAGAGCCTCGCGATGATCCACCAGCGCGTCAGAAAATTCAGTTGGCTCGCATCGACGATCACCGCGTCCGACTGCTGCAATGCCGCATGCGCGGCGATCGTCTCCGCGACAGGGCCGCATGCGCGGCTCCAGCGATAAGGCACGCCCGCATCGTCGAGAATCGCGCGCGTGTTCATCATCGGGCTAAAGAGCGCGCGCCTTTCGAACAGCGCGAGCGCGCCGCGCGAGTGAAAAGCCGCGGCGCGGCCCCATTCGAGCGACTCGAGCACTTCGACGATTTCAACCTCGGACACGCAACGCTCGGCGTGCAGGAATGCGGCATGGCGCGCGGCTTGCAGCGCACCTTCGTAATGGATCACGGGGATCAGCAGCCGTAGCATCGCAACGTTCGTCCAACGGTGAGAAGACGACTGTATTGGAACAAGCGGCGCATCAACGCGCAGCAAAATATGGGCGGCGCGATATCAAAATGCTGTTAAATCCGCTGTTGCCGCCGTGCCTCTCTGAAGGCACGCGCAGCAAACCGGGTTCGATACCGCATCGATTCCTGCCGCACGGGTCGCGATAAGCGCCGCCTGTGCGCTATCGGCGTACGCTGCGGGGCGCCTCGCCGACGCGTCGGCCACGCACGCATGCTCGCATGCGGCCTCGGCTTGCGGTGGCAGCCGTGCCCGCGGCGCTTCCACGCGCGCTGTGCATGCCGGTGCCGCGGCAGGCACGGCAAGCGTGAAGCGAAACGTGCCTTGTGCGTGTCCGCCCTACTTTTCGTCCGCCGGAAAATCGGCGCCGAGACTCGTCTCGCGCCACTTTTCGATATCGTCGAGCAAGTCGCGCAGCCGTTTGGTACCGCCCTCGAGCGATGCCGCGCCGAGCGGCAGATTGCGCGGCGGATCGCTGACCTCGGTGATCTTGAGCATGGTCTGCGCGGCCCGTACCGGGTCGCCCTGCTGCGTGCCGGTGCTTTGTGCCGTGTTCTGCATGCGCTTGCCGGCCGTGTCCGCGTAATCGGCGATGCGGTTCGGCGTCTGCCTGAGCGAGCGTCCTGCCCAGTCGGTGCGGAACGGCCCCGGCTCGACGCAGATCACCTTGATACCGAGCGGCCCGACTTCGATCGCAAGCGAGTCGGACCAGCCCTCGACGGCGTGTTTGCTGGCCGCGTAGTAACCGGAGCCCGCGTAACCGGCAAGACCCGCCAGCGAGGTGATGTTCAGCACATGGCCCTTGCGGCGCGCGCGCATCGACGGCAACACGGCGCGTGTCATCGCAAAGAGGCCAAATACGTTGACGTCGAACTGCGCGCGAATCTCGGCTTCGACGCCTTCTTCGATTGCTGCCTGATAGCCATAGCCCGCATTGTTGACGAGCACGTCGATCGAGCCGAAGCGTTTCAACGCCGCTTCAACGGTCACGCCGATCTGCTTTGCGTCGGTGACGTCGAGATCGAGTGTGAGGAGCCGGTCGCTCGCACCGTCGGCGAGATCGGCCAGCGACGCCTTGTTGCGCGCGGTCGCCACACAGCGCCATCCGCGCGCGAGCACCGCGCGCGCCAGTTCGCGGCCGAAGCCCGTCGAACAGCCGGTGATAAACCAGACGGGCGTCGTGGTTGAACTCATATTGGTCTCCGTTAAATGAATGAACAACCGGTTAGTACGATAAGCATGCGATATTACATAAGAGACCGTCCGGACCTCAAATCGTAAGTTTATGCAGCACGTATATCGAAGAATGTTCCGCGCCGGCACGGGTGACCCGATTCGCATTCACCGCGTCGATCCGGGCGGATAACGCATGAGGCGGATAACGCCCGCTCAAGCCTTAAATGACGATCCGGCTCGTATCGCCGAACAGGCTGCCGGCAGGCGGCAGGTCCGCGCGCCGGAAACGCACGATCTCGAAAGCACGCATCTCGGACGGATTCGCGGGAATGCGCGCGATATGCAGTTCGAGATCGGCCGCGGGCTGCGTGGCGGCTTGATCGACAACCACGTTCATTCTGTCGAGCCGCAGCCGTTTGCGCGTCACATAGGTTTGCGCGGCCGGGTCCGCATAGATGCGCTGCACGGTATCGAACTGGCGTTCGATCGCTTCGGTCTTGAATCCGAGTTCGCCGAGGTGATGTTCGTTCTCTTCGATCTGCCGCTGCAGCCGCGCGACTTCGGCGAGATCGGCGGGCGCCGCGCCGGACACGACCGCATGCATGCCCGCGCCCTGCCGTTGCAGCAATTGCAGCCGCGCCTTCAGCAGCGCGCGCTCCTGTTCGAGTGCATCGCGGCGGGACTTGTCGTTGGCGATCTGCTCGAGCGCTTCGAGCGCCAGCTGATCGACGATGCGCCGCACGATCTCGTCGTGAAGATCGGCTTCCGTGCGGCCGAAGATGCGCACGCGATGGTCGCTGAAGCTGATGGTTGTCTGCCGCACGTCGGTGCGCGTTTTGCCCTCGTGCTGCGCAACGCCGAGCACGCTGCGCTCGGCCATGTCCATGCCGAGCACCGCGTAGACTTCGTCGCAATCCATATGGTCGCCAAACCATTCGCGCAATTCCTGCGAGCGCCCGAACGCGTGGCAGACGTCGTCACACGTCGCGAAGAACGCATGAATATACGGGTCGCTCGACCATGCGCTTGCATCGGCGGCGCGCGGCGCGGGCAGCGCCGCGACAATCCCGCGAGCGTAGTCGAGCGTTGCGCGGATCGCCGGTGCGAGCCGCGTGTCGTATTGCCGCGCAAGCTTCAGTTGCGGTATGGCGCGCGCGATACGCGCGATGGTTTGCTCGACTTCTTCGGCGCGATGCGGCGCATCGCGTTCATCCGCTGCGCCGGCGCGATGCGGGTCGCGCAAGTCCAGGCGTAGTAGCCGGCTCAGAAGGCCCATGGCCGGATCTCCGTGCATGCCGCCACGATCACTCCTCGCTGCGTTCCTGCAGGACCACGACATTGAGCCGGCGATTCCTCCAGAACAGATTGTGAATGCGCGGCTGCAGCATCCGCAGCGCGGCAGGCTCCGTGCCATTGAAACTCACCAGCACGGCAGGACGCGAACCGTCGCCGGGCACGTGCTGAAGCGCGTCGTAAACCGGAAAGCCGTATTTGACGAGCAGCGCCTGAATCTCTTCTTCGGACGTGCCGTCCTCGATATTGCCAATCACCATGTCAGCCATTTCCGCTCTCCTCAACCCAACCTCTACCTCCACCGCGAACCGGAGCGTCAGCCTCAAACCGCGGACCGCGCTAGCCCATGATGTGCACGCCGCCGTCGACATACAGCGTTTCACCCGACAAACGCCGTGCATACGGCGTCGCGAGAAACGCGCAGGTGAAGCCGACGTCCATGATGTCGACGAGTTCGCCGAGCGGCGCGCGCTCGGCCGCTTCAGTGAGCAGCAGATCGAAATCCTTGAGCCCCGATGCCGCGCGCGTTTTCAGCGGCCCGGGCGAAATCGCGTGCACGCGAATCCGCCGCGGCCCGAGCTCGTACGCGAGATATCGCGCGCTCGCTTCGAGCGCGGCCTTCACCGGTCCCATCACGTTGTAGTTCGGCACGACCTTGTTCGCGCCGTAATAGCTCATCGTGAACATCGCGCCGCCGTCTTTCATCAGCGGCGCGGCCAGCCGTGCCATCCGGATAAACGAATGGCAGGAAATATCCATCGCGGCCGCAAAGCCCTGCGCCGAACAGTTCAGCAAGCCGCCTTGCAAATCGTCCTTCGGCGCCCACGCGATCGAATGAACGAGGATGTCGAGCTTGCCCCATTCGCTGCCGATACGTGCAAACACCGCTTCGAAATCCTCGGGCTTCGACGCGTTGAGCGGCATGAACAGCGGGGCGTCCAGTTCACGCGCGAGCGGTTCGACATAGGGCCGGGCCTTGTCGTCCGCGTACGTGATCGCAAGCTCGGCGCCGAGTTCGCGAAACGCCTTCGCGCAGCCGTAGGCGATCGAATGCTCGTTCGCGATGCCGGTTACAAGCGCTTTCATGCCTTGCAGTATCTGGCGGGATTCGTTGTGAGTCTGCGTCATGGTCGAACTCCGTGGCTTCTCGTGTGCGAGATCATTTCGTCACTGCGCGTCACTGCGCGTCAATGAGCGTCACTGCGCGTCGACGACTTCACGCGTATGGCGCGCGATCATCAGTTCCTCGTCGGTTGGAATGGCCCACACCTCGACCTTGCTCGATGGCGAGCTGATGCGCGGACCGCCGGCCTCGTTCGCGGCGTCGTCGAGTTCGACGCCAAGCCACGTTGCGTGCCGGGCCGCCCGCCGACGAACCTCCGCCGAGTTCTCGCCGATCCCCGCTGTAAACACCAGCGCGTCGAGCCCTTGCAACGCGGCCGCAAGCGAACCGATTTCGCGTCCGATCCGATACGCGTACAGGTCGATCGCAAAGCGCGCGCGCGGCGCATCGCTGTCGAGCAGCTTGCGCATATCGCCGGAAATACCGGACACGCCGAGCAAACCCGATTGCTTGTAAATCAGGTCTTCGATCGCGTGCGTATCCATCTTCAGTTCTTCGAGCAGATACAGCAGCACACCGGGGTCGAGGCTGCCGCAGCGTGTCCCCATCGGCAAACCGTCGACGGCGGTAAAGCCCATCGTGCTCGCCACGCTACGCCCATTTTCGATCGCGCACAGGCTCGCGCCGTTGCCCAGGTGCGCGACGATCGTGCGTCCGTGCGCCGCGCGCGGCGAAAATTCGGGCAGCGCCTGCGCGATGTATTCGTACGAGAGGCCGTGAAAACCGTAGCGCCGCACGCCGCGCGAGGTAATCGACTCGGGCAGCGCAAACGCCTGCGCCAGTTCCGTTTGCGAGCGATGAAACGCCGTATCGAAGCATGCGACCTGCGGCAAATGCGGGCGCGTCGCCGCGATAATGCGGATCGGCTTCAGGTTGTGCGGCTGATGCAGCGGCGCGAGCGGCGTCAGCTTGTCGAGTTCGTCCACCACCTCCGGCGTGGCGAGCACCGATTTCGCGAACTTCTCGCCGCCATGCACGACACGATGGCCGACCGCGACGAGGCGGTTGTCGCCGCGATGGCTGGTCAGAAACGCCGAGATGTACTGAATGCCGTCTTCATGCGACAGCTTTGCGCCGTCGCCCCAGCGCTTTTCGCCGGCCTGCTCGTTGTTTTTATCATGCGCGATGAAATGCGGCGAACCGAACAGGCCTTCTATCTGGCCATGCAGCCCAAGGTCCAGCTCGTTGCCTTCGACGTAATAGGCGCGAAACTTGATGCTCGACGAGCCTGCATTCAGCACGAGAATCACATCGGTCATTGCGTTACCCCTCCACTTTCGTCGCTCGGGCGCGCGCCTGCGCGACCAGTGCGGCCACCGCGCACGAGGCGAGCCGCGTCATCACCGAATCGGCGCGGCTCGTCAGAATGATCGGCACGCGCGCGCCGAGCACGACGCCCGCGGCATCGGCGCCTGCCAGAAACGACAGACTTTTCGCCAGCATATTGCCCGCTTCGAGATCGGGCACCATCAACACATTCGCACGGCCGGCCACGGGCGAATCGATCTTCTTGATCCGCGCGGCTTCGGGGTCGATCGCGTTATCGAGCGCAAGCGGCCCGTCGACGAGCGCGCCCGTGATCTGATGACGATCGACCATCTTGCACAGCGCAGCGGCCTCGATGGTCGACGGCACCTTCGGATTGACCGTTTCCATGGCGGACAGAATCGCCACACGCACTTCTTCCATTTTCAACGCGTGGGCGAGATCGATCGCGTTCTGCAGAATATCGACCTTTTCTTCAAGCGTCGGTGCGATATTGACCGCCGCATCGGTGATGATCAGCGCGTTCGCGTGGCCGGGCACGTCCATCACGAAGCAGTGGCTGACGCGCCGCTCGGTGCGCAGCCCCGATTCGCGGCTGACAACGGCGCTCATCAGTTCGTCGGTATGCAGGCTGCCTTTCATCAGCGCCTGCGCGCGGCCTTCGCGTACCAGTTGCACGGCAGCCGCGGCGGACGCATGGCTAAACGGCGCATCGACGATCGGATACGGCGAGATGTCGATGTCATGCTGCTTCGCGAGCGCGACGATGCGTTCGCCGGGGCCGACGAGGATCGGTGCGATCAAACCCATTTGCGCCGCTTCGACCGCGCCTTGCAGCGAGCTGGGGTCGCACGGATGCGCGACGGCCGTCGGCGTGGGCGGCATCGACTTGCATATTTCGATCAGACGCCGATATTTCTCGTGCTGATGTTCCATGAATATGTCCTTGCAGGCGGCCGGCGAAGTGCCGGCCGGGTGGCGAGTCGGCGTCAATGCACGGAAGGCGTGGACGATGAAGCCACGCGCGGGGTGCGCGTCGGCTTTAACGGCAGCAGCGCGCGAATACGCTCGACCATCGCGCGTTGCGCCGCGGTCGGCGCCATCCCCTCTACGCGTTCATCCACGGCAAGCTTATCGAGCAGCGCGACAAACCGCTTGCGGTCACCGGAATCGGCGAGCAGCGTGGGCAGCGATGCGAGCGCGCGTTCCGGTTCATAGCGCACGACAATTTCCTGCTCGCCGCGGATGCGCCGCCATTCATCGTGCTCGAGCGCCGGCAGATAGTCCGCGTATTCCTGCGCCAGCTCGTTGCGTATCGCGAGGCGCGTGAGCGGCAGCGGTTCGCCGTGGCGCGCAAGCAGACACGCGGCACGCGCGATCGCCTCGGTGTAGCCGCCGTCGCCGATCGCCGCCAGCGCTTCCCTGACGAACGGCAAGTCCCGGGGGTCCGTGACGGGCGTCGCGACAGGCCCGTCGAGATCGAGCCTGGCGGCCGAGCGCGCGGCAAACAGATTGCCGTACACGCTGAAGAACAGGCCCTCGGTCGCGGCATCGCGCAGCGCGCGGTAATAGTCGAGCGACGCACTGAACAGTTCGGCGCCGCGCCGTTCCGCCTGACGCAGCGGGTTCGGCCCGTCCGCATCGCTCTCCATGCGGTTTGCCTTCACGGCGTTCGCCGCGGGCGCGAGCCACGCGAGCCATGGGTTCAGATCGGAGAACATCCATCGTTGCGCACGCAACGGATGGAACTGGCGCAAGAGGCCCGCCGTTGCCTCATTCGAGAACACCTGCACAAACGGCTGCGCGAACAGCTCGTACGCGCGCTGATTGAACTCGGACACCTGCTCCACAGCCTTGAACGGCAGTTCGTCGATCCGCTTGAAGCGGTTGAATTTCGCCGCGATGTCTTCGAGCCGGTGCTCCTGCAAGCTGACCTCGTATTCGGGCTTGCCGTCCGCGCCCTTCTGCTCGGTAATCTCCATGCCGTACAGTCCCGGTGGGCACGCCTCGATTGCTTCGAGTACCGAAACGATCTGGGTATGCTCCTTCTTCGCGACCTTGCCCGATACGAAAATACCGAGGTGGCCGATGCTCTGATGCATCAGCCCGATAATCACCTGACCGCGCGCCTTGATCTCATCGGTGCTGCCGTAAATATCCGTCACCCAGTTGAATGCCTGCTGCGGCGGTGTGATGTTGTCGCCGAGCGACGCGAACAGAACGATCGGCGACTTGATGTCGCGCAGATCGAACGCGGCGCCGCCCGCACCGCGCACCTCGCCCGCCCATAGCTTGTTGCCGACGAACAGATTCTTCGTGATCCACTCGATCTCTTCGCGGTTCATCAGGTAGTAGCCGCCCCACCAGCGCTCGAAATCGAGGAAGCGCGGCGGTTCGGTGTCGGCGTTGTCGAACACGTGGTAGTACTTGTCCCAGAGGCTGTTCGCCGGGTTCAGGTTCTCGAAGTTCTGCACCAGATGCGCACCGTCGAATCTGCCGTTGCCGAGATCCGCCGCAAGCGAGGCAAGCCATGTGCCGCCGAGCATGCCGCCCGCGTAGCGCATCGGGTTGTCGCCCTCGCCTTCGCTCCATGCGCCGCTCCAGTACGACATCGGCGCGCCGTTGATCACGATCGGGCCGGTTTCGTCGGGGTCGGACGTGGCAAGCATCATCGCGGCCCAGCCGCCCTGGCAGTTGCCGACTATCGCGGGCTTCGGGCTGTCCGGGTGCAATTCGCGCACTTTCTTCACGAAGCGCTGTTCGGCCGCACAGACATCGAGCAGCGTCTGGCCCGGTTCGGGATCGCGGAAAAACACCACGAAATACACGGGGCTGCCCGCGCGCAACGCGACGCCGACCTGCGAATCGTCCTTGAATCCGCCGATGCCTGGGCCGTGCCCCGCACGCGGATCGATAATCACATAGGGGCGCTTGCCCGCATCGATCGTCACGCCTTCAGGCGGACGGATGCGCAACAGCGCATAGTTGACCGGGCGTTCGAACGCGCGGCCATCGAGCACTGTTTCATAGTCGAAGTGCAGCACCGGCTTCAAACCTTGCGCGGTCTGGTCGACGAACTGGTTGCCGCGCTGGCGCAAGGTGTCCCAGAACAGCACCGTGCGCTGCGTCGCGTCGATTGCATAGCGCCAGGCCGAGAGCGGATCGAATGCCGCATTGAAAGCACTGGTGAAAGGTGCGGAAAATGCGGCCACGCCGGGCACGGCGGCCGCAAACGGTGCGGTAAGCGCGGATGCGGCAAAGGGGCCCGCGAGCGGCGCGGGCAACGGCGCATGCGCTGTGCCGGCCGCGGCGCCGTTGCCGGTCTGGGTGTCGAGTGCGTCATGCACGCGCTCATTGAAATGCTGCTGCGCGACCTGTGCGCGCTTCTGGAAGATCCGGGCGACCTTGGCGCCAATCTGTTGACTGTGCGCGAACTGAGTGCCTGCGTTCATCACGTGTACCTCGTGGTCGAAGAACAGCCTAGCCGTGGGCGACAGGCACCGGGCTCATGACCCGATGCGTCGTTCTCGAAACACAATGAACCGCGCGTACCAACGTATAAGACGCGGGTGTCGTTGCGATGTCAATGGAGAAACAATCGACCCTGCTTTCGAGACCTGCGCAGAAGCGGCCGCGAAGCGCCTGGCAGGTACCCGATTGGCGGGTAGCGCCGGTCGCGCGGGCGGGTCGATCGAACCTGGGTCTCATGCCTGGGTGCGCCGCTTCAACGCATAACAGCAGGCACTGGTAGCAAACACTGAAATAAGACGGAATGTCTTGACTCACATCAGTCGAACTAATCGTCGCTCGCAAAATGGAATAATCGATTTCCATTGCCTATACTGCCCTTCGATTGTTGAATCGGCCAAGAAAACCGGGCACCCCCGCCCGCTCGCACGCATCAGGCGCCTACGCCCAACCCTATGCATGACGCGTTGCCTCCATCGCACACGCAGCGCGTGACCCGACATCGCCATTTCAGTTGCACGTCTCTACAACGTCCGATTAAAAGGAGCGAGCATGACCTGGCTAGCGCAAACACTCCGGCAATACCCGGAGATCGCGGTATTTCTTTCGCTTGGCATCGGTTATTGGGTAGGCGGCAAAAGTTATAAGGGGTTCAGTCTCGGCGCAGTGACCGCGACGTTGCTTGCGGCGATTGCGATCGGCCAGCTCGGCATCACGATTTCGGCGAACGTGAAGTCGGTGTTCTTTTTAATGTTTCTGTTCGCGGTCGGTTACGGCGTCGGCCCGCAATTCGTGCGCGGCATCGCGAAAGACGGCATTCCGCAAGCGATCTTCTCCGTCGTGCAATGCGTGCTGTGTCTCGCCGCGCCTGTCATCGCTGCGAAAATCGCCGGCTACGGCGTCGGTTCGGCCGCGGGGCTGTTCGCCGGCTCGCAAACCATTTCCGCGTCGATGGGCCTTGCGACCGATGCGATCAACCGTCTCGGCTTACCTGCAGACGAAACCAAGGCGCTGCTCGATGCAATGCCAACCGCATATGCGGTGACGTATATCTTCGGCACGATCGGCTCGGCGCTGATCCTCGCGACGCTCGGGCCGAAGCTGCTCGGCATCGATCTCGTCTCGGCCTGCAAGGAATACGAGGCGAGCCTCGGCGGCGCGAAGGAACTGGGTGGCGCGGGCCAGGCGTGGCACCAGTACGAACTGCGCGCGTATCGCATTCCGGCGGACGGCCGCGCGATCGGCCTGACGGTGAGCCAGGCCGAAGCGCTGACACCCGACGGCGCGCGGCTTTACATCGAGCGCATCCGCCGCGACGGCAAGATCGAGGAAGCGCGTATCGGCACCGTGCTGCAACCCGGCGACGTCGTCGCGATCGTGGGCCCGCGCGAGCAACTGGTCTCGGTGCTCGGTCCATTGCATACGGAGGTCGACGACCCGGAACTGCTCGCGGTGCCGGCTGAAGGCGTCGACGTCTATGTGACGAACAAGGCCGTCGAAGACAAAACGCTCGACGAGCTCGGCAAGCTGCCGAACGCGCGCGGCGTGTATATTCGCCGCATCAAGCGCGGCGCGACCGAAACGCCGATTCCGGTGCTGCCGAACACGAAGCTGCATCGCGGCGACACGGTGATGATCGTCGGCCGCACGCAGGACACGACCGCCGCCGCGAAGATACTCGGCACGATCGACCGCCCGTCCGCCGCGGCCGATGTCGCCTTTATCGGCTTCGCGATCACACTCGGCGCGCTGATCGGCGCGATCGTCGTCAAGGCCGGCGCGGTGCCGCTCACGCTGTCGACGGCCGGCGGCGCGCTGATCGCGGGCATCGTGTTCGGCTGGCTGCGCGCGATTCACCCGACCTTCGGCCGCATTCCCGAATCGACACTGTGGTTCATGAATTCCGTAGGCCTGAACGTATTTATCGCGGTGGTCGGCATCACCGCGGGCCCCGGCTTTGTCGCGGGACTCGCGCAGCTCGGCATCAGCCTGTTTTTGTGGGGCATCTTCGCCACCGCGGTGCCGCTGATTCTCGGCATGTTTATCGCGAAGTATGTGTTCCGCTTCCACCCGGCGATTCTGCTCGGCGTCTGCGCGGGCGCGCGCACCACGACGGCCGCGCTCGGCATGATCTGCGACGCGGCGAAAAGCCAGGTGCCCGGTCTCGGCTACACGGTGACCTATGCGGTCGGCAATACGCTGCTGACCATCTGGGGGATGATCGTCGTGATGTTGCTCACCTAGCCGCGTCCGCGAGCGTCGGCCCGCTTTCGCTTTTCGCTTTCTTCCGCCGCAGCGGCCTGGCCCTCCGGCGGTCCCTGCTGGTCTATCTCATGGGAAGGAGCGACACATGCAGACCCCGATCGAAAAGCTCACGCCGTACGACGAGTTCAATTGCGAAGTGCCCGAGCATGAATTTCCGAAGAGCGGCCTGTCGGCGCGGGCCGCCGCGGCCATCGTGATCAGCGACGAATGGACCGATACGAATCCGATGCTCAATATGTCGTCGTTCGTCACGACCTTCGCGGAACCGGAAGCGGCCGAAACCGCGCGCCGCAATATCTTCAAGAACTACATCGACCACGATATGTATCCGCAGCTCTTCGCGATGGAAACGCGCATGGTCCGCTGGCTGCATCAGTTGTGGAACGGCCCGAAGGGCGTCGAAGTGTACGGCACCGCGACGGTCGGCTCTTCGGAAGCCTGCATGCTCGCGGGGCTCGCGCATAAGTGGAACTGGCGGAAAAAGCGCGAACGCGCAGGCAAGGACGCGAGCCGGCCCAACATGGTGACGGGCGGCAACGTGCAGATTGTCTGGAAGAAGTTTCTGCGCTATTTCGACGTCGAGCCGCGCATCGTGCCGCTCAAGCCCGGCAATTACCGCCTCACCGCGGAGCGGCTCGACCAGTACGTCGATGAAAACACCATCGCCGTCGTGGCGATCGCGGGGCAAACCTTCACCGGCGAAGACGACGATATCCAGCAAATCCACGACTGGCTCGACGACTACGAGAAGCGCACCGGCATTTCGATTCCGATGCATATCGACGGCGCGTCCGGCGGTTTCGTGAACCCGTTTCTGTACCCCGATTACCAATGGGATTTTCGCCTGCCGCGCGTGCAGTCGATCAACGCATCGGGCCATAAATACGGGCTCACGCCGCCGGGGCTCGGCTGGGTGGTCTTCCGCGAGCGCGAGGTATTCAACGAAGATCTCGTGTTCTATGTGAATTATCTGGGCGGCGAAATGCCGACCGCGACGCTGAACTTCAGCCGCAACGGCTTCCAGATTGCCGTGCAGTACTACCAGTTCCTGCGCCTCGGCTTCGACGGCTACCAGCGCGTGATGCAGCACACGCTGAATAACGCAATCACGCTGCGCAAGCTGCTGGTGGATAGCGGCTACTTCACGATCATGAACGAGACGCAGCGCATTCCCGTCGTGGCGGTGACGCTCGACAGCAAGGTGAAGAATTTCAACGAGTTCGACGTGTCGAACAAGGTGCGCGAAAAAGGCTGGGTGCTGTCCGCCTACTCGATGCCGCCCGACGCTCAGACAGTGATGAGTCTGCGCGTGGTGGTGCGGCCGCACATCAACCACAACGTCGCCTGCCTGCTCGGTCGGGATATCGTCAGCGCGTGCCAGTACCTCGAAAAACACGGTGGCAGCGCAACGCCGCCCGAACTGCATGCACATGCGGACGAAAAGACCTCACCGGCAAAGTGCTGAGTTCTCGCGCCGGCCCGTCGACAGATGGGCGCGTCGTTGCATGGCCGCAGCGGAGCGAATCGCTACCGGGCGCTCTCGCATTGGACCAAAGTCCAGTTGCGGCGCCCCCGGTGCGCGACCATACTCGATGAAGAATGAGGAATCGCATTTCGCCCGGCATCCGTATGATCGTTCGAGGATTCCATCATGACTCAGACCCGAAAGGCCTCAAAAGAGAGCGCTAAAGCGATGCGCAAAGCGATCATCGGTCGCATGGTCAAGGAAGGCGCGAAAGGAGACGGTGTCCGCGCCGCAAATGGCGAAGGCGCGTCCGCCAGGCTGGCGAACAAGGACTACGAAAAAGAGCTCGCGCGCCTGCACGCGGAACTGGTCAAGCTGCAGGAATGGGTCGTGCAAACCGGCGCGAAAATCTGCATCGTCTTCGAAGGACGCGACGGTGCGGGTAAAGGCGGCACCATCAAGGCGATCACCGAGCGTGTGAGCCCGCGCGTGTTCCGCGTCGTGGCGCTGCCCGCGCCGACCGACCGCGAGAAATCGCAGATGTACGTGCAGCGCTATTTGCCGCATTTGCCGGCCGCCGGCGAGATCGTGATGTTCGATCGCAGCTGGTACAACCGCGCGGGCGTCGAACGCGTGATGGGATTTTGCACGGAAGACCAGGCGCGGCAATTCCTCAAAAGCGTGCCGCTCGTCGAGCGCGCGATCATCGCGTCGGGCGTGATTCTGCTCAAGTATTGGCTCGAAGTCAGTGAAGAGGAACAGACACGCCGGCTCGAAGCGCGCATCAACGATCCACGCAAGATCTGGAAACTCTCGCCGATGGATCTGCGCTCGTACGAGCGCTGGTACGACTACTCGCGCGCCCGCGACGAAATGTTCGTCGAAACCGACTCCGGCATCGCGCCGTGGCATGTCGTCGTGTCCAACGACAAGAAACGCGCGCGCCTGAACCTGATCAGCCATCTGCTCAGCAGTGTTCCGTACAAGGCGCTGCCGCGTGCGAAAATCACGCTGCCGAAACGGCAGAAGCGCGGCGACTATCGCGAGCCGGACTACCCGTTCAAGTACGTGCCCGAGAAGTTCTGATCCCGAGCGAGCACCGCGCGCTGCAGGTTCCGGCATGGATGCCGCGCGCGCACTGCGCGGCGGCGCTTTTTCCGCGGCTTTTTCCGCGGCTTTTTCCGCATTTCGCACTTTCCGCCATGCCGCCTTTCGATCAGCCTTCCGGCACACCTTCGGATGCACCTTCCGGCGTAGCTTCGGGCACACCTGCGGATGCACCGCCGGCCTCGCCGCCTTCCGGCACGACGCCGGCCGAACTTCGGCGACACGCTCACCGAAGCGGGATACCGCTGCCGGAATGGCTGCTCGACTATCGCTCGCACTGGATCAAGGGCGATCTGATCGCCGGCCTGACCACCGCGGCGGTCGTCATTCCGAACGCGCTCGCTTACGCGACGCTTGCCGGGCTGCCCGTCGAGGCGGGCCTTTATACGTCGTTTATCCCGATGCTGGTCTACGCGCTGACCGGCACGTCGCGCGTGTTGAGCGTCAGCACGACCACCACGCTCTCGATACTCACCACGTCGGCGCTCGCCAACATCGCGCCGGGCGGCGGCCACGCGGAACTGCTCGCGGCGGCCGCCACCCTCGGCGTGCTGGTCGGGCTCATCCTGATGGTCGCCTCGCTGCTGCGCCTCGGCTTTGTCGCGGACTTTATCTCGGAACCGGTGCTGGTCGGCTTCAAGGCCGGCATAGCGGTCGTGATTTTTGTCGACCAGTTGCCGAAGCTGCTCGGCATTCACTTCACGAAAGGCGAGTTCTTCGAGAACGTGCTGCGCATTCTTGAAGGCCTGCCACGCACTTCGATGACAACCGCCGTCGTCGCGGCGCTGGCGCTCGTCGCGCTGATCGCGTTGCGGCGTTTCGTGCCGCATGTGCCGGCGCCGCTGGCGGTAGTCGCATGCGCGATTGCCGCATCGAAGCTGCTGGACCTGCATGCGCATGGCGTCGACACGGTCGGCGCCGTGCCGGCCGGTCTGCCCGCGACCACGTTGCCCGTCTTCGCGCTCGCCCACGCGTTGTGGCCGATCGCGCTCGGCATGGCATTGATGAGCTTCACCGAAACCACCGCGGCCGGCCGTGCATTCGCGCGTCACGGCGAGCCCGCCCCGCGCGCGAACCGCGAGCTTTTCGCCACCGGCCTCGCCAATCTGGCCGGCGCGCTATTCGGCGCGATGCCGGGCGGCGGCGGCACGACGCAGACCGCGGTGAACCGCCGCGCCGGCGCGCGCAGCCAGGCGGCATCGCTCGTCACGGCCGCCGTCGCGCTCGCGGCGATGCTGCTGCTGTCACCGCTGATCGGCCTGATTCCACAGGCGGTGCTGGCCGCCGTCGTGATCGTCTATTCGATCGGCCTGTTCGATCCGATCGAATTTCGCGCGATCGCGCGTGTGCGGCGCATGGAGTTCGTCTGGGCCGTCGTGGCGCTGGCCGGCGTGGTGATTGTCGGCACGCTGCAGGGCATTCTGGTGGCAATCGTCGTATCGCTGGCCGCGCTCGCGCATCAGCTGTCGGACCCGCCCGTCTATGTGCTCGCGCGCAAGCGCAACACGAACGTGTTCCGGCCCGTCTCCCACCTGCATCCCGACGACGAAACGTGGCCGGGTCTTCTGCTGCTGATGCCCGAAGGACGGGTCTACTTCGCCAACGTCCAGCACATCGGACAAAAAATGCTGAAGCTGATCGCGCAGGCCGCGCCGCATACGGTCGTCATCGATATGAGCGGTGTATTCGATATCGAATACACGGCGCTCAGGATGTTCGCCGATGCCGAAGAGCGGCTGCGCTCGCGCGGCATCACGCTCTGGCTCGCGGCGTTGAATCCGGACGTGCTGGCGCTCGTGCAGCGCTCGCCGATCGGCGAGGCGCTGGGCCGCGAACGGATGTTCCACAATCTCGAGCAGGCGGTCGGACATTACCGGACGACGGTGCTCGGCGAAGCGGGTCAGGTGGCCAGCCCGGCAAGCCGGTAGCCGACCTGTAACTCCGTCATCAAATGGCGGGGCTGCGTCGGATCGTCTTCGAGCTTCTGACGCAGCGTCAACATATAGACGCGCAGATACTGCGGGCGGTCCGCATAGCCCGGTCCCCAGACGTCGAGCAGCAGTTGACGGTACGTGATCACCTTGCCGTAGCCGCGAATCAGCGCGGTGAGCAGCCGGAACTCGGTCGGCGTCAGGTGCACGGGTGCGCCGTTACGCGTGACCTCGTAGGTCGCGAGATCGACGCTGACTTCGCCGAAGCGCACCGTCGACGCCGTCGGGCCATCGCTTGCGACGAGGCTCGCGCGCCTTAATTGCGCGCGCACGCGCGCGATCAGTTCGGGCACGCCGAACGGCTTGGTCAGATAGTCGTCGGCGCCGATATTGAGCGCGTCGACTTTCTCGGTCTCGCGATCGCGCGCCGACAGCACGAGCACCGGCGCGCGCGACCATGTGCGCAAATCGCGGATCAGCACCTTGCCGTCTTCGTCGGGCAAGCCGAGGTCGACGATCAGCAGCTCCGGCTGCCGGCTCGCGCTTTCGATGCGCGCTTCTCCGGCCGTGCTCGCTTCGAATACGGTCATGCCGTCGCGTTCGAGCGCCATACGGATAAAGCGCCGTATATCGGACTCGTCTTCGACGAGCAGAATGCGCGGCTTTTTCATGCGGCGCGTTCCTCTTCGATTAAAGGCGGAGCGCCAAGCGGCAGGCGAATCTCGAAGCGCGTGCCTTGCGGCAAACGCCGTTCCGCATCGATCGCGCCCTCGTGTGCATCGACGATCGTGCGGCACAGCGCGAGCCCCAGGCCGACGCCCGAAATAGCCGATTCGCGCACGCCGCGCGTGAACGCTTCGAAGAAATGCTCGGGGTCGACATTCGGCAAACCCGGGCCGTCGTCTTCGATAAACAGATGCATCGTGTCACCGACCGCCCGCGCGCGAATCTGGATCGTCGATCCGGCCGGCGTGTATTTGACTGCGTTGTCGATCAGATTGACAAGCACGCGCTCGAATGCGATCGCATCGATTTCGATTAACGGCAGATCGGGCGGCAGTTCGGTGCGCACGCGATGCGCGTCGAGCGTGTGGCCAAGGCGCGCGAGCGCGCTGCCGGCCACCTCGCCGAGTGCGTGCCACTCCCTGTTCAGGCGCACGCCCTCGCTTTGCATGCGCGCCAGGTCGAGCAGATTGGTGACGAGCCGGTGCAATTCTTCGGTTTGCAGACGGATCGAGCGCGATACGGCCGTACGTTCGGTATCGGGCAGATCGCCGACGCGTTCGAGCGTTTCCGCGAGCCCGCTTATCGCCGTGAGCGGTGTTTTCAGGTCGTGCGAGACCGCGGCAAGCAGTGCGTTGCGCAAGCGCTCGCCTTCCATGCGGACCTGCGTGTCCTGCGCGATCTCGATGAAATGCGTGCGTTCGAGCGCCAGTGCGATCAGCACGCAACACGCGTCGAGCAGGCGCCGGTCGTCCGCATCGTTCGACAGTTCGCCGTCTTCCGCGCAGATGGCGAGCACGCCGCGCGTGCAGATCGGGCCTTTGAGCGGCAGATACAACGCGCGTGCGCCGCTTAGCGTCTGCGTGCCGGCACCGGCCGCTTCCGCGTGGTCGTAAGTCCATTGCGCGACCGACGTATCGACGAAGTCCGCGGCGTTCGCGTCATCGCGCAACAACTCGGCCTTGCTGGCGGTTTTTCCCGCTGCCTGTTCCGTTGCGATCGAATCGGGCAGCACGAGCGCGACGCGCGCGTCGAACAGCGGCGCGATCGTCTGGCGGCACACGGCCGCAATCTGCGCGGGGCGAATCGCGCTGGACAGATCGCGTGCAACGCGCGCGACGGCCGTGGCGCGGCGCTCGCCCGCGGTCGCGACTTTCGCCTTGTAGCGCAGCCGCGCGGCCAGCTGGCTCGTGACCAGCGCGACCGTCAACATCAGCACGAAGGTGTACAGATATTGCGTATCGGACACGGGAAACGAAAAGCGCGGATCGACGAAGAAGAAATCGAAGCTGCCCACGCTCAGCAACGCCGCCCATGCGCCGGCCATGCGGCCGAGCCGCAACGACAGCAGCACGACGTTCAGCATGAACAGCATCACGACATTCGGCGTCGCGAAGAAATGCAGCACGATGCTCGCGATCACCGTGGTCAGCACGCATGCGAACAGCGCAAGCAGCAGCCCGCTCCATACCGTTTCGGCGGTTCGCCTCGCGACCACGCGCGCCAGCGGCGCATCGTCGTCGGACGTGCCGACCACCACCAGCGCCAGACGCGGATTCGCGCGCACGATGCGCTCGGCGATACGCGGCCCCGACCAGGCGCGCCATAACGCACGCCAACGCGCGCGTGGCGGACGGCTGCCGAGCACGAGCCGTGTCGCGCCCCGCTCGTGCGCGTAGCCGACGAGCGTGCTCGCAACGTCCTCGCCCGGCAAGGTCGTGAATTCGGCGCCGAGGCTGTCGGCGAGATTCGCCAGCGTCAGCAGCGTCTCGCGCTGGTGCGCATCGCGCACGCCGGTGGACCGATCGACATGCACGACGACCCATTCCGCGCGCAGATGTTGCGCGAGGCGTGCGCCTTCGAGAATCAGCCGCTCGTGCGACGCCTGCGCGCGAATGCCGACCAGAATCCGCTCGCGCGTCGCGCCCGCGGTACGCAAACGCCCTTTGAGCCGCTGCCCGTGCACGTCCGCATTGGCGCGGTCGGCCATGCAGCGCAGCGCGAGTTCGCGCAACGCAAGCAGATTCGTGCGCACGAGGCAACTGCGCGCGCCTTCGGTCGCCGCGGTCAACCGCGCACTGCCCGACATCAGGCGCGCGAGCAGATCGTCAGGCGGCAGATCGATGAGCACGACGTCGGCCGCTTCGAAGAAGAAGCGATCGGGCACGGTTTCGCGCATACGCACGCCGATCATATTGCTGACCGTATCGCCGAGGCTTTCGAGTTGCGCGACATCGAGCGTCGCATAGACATCGATGCCGGCCGCGAGCAGCGTGTCGACGTCCTGCCAGCGTTTCGCATGCCGGCCACCGGGCACATTGGCGCAGGCGAGTTCATCGATCGCGATTAGCCGCGGATGCGCGGCGAGCGCGCCGTCGAGATCGAATTCGCGCAGCATCCGTTCATGGCGATGCACATGCTTCGGCAGCAGCGCCGGCAACCCGACGACCAGACGTCGCAGCGTTTCGCTACCGTGCGTGTCGATTTCGCCGATCGCGACGTCGACGCCGTCGTCGCGCTGCCGGCGCACCGCGTGCAGCATCGCCCATGTTTTACCGACGCCGGGACAGGCACCGAAGAAAATCTTGAGCCTGCCCCTTGCTACATCGGCCGATTGAATTTCGTGTTCCGGTCCACGTGCTGCGGCGGGTTCGGAAGCGGTTTGCATTGCCTTCACGACGGTCCATAAAGATGCTGTAAAGACTTTCCTTGGAACCGTAAAAAGGACATATAGAAAGCCTCTAAAAAAGCAGCGTAATCGCAATATCGATCAACTTGATACCGATAAACGGCGCGATTACACCTCCTACTCCGTAGATTAGCAAGTTACGCGACAAAAGGCGCTGGCCGGTTCAGCGCGATAGCGTACGCCCTTTACTTTCCCCACATCGACCGAGCCTGTCAGATTCTTAGTGTGACGAGGTCATGAGACGATAATGGCGAATAACGTCCTATGACCGATGCAGCGTTGAACAGGAAGCGCTGGAACCCGAAGGCGCCGAGGCGGTTTCCCGATGAACTGAGCGATCACCTGCCAGCGCAGGTTCCTTTAAATCAGCAATGGCTACTGCCTATACGTGCGCTGGAAGTTCTCAATGATATATTTGCACCGCAGGTATCTCGCCCCGGCAAATCCGGCACTCAGGACCACCGCGATAATCAGACCGACGGTGCTGATGCTGCTCCAGCCTTCGTGAGCACCGAGGAGTAGCACGCCAGCAAAACCTAAGGCCGTAAAGGTGACTTCGGAAACGGGTACCAAGGAATATGCGTAACTGTCTTTCCATGGCGCATCCCATTCTCGCAATTCCCTGGCTGCAAGACT
This sequence comes from Paraburkholderia sp. 2C, assembly GCF_054589215.1. Lineage (NCBI taxonomy): Bacteria > Pseudomonadati > Pseudomonadota > Betaproteobacteria > Burkholderiales > Burkholderiaceae > Paraburkholderia > Paraburkholderia sp. 2C. The sequence continues at coordinate 46,124 of NZ_BAAILL010000039.1, read as the reverse complement.
GAGCGTCACGCCCCTATCGCCCGGAAGCGCCATGCATTGCGCACCCTGCCCGAAGTGCGCCATCTTCGCCGCTAATGCATATACCAGCCACCGTGACGCAGGAGCCTGCGGGCCGACCGCCATGTCGAGCGCGTGCGTCGAAACCGCAAGCCCGCTTTCCCTCACCGCACCCAAGGTCGCGTGCTTCGCGACACCCTTCAGGCCGCTGTGCCAGAAACTGCGAATGCGCCTCGTCTCGACCTGCTCCGCGTTAAGCAGCAGTGCCATCGCCGCTTCGACCTGATCCGCCTCCGTCCCGATCCCACGCAATAGCCACGCCTGTGGCCTGAGCTTGCCACGCCGGCTCCGCCAGTGCTGGTGCGAGGCCAGCAGCATCGCCACGGCGAACTCTGAGCAATCCCCCGGCGCGTCCGGGTTGTCATTCAGATGCCACGCCAGCACCAGCCGGTAAGACGGATCGCGATCAGCAGGAAACCACTTTTCCGCAAACTTCGGCTCCGTGCCGGGCGGCATGCTGACAATGCGTGGCGCCCCTGGTAAATCGGCCTTCTTCCATATCGCGTGAATGATGTCGGACGATTCGTCCCGGTCCCCCTGCATGATGAGCTGCACAGAATCGCTCTTCATCGCATGGGCCAGCTTTGACGCAAGCGGCACAATCAATTTTTCCAGCACCGCGTGCAGTCGGGAGTCGGCCGCTGTCCCGTCCACGTCAAGCGCCATGACCTTGCCCGGATTGTGCGGCGGTGTACCGTCCAGTCCCAGCATGCGCTCGGCAAGTTCCGGTTCGGGGGCCAGCACCACGCTGTCCAGCACGGCGACACCAGAGCGCCCATTTTGTTGCCAGGATCTGCGCAACTGCCACCCTTCACGGTTGGTAACCGCCGCATCGAAGGCGTACGCCCCATAGAAAGTGTGGTAGACAAAAGCGCACAACGCGCCCCAAAAAAGCGGACCGATCAGCAGAATCCCCCTCAAAAACTCCATTGACGCCACAGGCTTGTCCTTTGGCCACGTAACTACGGTGAGCGCCAGTGCAATGCACTCCACGATAATCAGGATGACGACATACATCCAGATGGGAGGCGGCTTGCCTGCATTCTTCTCGTCGGGGATCACCTGGTTCCAGCGAAAAGTCATCGTTTCTCCGCGTCAGCCTTCGTAGGTCCAGTGATGTTGTGAGGCAATCAGTGTTGGCGAAGGACTGCAGCGGCAACGACAGAAGTCACGCTCCAGTGCGGGCAGCCTGCCGTCCATGGCGTTATCGTCCGAGCGCGGGCCGTTGGCCTCGATATGCCCCACGACGCCGCAGGCAGGGCACTGTACGCGTGCCCCGATGTAGCTCACGCCGCGTCCGTCAAGGCCAATGTCTTCGATCGCGTCAAGCACTGTGCCGTGTGCCGTGGTCCGGTCGAATCGGAGAATGCAGGCGCGCTCAACCATTTGAGACTCCCACCCATTCCCACCTCGGGCCGCTGCCTTCGATAGATGGCATCGTTTCCCCCCTGCGAAGCGTCACAATGCCCGCAAGCCGGTACTGATATTCCTCCACGCCAAACCCGGAACCGATCATTACGCGTGGCACCCAGCGTCCGCTGCGTGGACAGGCCACGCCTGGCTCGCAGAATTGCGCGGTGTCCTCGATGATGTCGAACGACCACTGCTTGACAGGTGTCGGCGCGCTCGCTTCCCACACCCAATGTACCGGGCCGCTGATATTGGTGCCCGCCGCATACTCCGAGTCCATGGGCATCGTCACCGGTTCAGTCGTCGCCACGTCGCCCGCCTTGAACGGTTTCAGCAGCAGGCCGCGAGAAGCGCCACTGGTACGTACGGCGCGATATAGCCCCGCCTCGACGAAGGTTTGCCCCGGCTTGACCGGTCTTTGGGACATATTTTCGCGGTGCGTTCTCTCCCATTGCTCGCGCTCTTCGGGCGTCGAGGGGTAGTCGTGGTCGAAAGCAATACTATTTCCGATCGGTCTAAAATCCACCTTCGTTGACAAACCCCACCCATTACCCTCGTACTCAATTCTCATAAAGGCAGCCCCCGACAAATTATATCCCCCCTTAGCAATCTTGTTATCAGGAGTCGCACTGAACACAAGTTTCCTGCTATCCCCTGGATTTAAGAGAACAACTCCATCCGGGAAATCACCCTGATTAATTAGTTTTTTTCCAGCCAACTCAAAACCCCAATCATCGCGCGGCTCAATTTTCCCGATTTTGCTAAACGGCGCAACACCTAAAGTCCCACGGACCGTATCCCCGCCCCATTGATCCGGCGTTTTGAACTTTATCCAGCGCTCGCCAGAATTAATAAACCGTACGGAAACAATATAACTTCCATTTTTTCGCTCAATACTTTCCGTTTTGAAGTCGAGTTTGATCAGTTTCTGCCCGTTCTCCCACGCCTCTTCCGATAATCTGAAGGGGGCATCAAATACCCTACTCCAGAATTTCTCAGGGATCAGGCGTTGGGAACCCGATGTGCTCACAACTTTGCCGTCACCCATGCACACGACATTGAATGTCGAAGGAGGATCGTACGTTTCAGGACCACCGGTCTGGATATCGTTGTCGCACAAAGTTCGCGCTACCTCTTTCAGTTCCTCCAGATCGTGATTTTGCAACCTCAGCACAAAGACTCCCACACCGGTTTGCGTGTCATCGTTGATGGTGTCCCCCTTGGCAAAATAGAACCTGTCTACTCCATCGAAGCTCATTTCTCTCGAACCATATTGAAGGCCACCTGACCACGAAAGAGAAAATGCACCGGGTCGCAGGACACCATTAGTTGAATCATTTGCCATCGCGCATCTACCTCCTATCCACATTGTCATCACGGACCAAAAGGCCACTTTTAATATTTTATGGAATTTATGACCATTAGTTTTTTCTGACATGAGAGGCTCCAGTTTTCACATTCGAATTTCCACTGCTTCCTTTAGTTGTTGTGATAGCTACAGCAGGAGCGTTATAGCCGACCCGCCACAATTTATTCGTGTGCGCGGAAAACCATCTGCGAATGTACTCAAGATAGTAAGGTGAAGTCGCGGCCGCTGGTTTGACGCATCCGCCACCCATGAGGTTATTTTCTGTTTCAATTACCCAGACCCTGTTTGTCATCCTGTTTGCGTCAGCAAGGGTAAAGTCTATGTCCTTGCCATCCTTGATGTACATCGAATGCACGAATCCACCTTGCTGCCAGTATTCATCGGGAAAATTGAATAAATGCCCTGTCTCATGCGCCATCGTTTGTGTGATGATTTCCCTATACTTGCCAGCGGCTATAACATATTCTTTCTCCGGCCAATTGGCGGCGTCAGCCCGCTCTGTAGTCGGATAAAGGTTTATCGTGACATTTGGACTGAGCGCCGGGGCGTCCGCTGCCCTGACCACGTGCACATCCGCGCAGAATTTCACCGCAACCCGGCAACCACAAGCCGCACCCTTGTTACAGCCATCAAGGACCAGCTTGTAGTTCCCCTGGTTCAGCGTCTTTTCGATCGTGTTTTTGTACGTAGACGCATCGACTTCACTCGGGTCTCGCTCGACCAGCATCAACCCCTGTGCGGCAAACGACTTGTGGGAATTGGCTCCGTTTCGGAAAGTCTCATACTGCACAACTACGTAGTCGTTCTGCTCATCGCGCATCGGTTCCCTTGTCGCGGGATTCATTTTCACCAGCAATTGCGGAATCAATGCGATCACAACGCTGGCTGTGAGGGTCCTGGCGTTAGCGTCGTAAGTAAACCGGCATGTCGTCGGCGCTGTCCCCGAGCACATCACCGGACTTCCGTCCTTTACGAGCCGTTCGGTCCTTGTCCAGCCGTATTTCTGGTACGTGGATGTCTCCCGTTGCATCGTTGCAGACGCCACGAAATCCGGAAGCTGCCAGTAACACGAGGCCGGACTTTCGAGTTGGATCGGGTCAGGATTCCCTGCTGGTCCCACGGTTGGCGCATTATCCGGGTCGTTCACCACCACCACACCGGATCCTTTTTGAACCAGTGTCTCTCTTCCTGTCTGCGAGACACCTGCCCCCCAAGGATTTCTGCCATCCGCTGGCGCCATGGACCCTGCATCCTGCGAGGGCGCAGGCGGCACCGCTCCTGTATTGCTCAGCGCAGCCCACTGCGCCGGGTCCGGTGCGGGCGCAGGTGCTGGCGGCGGAACGAAGTCAGGATTGGTTCGCCACACTTCACACTCGGTCTTGAACGGTACGAAGGCCGGTGCGAATGCCACGCCGCCCAGGTCCATCTGTGCAGGACCGGTTTTTTTCAAGCCGCTTGTCTTGAACACGGCCCCGCCTCGCGAGCCGAATTCGATCCCCTCCGGTGTCATTCGCAGGTACGAGCCGCCGACATTCAGCACAATCTCCCTGGACGACTTCACGTGCAACACCCCGTCGACAGTCTCCATCGTCATGTCGCCCTGCGAGGCAAGCTGCATGCGTCCACGCTGGGCCTGCGCCACGAAGTCGCCCGCCGCTGCAATGAGGCTCATGCCTTTTTGCGAAAACATCGACACTATGTCGCGCGCAGCGACCGTGAAACGCTTAAGCGTGCTGAAATGCACCCCCTTCCTTGCAGTGCCGATAATCGAGCCATCAGCGGCGAAATGCATTCCGTCGCCTGACGCCACACCAACCGGCCCCGGACCCGTGACCAGAACCCCGGGCTTCTTCAGTTCCTTCAATCCGTCGTTGATGCCTTGCTGTGCGTCGGTATCTGCGGGGCTGGCCTTCGACGCCCCGGCAGAATCAGCAAGTGACTTGACGAACGCCTGATGATCCCTGAACTGTGCGTCCGTCTCATCCGTGGCAAGCACCTTGCCGCTGCCACCCACCTGGTTATAAGCCGTCAGCATCGCACCAGCGCCGCCCCTTCCGACCAGATGTCCCGCAGTCCTGAGTTCCGCGCCCGCCCCGCGTCGCTTCAGATCCCGGTCGGGGATAAAACCGAGGTTGAGCTGCGACCGGCCCGAGTGTTCGGTGCTGAGTTCGATGCCTTCCTGTTCGTCCCAGTCATCCATCCACAGCTTGTTCCCGGACTGCGTGCGGATTTCGTTACGCGACATGCGCCGCCGCGATGAGTTGATAAGGTCCGGGCGCTGACTGTTCGGAATGAAACCAACCAGCAGCGGCTTGTTTGGATTGCCTTCGCGAAAGCCGACGAGCGCTTCGTCGCCATCCAGCGCGGGCATGTGCATGCCGGTATTGTTCTTGCCGGAAAAGGGCTTCGCCAGCCGCAGCGGGACGCTTTCCACTCCTTTAGGCCAGTTGCCAAAGTCGCAATGAAAGCGTGCGACATACTCTCCTTTGTCAGTAAGGTAAGCAAATTTGTATTCATCAGGTGAACAGATGGTTGCACCGAGTGTGCCGTGTATTCGAGGCCACCGACTTTCATCCACCTCGATACGGAAGGGGCGATCTCCCGGAATGGCTGTGAAACGGTTCATGTAGCTTGCATCGCGCGCGCCGCCATGCACGACCCGCGTAACAAGCATGCCCGCTTTCGTATCCTCGAGTTCCCGGTCCGGGCGCACGAGCCGCCCCGGCCTGATCGAAAGCACGGTGGATTTGCACTTGTAGCGAATTTGCCGGGCGAGCGCTGCCTCATGGCGCAACCGCGCCTCGTGCTTCGCGCCGTCCTTATCTTTGTGATGCGTGCCCCAGACGTAGGGCGTACCGATCATCGTCGGATCGGTCCGTTCCGGCTCGCTCTCGTCACGAAGAATTTCCCATGCGTTCTCGGGGTTGTAATCGGCAACGACGAAGGACTCCGGCACGGTACGGGTGCGGATCTTGAATGAAAAAATGGACTCTTCGAACGTCAATAACCCGGATGTAGGACGGGCAAGCACGTCGAGGTGGGGCCGCTCGTAGCCGTCGATATCGTCCGCGATCACCAGCACTTCGCCAAACTCGCCGGTCGTCGTAAAGCAGAACAGGCCGGCCTGTTCCATTTCGAGCCTGACATACGCCCAGTCGCCCATGTTGTACTGGAAGCGGAAAGCATGTCTCGGATGTTCGTGCCTCAAGCGCAGTTCAACCTGCATCCAGAAGCGGATCTCGTGGCGTTCAAGGATTGCCTTGATGATTTCCCACGATGTCATCCGCTGGTATGTCACGCAATTGCTCGGGCCGTCGAGCAGTGCGAGTCTCTGTCTGATCACAGCACGATACATGCAGCCATCGCGCGATTCCGATACCAGATCGAATTGCGAAACGAATCCACTGAATTTCCGCGGTTGACGTCCATCCTCGGGCTGGATCGAGAGTTCCGCAAACTGGCCCAGCACCTTCTTTCTGCTGACCGGTTCCGACGTCGAAATCACAGCCTTGATTCGATACGGCTCGCAGATCTCCTCATGCACCTCCCACGAGACGACCGATACAACCGGCATCGGCGTTGCTTTGCCCGTTTCCCGATCAGGCTGCTGCCGCTTGCGCGGCATGAACTTCAGATGCGCGGACTGCCGCCCCGTCAGATATCTCATTGCATCGTCATATTCCGCCATGGTTACCTACCTGATTGTTTTTCCCGTTTCACAGCGGACGGGCCAGTGGAAAAAAACCCATCCGGCCCATCCCTTATCCCATTCAGCCGTTCTGACCGTTGAGCCCATGCCCCCTTCGCATGCAGTAGGGCTTGCCAATCTGTTCCGGCATGAAAATCGGTCGGATTTTTTTCACAAACACATATAATTTGTAATCCGAAATATTTTATTGTCACGACCTTTCACCTTTCGGATTTATGTCGCTCTGACGTGCACGTCCATCCTCAATGGGCGGGCCGTAGCGGGCACGCCCTCGGGCCTGCCGGTCTTTGGACACGTCTGCCAACCCTGCATCGCGGCCGCGCCCACCCTTCCGGCCAATAGCGGACTTTCACTCGACAGTGGGGAGACGTCGTTGTTCCGCGACCTCGCGTCCCCGCTGATGACGGTCATACGCACCCCGCCGCGACACGGCAGGAACATCAGGATCACGACAAAAGCCGCTGAAGACGACGGGCAGACCACAGAAAAATAGGCCGCCAGTAGTTCGAATGCATCCTCACGGTCGCACGCAACGTCACGCGCGCCGAGCTGAACCGGCGTCCGATCAGTCCGCTCGTTCGGGCCGAGCGCCGGTAAAAAGACTGGGCGGCCCTTGTAAGGCCAACACGATGAGAGAAGCAGACGTAACGGGGTAATTCGTCCGCTGGCGAATAGTAGTCCATATTGTTTTGGAAGAACAACTGACTCCGGCAACGATCATCCGGTTACCTGCCGGAATTCCCGTTTCCGTTGAGTACCACCATGCACCGCTGCCCGCATCCGCTGATCGATTGAACACGACTAGTGGCGGAAAATCTGTCGATACGCCCACCAGGACGGCGTCAAAAGCGCGCTGAGTTTCGCATGTCGACGCAAGGGCGAGGTTAAGACCGCCCTGCTCTAGCGGATAAACACCTCGCGATGCGTGCGCCACGCCAGCGCATCCTGCACACGACGCGCTTGTGCGGCGACCATCGGAAAGTGCGCGAGCGCGTCGAGCTCGATCCACTGCACGTCGGTCGATTCGTCGTCGTGCGAAAGCTGTTCGCTTGTCGCGGAGGCCGCGAGCAGAATCGAGAATTCGCGGCGCACTTCGCCGTCCGAATACGCGATGATCGTCGCCGGATCGGTATAGGTGCCGATCAGTCCCGTCATCGTAATGTCGATGCCGGTTTCCTCACGCACCTCGCGGCGCGCACAGCCTTCGAGCGAGTCGGTCAGTTCCATCGTGCCGCCGGGCATCGCCCAATAGCCGCTGTCGCGGCGCTTGACGAGCAGCAGGCGGTTCGCGGCATCGAATACCGCCACTGCGACCGCCGGCTTCAGCGAGTTCGCAACGGGTACCGCGGCTGCATCCGCCGCGGCACCGCCGCCCGTTTGCCGCGCATTCAGGTCGACACGCGTCACGCGCAATGTTTCGCGCGCCCAGGCGTCGACGGCGTCGGTCATCGGCACGATCTGCTTGTCGTTGCCCGCCGGGTATTTGATAAAGAGAATGCGCGTGTCGCGCTTGATGCGCTGCACGTAGGCCGTGCCCGGATAGATCACATAGAAGTCGCCGGCGCGAAAGCGGTGCACCTCGGCCGTGTCGATGTCCCGGTACTCGGTCATGCCGCGCAGCACGTAGTGATACTCTTTCGCGCGCGCATGGCGATGCGCGGGCTCAAAGCCGCTTTTGACGTAGTCGGAGAGGCCGACTTCGATATCGGTGTCGTGAACGTGCGCAAGCGGCTGCGGCCGTTGCAGCGCACCGGCCAGGTATTGACGGGTTTGTCCGCCAAGCGCTGCTTCGATCGCAGCGGCATCCAGCGATTTGAACGGCATCCGGTATCCCGCTTCAGTGAGTCGAACAGTCCAGATGTTACGACACACGAGGCGCATCGCCACCGGCATTGCCGCCCATCCTCGCCACTCCCGCCAGCAACTGCGTGTATTCGCCCGGCGCCACGGGCCGCCCGAACAGATACCCCTGCTGCCGGTCACAGCCGATCGAGCGCAAATACGCCGACTGCGCCGACGTCTCGACGCCTTCGGCGGTCACGTTCATCCCCAGCGAATGCGCCATCGCCACCACCGCATGCGTAATCGCGACCGCATCGCGATGATCGGGCAAGCCTGCGACGAACGAGCGGTCGACCTTCAGGTTATGCAGCGGAAAGCGCTTCAGATACGACAGCGACGAATAGCCGGTGCCGAAATCGTCGACGGAGATGCGCACACCCATTCTCGACAGCGAGGTCAACATCGGCATCACGGGCGCACGCTCGCTCATCAGCAGGCCCTCGGTAATCTCGAGTTCGAGCGCGGTCGGATCGAGCCCGGCAGACGCGAGACACTGTGCGACCTCCTGCACGAGGCCGTCGTTGAACTGCCGCGGCGACAGATTCACCGCGATCATCAGATCCGGCGCAAGCGTCTTGCGCCATTCGGCCGCCTGCGCGCACGCGCGCTCGAGCAGCCAGCGGCCGAGCGTCACGATCAGACCCGTGTCTTCGGCGACCGGGATGAACTCGATCGGCGACACATCGCCGAGCGCTTCGTTATGCCAGCGCATCAGCGCTTCGGCGCCGACCGTGCGGCCGCTCTCGCCATCGACGATCGGCTGGTACACGAGCCGCAATTCGTCGGCGGCAAGCGCGCGCCGCAGCGATTGCTCGATCGAGAAACGACGCTGCAACTGGCGGCTCAATTCCTTCGTGAAGAATTCGAAGCCGTTGCGCCCGCGCTGCTTGGCCTGATACATCGCCGAATCGGCATTGCGCATCAGGGTCGCCGCGTCGCGGCCGTCTTCGGGGCACACGCTGATACCGATCGATGCGCCCAGGTAGTATTCGTGGTCGGCCACCGCAAACGGCATGGCGACCGTCTCGAGCACCTGGCGCGCGAGCGCGGTCAGATGCGCGGCGCTTTCATAGCCGCTCACCACGATCACGAACTCGTCGCCGCCCGCGCGCGCGAGCGTGTCGCCCTTATGGACGCAGGCGGCCAGCCGCCGCGCGACGCTGCACAGCAACGCGTCGCCGGCTTCGTGACCGGCCGTATCGTTGACCTTCTTGAAGCCGTCGAGATCGACAAACAGCACGGCGACGCGCGGCGCCTCGCCTTCGCGGCCCGGCTGTTCGAGCAGTTCGCGCATGCGGTCCGACAGATACGCGCGGTTATGGAGACCCGTGAGCGGATCGCGTGTCGCCAGATACTTGAGTTGACGCTGCGCGGCGCGCACCGGGCCGATATCGTTGAACGAAACCAGCACGGCGCTCGGCTCCGGCTCGCCGGGCTTGATGATCGGCACGAAGTTCGCGGTGATCCAGATCGTCTGGCCGATCGCCAGTTCGACCGACATCGTGACGCCGAGCACGGGCTGGCCCGTGGCAAACACCTTCAGCGTGGGCCGGTCGGGCGTTTCGATCACCGAACCGTCCTCGCGCCGCGCATGCAGCATGACGTTATAGATGTTGGCGCCGATCACGGCCGGCGTCGTGCGCAGCATGCGCATCGCGCTCGGATTGCACGCGAGCACTTCGCCGCTCTTCGACTGCACGACGATGCCTTCATTCAGGTGGTCGACCACGAGCCGATGATGCTCCTCGCTTTGCGCGAGGCGCCGGCGGATGCAGTCCTGATGAATCGCAAGGCCGACGCTGCCGCCGATATCGCGCAGCATCGTTTCCTCGACGTCGGTCGGCCGGCGCGGCGCGCGGTAATAGACGGCAAATGCGCCGAGCACGCCGCCCGATTCGTCTTCGAACGGAATCGACCAGCATGCGCGCAGGCCGAACGGTAGGGCGAGATGCTTGTGTTCGGCCCACAGCGGATCGGTTTCGATATCTTCGGCCACCACGAGGCGGCGCTCGGACATCGCGGTGCCGCACGAACCGGCGCGCGCGCCGATCTCGAAGCCGGCAAGCGCCTCGCAAAACCCCGGCGGCAACGAAGGTGCGGCGCCGACGCGCGCATGTTTGCCATCGGTGTCTAGCACGAGCACCGAGCATGCGGCGCCATCGCCGAGCAAGGCCTCGGCGCGGCGGCACACTTCGGCAAGCAGTTCGGGCAGCGGCGCGCTGCGTGTGAGCAATCGCAACACGGCGCGCTCGGATTCGAGCACCTGCGCGGCAACGGCCGGCCGATAGCCGCCGCTGCCATGCATATAGCCGATCTCACGGTCGGATTCGCCGTGAGGCTCGCTGTCGGTCATCCTGTCTGCGGTATCCTGGGGCTTCATCTTTGCGGCTCCACAACACGACAACGGCACACGGGGGTCATTCGAATACCCGGGTTTACGCTAATGCCACGGTATTGCCACGCTTATTCAATGCGGATTGCATGTCTATTACCCGCTATTTAATGCGGATTAGATATTCGCCATCTGTGCGTCATGAAGCGCCACACAAAGCAGGCCGCGAAGCGACTTCATGACGTGACGTCAATGAGCGACGTCACCGGGCAACGTCACTGAGCAACATCACTGAGCGGGCCGGTTCGCTGCAAGCGGTGCGAGAAACTCCGAAAAGCCGGTCAACATGATCTGCACGCCGATGCAAAGCAACAGGAAGGCCGATACGCGCAAGGCGACCCTGGTGCCCTCCTTGCCGAGAAAGTGCGCGATATACGCAGAGCGACTGTACGTGAAATAGACGACGAGCACGACGAGGATCGAGATCACGATCGACGCGATCGACGACAGTACGAATTCGGACAGTTTGTGCGTGCGGTTTGCATTGAGCGCAATGGCCGTTGCGATCGTGCCGGGGCCCGTGGTGAGCGGCATCGTCAACGGAAAGAACGCTTTGGACATTGCGTTGTCGGGATCGACGGGCTTGCCGGCCGCCGCTTCGGTGCGCGTCTCGGGTGCATTGAGCATATTCCACGCGCTGACCGCCACCGCGAGACCGCCGCCGATGCGCAGCGCCTCGATCGATATGCCGAAGAAATGCAGCACCGGCGTGCCGACGAAGAACACGACGATCAGCACGAAAAAGGCGTTGATCGACACGCGCTTGGCGAGCGCCGCACGCTCCTCGATGGTCAGCGACTCGGTACGGTCGAGAAACACGAAGGCGATCGCAAACGGATTGATGATGCTGATCAATCCGGTAAAGCCGAACAGGATGTCGGAGACGAGGCTGCTTGTCATTGTTATCGGTTCGATCGGTGAGCGTGGGGGTGGGCCGTGCCCGTTACCGCTTTCGATGCCGGCGCGCCGCCGCACAGTGTACCGCTTACCGGTCGCGGCTCATGCATCCGGTTCATGCATCAAACTCAGGTATCAAACTCAGGCATCCGGTATGCGACGTTCGGAGCGCGCGGAGCGCCTGGCTTTCAAATTTCATTCATATTTTTGATCGCTTGGCGCGGGCAGCGCAGCGTCATACAGTCGGACCGGCAGGATTCGCATCAGATGCATGACCCGCATGACTCGCAGGACCGTATCGACCGCCCGTACGCCCATCGTTCGAGGAGATGCCTATGTCCTTTCGTCTGCTTGCCGCGCTGCCGTTTATCGGCATTCTGCTCGGCGTACCCTTCGTCAACCGCGTCGAGCCGCTGATATTCGGCATGCCGCTCGTGCTCGCATGGATCGTGATGTGGGTCGTGCTGAGCGCGGTGATCATGGCGGTCATCTACCGGCTCGATCCGGTGAACCGCGAGCCGGCCGGCCACGAACCCGCAACGCAAGCGGAGGGTCGCCGATGAGCAGCGCACTGGTCATCATTGCCGCCGTGACGCTGTTCGCGCTCTATCTCGGCGTGCGCGCGCGGCACGGCCACGACATGAACCTCGAACAGTGGACCGTCGGCGGGCGCAGCTTCGGCACCGCGTTCGTGTTCCTGCTGATGGCCGGCGAAATCTACACGACGTTCACGTTCCTCGGCGGCAGCGGCTATGCATACGGCAAAGGCGCGCCGGTCTACTACATCCTTGCGTATGCGACGCTCGCGTATGTGCTGTCGTACTGGCTGCTGCCGCCCATCTGGCGCTTCGCGAAATCGCACCGGCTGGTGTCGCAGCCGCACTTTTTCGCGCGCAAATACGATAGTCACGCGCTTGGCGTGCTCGTGGCGGTGGTCGACGTCGCCGCGCTGATTCCGTACCTCGTGTTGCAACTGAAAGGACTCGGCATCATCGTCGCGACCGCATCGTATGGCGCCGTGTCGTCGGCGGCGGCGATCTGGATCGGCGCCGTGGTGGTGACGATCTATGTGATCGCGTCGGGCGTGCGCGGCTCCGCGTGGAACTCGGTCGTGAAAGACCTGCTGATTCTCGCGATCGTGCTGTTTCTCGGCATCTATCTGCCGCTTCGCCACTACGGCGGCATCGGCGAAATGTTCCATGCGATCGACGCCGCGCGGCCCGGCTTTCTGACCTTCCCCGAAAAAGGCTCGAGCGTCACGTGGTTCCAGTCGACCGTGCTGCTCACCGCGCTCGGTTTCTTCATGTGGCCGCACACCTTCGGCTCCGTGTTTACCGCGAAGAGCGAACGCATCTTCCGCCGCAACGCGATGGTGCTGCCGATCTATCAGCTGATCCTGCTGTTCGTGTTCTTTGTCGGCTTCGCGGCGTCGCTGAAAGTGCCGGGCCTCACGGGCGGCAACATCGACCTGTCGCTGTTCCGGCTGTCGATCCAGAGCTTCGATCCCTGGTTCGTCGGCGTGATCGGCGCGGCCGGCGTGCTGACCGCGCTGGTGCCCGGCTCGATGATTCTGACGACCGCATCGACGCTGCTCGCGAACGACATCTACCGAGGCGCGCTGGCGCGGCAGGCGCCCGATGCGGCCGTTACGAAGCTTGCGCGCCTGATGGTTCCCGTGGTGGCGCTCGTCGCCGTGCTGTTCACGCTGCATGGCGGCGAGACGATCGTCGCGCTGCTGCTGATGGGCTACAACTTCGTCACGCAACTGTTTCCCGCCCTGGTGTGCAGTCTGGCGGCGCGCAATCGCGTCACGAAGCAAGGCGCGTTTTGCGGGATTGCCGTCGGCGTGCTAGTCGTGACGGTTACGACGTCGATGCACCTCAGTGTCGGTCAGTTGCTGCCGTTTTTACCCGATACGCTAAAGGACGTGAACATCGGCTTCGTCGCGCTCACGCTCAATGTGATCGTGCTGGCGATCGTCAGTGCGGTGACGCAACCGCATCTGCATGCCGAGCAATCGGGCGCGCGGACACGCTGATCAGTCGATGCATCGCGTTGCGTAGCGGTATGCGCAACGCTTATGCACGTATGACCTGCTGACTCTAGCAACGATCAAGAATGTCCTTAATGTCATGCGGAAGTAGGGAGGCTTCGCTTAAACGACTCAGTCGTTTTCTAAGATTTTTCCCTCCTATCGCATTTCATTCTGTCTCAACCTACTGACATAAGGACATTTACATGAACGTTTCAGCACCGGTTAATACCTTTTACGCCAATGGCAACAAGGAATTCGAATTCACGCCGAGTGGGCAAGGCGGGCTGGCAGGCCAATATATGTACTACGACGAGAACGGGCGAAAGCTGCACAGCGAAAACCGGTCGGTCGACGGACACGTTGGATTCGAACAGAACTACAACACTAACGGCACCGCATATTCGAGCACGGTAACGGCGCCGAACGGCAACTCGCACACGACTGTCTACGCATCGCAGTGAGTGAGGACGGGTTCGACCCGGTGGGCCATATCGTGAAGCCGGGGTCGATCACGAAGAAACGGATCGTGACGCGCGAGGTCGCGATCGGCGTCCGTCATTCGCGGCCGTTCGGCTGCGTTGCGGGATCTTTCGCGTAGAGCGTCGAATCTGAAAAACGCTCGGCGGCCAGCACATGGCCGACCAGAATCAATGCGGTCCGCTCGATGTCGGTCGCCTGCACCTTGCCGGCAATATCGGCAAGCGTCCCGATCACCTTCTCTTCATCGGGCCAGCTGGCCCGATACACAACCGCCACCGGGCAATCCTCGCCATAGTGCGGAATCAGCTCTTCCACGATGCGCGCGATATGCCGCACGCCGAGATGAATCGCCATGGTCGCCCCATGACGCGCGAGGTCTGCCAACTGTTCACCGGCCGGCATCGACGTCTTGCGCGCGTAGCGCGTCAGAATCAGCGTCTGCGAAACATCGGGCAGCGTCAGTTCGCAGCCGAGCGTCGCCGCGCAGGCCGCGGTCGCCGTGACGCCGGGCACGATTTCGTAGGGAATGCCCAGTTCGCGCAGGCGCCGGATCTGCTCGCCGATTGCGCCGTATAGCGACGGATCGCCCGAATGCACGCGCGCGACGTCCCGGCCCTTCGCATGCGCGTCGGCAAGCAGCGCAACGATCGCGTCGAGGTCGAGTTCCGCCGTATTCACCACCACCTCGGCCGCGTTGCCGCCCAGCACCGCGTCCGGCACGAGCGAACCCGCATACAGGATGACCGGGCATGTGCGCACGAGGCGCTGCCCCTTCACCGTGATCAATTCGGGATCGCCGGGTCCCGCGCCGATAAAGAACACTGTCATGAATCTGAACTCCATTCCGTTAGCGCGCGCAACAGTTCGGACGCGCTGTCGAATTCGCGGTCGGCCGCGGGCAGTTCGGGGCGCCGCGTCATCACGATCGGCAAGCCGCGTTCGCGCGCGACCTCGAGCTTCGCCGCGGTCGCGCTTCCGCCGCTGTTCTTGCTGACCACGACATCGATGCCGAGCAATTCGAACAATGCGCGTTCGCCGTCGACCGTAAATGGCCCGCGCGCGCCGATGACCGATGCGCGCGCGTTACCGGCGTGCGCCTCGAGACAGCGCACGACCCAGTATTGATGAACGGGAATGTCGTCGAGATGCGCCAGCGGCTCGCGCCCGAGCGTGAAAAGCGGACGCCGGTATGGCGCGAGCGCGGCGACGATCTGCGGCCAGTCGTCGACGAAGCGCCAGTCGTCGCCGGTTTGCGGCTGCCACGGGGCACGCCGCAGCGCCCAATACGGAACGCCCGCCGCGCGGCACGCAATGGACGCGTGAGCGCTGATGCGCGCGGCGAACGGATGCGTCGCGTCGATCAGCAAACCGATACGTTGCTCCGCGAGATACGCCTGTAACCCCTGCGCGCCGCCGAAGCCGCCGACGCGCACGGCGCAGGTCAGACCGTCCGGTCGCGTGCCGATTCCCGCGAGGCTGTAGACATCGCGGATATCGAGCCTGCGCGCGATCTGCAGTGCGTCGCCGGTTCCTCCGAGCAGCAGGATGCGGCTCATTGCGGCTTGACGGTTTCATACAGCGTGATCGGCAACGCGGGACGCCACGTTTCGAAGCCGCCGAGCGGTTGCGCTTGCGCAAGCGCGATACGCGTGAGCGTGCCGCCGTGCCGCTTGCGGTAGCCGGCAAGCGCGGCCTCGCCCTCGAGCGTCACCGCGTTGGCGACGAGCCGGCCGCCGCTTTTCAATGCGCTCCAGCAAGCCTCGAACACACCGGGCACCGTGACGCCGCCGCCGATAAACACCGCATCGGGCGCGGCCAGGCCCACGAGTGCGGCAGGCGCCTCGCCGGCCACAATCTGCAATGCCGGCACGCCGAGCGCGTCGCGATTGCGCTCGATGAAACCCTGGCGCCCGGCATGCGCCTCAACCGCGATCGCCCGACACGATGGATGCGCGCGCATCCATTCGATGCCGATCGAGCCGCAACCGGCGCCGACATCCCACAGCAATTCGCGCGGCGCCGGCGCGAGCCGTGCGAGCGTCAGCGCGCGCACGTCGCGTTTCGTGAGCTGGCCGTCGTGGGTAAATGATTCGTCGGGCAGGCCCGGCGTCAATGCGAGCCGCGGCGCGTGGCCGCTTGCGCGGCACTCGAGCGCGATCAGATTCAGCGCCGCGCATTGCGCGGGCTGCCACGCATGCGCGAGACCATCGATGCGCCGTTCGAGCGGGCCGCCGATGTGTTCGAAAACGGTCATTCTGGTTTCGCCGAAACCTTGCGCGGCGAGACGCTCGGCGATCGCGGCCGGCGTCGCACCGTCGCTGCTCAGCACGATCAGCCGCGCGCCGTCGTGCAGACAGGCATGGATCGCCGCGAGCGGCCGGCCGACGGCGGACACCGTCGCCACGTCCTGCAACGGCCAGCCAAGGCGCGCCGCGGCAAGCGAAACGGAGGAAGGCGCGGGCAACACGCGCAACGCGTCCGCGCCGACGTGACGCGCAAGCGTGGCGCCGATACCGAACCACATCGGGTCGCCGCTGGCGAGCACGCACACTGCCGCGCCGCGCGAGGCAAGCAGCGGCGCGATATCGAATGGGCTCGGCCAGCACTCG
>NZ_BAAILL010000039.1:27246-29180 GCF_054589215.1 Paraburkholderia sp. 2C | reverse complement strand
AAGAGTGCGCGCCGCGCGGCGCGCCCCAGACCGGCGAAGCCGTCGTCGCCGATTCCTATTACCGTTAGCCAGGGCTCGACGCGGCCATGCGCATCAGGAACGTTCGATTTCCGATCGGATTGCTGCACTGCATTCGTTGACATCGAAACGACGCCGGGTCGCTTGAGGAAACGCAATGATACCGCGCGCGGTGGCTGGGCCGAGGCGATGCAGGCGCCCCGGCGAAACATTCAGGGCGTCCGGTCAACCTTGGCCACCTTGGCCGGTCCGGTGCCGGGCGCCGATGCTTCAATGATTGCTGTTGGTGACTTTGCAGTTATCCTTCAACCACTGCTCGAACTCCTTCAGCCCGCTGGTCTGGGCGCCGATTTCGTCGATACGCGGTGCGAGATTGCCGAGTGCCGCCTTGATATCGGTCAGGTCCTTCGCATACTGAGCGCCCTGTGTTTTCAGCGCCTCGATGTTCTTGTCGATTCGGCCGATCCCCCTGTCGAGCCCGGCGAACTTGCCCTGGATGTTCGTCACGCCGTTTTGCACCTCATCGATTTTCCCAGTAAGGCCGTTCACGTTCTGCGCGAGCGTCCCGACGTCCCCCTTTATGCCGGTGATATCGGTCTTTACGCCGGCGACATCGGCCCTCACGGCGTTGACGTCCGATCGCACTCCGTCCACATCGTTTTTGACTGTATCGACGCTGCCGGTCAATGCGTCGACCTTGCCGGATAGCGCGGAGTACTGGGCCTGGGTGGCCACCGGCCCCCATTTCTGCAGAATCCGCCGATCGGCAGAGTCCGACTGAACATTGCCGCCATCCGACGGATGGCGCGATTGGACCGTACTGGTGGGGCCGGCCGGTTGCGCAGGCTGGTCATCGCCGTAGTTGGAGTTATACAGATCGACCTGCTGATTGTTGGAGATGTTGATGGTTTGCATGTTCGATTCCTTCAAGGTTCAAATTGTTCGATTCGCAACGGACACTTGATACTGAAGAACTGATCGACTAGCTGCCGATGACGCTCCTTGCGCGGTGAAGATACGTTCATTGTCGCGATGCGCCTGCACGACAGGCGATATCCGTTCACCACATCCGCCATGCCGGCTGCGGCGCCCGCGCGGCGATTCCCCTATGCGAAACAGGGCATAATACGAACCGCGCGACGCTCACCCCGGTAATCGACTTGAACCACGTTTCATCCGAAGCTCCCACCGCTATCGGCACCCTGCGCACCTCGGCATGCCCCGGCTTGCTGCGGATCGTCGCCGCGCGCGATGGCGGCATCTGCCGCATCCGGCTGCCGGGGGGCGCGCTTTCACACCGCGAAGCAATGGCGATTGCCGATGCGGCGCGGGCGCATGCATCGGGTGTCATCGAAATGACGAACCGCGCGAACCTGCAAGTTCGCGGCGTCCATGCCGGCGAAGAACCTGCGTTGATCGAGCGCCTGCTCGCGGCGGGGTTGGGGCCACGCGCCTCGGCGGCCGATGCAAGCGGTGCGGGCGCGGCACCGCTCGCCAATCCCGCGGCCGATGACGTGCGCAACGTCATGCTGAGTCCCACTGCCGGCTGCGACCGCGCCGCGCTCTTCGACACACGCCGTCTCGCCGCGCCCATCCTCGCGTTGCTGCAAAGCGAAGCGCGCTTCGCCGCGCTCTCGCCAAAGTTCGCCTTGCAGCTCGACGGTGGCGAGCAACTCGCGATGCTCGGCCATACGCACGATATCTGGCTTGCGGCGCTGCAAAACGATAGCGATAGCAATAACAGCGACGACCACAACGGCCCGCTCTTCGCGTTCGGCCTCGCGGGATGCCCGCCGGTCGAAACGGGCGATTCCGCCGCGCTTGCCGCGGTGCGGCCCGAGCATGTCGTCGCGCTGGTTGATGCGCTGTTGCATACGTTTCTCGATCTGGCCGCAGACGACGAAATGCGCATGCGC
>NZ_BAAILL010000039.1:0-27144 GCF_054589215.1 Paraburkholderia sp. 2C | reverse complement strand
AAGCGCGCGTCGCGTTTCCGTTGTTGCGCGACGCGCGCTTCGACGCGTGGCGCCGCCCGCCCGCGCTGCCGTCGTTGCGTTTCGGCGCGCACGCGCAGCGCGAGCCGGGCATGTCGTATGTCGGGGGCGCACCGCCGCTTGGGCGCGTCGATGCGCCGGCGCTGCGCGAACTGGCCGCACTCGCGCGCGATACCGGCAACGGCACGCTACGCGTGACGCCCTGGCAAAGCGTGCTCTTGCCCGATGTCCGCACCGAAGCCGCCCCTTCCACGCTGCTGCGGCTTGCGTCGCTGGGCTTCGCGTGCGACCGCGCGCTGCCGTTCGCGCGGCTGATCGCATGCACGGGCTCGTCCGGCTGCGCAAAGGGCCACGCCGATACGAAAGCCGATGCGAAACGCCTCGCCGCGCGTTTGCCCGCGGACATCGAGGTCCACCTGAGCGGTTGCACGCGCTCGTGCGCCGCAGCGCATCCGGTGCCGTTCACACTGCTCGCGGTCGCGCCTGGCCGCTACGACCTGTACCGGCGAGACCGCACGAACCCCAGCAAGGCAAGCGAAGCAAACGAAGCAGGCGGCAGCGCCGGCGACCGCGCTGCGCAAGACGCCTTCCGCACCGGCTTCGGCCACTGCATCGCCCACCATCTAACGATCGAACATGCCGCCGATCTGCTCGAGCGGCTGTCCCGGAGCTTCACCGATGCCTGACTACATTCGCGACGGCAACGCGATCTATCGCCAGTCGTTCGCGACAATACGCGCGGAGGCGGATCTGTCGCGCATCCCCGCCGACCTCGAGAAACTCGCCGTGCGTGTGATTCACGCGTCCGGCATGGTCGATATCGCCGGCAGCCTGCGGTTTTCCGCGGGCGCGGGCCGCGCGGGCCGCGATGCGCTGAAGGCCGGCGCGCCGATTCTGTGCGACGCGCGGATGGTTGCCGAAGGCGTCACGCGCGCACGTCTGCCGGCCGGCAACGAGGTGATCTGCACGCTCGGCGATCCGGCCGTGCCGGCACTCGCGCGCGAAATCAACAACACGCGTTCGGCCGCCGCGCTCGAATTGTGGCGGCCGCATCTCGCGGGCAGCGTCGTCGCGATCGGCAATGCGCCGACCGCGCTCTTCTATCTGCTCGAGATGCTCGATGCCGGCGCACCGCGACCCGCGCTGATTCTCGGCTTCCCGGTCGGTTTCGTCGGCGCGGCGGAATCGAAGGCGATGCTGGCGGCCGACAGCCGCGGCGTGCCCTATGTCGTTGTCGACGGCAGGCGCGGCGGCAGCGCGATGGCGGCCGCCGCGGTCAATGCGCTCGCATCGGAGGTCGAATAAATGCATACGAGCGAACCGCCTGGCGCCGCGCGCGGCCGTCTGCTGGGCCTCGGCGTCGGGCCCGGCGACCCTGAACTGATTACCGTGAAGGCGCTGCGCCTGCTGAAGTCGGCGCCGGTGGTGGCGTACTTCGTCGCGAAGGGCAAGAAGGGCAACGCGTTCGGCATTATCGAAGCGCATCTCAGCGACGCGCAGCTTCGCCTGCCGCTCGTCTACCCGGTCACGACCGAGGCGCTCGAGCCGCCGCTCTCGTACGAAGCGATCATCGCCGACTTCTACGACACCGCGGCCGAAGTGATTGCGGGCCATCTCGATGCGGGCCGCGACGTCGCCGTGATCTGCGAAGGCGATCCGTTCTTCTACGGGTCGTATATGTATCTGCACGATCGCCTCGCCGACCGGCTCGCGCCGCGCTTCGAGGCCGAGGTCGTGCCCGGCGTGTGCTCGATGCTCGGCGGCGCGGCGGTGCTCGGCGCGCCGCTCGTCTATCGCAATCAGACGCTTTCGGTGCTCTCCGGCGTGCTGCCCGAAGCGGAACTGAAGCGGCGCCTCGCCGACGCGGACGCGGCGGTCATCATGAAGCTCGGCCGCAACTTCGACAAGGTGCGCCGCGTGCTCGACGAGCTCGGGCTCGCAAAACGCGCGCTCTATGTCGAGCGCGCGACGATGGCGAGCGAACGGATCGTGCCGCTCGCCGATGTCGACCCGATGGCGTCGCCCTATTTTTCGCTGCTTGTCGTGCCGGGGGAAAAATGGCAAGGCTGATGCCGCCGGCAATCGTGATTCTCGGCAGCGGCGCGCTGGCGACTGCGCGCCGCATCCAGCGCCGCTATCCGGACGCGCGCGTGCATGGGCTGCGTAGCCGCTTCAATGCGCGGGGCGAAGCGCCGCGCGCTGAAGCGGGCGTTGAAGCGGGCGTTGAAGCCGGCGCCGATGGCGTCGATATCGTCTACGACGAACTCAGCGCGTATCTGCGCGACCTCTATGCGAGCGGCACGCCGATCGTTGCTTTGTGCGCGGCGGGCATTGTGATCCGCTGTGTTGCGCCGCTGCTCGCGAACAAGGGCACGGAGCCGCCGGTGCTGGCGGTCGCGGAAGACGGCAGCGCGGTCGTGCCGCTGCTCGGCGGGCTGGCGGGCGTGAACGTGATGGCGCGCGAGATCGCGCAGGCACTCGAGGTGCCGCCCGCGATCACGACGAGCGGCGAACTGCGCTTTGGCACTTGCGTGTTGAATCCGCCGCACGGGTATGCCCTCGCGAGCATCGAGCAGGGCAAGCGCTTTGTGTCCGATCTGCTCGCTGGTGAGACCACGCGTATCGAAGGCGCTGCGCACTGGCTCGACGATGCGCCGTTGCCTCGCTCCGAAACAGCGCAGCGGGCGATTCGCGTGACCCCGTTTGCGTGGGATGGAAACGCCGATGAACTGGTGATTCATCCGCGCAGTGTGGTCGTTGCGCTGGCCGATGACGATGGTGCGAACACTGTGCAGCGGGTGCGCGATGCGCTTGCGGCGCGCGGGCTGTCGCCCCTGGCGCTTGCGGCCATGGTTGCGCCGGCCTCGTGCTCGGGCGACGCGGCGCTTGAAGGCGCGGCCGAGGCATTGGGTGTGGCGCTGCGGTTTGCCGACGCCTCGCAGACGACAGACGACAACCGCCCTGCCTTATCGCCGCCGCGCGCCTTGCTCGAAGCCGCGTTGCCCGCGCAGTGCGAGATCGTCGATGTGAATCCCGGCATCGCCCTGGCCGTCGCCGCCACACCGCTCGACCCCGACACCATCGGCCGCGCACGCGGCCGCCTGACCGTCATCGGCCTTGGTCCCGGCAGCGCGGACCTCATGGTGCCCGCCGCGCGCGACGCGCTCGCGCACGCCACCGACATCCTCGGCTATGCCACCTACGTCGAGATGGCCGGCCCGTTCCGCGCGGACCAGCGCGTCCATCCGACCGACAACCGCGAAGAGATGCAGCGCGCGCGCCATGCGTTCGAACTCGCGAGCGGCGGGCGGCATGTCGTGATGGTGTCGTCGGGCGACCCCGGCGTGTTTGCGATGGCGTCGGCCGTCCTCGAAGCGCTCGACACGTCCGACGCGCCGCATTGGGCCGACGTCGAATTGCAGATCGTGCCTGGCGTATCGGCGGCGATGGCGACGGCCGCGCAAGCCGGCGCGCCGCTCGGCCACGACTTCTGCATGCTGTCGCTATCGGACAACCTGAAGCCGTGGAGCGTCATCGAAGCGCGCGTCGCGCTCGCCGCGCAGGCCGATCTCGTGATGGCGTTCTACAACCCGGTGTCGCGCGCGCGGCCGTGGCAGCTCGACAAGGCGCTCGATATCGTGCGCGCGTCGCGGGCCCCGGAGACGACGGTCGTGCTCGGACGCGACATCGGCCGCCCCGGCGCGTCGCTCGTCTCGACGACGCTCGGCAAACTCAGTTCGGCGGATGTCGATATGCGCACGATGGTGATCATCGGTTCGTCGACCACACGCGCCTTTTCGACGCGGCCGCAAGCGGCTCACGGCACGCCGCGCGAGTGGGTTTATACGCCGCGCTGGTATCGGTAACGCGCCGCCTCGGCGCTTGTCATGCACCGCTTGTCATGCACCGCTTGTCATGCACCGCTTGTCATGCACCGCTTGTCGTTCATCGCTGGTCGTCCACCGCTTGTTGTTTCACCACTTGACATCGCGGTTATGCATACCGGTTGCAAACACCATTAATCAGGGATTCCCCCTATCTCAAGATTTCTGGCGACGGACGATAACACCGGATGACCCTTTTTTCCTGTGCTTTCAACGCGCCTATGCAAACTGACGAAGCGGCTGCAACGACAAACCCGGCCGACACACCCTCCGCTCTCCTCGACGCCGACGCGGTGCCGATCGGCACGCCGCTCGAATGGCCGGTCGTCGATGCCGACGGTTCGCTGCTGTTCGATCGCGGTGCGGTCGTGATCGGCCCGGATGAGCGTCGCTTTCTCTTTGCGCATTTCAGGCCGCACCGCGGCGATCTGCTGGCCGGCACGCGAGACGCCGCCAGTAACCCGCTCGCCTCGCACAGCGACGACGACGAAGACACGCCGCTGTCGCTGAAAGACACGCACCTGTCGATCGGCGCGCTGATCGGCGTTCGTCCGCAAAACGCGAGTGGGCCGATGCATCCGAGCCGCATCATCGGCTTTGCGCCGAACCAGTCGGTGTTCGTGATGCCGCCGCACGTCGACGGCCGCCCGCTGACCCTGACGATCGGCGAAAACGTCGAGATCGTCGCGATTGCGAGCCAGGCCGTGTTCCGATTCGTTTGCACGGTCGATGCGGTCTGCCATCTGCCATTCGATTACGTTGTGTTGTCGAAACCCGGCGTGATCCGCCGGCTGCGCGAACGCAAGTCGATTCGCGTGCGCGCGCGCATACCGGTGCGTTTCGGCGTGAACCCGCAAGGCGACGCGTACGAGGGACTCGGCGTGATGCAGACCATCAGCGCGCTCGGCATGTCGTTCGGCACGCCGTGGCTCGTCGCCAAAGTCGGCGAGCGCCTGCGCGTGTCGATCCGGCTGCAATCGAAGGACAGCGACACGCTGATCGAAACCACCGCGATCGTACGCAATGCGCAGCCGGCCTCGGCCACCGACGCGCTTGCAACGCACGGGCTCGAGTTCGAACAGCTCGACGCGGCACAGCAATTAGCGCTGAAGTCGTATGTGTTCGACCGCATCGACGATATTTCGCACTGGTCGAATGCGGCGCGGCCTGCCTGAGCGGTCGACGATTCAAATGCGCCTTTGAGGCGCGCTGCCCGGCGCGGCGCGCCGGCGTGCCTGTGCGCGCCGCTGCATGAACGCGCGTTGGTGCGTTGGTGCGTTGGTGCGTTGGTGCGGGGGCAGCGGGCGCGCGGGGCGCTGGGGCGCTGGGGCGCTGGGGCGCTGGGGCGCTGGGGCGCTGGGGCGCTCGGGCGTTGGCGCGTTAGGGCGTCAACATCCGTCAGCCTGCCGCGATCAGTTGCGCGGGCGTAATGCATTCGCCGTCCCAGGCCCGCGCAAGCAACTCGCATCGGCCAAGCCGCACAGCGTCGTTTTCGAAGTCGACGAAGACGACGCGATCGGCGGCTTCCGGGCGCGCCGGCACACCGCCGCTGCGCCCGTCGGAAAACACCCATAGCCAGCGCTGCTGACCCGGTTTGCGCTTCGCGGCGCCGGCGAGCAGCCGCGACGCGCGTTCGATGGCCGGCACGAACGGCGTTCCACCGCCGCCGCCGATCGGCTCGAGCCAGCGTTCGCTCCAGCCGCGCGGTATCGCCGGCCCGAAACGCAAATCGGCGCTCACGCCGCCGAAGCAGATCAAGGCAGCCTCATGCCGCTCGGCACGCGCACGCCCGAACAGCGCGACGAGCAGACCTTTCGCGAGCGCGAGCCGGGCGTCCGCCAGCATCGAACCCGAGCAATCGAGCACGAAGCAGTGGAGCACGCCACGCGGCGGCGCTTCGCGCACGAACCGCAGATGATCGGCACGCAGGCGCTGCGCGCCTTTGGCCGCCAGCGTGCGCGGCCATTCGATGCGCGCGCCCGATTGACCGCGAGCCGCTTTGCCGCGGCTGCGAGCCTTGTGCGCATCGCCTGCCTGCCATCGAAAACCGCTGCGCGACACGCCAGCGGCGGCGTTCTTTCGATGGCTCAGCGTTTTTTTGACGGAAGCGGGATGACACCCTTCACATGCGTAGTACCGGCGGTCTGCGGCGGCAGATAGCCCCAGTCGCTGTCGAGCGACGCCTGTGATTGCCGCGCGTTGCCCGCTGCCGCGGCATCACCTGATTGCTCGGGTTCGGCTGGCTTGGCGTCCGGTCGATGTCGAGGCGGCACATCGCCGGTTCCGCCGGTTCCGCCGGTTCCACCGGATCCGCCGCTTCGTTGCCGATGCAACAACACCGCTTGCGCGACGCGATCGACATGCGCAATCGTCACCGCGTCCGCCGCTTCGAGCGCGGCCAGGGCACGCGCGGCGCGCAGCATCACGAGATCGGCGCGCATGCCGTCGACCTGCGCCGCGATACACTGCGCGCTCACATGCTCATGCACGGCATCGTCGAACGCGAGTTGCGAGAGCGCGGCACGCGCGGCGCGGATGCGGCGCACGTGGTCTTCCCGCTGCTGCGCATAACGTTCGCGAAACGCGTGCGGGTCCATATCGAAGGCGAGCCGCGCCTTGACGATCTGCTGCCGAATCGGCGCATCGAAGCAGTTTTGCAGCGCCACCATCAGGCCGAAGCGGTCCGTCAGTTGCGGGCGCAATTCACCCTCTTCCGGGTTCATCGTGCCGATCAGCACGAAGCGCGCCGCGTGACTGTGCGAGACGCCGTCGCGCTCGACCGTGTTGACACCGCTAGCCGCCGCATCGAGCAACGCGTCGACGAGCGCATCGGGCAGCAGGTTCACTTCGTCGACATAGAGCACGCCGCGATGCGCGCTCGCCAGCAGCCCCGGCGAAAAACGCACGGCGCCGTCGCGCAGCACCGTTTCGATATCGAGCGTGCCGACGAGGCGCTCTTCGCTCGCATTGAGCGGCAAGGTGACGAACTGGCCGTCGGGCAGCAGTTCGGCGAGCGCGCGCGCGGCCGTCGACTTCGCGGTGCCGCGCGGACCGCTGACGAGCACGCCGCCGATGCCGGGGTCCACCGCGGCAAGCAGCAACGCCTGCTGCAGTTCGCTCTGGCCGAGCAGCGCGGCGAACGGAAAGACCGGCGCGCGGCTCATGTCGCTTGTGCGTTCGCTTGTGCGTTCGCCGGCGCCGTTCGCCGTGTGCGTCGTTGCATTCATCATCGCGTTCCTTCGATCTGTTGTTCGCTCGCCAGCAGATGCTGTTCGATCTGCTCGCGATACGCGCCCGGCTCCTGCCATAACCCGCGCTGCATCGCTTCGACAAGCCGCTCGCAGATGCCGTGCAGCGCATGCGGATTGTGCGCCTGCAGGAAAGCACGGGTGTCGGCGTCGTTCAGATAGGCATCGGCGACCAGCGCATATTGATGATCGGCAATCACGCGCGCGGTCGCGTCGTAGCCGTACAGATAGTCGACGGTCGCGGCAATCTCCGCCGCGCCCTTGTAGCCGTGCCGCTTCACGCCGTCGAGCCACTTCGGGTTGACGACGCGCGAGCGGATCACGCGCGCGATCTCTTCGTTCAGCGTGCGCACGCGCGGCGCGTTCGGGTTGCTGTGGTCCGCGTGATACAGCTGCGGCTGGCTGCCGGAAAAATGCCGGACCGCCGCCGCCATGCCGCCCTGGAACTGGTAGTAGTCGTTCGAATCGAGCACGTCGTGCTCGCGGTTGTCCTGGTTGTGCAAAACGACATCGAGCGTCGCGAGGCGCGTGCCGAATGCGTGGCGCGCATCTTCGCCCGAGATCTTCTGCGTGTAAGCATAGCCGCCGTGCGCGAGGTAGGCGTCGGCCAGATCCGCGTCGTTCTGCCACTGCCGCGTATCGATCATTTCCTGCAGGCCCGCGCCGTATGCGCCGGGACGCGAGCTGAATACGCGCCAGCACGCGCGCTTGCGCGCCTCGTTCGCATCGACGCCGCGCGCGATCCATGCGTCGCGTTCGCGCAGCACGCGCGCGCGGATCGGATTCAGATGCTCGGGCTCGTCGTCGAGGTCCGCCACTGCCTGAACCGCCGCATCGAACAGATGCATCACATTCGGAAACGCGTCGCGGAAAAAGCCCGATACGCGCAGCGTGACGTCGATGCGCGGCCGGTCGAACGCGGCGATCGGCATGATGTCGAAGTCGGTGACGCGATGGCTGCCCGGCGCCCACTTCGGCCGCACGCCGAGCAAGGCGAGCGCCTGCGCGATATCGTCGCCGCCCGTGCGCATCGTGGCCGTGCCCCATACCGAGAGGCCGATCGCGCGCGGATAGTCGCCGTGTTCCTGCAGGTGACGTTCGAGCAGTTGCTGCGCGGATTTGAGGCCAAGCGCCCACGCGGCCTGCGTGGGGATCGCGCGCGTGTCGACCGAATAGAAGTTGCGGCCGGTCGGCAGCACGTCGGGGCGGCCGCGCGATGGGGCGCCGCTCGGCCCCGGCGGCACGAAGCGGCCTTCGAGGCCGCGTTTCAACTGCAGCATTTCATGCGGGCCGCAGGCGTCGAGGCGGGGCAGCACATCGTCGCGCAGACGCTCGAGAACGCGGTGGGTTTGCGGCCCTGCGGCGCGTGCAAGTGAAGCCGATGCGGTCGGAGCCGCGGTCGCATCGCCGTGACGAACGGTATCGCTCACGGCGGTCACGCGGTTATCGCCGCCTGCGTGGGCGCCGCCAGCGCCGCCCGCTTCGCAAAGCGCGCCGAGCAGCGTGCCGGCCATCAGTTCCAGCCGCTCGCGCGCGTCCCCGTTATGGCGCCATGGCGCATCGCTAACCTGCTGCAGCAGCGCCGGCTTTTCCCCCTGCCACGGCGCCGACCAGTCGGCGGTCAGCGGATCGAATAGACGATCGATGCCGAGATCTCGCGCAAGCGCATCGATCAGCCCCGCGTTCGCGCCCTGCCCGTCGCCGATCGGATAGCGGCCGAGCGCGAGCAGCGTATCGCGCCGCTGCACACCGCGCGGCGAACAGCCGAATGTGTGCAGGCCGTCGCGAATCTGCGCTTCCTTCAGTTCGCACAGCCACGCGTCGACGCGCGTGAGCAGCGCGTCTTCCGCGTCCTGACCTTTGGGCTCGGCGATGCTTAGCTCTTCGTGTAAGCGGTGTTCGACGATGGTCGACAGAATCGTGCGCCGCAGCAGCTTTGCGCGGCGCGGGTCGACCATCAGCGCTTCGTAGTATTCGTCGACCTGCCGTTCGAGGTCCTGCAGCGGCCCATAGGTTTCGGCACGCGTGAGCGGCGGCATCAGATGATCGACGATCACCGCCTGCGCGCGCCGCTTTGCCTGGCTGCCCTCGCCCGGATCGTTGACGATAAACGGATACAGATGCGGCATCGGCCCGAGTATCGCATCGGGCCAGCACGCATCGCTGAGCGCGACGCTCTTGCCCGGCAGCCATTCGAGATTGCCGTGCTTGCCGACATGCACGATCGCATCGATGCCGAATTGATCGCGCAGCCAGAAATAGAACGCGAGATACGCGTGCGGCGGCACGAGCTCGGCGTCGTGATAGCTCGCGTAGTCGTTCTGCTCGCGCGAGCGCGACGGCTGAATACCGACAAACACGTTGCCGCAGCGCCAGCCGGCGATCATGAAACGGCCATGCCGCACGGTCGGGTCGTGCTCCGCCGCGCCCCAGCGGGCGTTGAGTGCGTCGCGCAGCGAGGCGGGCAAGCGCGCGAAGTGCGCCTGGTAGTCGGCCAGTGCGAGGCTTTGCAGCGCGGGCCTCAAGTCGCGTACAACCGGATCGTTCGTCACGCCTTGCGTGAGCAGGTCGAGCAATGCATCGCCATCGGCGGGCAGCTTTTCGCCGGCCGCGATGCGATAGCCTTCGTCGCGCAGCATGTCGAGAATACCGACCACCGACGCCGGCGTGTCGAGCCCGACGCCGTTGCCGATGCGCCCTTCGCTGACCGGATAGTTCGCAAGAATCAGCGCGAGCTTCTTGTCCGCGTTTTCGAGCGCGCGCAGACGGCACCAGCGCTCGCTCAGCTCCGCCACGAACGCGACACGCCCGGCATCGGGCTGATAGCGCACGACGTCCACTTCGGTGTGCGGACAGCGATACGCGAGCCCTTTGAAGCTGATCGCGCGCGTGATGATGCGGCCGTCGACTTCGGGCAGCGCGATATGCATCGCGATGTCGCGCGAGTTCAGGCCGTGGTTGTCCTTGATCCAGTCTTCGCGGTTGCCGCCGCTCAAAATGACCTGCAGCACGGGCGCGTCGCCGGCCACGGCTAGCGGTGCGGGATCGTCGATCGCGCTGGCGGCGAAGGCCGTGGTGTTCAACACGAGCGACGCTTGATGTTGCGCGCACAACTGCTCGACGACGTCGCGGCTCAAGGCGTCCTTCAGCGAGGTGATCGCGATCGGCAGCGGATTCATCTGCCGTGCTTCGAGCGCATCGATCAGCGCATCGAACACGGCCGTGTTGGCGGCCTGCAGATGCGCCTTGTAGAACAGAATCGCGACAACCGGCGCACCGGCGCGCCAGCGCGCCTGCCAGTCCGCCACGGTCGGCGTGTCGTGCGACGGGTGATAAAGCGCGGCAGCGGGCAGCGGCACCGGCAACGCCGGTTCGCGCCCGAAGCCGAGCGCGCGCCACGCGATGCAGCGCAAAAACGCCTCCGCGTTGTGCGGCCCGCCTTCACGCAGATAACGCCATAGCTGATGGCACAGCGCCGCATCAGCGGTACTGCGCGCGATCAGGTGAGGGTCTTCCTGCAGGTCGCCGGAGAACATCGCGAGCGTCTGCTGCTTGCGCTCCGCGAGCGCGACCACCTGTTCGATGCCGTACGGCCAGTACGCTTCGCCGCCGAGGTGATCGACCACCACCACGCGCGCATGCTGCAACACGTCCTCGACGTAGAAGTCGACCGAGGCCGGCTGGCGCAGATAGGTGACGTTGGCCAGGCGCACGCTCGGGAAGCCGGCCGGCAGGCGCGGCACGACGCTCGCGAGCAGCGACAGCGTCGTATCGGCCGAGCTCAGCACGACGATGTCCGCAGGCCGCTGGTCGATCCGGATCACGCCCTTCGTGTCGTCGACGAAACCGCCCGGCGTGGTGCGCAGCAAATGCATGTTTGTGCCGCCTTGTGTTGATGGTGCCCGTGCGCGGTGCGATGCGACCGCGCGCGGCGGCCAGTCAGGCCTGTTGGTCTGCCTGCGTGCTCAGCGCTTCGTCGAGCGCGCGCTGCAACACCGGTTGCTCGAGATCCTCGCCGATCATCACGAAGCGGCTCGCGCGAGGGCTCGCCGTCGCTTCGCCCCGCAGCTCTTCGGGCCGCCAGCGGCGATCGAAATAGCTGTCGAAGCGGCGCCCGACTCCCTGGATCACGAGCCGCATCGGCGCGTCCGGCAGCGCCGCGAAGCCCTTCACGCGATACACCGTGTGCTGCTCGACCACGCGCTGCAGCGCGGCGATCATCGCGACGCGCGACGGCGCGTTGGCGCTGACGACCACCGAATCGAACTCGTCGTGATGGTGATCGGCATGCTCGGGATCGTCGGACGAGCCATGATGATCGTGGCGCAGATGGATCGTTTCTTCCGAAGCGGACCCGAGCCCGAGCAGCGCATGCAGGTCGAGTTGGCCGTTCTGCGCGCGCACCACCTTCACCTGAGCGGGAATCTCTTCGCGAATCGTTGCTTCGACTGCCTGCGCGCGCGCATCGTCGAGCAGATCGATCTTGTTCAGGATAACGAGGTCCGCGGCGGACAGCTGGTCTTCGAACAGTTCATGCAGCGGCGACTCGTGATCGAGGTTCGGATCGGCCTTGCGCAGCGCATCGACGGCCACCGGGTTTTCGGCGAACTGGCCGCTCGCCACGGCCGGTCCATCGACAACGGTCACCACCGCGTCGACGGTAAAGCTGTTCTTGATCGACGGCCAGTTGAACGCCTGCACGAGCGGCTTCGGCAACGCGAGGCCCGACGTTTCGATCAGCACGTGATCGATCTGGTCGCGCCGCTCGACGAGCTTTTCCATCACGGGAAAAAACTCTTCCTGCACGGTGCAGCACAGGCAGCCGTTCGCGAGCTCGTACAGCTGGCCTTCGATTTCGCGGCCTTCTTCGTCGCAGCCAATGCCGCAGCCCTTGAAGATTTCGCCGTCGATGCCGAGTTCGCCGAACTCGTTGACGATCACGGCGGCCCGCAGTCCGCCGCTGTGCTGAAGAATATGGCGCAGCAGAGTGGTTTTGCCGCTGCCGAGAAAGCCCGTGACGATCGTCACCGGGATCTTGCGCATCTGGGTTTGCATGGCGACTTCGCGAATGTGAATCGCGGCGCCAGATACGTCACAATGCACAGCAAAAAGCACGACACACTGTGCGACATCAAGCGCGCGAAGGGGTGGACGGAACGCCGCAACCCCGCGGCGTCGAGCCTGTTCTTCCGGCCGGTATCCGGGCTGGCGAGAGCGCCGCTTCACCTTCCCACGCGAGTGAACAGTTTCTCGCGCAGTGGTTTCCTTGCCCGCGCGGCCTTGCGCGCGAACCTCGAAGCCGGCTCTGCATCGCAACGACTGCGATGCGCTCGCCTTCCGTTGCGGGGGCAGCACAGGTTGACCTGAAGCCGTGATGCGGCAGCCGCATCGACAACATTCAGGCCCGCTGTTTCCCGTTTAACTGCGCACGCCGGACGGCGCGCGCGAGCACCAGAAGTGGCTGCGAGTGTAGGCGCGGCGGGGGGAGGCGTCAAGGCTGCCGGGCACTGCCGGCGCTGCCGACAATCAGACGAAGATACAGCGCGAGCGCGCGCTGCACCGCTTGCGCCACGAGGATGCTTATGCCGTCGTACACGTCGGTCACGCATGCTTCGTCGAGCACGCGGTAGTACGCTTCGGGCAACGGACGAGCGGCATCCAGTTGCGCCTTCTGGCGGTCGGTTTCGGCCAGCAGCGTGGAATGTGTTGGGTGCACAAGCTTCCGGGGCTCAGCCAGCAATCGTCCGAGTGTACCGATGCGCCCGCCGCCCGGCGACGAAGAGCGCGTGTGCTATCGTATGCCCCGCGTCCGGTGCCGCATGCGCGCTTAGCGCCCACATGTGGTTAAACGGGAAACAGGAAGCGCGATCGCAAGCGAGGTGCGCCCAACCTGTGCTGTCCCCGCCAACGGTAAGCGGCCCGCGGATTCATGTCCGCGCATGCGCTTCGATGCCACTGTCGGCCATCCGCCGATGGGAAGGCGAAGCGCATGCGGCCGTCAGCCCGGATACCGGCCGGACGCGAGGGGGCGAACGTCACGGTCGCCAGTCGCCGGTTCCGCGGGGGACGGATACCGGCGCCCACGCACGGCGCGACCGCCTGCAATCGCGGCTTGCAACTGCCGCTTGCAATTGTGTGCGGCCGCCGTGCACGCTATGTGGCATTGCATGACACGTCTTTATTCCGCGCTTGCCAGCGCGGTGCTCCGCACAACCGCGCCTCGCGCCGCGGTTCTCCTCGCGCTTTTTCCCGCGCTTCACGGCGGCGCGCGATGAACGGGCCCATCAAGCGGCTCACCGTCGGCATCGGCTGCAAGCGCGGCGCGAGCGTCGAACAGATCGATGCGGCCGTGCGCAGCGCGCTCGGTGCGCATTCCATCGACGACGTCGGCGCGGTCGCTACCCTCGACATCAAGGCGCACGAACCCGGCCTCGTCGGATTTTGCGCTCGTCATGCGTTGCCGCTGCAGGTTTTTTCCCGCGCGCAGATCGCCGCCGCGGCGGCGGCGCCCGCCGCCGGGCAGACGACCGCGCCCTCACCCATCGTGCGCGCGCACCTCGGCGTCGACGGCGTATGCGAACCCTGCGCACTGCTCGCAGCACCGGCTGGCCGGCTCATTGCGCCCAAACGCGTATTCGAAGGCGCCGTGACGGTCGCCATCGCCATCGCCGATTCCGTTGCACATGCAACGTTCGAACCGGAACCCACCCAACCCCATCACCGACAGGACGCTCAATGAAAACCGACCCCGAATCGCATCAGCGCATGACCCAGCGCCGTCGCGAAGGCCATGAGAAGAAACAGGCGGAAGCGACCATCGAAAAAGGCCTGCTGATCGTCAATACCGGCACCGGCAAAGGCAAGAGCACCGCGGCGTTCGGCATGGCCGTGCGCGTGCTCGGGCACGGCATGCGCCTCGGCGTCGTGCAGTTCATCAAGGGCGCGCTGCATACGTCCGAGCGCGATTTCCTCGGCGGCCTGCCGAACTGCGAGTTCGTCACGATGGGCGACGGCTATACGTGGAATACGCAGAACCGCGACGCCGATATCGCCACCGCGCGCAAGGGCTGGGCGGAGGCGACGCGCATGATCGAAAGCGGCGACTACCAGATGGTGATCCTCGACGAGCTGAACACCGTGCTCAAGTACGAATATCTGCCGCTCGACGAAGTGCTCGGCGTGTTGACCGCGCGGCCGGAAATGCTGCACGTGGTGGTCACCGGCCGGCATGCGCCCGACGCGCTCATCGAGGCCGCCGATCTCGTCACCGAGATGCGCGCCATCAAGCATCCGTATCGCGAGCAGCATGTGAAGGCGCAGCGCGGCGTGGAGTTCTGAACGATGGCGCAGTGCCCCGCGCTCTTTATCAGCGCACCCGCATCCGGCCAGGGCAAGACGACGATCACGGCGGCGCTGGCGCGCCATCATCGCCGGCAAGGCCGGCGCGTGCGCGTGTTCAAGACCGGCCCCGACTTTCTCGATCCGATGATTCTCGAGCGCGCGAGCGGCGCGCCGGTGCTGTCGCTCGACCTGTGGATGGTCGGCGAGGCCGCGTGCCACGCACTGCTCGCGCAGGCCGCCCGGCAAGCGGATTTGATCCTGATCGAAGGCGTGATGGGCCTTTACGACGGCACGCCGAGCAGCGCGGACCTCGCCGCCGCGTTCGGCGTGCCTGTCGTCGCCGTGATTTCGGCGAAAGCGATGGCGCAGACCTTCGGCGCGGTCGCGTTCGGTCTCGCGCACTATCGCGACGATGTACCGGTGCACGGCGTGTTCGCGAATCGCGTCGGTTCGCCGCGGCACGCGCAGATGCTCGAGGAGGCGCTGCCGCCGGGGTTGAAGTGGATGGGCTCGATCGCGAGCGCCGCCGACATCGAGTTGCCGGACCGGCATCTTGGTTTGCATCAGGCCGCCGAGATCGCGGATCTCGACGCCCGTCTGGATCGAGCCGCCGATGCGCTCGCCTCCACGCCGCTCGCCGGATTGCCGCCGGTCGTGCAATTCACGCCGGCGCCGGCGGCCGCATCACCGCGGCCCGGCGGCGGCGCGCCATCCGCACCGCCGCCGCGCCTGCTCGATGGCGCGCACATCGCCGTCGCGCGCGACGCCGCGTTCTCCTTTATCTACCCGGCGAATCTCGCTTTGCTCGAAACCCTGGGGGCGCGCGTGAGCTTCTTCTCGCCGCTTGCCGACGAGCCGGTGCCCGACGCCGCCACCGCGCTCTATCTGCCAGGCGGCTACCCGGAGTTGCACGCGGCCGCGCTCGCGCGCAATGCGCGCCCGGCCGACTCGGTGCGCGCGCATGCGGCCGCGGGCAAACCGGTATTCGCCGAATGCGGCGGCATGCTGTACCTGCTCGAAAGCCTGACGGCCACCGACGGCACGACGACGCCGATGCTGGGCCTGCTGCCCGGCCACGTGCGCATGCAGACGCGCTTCACAGCGCTCGGCATGCAGCAGCTCGACGGCCCGCTCGGCACGATGACCGGCCACACCTTCCACTACTCGCACGTGAGCACCCCGCTCACGCCCGTGCTGCACGCGACGCGTCCGCAGTCGGACGCGACTGGCGAAGCGGTCTACCGCTCGGGCCCGGTCGTCGCGACTTATATGCACAGCTACTGGCCGTCGAATCCGGCCTTCACCGCGGCAATTTTCCATGGCAACGCGTTTTAACGACGCCGATCGCGCGGCGGTCTACCGCGCCATTTACGAACGCCGCGACATGCGCCACTTCGTGCGCGGCCCGGTCGACCCGGCCGTGCTGCAACGCCTGCTCGACGCCGCGCATCACGCGCCGAGCGTCGGCTATATGCAGCCGTGGCGCATCGCGCGCATCACCGACCCCGCGCTGCGCGCCGCCTTGCACGACGCGGTCGAACGCGAGCGGCTGCTGACGGCCGACGCGCTCGGCAAGCGGCGCGACGAGTTTATGAAGCTGAAAGTGGAAGGGATGCGCGACTGCGCCGAGGTGCTGGTCGTCGCGTTGATGGACGGGCGCGAGGCGCATATCTTCGGCAGGCGCACGCTGCCCGAGATGGATCTCGCCTCGGTGTCGTGCGCAATCCAGAACATGTGGCTCGCGGCGCGCGCGGAAGGAATTGGCATCGGCTGGGTGTCGCTGTTCGACCCCGAGGAAGTACGGGCGCTGCTCGGCATGCCTGACGGCGCACAGCCGGTTGCGATACTCTGCGTGGGTCAGATCGACGAGTATTACCCGGAGCCGATGCTCGAAATGGAACGCTGGGCGGCGCGCGCGCCGCTCGCCGACTGCGTATTCGAAAACCGGTGGCCGGATGCGACCCGGTCGACCTCGAAGCCGAAACCGCCCGAGGTTTTGCCGGACTAGGCCATACCCTGAGCGACACGTGAGCACAGCGCCGTGGCCGCCCCGCGACCGGCGCCATGAGCAGAAAGAACCGGATAAAGAAAATGAAAGAAGCGCGAAAAATATCGGCAGCCGAGATCGTCTGGCTGGTCTGCTTCCTGTTGCTGTGCTTTTACCCGCCGACTTTCTTCGGCAAGGTCATGGGGTTCATCGTTTTCGCGATTCTGATCTGGTGGTATGTGCGCGGCGACCCACGTTTGAGGTAGGCCGCATGGTCCGCTCGCGCACGCGGATCACTCAGGGAAGTCGCCGAGTCAAGTCGCTCGGTCAAGTCGCTCAGTCAAGTGATTCAGTCAAGTCGCTGAGCGGCTATTCGTTCTCGTCGAAGTAATGGCCGAATTTCACCTGCTTGGTGCGGATGTACCGTTCGTTCTCTTCACGCACCGGAATGGCAAGCGCCACGCGTTCGCAGATCGGAATGCCGTGTTTGGCGAGCGTGTCGAACTTCTCCGGGTTGTTGCTCATCAACCGCACCGACGTCACTTTGAGCACCCGCAGAATGCCCGCCGCCGAATCGTATTCGCGTGAATCGTCGGGCAGGCCGAGGTCGAGATTCGCCTCGACGGTGTCGCGCCCCTGCTCCTGCAGCGCATAGGCGCGAATCTTGTTCGTCAGGCCGATGCCGCGCCCCTCGTGGCCGCGCAGATAAAGCAGCACGCCGCATCCTTCGGCCGCGATATAGCGCAGCGCGAGGTCGAGCTGTTCGCCGCAATCGCAGCGGTACGAGCCGAGCACGTCGCCGGTCAGGCATTCGGAATGCAGGCGCGTCAGCACCGATTGCTTGCCGGCGACCTCGCCCATCACGAGCGCGACATGTTCGGCATCGCCATCGGTCACGCGAAAGACATAGGACGTAAAAGTACCGTAGCGGGTGGGGAGCGTGGCTTGCGCTTCGAGCGCGACGCATTCCCGGATATGCGGATCGTCAGCTAGCGACGGATCGTGAGACGTGGGCATGGCGTTAAGCGAATGTCTGACAGAGCCCGAGTACGACCGGGGAAATAGTTTGGAACTGGAGTTTACCGCTAAACGCGAAGACCCATCCGTCGCGCATCCGGTCGCCGCTCGCTGCGGCAACGCGTGCGTGCGCGTTCCCATGTGGCGCGGCGTACCGAAGCGACGTCGCCCCACCCGCGACTCCCGCCTATACTGGATTGGCCAGTCCCTGACGACAGCATGCCACCCGGTGTGCTGCACTGCGAAAGGAGCCGCTTTATGACCCGCGTTGCACAAGTACTCAAATCGAAGACGGACCAGACCGTCTACACGATCGCCGCGTCGGATTCGGTCTACAACGCACTCAAACTGATGGCAGACAAACAGATCGGCGCATTGCTCGTCATGGAAGGCGAGGCGATCGCCGGGATCGTCACCGAACGCGACTACGCACGCAAGGTCGTGCTGATGGATCGCTCGTCGAAGTCGACGCCCGTGCGCGACATCATGAGCAAAGCGGTCCGGTTCGTGCGCCCCGAGCAGACCACCGACGAATGCATGGCACTCATGACCGAGCGCCGCATGCGCCACCTGCCAGTGCTCGAGCACGACAAACTGATTGGCATGGTGTCGATTGGCGACCTCGTGAAGAACATCATTGCCGAGCAGCAGTTCACCATTCAGCAACTCGAACACTACATCACGGGAGCCGGTTGATTTCGCGCGATACCGCGTGCCTCGCGGTCGCTGAAAAGAGCCCAATCCGAACGGCTTGAGCGAAGCCGCCATCGATCATGGCGACCGAGGTCACTTTCTAAAAATGCTTTATCGGCCGTCAGCCGGCCTGCGTATTCATTTCGACGCAGGTCGGCTTGTCCTGTTACGGCCTTGGCGACCCAAATCAGTCACCTGAATCACTGACGCGGATTAGTGGCCGAAATAAACCGAATTAGCCCGGTCCATACGCGCCGGCGCACCCGTTTGCGACGTACCGCCCGTCGCTGCGCCGTAACCCGTATCGGCCGGTTGCTGCGCGGCGGCTTGCGCGTTCTGGTCCTGTACACGACGTTCCGCGGCCTGAATATCGGCCGGATACGTGGCATCGTTCGACATGGCCGGGTCATATCCGGCTTTTTCCAGTTGAATCAGTTCTGCGCGAACCTGCGCGCGCGTCAGGCCCGACGGGTTCGACTGCGCGAACGCGACAACCGGGGCAGCCAGCACCGCGGCGATGGCAACAGCCTTGATCAGCGATTTCATAATCCTTACCTCCGACATTTTTTTTGCTTGACTTCTTGCCCCATGCAAGAGCCAGTGACCTCATTCTATGCAGTGGCCCTCTAAGGGAAAACCCCAATCCCGAATAATCTTAATTGCGAAAAATGCAAAGGTACGCAGTCTTTCAACACGTCTTCGGAAATGTCGAAGGCTGAGCGGGGCGTCAAGCGGGGCTCAAAGCGCAAGCCGCGGCCGATCGACTGCATCGGAGGGTAGAGCTTACGTTTCGCTGTCGATTCCGATGACCAATCCGCCGGGCCTCAACAGCTTGCGAGGACCGCTGACGAAGGGGCTATCGGGTTCGTAGAAGCGCAGCGGCCGATGCATCTCGCGCGACAGGCCGATGCGCGTCGTCGCTGCGACCGGGACGGCCTTCGCCCGCGCAAGCGTGCCGAGCCAGAGCCCTTTGCCTGTGCAGAGATCGACGCCGTTCAGCGACGGCCCGACACCGAACGCAAGCGTGAGCCGTCCGGGACCGCGCGCGAGATCGCGCGATTTCACGCCGGGGCGGCGCGCCTGCATCTGCGTCATACCTTCGAGCGGTTCGACTGCGCGCAACAGCACGCCGGCGCCGGTGTCCGCTTCTTCGGCAGACACGTTCAACATGTAGGACACGCCATACGTGAGCCGCACGTAGGCATGCCCCGGCGCAAGAAACAGCGATTCGTTGTAGTGGCGGCGGCCGATAAACGCGTGGCCGGTCGAGTCGCCGACCGGATACGCCTCGGTTTCGACGATGCGGCCGCTGATGCGCCCTTCGGGCATGTCGTGCACGAGGCACTTGCCGACCAGATAGCGCGCGAGCGCGGTCGCATCGACCGGCAATGCCGCGCGCCTGAGCGGCGTGATCCGCCACGTTTTTTCCTTCATTCGCATGCCTCACCTGTGCATTTGCCGAACCGCGCCGTGCGTCCGAAAGCAACACTGTTCGCACGTCTTCGCCAAATCCGTTGTGTCAAAACCTCAGTCGCTTTCCGTAAGCGATCACTGTGGAACCAATTGCGGTATCTTTACACTCCGACAGACACCCGCATGGCGGCCGTAACAGCTGGCCGCTCTCGTTTGTCAGTAGGTCGCGTTCGGGTTTTCACCCGTATTTCGCCGTACACCGCAGCACCGTTCCACGCGTTTTCATCCCAGAAGTACAGAAGTTGGCAGTGCAGTGGTCCCCCATTCCGGGGCTGACCGTCGCTTAAGCATGACAACAGGAGAAAGTGAATGAAGGCGATCCAGGCAATCAAGGTGGTTGGTGGCGCACTGATCGTGCTCGCGTCGCTCAACGCGTATTCGCAGGCAAGCGATGCCGGCACGGACGCGAGCACGCAGCCGAGCGCGAAGCAGCAGCACAAGGCAATGAAGAAGGCGGACCGTGCACTCGCGCGCAAGGTGCGTGGCGCGCTCGCGAAGGCGAAGGGCGTCAGCGCCGCGAATATCATCGTCCGCGCCAATGCGAGCACCGGCGACGTGTGGCTCGAGGGCTCGGTGCCTGAGCAGCCGCAAGTCGATATGGCTACGCAGACCGCGCAAGGCGTATCGGGCGTGAAGAACGTCAAGAACGACCTGACGATCCGCCCGGTCGGCCAGTAAAGCGTTCTGTCTCGAAGCACGCACCGCTCTTCTTCGTGAAGGGCGGTGCCCGGAAGTTCTGGCTCCGATGTGCTTCCGATGTGCTTCCGATGTGCTTCCGATGTGCTTCCGATGTGCTTCCGATGTGCTGCCGTTCTACTGCCGTTCTACTGCCGTTCCATTCCCGTTCAGTTCGTCCTCCGGCCTTTCCGCGGTTTCTCTTCAGGTTCCGAACTCCCGCCGCATCTCGCGCGCAATCACGATCTGCTGGATCTGCGTCGTGCCTTCGTAGATGCGAAAAAGCCGCATGTCGCGGTAAAAGCGTTCGATGCCGTACTCGGCCATATAGCCGGCTCCGCCAAAGATCTGCACCGCGCGGTCCGCCACCCGCCCGCACATTTCCGTCGCGAACATCTTGGCGCACGATGCGTCGATCGTCACGCGTTCGCCGCTATCGCGCCGCCGCGCCGCATCGACGATCATGCGAGATCGCACCCGCGCGCTTGCCCGTCGGATCGGTACGCGCCATCACGGTGAACAGCCCGGCTTCGGGCGCGTTCGTGATAAACCGTTTGGTGCCGTTGAGCACGTAGCGGTCGCCGTCGCGCACGGCGCTCGTGCGCAGCGATGCCGCATCGGAACCCGCCTCCGGCTCGGTCAGGCAGAACGACCCGATCAGTGCGCCGCTCGCGAGGCACGGCAGAGACTTCTGCTTCTGCGCCGGCGTACCGTCGAACGATGCCGGTCGACCCGATGCCGTTGTTGCTGCCGACTGCCGATCGGAACGCCGGCGATGTCTTGCCGAGCTCGAACGCAACGAGCACTTCTTCCTCCATGGTCAGGCCCAAGCCGCCGTATTCTTCGGGAAGGCACAGGCCGAAGAGGCCGAGATCCTTCATTTCCTGCCGCAGCCCGTCCGCAATCCGGTCCGTCTGCGCGACGATTTCCTCGTTCGGCACAAGCCGTTCACGGACGAAGCGTGTAATGCTGTCGAACAGCAGGTTCAGGGTTTCCTGGTCTCTGACCATCGGGATGCGCCTCCAGAATTGCCGCCTTCTAATAAAAATATCCTTATGCTTTAAAGCATTAGAGTACATTCTTAATCTAAGACTTGAATCTCGGGTGAGCGGTCCATCGGCCATGGCGCGTGGATGCGTGTCGGGCTCACCCTATAACAAAAGGACTCAACGAATGGCCACTTCCTCGTCCGTACTGCCTCGATGGACCGTCGCCACGCCGATCGCCGCGTGGATCGTGCTGGGCGCCGCGTTCGCGCTGCCCGGGCACAGCGTGCTGCTCGCGCTGGTCGGTATCGCGCTGGCCGGCTCGGTGTTCGCGGGCGTGCATCACGCGGAGGTCGTCGCGCATCGGGTGGGCGAGCCGTTCGGCACGCTCGTGCTGGCGGTCGCCGTGACGGTCATCGAAGTTGCGCTGATCGTCTCGGTGATGCTGTCGGCCGGGCCCGAAAAAGCGGGACTCGCGCGCGACACGGTGTTCGCCGCGGTGATGATCGTCTGCAACGGCATTGTCGGTATTTGCCTGCTGGTCGGTGGGCTGAGGCATCGCGAACAGGGCTTCCAGATTCGCGGGGCAAGCGCGGCGCTCGCGGTGCTCGCTTCGCTGTCCGTGCTCACGCTCGTGATGCCGAACTTCACGCGCACGAGCCCCGGCCCCCTGCTGTCGTCGTCGCAGCTGGCGTTCGCGGGCGTCTCGTCGCTCGTGCTGTACGGCGTGTTCGTGTTCGTGCAGACGGTGCGGCATCGCGATTATTTTCTGGCCGACGTGCCCGGCGAAGATGTCCATGCCGAGCCGCCACGCGCATTGGTCGCGTTGCTGAGCCTCGTGCTGCTGTTCGTGGCGCTCGTTGCGGTGGTGCTGCTCGCCAAGCTGCTATCGCCGTCGATCGAACGCGCGATCGCCGACGCGGGCGCGCCGCCGGCTGTCGTCGGTATCGTCATTGCAGCGCTCGTGCTGCTGCCCGAAGGTTTTGCCGCGGTGCGCGCCGCGCGCGCGGACCGTCTGCAGACGAGCCTGAATCTGGCGCTCGGTTCCGCGCTCGCGAGTATCGGTCTCACGATTCCCACGGTAGCGGTTGTGATCCTCTGGACCGGCCAGCCGCTCGTGCTCGGCATCGACGGCAAGGACACGGTGATGCTGATCCTCACGCTGCTGGTCGGTACGCTGACGCTCAGCACCGGACGCACGACGATTCTGCAGGGCGCGGTGCATCTGTCGCTGTTCGCGGCGTATCTGTTTTTGTCGGTGGTGCCGTAAAGGAATAAGCGATCGCGCGCGGTGCTGCTTTGAATGAACGACGTTTTGCAATGCAGGCGAAAGCGGTCTTTGACTTTTGGGCGCGGCCGGCCGGGCGCGGCCGGCCGCGTGCCGACTTTCGCGTTGTGCCGCGCGTTATCTTTTGACGCTGACTTTAAAGACCGGGTTTGCGCGCGAAGAGCGGCGCGCCGATACTGACCCGATCGGCGGAATCGATCGACCTGATCGGATCGACCTGATCGAATTGACCTGATCGAATCGAACTAATCGACGAACCGAGCGACGAACCAAGCGACGAACTACCGGAAACCCATCATGAACGATCAGCAAGCCACGCAATTTCTCGCCGACGTGCGCAAGCCGCTGCTTGCGCTGCACAAGACCATCCTCGAGCACGAACGCGCCGACTACGAGAAGGAAGTCGGCACCGTGACGCCCGCGGCGTTCTTGCAAGCGCTGATCAATAATCCTGGCTTCCGCTGGCTCGGCGCTTTATCGACGGTCATCGCGAATGTCGACGAAATGCTCGACGCCGATGACGCGACACCGCAAGAGCGGATCGGGGCAGCGCAAGGCGTGGTTGCGCTGTTCTCGCAGGAGCAGCCGAATGGCGGCTTTCTGCCGCGTTATCGTCAGCTTTTACAGGCGAGTCCCGAGGTGCTGCACGAGCACGGGCGCGTTGCGCAGGTGCTGCGGCAAGCCGGAGCGTAACCGGTCAAATCGGGTTTTATACGCATCGCGTCCCGAACTTTCTCACCTTTGTGAATAGCGGATCCTATCGATCCGTGAGGCGGCGCATTGCCGATATCGATCAATGACATAGGTGACTCGCCGTGGGCCGGCCGCGCGACCTCGCGACGATTCACCCTTGCTAACGGGGCTTGTTTTTTTATCGCATGCGCTCCCGGCCAGTTTCGACGCCTGCTCCGCTCCCACCTTGTATTACCTGGTCATGCTTTCTATTGAATTTCGCTTCGGCGCAAGGTGAGTCTTTGCGGGAGGTCTAACCCGCCGCGTTCAGCTTGCGCCATAACGTCGTCTTGCTGATGCCGAGCAGTTCGCATACGCGGTCGCGATCGCCGCCGCACGCTTCGAGCGCCGTGCGAATCTCGTCGGCTTCGACGCGCCGGCTGCGTTGACGCAGCGTCAAGGCGCGAGAGGTTTGCGCCGCATCGTGAAAGACTTCGGGCGCGATCGCGCGCAAATCGTCGACGCTGAGCGCGAGGACGCCGCCGCGCGCATCTCGTGCAGCGCTTGCCGTGCTTGCATCGCTTTCGACGAGTTCGACCACAATCCGCTCGATCACATTCTGCAGTTCGCGCACATTGCCCGGCCATGCGTGCCGTGCAAGCGGTTCATGCACGCCGGCCAGCACGCGCGCCGCTTGAGCCGCACTGCCGAGATGCGCGGCCAGCCGCGGCTCGCGCCGCGCTGCCTGATACAGCAGTTCGGCGGCAAGCGGCACGATATCCGCCTGCCGCTCGCGCAACGGCGGCAACGCAACGTTCAGGATGTTGAGCCGATAGAAAAGATCGGCGCGAAACTCGCCGCTATCGACTGCGTCGGTCAGCGCGCGATGCGTCGCGGCGACGATGCGCACGTCGATGCGCGTCGGCTCCGTCGAACCCAAACGCACGACCTCGCGCTCCTGCAGCACACGCAACAGCCGGCTTTGCAACGGCAACGGCATCTCGCCGATCTCATCGAGAAAGAGCGTGCCGCGGTGCGCGGTTTCAATCAGTCCCGCCTTACCGCCGCGGCGCGCGCCCGTGAAAGCGCCCTCTTCATAGCCGAACAGCTCGCTTTCGAGCAGCGCCTCCGGAAACGCGCCGCAGTTGATCGCCACGAACGGAAAGTCGCGCCGTGCGCTCAACTGATGCAGGCTCTGCGCGATCATCTCCTTGCCCGTGCCGCTTTCGCCGCGAATCAGCACCGTCGCGTCGGAGGTCGCGTAGCGGCGCGCGAGCTTGCGCACGCGATCGATGGCATCGCACGCACCGATCAGGTCGTCGAGCCGGTAACGCGCGACGAATTGCTTCGCGCGCTGTCGCGAACGCAAGGTGCGATCGAGTCGTTCGACCGCGCGCGATTCCTGAAACGTCAGCACCATGCCCGTGGTCGCGCCGCGCTCGACGAGCGGCCCGCGATGCACGACATAGCTGACGCCGCGCACGGTTTCGAGCGTTTCGCCTTCGGCGTCGAGTGCGCTTTGCGTCAGGTCCGGTGCGAGGTCCGGCACCAGCGTGGCGAACTGCCGGCCGACGGCTGCGGCCGCGTCGATGCCGAGCGCCGCCGCAAGGCGCTGATTGATCGCTTCGACGCGTCCTTGCGCGTCGAGCGCAGCAACGCCATCGCGCAGATGCTGCAGCACGTTGTCGAGCCGCTGGCGGCGCGCGCTCTCCGCCCACGTTGCGTGCGCGACGTCGAGCGCCGTATCGAACGCGGCGCGCACCGATGCGCGTGAGTACAGGAACACGGCTTCCATTCCGGCACGCGCGGCGAGATCGGTCACGAGGCCGGGACCGACGACGGCCTTCACACCGCGATCGCGCAGATCGAGCACGCATGCTTCCGCGTCCTCCGCGGACCGGTACGACGCAAACAGCAGATCGAGCCCATACGCTGCCGCAAAGCGGCGCGCCTCGGACGGCGTCTCGCCGTACGTCACGAGCGCAACCGACGCCGCGTCGCGCCGGGCGCGCGCGAGCGCGTGCATCACGTCGAAGCCCGTCGGATTGACGAGCACGACAGGGACGTCGACGCGCGACTTCAGATAGGTGCCGTTCGAACCGGCGGCGACGACGACATCCGGCCGCAGCGAACCGGCGGCCGCGTCGATTTCGCGCACGGCGTCTTCGTAGCCGAGCGACACGAGCCGCAGATCGGCGCGCCCATCGTATTCGTCGGCGATGTCACGGAACAGGTCGCGCAGTTTGCTGATGCCGACGGCCCAGATGCGCGGCCGGGAAAGCGGATCGGACAGGCGGGTCATGGGTGTGGGCGATCGAAAAGGCGAATCAAAAAGATGAAAGAGACCGCGAAGACGGAGCAAGCTGCGATTATGCACTTTATTTCAGTTATGAAATTGTCGATTTCATAACTGAAATACCGATGTCGTACGATCCTTACTCGAAGTCGTTCGAAATCAATGACTTGCGTACGCGCGGCCGATTGGCCCATTCTTTGCGAAACACCGACCCGTTACCGGAGCCCACTGAAATGAACCCCACCACCCAGAGTCTCGCCAGCGCCGGCGCGAAATTCCGCGCGGCGGTCGCCACGGAAAAGCCGCTGCAGGTCGTCGGCGCCATCAACG
The DNA here is from genome assembly GCF_054589215.1 of Paraburkholderia sp. 2C. NCBI lineage: Bacteria > Pseudomonadati > Pseudomonadota > Betaproteobacteria > Burkholderiales > Burkholderiaceae > Paraburkholderia > Paraburkholderia sp. 2C. Next base: position 1,236 of record NZ_BAAILL010000039.1, on the reverse strand, counting down.
CGAACCACGCGCTGCTCGCGCAGCACGCGGGCTTCAAGGCCATCTATGTGTCGGGCGGCGGCGTCGCGGCCGGCTCGCTCGGCCTGCCCGACCTCGGCATCTCGACCCTCGACGACGTGCTGACCGACGTGCGCCGCATCACCGACGTCTGCGATCTGCCGCTGCTCGTCGATGTCGATACCGGCTTCGGTCCGTCCGCGTTCAATATCGCGCGCACGGTCAAGGCGCTGACGAAAGCCGGCGCGGGCGCGATGCATATCGAAGACCAGGTTGGCGCGAAGCGCTGCGGTCACCGTCCGGGCAAGGCGATCGTCTCGCAGGACGAGATGGTCGATCGCATCAAGGCCGCCGTCGACGCGCGCACCGACCCCGAGTTCGTGATCATGGCGCGCACCGATGCGCTGGCCGTGGATGGCCTGCAGGCGGCGATCGATCGCGCGGCGGCCTGCGTCGAAGCCGGCGCGGACATGATCTTCCCCGAGGCGATGACCGAACTCGACATGTATCGCCAGTTCGTCAAGGCCGTCAAAGTGCCGGTGCTCGCGAATATCACCGAGTTCGGCGCGACGCCGCTCTTCACCGTCGACGAGTTGCGCGGCGCAGAGGTGTCGCTCGTGCTGTATCCGCTCTCGGCGTTCCGCGCAATGAACAAGGCCGCGGAAAACGTCTATCGCACGATTCGCCGCGACGGCACGCAGCAGGCTGTCGTCGACACCATGCAGACGCGCGCCGAACTATACGAAAGCATCGGCTACTACGCGTACGAGCAGAAGCTCGACGAACTGTTCTCCGGCAACAAGTGAGCGAGTGAATATTCAGGCTGCCTGAATAAGCGATGAGGAAGAAGACATGAGCGAAGCAGACACCCCGTCCAGCCCGTCCCGGGCATCCGCAACGGGTGCATTCAAACCGAAGAAATCGGTCGCGCTGTCGGGCGTGACGGCCGGCAATACCGCGCTGTGTACAGTGGGCCGCACCGGCAACGACCTGCACTACCGCGGCTACGACATTCTCGATCTCGCGGGCGCCTGCGAATTCGAGGAAATCGCGCATCTGCTCGTGCACGGCAAACTGCCGAACCTCGCGGAACTGAATGCGTACAAGGCGAAGCTCAAGGGCATGCGCGGCCTGCCCGCGAATGTGAAGGCGGTGCTCGAATGGATCCCGGCCGCCGCGCATCCGATGGACGTGATGCGCACCGGCGTCTCCGCGCTCGGCACCGTGCTGCCCGAAAAG
>NZ_BAAILL010000038.1:78659-117954 GCF_054589215.1 Paraburkholderia sp. 2C | reverse complement strand
CACTGCCACCACTGCCACCACTGCCACCACTGCCACCACTGCCACCACTGCCACCACTGCCACCACTGCCACCACTGCCACCACTGCCACCACTGCTGCCGTTGCCACCACTGCCATGACCGGCACTACCTCCGCCGCCTGCATTCGCGCTACCGCCCGAAGAATTGCCACCACCCGAAGAATTGCTACCACCACTACCTATTCCGCCTCCGGTTGAACCGCTGAACCCGCCTGCTGCTGCAACGGCTCCTCCGACGCCGCCTCTACTGCCGCCACGCGTATACGGACCGCAGTCGCTTGCGTTGCCAGTACAGCCCTCTGGCTTGAACAGCCTGGCCGTGTCGTCAACCGCGGTCGCTGATGCACTGGCGGTTCCGATCACGGGCCCTGCCGCGGCGGCAGTCTGCCCCGACGTGCTGTCTTGATCACCGCCGGAAAACGCTCCCGCCGACACGTTGTTAGTGGGCACCGTTACATCGGCGGCCGCCTGCCATTGCGGAATTACTTCGTCGGCGGCTTTCGATTGCGCGCTCATCGCCCAGCAGGCGATACCAATCCCGGCAATTACTGCCTGCCGGATAGATATATCGTAGTGCGAAATGAATTGATTGATCTTCATCGTTAGTTTTCCCCGGGATCGCGACCCTGTTGCCGTCGCCTTCCTTTGTTACGTGCGTGTGCGTATCGGCGGACGGACTGTGCGACCTCCCGCCGCAAGTCCGCCGCCCCTTATTGCCCCGTAGCTTCGTCTTACGCGCCGCGTCCCGCGCTAAGCGCCTTCCATCGATCGCCGCAGAAGGCGGATCTGAGTGTCTGCCGGCGCGTTCGAACCAGGGCAGTGGCCGTCGCGGTTCGAACGCGGCGGCGTAAAGCCATAAACGTGCCAGTTCGCTGCAAAGGCGCGCCGCGCGTGGTTCATCGGCTGGCGTTGGAAGCGCACGAATAAGAGTCGGCAGAAAACGTTTCAGCCCTGAAACGACGATGCGAGGTTTCGCGAGTGACGTTGGTCATGAAACGCTGTGCGCCTGACTTCGATGCGGGTGCGTCACAACTGACGCTTGCATCGACATACGCCTTTCGTACGCTTTGGCCACGTAAGTCAGGACACGATCTGCGAACGGCAAGCCCGACCCCGATGCTGGCAACCGACGCGAGGGCCGATGTCACACTCCTGCCGGACGAGCAGGGCGGCGCAGTCGCCCGATGAAACGCCGTTCAAGCGAGGCTCTTGCCTTGGGATACGCATTGATTGTATTGATTTAGACTAGTTAGCATAGCGAAAATATATTTCGATCGCATATGTTTCAGAACTGATCGTCAAATAACGCATTGTTATTTCGGGTAATGGGGGTGATTCTGTGAAAATATGGATGCGATGTCTGAATTCTCCAAAAATTTGTCCGAATGAGAATCATGGATCATCGCCTGGACACTCAACGAGTGCCGATAAAGGCCATTAGAAAACGTTTCTGCCTTGAAACAACGATGTGGATAGGCGCTTGCGAAGTTTCACTGCAGCGGTTGTAGCGAGCCAAGCTTGTCGCGGGAGTATGACATTGGACGCACTGTCCATTGCGTACGCCCAGGCGGGAAATCTCACTGTTCACAGATCGTGCAGAACGTGCGCCAGCAACCCGAAATACGCATCCTGACGATTCGGGATGCCTATGAATTGTGCTGGTTTATCTTGAGAGATCCGATCATCAAGTGGCATATTGCCGTATTGTGCAATTGAGTAATTCCGCACAAAGCGGGAAAAGATGGCCGAAATCTCCAAAAATCCGTCCGAATCGGACGGTAGGAATATCGGAGTTATACGTTTCAGGTGATATATAGTGACCTTGCGATTTATCCATGCCTGCGGAGCGGAAATAGCGCGCAGCATGAGGCGAATGTTCTTTTCCGTGGATTCTGGAGATCGCTTCCGATCACTCCCTGGAGCCTACCATGATGCTCGCACATCGTATGACCTCGTCGTCGCCCTTGCGTCGGGGCAATATCCGCCCGTTGTCAAGCAAAGAGACAGCCAAACTCGCTATCGCTTGCGCGAGCATGGTGGGCGCGTTCACGCTCGGTCTGCAGCCTGCCAATGCGATCGCAGCGACAACCACCGCCACATTCACCGTCTCTGCCGTTGTGCCGGCCGCGTGCGCGCTGTCGGCCGACTCGATGAGCTTCGGTACGTATAGTGGCAGCGCGCTCAGCACAACCTCTACCATCACGGCAACCTGCACCTCCAGCACCCCGTACAGCATTGCGCTGGACGCCGGCTTGAATGCCGGCACGCCCGGCGACACGAGCACCCGACGGCTCGGGTTCGGAGGCAGCTACATTGCCTACGACCTGTTTCAGGACGCCGCTCATTCGGACCACTGGGGTAATACGGTAGGCACGGACGTGTATACGGGAACCGGCAGCGGATCGTCGCAGGCTATCAGCGTCTATGGCAGCCTCGCGGCCGGAACCGTTCCCGCGCCGGGCACTTACTCCGATACGATCACGGCCACGCTGACGTACTGATCGGTATGGCAATGCGACGCCAGGAGCCGCTATGACCGTATATCAGCGCATAGCGACAACCGGTCGCCTTGTCGCTTTTCTCGGCGTTCTGCTGGCCGCGCGAGCGGCCAGCGCGCAGTCTCTGACCGTGGTGCCGGTCACCTTCCAGTTGCCCCCCGGACAGGCGGCCACCGCGCTCACGCTCGCCAACGGGGGCAGTCGGGCGACTTCCGTCCAGGTACGGGCGTTCGCGTGGAGCCAGTCCGCAGGTGAAGACCAGCTCACGCCGTCCGCCGAGCTCGTGGTTAGTCCGCCGCTCGCCACTATCGCGCCAGGCGCGTCGCAAATCGTGCGCCTCCTGCTGCGCCGTCCGCCGCAAGATCATGAGGCAACCTATCGGATCCTGATCGACCAGATTCCCCCTCCGGCCGAGCCGGGTGTTGTGCACGTCGTGCTGCGCCTGTCGTTGCCCGTCTTTGCCGAAGCGGCCACCCGCACCGCACCGGCGCACCTGCAATTCCGAATGATGCGGGATGCCAACGAAGCGTACCTCGTCGCGCTGAACGACGGTGGCCGACACCAGGTAGTGCGTAACATCGTGCTCACGACCAGTGATGGGAGAAAACTAAAAACCGAGGCTAACGCTTCGCCGTACGTGCTCGCCGGTGCGTCCCGCCGCTGGCGTATCCCGGCGCGAACGCCGCTGCCGGCCGCCGGGGAAACGGTGCGCATCACCGCGGACGCGGACACGGGAACGGGCACGATCGATCAGTCCATTCCGGTTGCGGGCAGACAGTGACCGGCACCAACGGGCTCATCGAGCGCCGATGCGGTTCGCTCAGGTGAAGATGGTGATGCTGGCGTTGGCCGTCGCGCCGTCTCTCGCGTGCGGAGCTGGCACGACGCTGCTGCTCGCGCTGCAGGTCAACGGCTACGCGACAGGAAAGATCGGCGAATTCTCGCTGCTCGGCGGCCAATTGGCGGCACGGCGCGGCGAGTTGCGGGACCTCGGTTTCAAGGTGCCGGACGCAGCCCCTTCCGCGCCGGGCGCCGGTTCCGATGATCTGGTTGCGTTGTCCAGCCTGTCCGGCATGAGTTGGCGCCTCGACGAAGCGACCGAGACGCTGTATGTGACCTCGGACGACGAGCGCCTGCTGCCGACGTTGCTGGGAGTCAGCAGACAGAACGCGAGTGCGATGCGGGTTCAGAGCAGCACCGGCGCGACGCTCAACTACGACATGTCGACCAGCACCGTGCGCGGCCAGAACAGCGCGAACGGCGAGCTCGACCTGCGCGCGTTTTCACCTTTGGGGGTTGCGAGCTCGGGGTTGCTTGTCTACGCGGGCAGCGGTTCGCCTTCGCCCGTCCGTCTCGACTCGACGTACACGTACTCCGACGCCGATACGCTGCGCCGCTACCGCGTTGGCGATGTGATCACTGGAAGCCTCAACTGGACTCGCGCAATCCGTCTGGGGGGCGCGCAGATCGAGACGGACTTCGCGATGAGTCCGGACCTGATCACATTTCCGCTGCCGTCGCTGGCGGGCTCGGCCGCGGTGCCGTCCACGGTGGATGTGCTCGTCAATGGCAGCCGCACGATATCGCAGCAGGTCGGCGCTGGCCCTTTCGCGATTTCGCAGTTGCCGGTGGTGACGGGAGCCGGCACCGTTTCGATGACGCTGACCAATGCTTTGGGACAGCAAGTAACCGAAACGCTGCCGTTCTACGCAAGCGCTGCGCTGCTCGAGCCGGGTCTGCAAAATTTCTCGGTTCAGGCGGGCGCGGTGCGGCGCAACTGGGGCACGGTGAGCAACGACTACGGCGATTTCGCGGCCATCGCCACCTATCGTCGCGGCCTCTCGTCGACAGTGACCGTCGAAGCGGCCACCCAGGGCGCGGCCCAATTGTTCATGGGTGGCGCCGGAATCGTAGCCAGCATTGGCAACTTCGTTGTATTAAATGCCGCGGCCGCGGTCAGTACCGGCGCGGCCGGCGCCGGTACGCAGTTTTCAGTCGGCATCCAGCGCCAGGACAGGGTGTTCAGCTTCGGCGCGTCCGTCTCGGTGGCCGCCACCAACTTCGTGGATGTCGCCGCGTTGAACGGTTCGCCGACTCCGCGACTGGAGTTGCTTGCAACCACCGGCCTGTCGCTCGGACGTCTCGGCTCGATCGGCGTCGCGTATGCGGGAGTCGACCTCAATGCGACACCGAGCCCGGTCCGCGTCTACGTTCCCGCCGGGACCGTGCTGAACGGCGACAGCACGTCGCGAGGCAGCGTCGTCACGTTTCAGCCGGCGGGGCGCACCCACGTTCTGTCGGCCAGCTATACGGCGCCTGTTCACGACATGTCGCTCTATTTGACCGGCTATCACGACTTCGCCAATGGCAGCAGCAGTGGGGTGATGCTCGGTCTGACGATCCCGCTCGGCAAGCGCAGTTCCGTGAGCGCCAGCGCAGGATCGGGTTCGGGCAGCAGTTATGCGCAGGTGCAGGCGCAGCAGTCGCCGGTCACGATCGGCGATTGGGGCTACCAGGTGTATGGTTCGAGCGCCAGTGACACCGATCACGAGTTTGCGCAGGTGCAGTACAAATCGCCGTGGACGATGCTGTCGGCCGGCGTCGACCGAACAACGCAGGACACCTTATTGCGTCTCGAAGCGCAAGGTGCTTTTTCGGTGGTCGGCGGCGGGGCATTCGCATCGAATACGATCAACGACAGCTTCGGTGTCGTCGATACGGGCGGCATCGGGCGCGTCCGTGTGCTGGACGAGAATCGCGATGCGGGTCGTACCGATTCCTCCGGGCTTCTGCTGGTGCCCGATCTGCGTTCCTATGCGATCAACCACCTCGCGATCGATCCGGCCGATCTGCCACCGGATGTGTCGCTCGATACCGCCACCCGCGAAGTGCGGCCGCAGGACCGCTCGGCGGTTGTCGTCAAGTTCGCTGTGCGCGCGAGCCGCGGCGCGTTGGTACGGCTGGTGGACGAGACGGGGAAACAGATTGTGCCGGGCAGTGTCGTTACGCTGCAGGCGACCGGCGCTGTAGCGCCGGTTGGCTATGACGGTGATACGTATATCGAGGGCCTCGACGCGCACAATGAAGTGAGTGTCGAGCAGCCAGACGGACAGCGCTGTACGGCGGGGTTCGACTATCGACCGGCGCCGGGCGACATTCCGATGATCGGGCCGGTCGTCTGTGTTGAGCAGGCACGATGATGCGCCGTTTGGGCGTCGTCGCGCTATCGCTCATCGTGAGCACGACGGGGCAGGCCGCGTGCACGATATCGGCGACCGGCGTGGCGTTCGGCGTATATAACCCGCTGTCGTCGTCCCCAGCGGACGCGGTCGGCACGATCACGATCAGTTGTACCCGGATGTCCAGCCCCGCTCACTATGCAATTGCGCTTGGCGCCGGCGCCAGTGGCAGTTATGCCGGGCGCGCCATGCGTAGCGGCCAGACCATGTTGCCTTATCAGCTATATACGGACGCCGCACACACCGTGATCTGGGGGGACGGCAGCGGTGGCAGCGAGGTCGTCGTCGGCGCGGACAACATGCCAGAACGAGGCGGGACGTCGACATATTCGGTCTATGGCCGCACTCCGCCACGGCGGCCCGTTGGCCCCGGTATCTACGACGATATGATTGTGATGACTGTCACGTTCTGAACGAGCGCCCGCCGGGTCATACAGGACGAGGTGACCCGTCCCAAGGTGTTTTTTGACCAGGCCTTCGCGGTCGTTGTCCGATGTCGGAAACGGGTGGTTAAACTAATCCATCTATATGCGGATTAATTATCTGGAAGGTGCGCGATATAATCAGATCCATTTCCATGCATGATTGAGCGGGCAGTCGTTTCCTGAATGGGTCCTCGACAATGTCGGATAAGCGAAACCAGATTATGGAGTCCGCAACCCGACTATTTGGTACCTACGGCTACCACGCAGTCGGAATAGACTGGGTCATTGCCGAGTCGCGCGTGACTAAGGCAACGATGTACCGTTATTTCCCGTCGAAGACCGACCTGATCGTCCAGGTCCTTCAACAACGGCAGCGGGAATGCGCCGTGTCGCTAGAAAAGGCCCTGGCGAGTGCGGACACGCCGCTCGCTGGGCTCGAACAGGTGTTCAGATGGCACGGCGACTGGTTCAACGCGCATGATTTCACCGGCTGCATGTTCGCGCATGCGGCTGCGGAATTTCCGTCGAAAGGCTCGACAATTCACGACATCGCCGTTGCCCAAAAGACCGGCTTGACGAGACGGATCGAGCAGCTCGCCGCGCAGCTCGTCGGCGCTGAGGAAGCAGCCACGCTGGCCGCCGTCCTGGTCATGCTGCTGGACGGGGCAACACTGTCGGCGCAAGTCGCGGAAAGAAAAGACTCCGCGGACGAAGCGTGGCGGGCAGCCCGCGATCTGATTGCTGCTTACTGCGTGAGATCCGTGCAGGATTCGTGGGAAGAGGACGCGACCGTGGAGAACAGGAAGTCGTAGTATTGCTGGCAAGACGCGAGGCGCAACCGGGCGCCGAACAGAATGTCCGCCGCGGCGTCCGGCGCGCGCTCCAGTGTCGGCGTGATTACATTATCGAGCCACCCTTGGCCGTGAACGACATCGACCTCGATGTGTTCGGCATAGTACCGATATTGCCATTTCGAATAGCCGAGCCTTCGGCATCCGTGAACGACCTGCTCGTACGACGCGGGATCAATGAGTTCAGTCACCGCCATTACGCCGAGCGACTTGTGCGAGTGCATCCGGTTCAGCGCCGTCAGCATAAACAGGTTGTGCCCGGCGAGCCCTTGCCAGGAGAGGTTGGCTGCGTGGTCTGATCGGCCCTGAGACAAGCCCCGCGCGTCCAGTAGATCGCGAAAGGTGCGGACATGTGCCTCCGACCGATCGCCGCGACCCGACTCGTCCCACAGATTGCGGACCAGCTCAGGCCGGGCTCTTTCGCCGGAGCCGACTAGCGCCAGCGCCAGCAAATCGAAAAAGCGAATGTTGAGCGCGCTGTCACTTAGAAAGAACCGGTCCATCGCCGCATGGTCGGCCCTATGGGCGAGAAAATCGAATAACGGATGAGCCGCGGCGCTGTGAGAAACGCATAGTGCCTTGATTGCCTGCGGCACGTCGGCGGGTTTGACGGGTTCAGCATTTTGAAGCCGCGTCTGTTCCGCCTTGAGCCACGCGCTCTCGATCCGTCGGCGAACTGAATAGAAAAGCGGCTCGTGCTGGTTCGTTGCGGCAAGGTCATCCGGCGCACACAGTTGCAGTTCGTACAAGGCGAAAAGCGCCGCATGCGCTTCGGCGACCGCGGCCTCGTCCGCTTTGCCGAAGGCCCGCCCCACGAGATCGGCGACCTTGTCCAGATAAGCTCGCTGGAACGGCGGACTGGCTTCGAGCCGCTCGTGCAATTCCGGTTCGCGCGACAGCTCGATGATGCCGGCGTCCAATGGCATAGACTGAATGCGTTGAAACCAGCTCGAGATTTCCGCCGGCCCCTCCCACGACCCCTGAGTTTGTGCGTTCGTCATTCTGGTCTCTTATCTTATTGCTTTTACTGGAGTGGAAATTATAAGAGATCGGAATTTTCAGAAGGAAGGGAATTTGATAGCGACTTTATTCCTGGCGTTCACGCGACGGTTGGCATCGGAGCGATGCCGCAATACTTCCGCCATCTTCTCTCATGCCGAAAACCCGCTAGCGGTCAGCATCGATCCGGCGCCTGACCGTCGCAACCAGCCGATCAAACGCCAGCGTACTCGCGGGAAGCGCCACCGTGTCAGGAAAGTGTTCGCGCGCGATATCGGTCAATACCTGGCCAGGCGGCGCTTCGAGTAAAACGCGTGCGTCCATTTCCACCATCACCGTCAGTGCATCGAACCATCGGACGGTATGCCGCATATTGGTCACAAGGTCGTCGCGAATCGCATCGGCGGTATGCAGCGGCCGTCCGCCGCGATTGCCGATATAGAGGCTTTGCGGCGCGCGGAACGGCACCTTGCGCGCGTAGTCCGCGAGTTCGTCGGCAGCGGCGCCGAGCAATTCGCAATGCGACGGCACGCTGACCGCCAACCGCGTCGCCTTGCGCGCACCGGCTGCGAGCGCGGTTTCGATGAACGCGTCGAGCGCATCGGTCGCGCCCGCTACGACGATTTGCCGCGGTGCGTTCACATTGCCGACGAAAACGCGGGGCCGTCCGTCATGCGCGATCCGCGCTGCAAGCGTTTCGACCTGATGCTCGGTCAGTCCCGCAATGGCGGCGAGTCCGTAACCGGATGGATAAGCGGTCTCCATCAGTTCGGCACGCTTGCGAACGAGGCGTACTGCATCGGCGAATTCGAGCGCGCCGCAACTGACGGCCGCGGCATAGGCGCCGACCGACAGCCCGGCGCTGAAGTCGGCTGTCAACCGCTCTGCAGCGAGTGCGCGCGTGACGGCCACGCCCGCGACGACCATGCCGATTTGCACAGCAACGGTCGATTGCAGGGCGGTGCGATTATCAAGCGTCAACACATCGAAGCCGAGCACATCGGAAGCTTCGGTGAGCGTCGCGTCGGCTGCCGGATGGGTGGGAAGCTGATGCAGAAAACCTTCGGTTTGCGCACCTTGTCCGGGAAAGAGGAGGGCCAGCGTCATCGTGTCGTGGTCTCGTCATTGGACGTCAGCGGGCAGCGTCAAGGTCGGCGTCGCGCTGGCCGACGCGCTGTCCACGGCCGCCGCCCACGGATCGGCCACGAGCGACGCGCCGCTGTTCGCGCGCGCCATGACATGCGATGTCCCGCGAGCCAGCTCAGCCAGCGCGACACCCCCGGCCGGCGTTTCGAGTTGCGCGTCGACACGCACGTCCGCACGTTGCGCGAACGCAAGAAGTTCGGCAAGCAGGCGCCCGGCCGTGGCGTGATCGAGCCGCTCTGGCGCGCGAATCAGCAAATCGAGATCGCTTGATCCGGTGGCCGTCGGCACGCCGGTCGCCAGCTCGAAGCCGACGCTGCCGGCCGGTCCCCACACGTACTGTCCAAGCGAGCAGGGCGCACGGCGCAGTTCGGCGAGCACGGCAAATGCCGGCAGCCCCTCGCGCCCGGACGCAGGCTCTCGTGACACGAGTGCCTCTGGCGGCACGGCAAACTCGACGGCCGCGTCTTCGACCCATGTGCCGTAGCGTTGCGCGCGGTTCGCGCCGCGCAGCCCGACTGGAACGAAGCCCGGTGACGATCCGGCACGCCTTACGACCGCAAAGGGGGCGCGCAGAAACGCCTCGCGAACCCAGGCCGGTTCGCCGTCGTGCGCCGGCAGGCGACGCAGCCGCAGGACATCGTGCGGCTGCCAGCGAGTTTCACCGCGGACGCGGCCGTCCAATCCAAACGCCGGCAGCGCACACACCATCATCACGCGGCATCCCACTGCGCTGCGAGCCGTCGCCGCACTTCAATCGATGCCGCGCGCGTCTTGTGCGCCGCCTCCGACTCGAGCCGATGCGACAACCCACGCGACTTATCCGCACGCGCATCGCGCACCGAGTCCGCGAGAATGCCGCGCACGCGTTCGATATGCGCGCTGCTCGGCGCGTCCGCATCGACATCGCCAATCAGCGTATCGAGCAGCCCGAGCTTCGCAAACGACGCGATCGAATACGACATCGGCACAATCGTTTCGCCGAGCTTGTCGAGCTCGTCGACGGTACGGCGCGTCACGCGCGCGGCGGCTTCCTTGCCCATCGCGTGGACCAGCGTGCCGGGCGCATCGAGCGCGAGAATCCGGTTCGCCTGGTAGCCATGCGCGAGAAACGCGCCCGACATCGCCGGCCCGACAATCAAGGCGATCACCGGATGCCCGGCGTCGCGCGCCGTCGCATAGGCGTCGACCCCAGCCGCGCACGCGAGATGCACACCGAGCATCTCCTCGCGATAGCCGTACGCCTGGCTTTTCACGTCGACGATCGCGATGATCGGCCGCTTGTTCGCGGTATTCGCGTCCTGTGCGATCGCGTCGCGCACCGCGCGCGCGAGCAGCCATCCCTGTTCGAGGCCGACCACATTGTCGGTGGCGCGCGGAAAGCGGTTGTCGGGGTCGGGCACGACCGAGACGAAGCGCGCGGTCTCGCCGCCGAGCGTCGCGTCGCCGCTCCAGACCGGCGCGCTGGTCGAGGGCTCGCCGGCCAGCGCGCGGAACCAGCGTGCGCCGCGTGTCAGTGGGGTATCGGTCACGGTCACTCCTTGCGCGCCGCAGCCGGCGCATTGGCTTGAGGAGACGCATCGGCGCCAAACACCGCGCGCATCGTGTCGGGCGTCACGGTTTGCGGGTCGATCGCGGCGAGCCGCGCGAGGTACGCGTCGACCTGCTCGCTACGATGCGCGGCAGGCAGTCCGCGCGCAAAGGCGTCGACGACCGCCGCACGCACCGCTTGCACATCGTCTTCGACCAGGCTGTCCGCGAGGCCCGTCGCCGCGCGTTGCTCGCCGCCGATCAGTTGCCAGATGCGGCGGCGGTCGCTCGAATCGAGTTCCTCGATGCCCGCTTCCTGCTCGATCACTTCCGGCCCGTTCATGCCGAGCCGCCCCTGCTTCGTGACGACGAGGTGCGAGCACAACGCCGCGGCCAGCGACATCCCGCCGAAGCAGCCGACCATGCCCGCGATCACGCCGACCACCGGCACGTAGCGACGCAGCGCAACGATGGCGGCCTGCATCTCGGCGATCACCGCGAGCCCGAGATTCGCCTCCTGCAGTCGCACGCCGCCGGTTTCGAACAGTACGACCGGGCGCACGAGCCGCCCGCGTTCGCAGTCGCGCAGCGCGAGTTCGAGCGCGGCGGCGAGTTTGCTGCCCGACACCTCGCCGATACTGCCGCCCTGAAACGCCGATTCGAGCGCGACGATCACCGCGGGCTCGCCGTCGATCGTGCCGCGCGCGATCACGGCGCCGTCGTCGGCCTGGCAGACGATGCCCTGCAGCGGCAGCCACGGCGATTCGATGCGGTCGAACGGGCCGAGCAGCTCGCGAAACGTACCGGGGTCGAGCAGGGCGCGCACGCGGTCGCGCGCGGGCAATTCGATAAAGCTGTCCGCGAGCACCGGCGCGGTCGGCAACGCTAGCGTACTCATGCCTCGCTCCCTGAATGATTCGAAGTATCCGATGCACCCGATGCACCGGAAGCACCCGATGCACCGCCATTCCCCGCGGCCCCATCGATCGCCTCGATTGCTTCCGCGAGCCTCAGTGCAACCACCCCGGGCGTCGCGCCGAAGTCGTTGATCTCGATATGTGCCGCGCCGTCGTAGCGCTGGAAGAAGCGGTCCAGCACGCTCCTCCAGATGTGGCTGTAGCCGTCGACGCTGGTGCGCACGTCGACGGTCGCCGTCATCGAGGCGGCGGGCGACAGCAGCACCTCGAGGTCGCCGGACCCGACCACGCCGACATGCGCGCAGGTCGTGAGGGCGCGTTGCGCCGGATACTCGAACGTCAGGTGTTCCATGAGGCGGTACTCCCGGTGAAGTCTTGACGAGACAGTTTGTCGAGGAAGAGTGTCGCGGCGAGCAGATCGGCCGCGCCACCCGGAGAGGCGTTCAGCGCGACCAGCGCGCGATCGAGGGCGGCGAGGGCGGTGCGCCCGCCGGCGGTCGAGCTGCCGCCCGCCGCCAGCACGCGGCGCGCGCCTTGCTGGCCCGCCTGCAGACCGGTGCGGCCCGCGCGATGCAACAGACACGTGTCGTCGAGCGAGGCCATGATCGCGAGCAGCGCATCGACGCGCGCCGCGGTTTCGTCGATGCCTTGTTCGCGCGCCCGCACGAGCGCCGGCAGACCGACTTCGAGCGCATGCGGAAAGCCGTCCTGCGCTTCGCGGCGCGCGCCGCCGACCTGATAACGCCGGCGCACGCGCTCGCCGTTGCTGTCGGCGGTCGCGGCAAAGCGATCGGGGAAACACGCGATCTGCGCACCGAGCGAACAGATTCGCGCCGCGTCGGACGACCCACCGGTCGTGCGCGCAACCGTGCGCGCGGCGACGCCGCTGATCGCCGCTCCGGCAATCATCAATCCGATAATCCAGATCGCCCCGCGATGCGCGTTGCTGCCGCCGGTCGCGTGCAGCATCGCCTGTTCGCCGCCGCGGCCGATCTGCGCCAGCTCGGCACGCAGCGTCGCCGATGGCCTGCGATGCCGCGATGCGCGCGCGAGCGCTGCGAAGGTCGCTTCGAGCGCACGCGCCGAACGGCGCATGGTCGGCAGATCGAGATCGCGGTGGGCGCCGCTGCCGCGCCCGTCGACGAGCGCGGGCTTCGGCGTCAGCTCCGCTTCTTCGATCAGCGCTTCGACGGCAAGCCGCGCCAGCTGCGAATCGGACAGCGCCGGCCGCGCCGCTGCGCACGCATCACGCGCCGCGCCGCGCCTTACGCCGCACGTTGCCAACCCCGATGCCGCCGCTTTTGCTGCCGCAGTCGCCGTCATCGCATCACCAGCTTCTGAAGCGTGCCGGCGGCGCATACAAGCCGCCCGACCACGTGACGAGATCGTCGATGCTGCGCGCCGCGAGCAGCGAACGTTTCGCATCGCCGCGCCGGATACCGAGATCTTCGGGATACGCGACGATGCCGCGTCTGCGCAACTCGGCGGTTTTCTCGGGCTTCGCGCGCAAACCGATCAGCGTGACGCCGGCCACCGCGGCAATCGCGGCACGCCGTTCATCGATCCCCTCGGCCTTGTGCAGATGCGCAATGCCTTCTTCGGTTACCACATGGCTCACGTCGTCGCCGTAAATCATCACCGGCGCGATCGGCATGCCGCTCTTCTTGCCGACCGCAATCGCATCGAGTTCGTCGACGAAGGTCGGCTCGCCGCCTTTCTTGTAGGTCTCGGCCGTTTGCACGACGAGCTTCTGGCCGCGCGCGACCGGTTCATTGCCTTTGAGCAGCTTGAGCCACGCGTCGCTCGCATGACGCCGGCCACGCGGGTCGTGGCCCATGTTCGGCGCGCCGCCGAAGCCGGCAAGACGCCCGCGCGTAACGGTGGAGGAATTCGCGTCGGCGTCCATCTGCAGCGTCGAGCCGATAAAGAGATCGACGGCATACTGCCCGGCCAGCTGACACAGCACGCGGTTCGAACGCAGCGTGCCGTCGCTGCCCGTGAAGAACACATCGGGCCGCGCTTCGATATACGCTTCCATGCCGACTTCGCTGCCGAAGCAGTGCACGCTGTCGACCCAGCCCGACTCGATCGCCGGAATCAGCGTCGGGTGCGGATTGAGCGTCCAGTGGCGGCAGATCTTGCCGCGCAAGCCCAGCGATTCGCCGTAGGTCGGCAGCAGCAGTTCGATCGCGGCGGTATCGAAGCCGATGCCGTGGTTCAGCGCCGTCACGTTGTACGGCTCGTAGATGCCGCGAATCACCATCATCGCCGTGAGCACCTGCAAGTCGCCGATATGGCGCGGATCGCGCGTGAACAGCGGCTCGACCGCGAACGGCCGGTCCGCTTCGACGACCACGTCGACCCACGAAGCAGGGATGTCGACGCGCGGCAGCTGGTCGACGATCTCGTTGACCTGAACGATCACGATGCCATGCCGGAACGCGGCCGCTTCGGCGATCGTCGGCGTGTCTTCGGTATTCGCGCCCGTGTATAGATTGCCGTGCCGGTCCGCCTTTTCGGCGCACAGCAGCGCGACCTGCGGCGACAGGTCGACGAACATCCGCGCGTATAGCTCGACATAGGTGTGGATCGCGCCGATCTCGAGCTTGCCGTCTTCGAGCAGTTGCGCGACGCGCAAGCTTTGCGGCCCCGCAAAGGCGAAATCCACCTTATGCGCGATGCCCTTTTCGAAGAGCGTCAGATGCTCGGGCCGGCTGATGCTCGAGATCAGCAGATGCACGTCGTGCACTTCGGCGGGATCGACCTTCGCAAACGAGCGCGACAGGAAGTCCGCCTGCTTCTGGTTGTCGCCTTCCAGCACGACGCGGTCGCCGGAGCGGATCAAGGCCTGCAACGCATCGACGATGCGCGCGGCAGGCAGCACGCCGTTTTCGAGCCACGGGGCGATTTGCGCGAGACGGCGGGCTTTTTCGTCGCGTCGCGTGGTCCACGAGCGGGCGGGCGCCGCGTTCGCGCTAGCCGTCGTCGCGCTCAGACGGTGGGGTTCGAGTCGCTGGTTCATCGGCAGGGGTACTCACGGATGGAGAGGTTGAAGGGCGCGTGCGTTTCGCGCGCGGCTTGCGCGCGTGCGCCGATTCTTCGGTCTTCACGCGTTCAGTCAGAAAACGGTAGATCAACTCCCCGGTGCCGATCAGGTGGGCGGCCACCAGCGATTGCGCCGCCGCGACATCGCGGCGCAGCACCGCGTCGAGCAGCACGACGTGCTCGTGGTCCGATTCGCCCTTGTACTCGGGAAAACCGAACTTGAGCCGCAGATAGCGTTCGCCGCGGCGATGCAGGTTCGCGATCATCTCGCACAGCTGCGGCCGTCCGGCCGGCGCATAAAGGCTCATATGGAATGCCTCGTTGCGTGCGACGTAGAGCGACGGATCGGGTTCACGTTCCGCAGCTTTGCACAACCTGGTCACTTCGCGCAGCGAGGTGGCTGTGTGCCGCGGAATGGCTAGGCCGAGCGCGAGGCTCTCGAGCGCGGAGCGGATTTCATAGATCTCGCGCGCCTCGTTGGCGGACAGCGGCGCGACCGTCGCGCCCTTGTGCACCTCGACCTTGGCCCAGCCCTCGCTTTCGAGCTGCCGCAGCGCCTCGCGGACCGGAATCGCGCTGACCGAAAAGTGTCGCGCAATCGCGTCCTGCCTGAGCGGCGCGCCCGGCGCGAGCGTGCCTTCGACGATCGCGGCGCGCAGCGCGTCCGCGATCGTCCGCGACGCGCTCGAGCGAGGCGCGCTGGCGGTGGGCAGGAACGGCGCGGCGGGCGCGTCCTCCAGGGGAAAACCATTGGTTGCGGTCGTCATGATGGCATATATTATATATAAAAACGCAAGTTTTCCAGCCGGAAAAACCCGCGGAACGCCCGCCCGAGTAGGGCGGGCGTGCTTTTTATAAAAAACGTCCGGCAGAGAAAACCAAGGGCCTGGCGCGCGTGCTGCACTGTCGTTCAGCTTGCGCAATACCACCGCGCATTTCAACCGCGCATTGAAACCGCGCACTGAAACCGCAGTACCTGGAGGAGCAACACTGATGGATTCACTCACCGATTCGAACCGCGCCGCTCGCGCGCGTCCACGCAAGACGCCGCTCAACCGCTCGCAGATCGCGGGCTTCTGGGGCGCGTGGGCCGGCTGGACGCTCGACGGCATGGACTCGTTCATCTATGCGCTGGTTCTGACGCCCGCGCTCACAGAACTGCTGCCGCGCTCGGGCTACGCCGCGACGCCCGCGAACGTCGGCCTCGCCGGCTCGATTCTTTTTGCGCTGTTCCTCGTCGGCTGGGGGCTGTCGTTCATCTGGGGGCCGATTGCGGACCGCTTCGGCCGCACCAAGGTGCTGGCCGCCACGATCTTCACGTTCGCGATCTTCACAGGGCTCTCGGCGACCGCGCATAACGTGTGGGAACTGGCCATCTACCGCTTTATCGCGGGTGTCGGCATCGGCGGCGAATGGGCGCTCGCGGGCACGTATGTGGCTGAAGCGTGGCCCGAGGACCGTCGCAAGATGGGCGCCGGCTATTTGCAGACCGGTTATTACGCGGGCTTCTTCCTCGCTGCCGCGCTCAACTACACGATCGGCGTGCATTTCGGCTGGCGCGCGATGTTCCTGACGGGGGCGGTGCCGGTCTTCATCGCGATCCTGATCCTCACGCGCGTGAAAGAGTCGGACAAGTGGCAGAAGGCGGAGGCGAAAGCGGTGCGCACCAAGCCGTTGCGCGAAATCTTCTCGCCTGCGTACCGGCGGCGCACGTGGGTCGCATGCGCGTTGCTGACTATCGCGATCATCGGTTTGTGGGCCGGCGCCGTGTATGAGCCGTCGGCCGTGATCCAGCTCGCCACGCGCTCGGGCATGGACAAGATCGCTGCAACGAAAATGGCCTCGCAAGCCACCGGGCTGCTGTCGATCGGCACGATTCTCGGCTGCCTCGTTTTGCCGCCGATGGCCGAACGCATCGGCCGCAAGATGACGCTTGCCGTGTACTTCGCGGGCATGGCGGTGACCATCGCGCTGAGCTTCGGCTGGGCGTTCTATCTGCCGAACGGGCTCGTGCCGTTTATCGCGATCCTGTTCGTGCTCGGCTTCTTCGGCGGCAACTTCGCGCTGTTCAGTCTGTGGCTGCCGGAGCAGTTCGAAACGCGCGTGCGGGCGACGGCGTTCGCCTTCTGCACGTCGATCGGACGCTTCGTCGGCGCGGGCGTGAACTTCCTGCTCGGCGCCGCGGTACTCAACATGCATACGCTCGGCGTCCCGGTGGCGCTGACGGCGATTGCATTCGTTGTCGGTCTCTTCATCATTCCGTTTGCGCCGGAGACCAAGGGCGAAGTGCTGCCGCAATAACCGGGTTGCTGGCCGGTATCTTGCTGCACAAAAGCGCGTGGCGACGAGCCGCGCGCCTTTGTGCTTTTGGCGATTCGCTTCTCGCTTTCTCATCGCGCGTTCGACGGGCACAATAAAAAGCTCGCCGAACGCACGCTGCCGCTCATGGTCGAATTCGACAATGAAGCTAAAGCCCTGCGTGCGACAACGCGCAGCAACCCGATGAGGAGGTGCAGCATGAACCGGCGCATTCTGTCCGCGGTGGTAATCGCAAGCGCGAGCGCAACCGCACTGGCAAGCAGTGCATCGTACGCGCAACTCAATCTCAAACAATTCGGTATCGGCGGCGGCGACAGCTCGTCCGGCAACGCGGCAACGGGCGCCGCGCCGGCGGGCGGCGTATCGCAACTGCTGCAGAACTATGTCGGCGCGAACCAGCAGGTGCTGGCCGGCCAGTCGAGCCTCGCATCGGCGCTGGGGATGTCGGGCGCCGCAGGGCAGGCGCAGCAGGCCGCGGGCTTGTTGAGCGGCGGCACGCCGTCGGTGAGTCAACTCACGCAGGTCGGCAGCACGCAGCAGTCGCTGTCGCAGCAACTGACACAAGCCTTCGCGAACGGCGGCGGTTCGGCGCCATCGGGCTCGATCGACAAGCAGGCGTTCTCCAGTGGCCTCGAATCGCTCGGCAAAGGCGTGAGCCAGTATTCGAGCCTGCAATCGAGCCTCGGCAGCGTCGGCCAGATGAACCCGACGTCGCTGCTGCAAGCGGGCCTCAATCCGCAGACCGCGCAGGCCGCATCGTATATCGCGCAGTCCGCGCCGGGGCAATTGCAGTCGCTCGTGTCGACGCTTTCGCAAGCCGTGCAGTTCGCGACGAGCCATGGCATTACCGTGCCGTCGATCGCCAATTCGGCGCTGAAGGGATTCTGAGGAACGCTAACGCCGGCGCTCTCCATCAATCGTATGCGCGCGCGTCGAAGGATGCACGCCGGTAGGGCTCACGCCATGATTGTGCGGCTCTTTGTTCAAACGATCGTCTGGCTCGCCGTGATGGGCGCGGTGCTGTTCGTGTCCGCAGGCACGCTCGCGTGGCCTTTTGCATGGCTCTATCTCGTGGAAGTCGGCGTGCTCGGTCTGTGGCTTGGCATATGGCTTGCGCGTCACGATCCCGCCTTGCTTGCAGAACGCATGAGCATGTTCATGCAGCCTGCGCAAAGCCGCTGGGACAAGCTCTTCATGCTGTGCGCGGGCATCGGATGGTTCGGCTGGCTCGTGTTGATCGGCATCGATGGCGGGCGCCTGCATCGGTCGGACATGCCGCTCTGGCTCAAGGTATGCGGCGCGATTGCCGTTTACGTCTGTATCGTCGCGACGCGCTCGGTGTTCCGCGCGAACAGCTATGCGGCGCCCGTGGTGAAAATTCAGACCGACCGCGGTCATAAGGTCAGCGATAGCGGACCCTATGCGTATGTGCGCCATCCGATGTACACCGCGGCGAGTCTGTACCTCGCCGGTACGCCGCTGATGCTCGGTTCGTGGTGGGGCCTCGTGTGCGTGCCGTTGATGATCGTCGGGCTCGGCTACCGCGCGGTGCTCGAGGAACGCACGCTGATCGCGGGTCTCGAAGGCTACGCCGAGTACGCGACGCGTGTGCGCTACCGGCTCGTGCCGCATGTGTGGTAACACGATGCCGCGCTGGCGCAAGCGTCACGAATTTGTCATATTGGGCCGTGCATATTTGACACCGCTGTAAATCGTGGATAATGCCAGGCAAAATACAATCTGGGCCCGCCGCCGACCGGCAGCGGCGCTCGATCCAACATCGCGGCTCTGCTGTCGGCCGTCCGGTTTACCGACCGGATCGACGAAAGCGGGAGGCGCATAAAGCCCACGAGGTCGACCAGTCATGAACACGAACAGTCAAGCCGAAGCCGTTTGCGCGCGCGCGGCGCACGCAAACCCGCTGCTGGCGAAGACCATGCCGGCATACGAGCAGATCAAGCATTACGTGCTCGCGCGCATCGCGGAAGGCACATGGAAACCCGGCGCGCCCATCCCTTCGGAAAACGAACTCGTCAAGCAGTTCGGCGTCGCGCGCATGACGGTCTCGCGCGCGCTGCGCGAACTGACGCAAGAACGCGTGCTGACCCGCGCGCAAGGCGCGGGCACCTATGTGGCGCCGCCGCGCTACGAATCGACGGTGCACGCGGTCCGCAATATCGCCGATGAAATCGCGGCGCGCGGCCATCGGCATTCGGCGCATGTGCTGATGCTCGAAGCAAGCGCCGCGCAAAGCGCGCTCGACGCGCTCGGGCTTGCCGAGGGACCGGTGTTCCATTCGCGCATCGTGCATTGCGAAGAGGGCGAGCCGATCCAGTATGAAGACCGCTTCGTGAATCCGCACCTTTTTCCGGACTATCTCGAGCAGGACTTCTCGGTCGAAACGCCGAACCAGTATATGGTGCGGGTCGTGCCGATCCAGCGCGCCGAGTTCGAGATCCACGCGCAAAAGCCGGAGGCGCAGGTGCGCCGTCATCTGCACATGGAGATGGGCGAGCCGTGCCTGATGATGTGGCGCCGCACATGGGTCGGCGCCGCAATAGCGACGTCAGTGCAGCTATGGCATCCGGCGTCGCGTTTTCATCTCGCGGGAGCGCTTTAAGGAGCGGCGCTGAGGTACGGCGCTGAGGTACGGCCCTGAAGCGGCGCTCGGGCGCGCCGGGCTAACGTCCCGTCGCGCGCTCAATGCGCATTCAGATGCCGCGCAATGGTCGGATACACGTCGATCGACGCATTCTTGCCGAAGATGCAGTCGATATGACCGTAACCGTCGATCAGATGCCGCTCGTAGTTGTCGGGGCCGAATCGCTCGATCAGCATGTCGAAGGTCATCTCGGTGCTGACCGGCAGATAGCAGCGATTTTCGGCGCCATGAATAAACGCGATCGGCAGCTTCATCCCGTCGAGATTCCGTAGATAGACGTCCTCCCCTTGCGCGTCGACGATATGCCCTTCACGCACGATGCTCGCGAGCTGGATGAACAGCTCGATATCGTGGACGCCGAACAGCTCGTCGAGGTTCGCGTGCAGCGGCTCGTTCAATTGCGCATGCTCGTAGACGAGGCCATAGAGGAACGTCGCACGATGGCAAACGGCGCTATTGCATTCCTCGTCGTCTTCGTTCGGAAAGAAGCGCAGCGCCTCGTCGAGCAGATTGTGCGGCCACCTTTCATGACGCGTATAAGCGGTCAGATCGTCGACGCCGAGAAAGTGCAGAATCTGCGGCGTATGCAGACCTGCCTTGACCCGCTGCAGCAGACCCGGCACCAGATGCGCCGAAACCTGCGACAGCACGACCGAGCGCACGCCTTGCAGGCCCGATAGCAGCGCCATTGTCGTGACGACCGCACCGAGGCAATGCGCGACCACCTGAATGTCTTGCGCGCCGCTCAATTCGCGCACTTTAGCCACGGCCGCCGGGAGGTCGTAGCGCGCGATCGCATCGGCGGTCGTCGGCTCCGTTGCACTCGGCAATTCGATGCTCACGCGCAGATCGACGAGCCAGACATCGAAGCCCGCCGCGCACAGGAATTCGACAAGATTCGTTTCGATCAGATCGGTCGAGAAAATCCGGCTCGATACGCCGGAGCCGTGCACGAGCAGCACCGGCCCCTTCGTGCCGCCGTGATAGCGCGTGAGGCGCAAGGTCGTGTTGTCGGGCGCGGGCGTGTTGAAGTAGGCGATTCGAGGCGCCGGCGTGCGCAACGCGCGGCGCACGCGCGGCGTGACGTCTTCATCGGCGAACTGGAGCGGCGCGGCGACGCCGCCGTATTCAGTGAACAATACGCCGGCAAAAAACTCGCCAAATTTCTTTGTCCATTTGAGCCGCGTTTCCAGATCGGGCGCGTTCGTTACTTCGAGCGTGCGTTGCTGCTTGAGGAAGTTTTCGGGCGTGATGATCAGCGTCGCTTTGCCGAGTACGGCGGCGTCCGCTGCTTCGGAGGCACGCACTTCGAGATAAAGCGTATTGGTCTGCTCCCACAAATTCAGCAGCGACGAACGCGTAATGATTTTCTGCCCGAACAGGAAGTACGTTTTGCCGTCGGTTGCGTTGAGTGTCATCCGGTAGTTCATGTTGCGGCGCTCGACATGCTCCGGGTCCACAACAAAGAGATTGAAGCGGCCGTTCGACATTTGCAGCGGTTCCGGCGAAAGCGCCGCACAGGTGAGCGTGCCGATCATGGCGGCCGTGTGCTGCGGATTTGCGAGCATGTCCGCGAGATCGTTCGATTCGACGGTCGCCGTGAAGCTCATCGGCACGCCCTGGTCCGCGGTTGCGCCGGCTGGCACGTACGTGCCTTTCATCGTTTCGGTGAAGCGCAGGCCGATTTTCGGCTGCGGCGGCGGGGCGGCGTGGCCGGGTGCGGCGTAGTCGATCTGCCAGCCGCGTGACGCGGCGAGTTGCGCGCAGTTGCGCTCGGCGAGGGCGGAAATCGTCAGCAGCGGATTCACGCCGAGCGAGATCGGTATCACGGCACCGTCCATCACATACAGGCCCGGGTGCACCGCATTGCCCGTCACGCCGGAAAACACGCGTCCGGCTTCGTCGACGACGCCATGTTCCGCATCGTCGGCCATCGCGCAGCCGCCAAGCGGATGCACGGTCACCGTGCGGTTGCGGAACGCGTCGGCCGAGATCGGGTTGCGCACATACTCGCCGCCGATCGCGCTCGTCGCCGCTTCGAGCGTGTGCTCGACGACGTCGTAGATCGGCTGCTTGCCGGCATTCGGCCACGCAACGCGCGGACGTCCGCCGTCGTCGACGGTAATGCGGCCGCTTTCGTCGTCGTGCGCCATCACGAGGAAGGTTTGCGTGTTGCGCATCGCGCCATAGTGCGGCCCGCGCAGCATGCTTTCGACGACGCGCGCCTCATCGGCGAGCGGCGGATCGCCGTCCGGGTCCGGCATCGATACGCCTTCGACCGGCGCGGCCGCGCCGAGCACGCCGGCGAGGAAGCCGCCAATCGGTGCGGCAAGCGAGCCTTCCTCGATCACAAAGCCGTCGCGCACATCCGGCGTGTTCCGATGATCGATGATGCCGGTGATGGTCGGCCCGACCGGCGGCAAGTCGCTACACCATTGCGCGCCCCAGCCGACGCCGTTGATGTCGTGGTCCGTATTGAATGCGAAGGCGAGCACGTCGCCGTTGCCCGTGAAGCGATGGCCGAGTTGCGTCGATACGGGCAGGCCCGCTTCGTTCGAGCGCAGCAGGATCGCGGTCGAACCGAGCGTGCCGGCCGACAGAATCACGATATCGGCGGTGATCGACATATCGGGCGCGCCGTACAGATCGCGGTCGAGCGCGACCGGCTGATAGCGGACGATCCATTGCTGCCGGGCTTGATCGCGCACCACCGAATGAACGGCGACGCCCGTGAAGATCTGTGCGCCGTGCGCGACCGCATCGGGCAGATAGTTCATGTGCGTCGAGTTCTTCGCGTCGTAGTTGCAGCCCGAATTGCAATCGCCGCAGCCCACGCAGCGATACTGATCGACGCCTGCGGCGTTCTTGCCGTCCTTGAACGTGACGGTGATCGGCGGGCGGTAGAAGCGGTCTTCCATGCCGAGCTTTTGCGCGGACAACTCGAGCGCCGCGAGCTTGGGCAGAGTTTTTGCGTCTCGCGTGAAATCGTCGGGCAGCTTCGAGGGCTGCAGCATCGCGGTCGCCAGCGCGTAGCCCTTGTCGCGGCCGGCTCGATCGGCGCGAATCGCGGCGGGCCAGTGCGGATCGTCCCAGAGGCGCTCGTCGGGATGTAGCGCGACATTCGCATTGATCAGCGACGTGCCCCCCAGACCGCAGCCGACCACCACGTTCACGTCGGGGTTCACGTGCACTTCGAGCAGCGCTAGCGGCGAGCCTTCCTGGCCGATGCCGGTGTTGTACTGCACCTGCGTCAGGCCTTCGAGCGGCGTCTTCGGATATTCGCCGGCCATGAATTCGCGGCCCCGTTCGAGCAGACACACATCGCGTTTCGCGCGCGCCATGCGGCTCGCCGCGATCGCGCCACCGTAACCGGACCCGACGACGACCACCTCGTAGTGCGGCTTCATCGCCTCGAGGGCGCTGGACAAGCGGTTCATTTCGACCACCTCTTTATATTCGAATGGGCAGGGCGGGGGAGACCCTGACGACGAGGACGGCTGGCGCGCTCGCAGCCTGCTTTACAGCGTGCTTTACAGTCTGATTCGCAACCAGAACATCCTGGACCGCGCAAAAGAAAAAGCAAAGAAATTCGTGTGGGGGCAAGCGCCGCTCGCCGCTTGCATCGATTCAAACGGCGCCGGGCACACCGGATCGTTGCGGTTTCCTGACCAGGGGCATGGTGGGCGTGGGCGGCTTCTTACGCGGCCGCTTCAAACGGTTCGCCTTCGACGCTCGATTCGACCGCGAGCAGGTTGAGCACGACAAGGATGGCCGCGCGGTTGTCGATATCCACTTGAATGCGGAGCACATCGGTGAGCCAGCGGCCGATTTTGGTGTTGGAAAAAGCGGCTGCGTCGGCCGTCTTTTTCATGGTGACGCCGAGCTTGACGGCGCGATAGTGATACGACGGCACGCGATGCCGCGCCGCCACCGCCGACAGGCCGCCCTTGCATTCGGAGCACCAGCCGAGAGTGCCGGCGAGCACGATGCGCTCGGGCTCGTCGAGGCTCCCGATAAACGCGCGCGCGGCGGCGCGCACGCGTGGCTCGTCGAGGCCGTGTTGCAGCAGCACGCTTTCGATCGGATCGTCGAGCGCGTGCGCGCGCAGATCGATTTCCTGCGTCATGCCTTCGCTTTCCATCGATACGTTGCGCTGATGGCTCGCGCTGCGCAGGCAGTCGATCAGATAGCGGCGAAAGTACGCGCAGATCGCATAGCTGTTGGACGGCGCGCTTTCGGGGCAGGCGTGCGACTCCATATGACCGGGGGCGAGACGCAGCACTTTCGTATAGATGAACTGATGCACAAGCTCTTCCTTGTCCTCGCCGAGCGCGTGCAATTCGAGTGGATGGTAGCCGCGCAGCGCACGCTTCACGAGGTCGTACATCGACACCATTTCGTCGTCGGAGAGCTGCGTGCGGCGGCGCCACAGATCGGGAAGGATCGCGTCGTCAAACGTGCGTGCGAATTCGTGACTCGATACCGCGCCCATGGAAGCCTCCGTCGGGTGAAGGGCAAAGGAGCGCGGTGGAGCCGGGTAATCCGCCGGGGACCTTGGGGGCAAGGTGGTGAAGCAGGTCTTCGCGTGCTTCGGAAGACCGCATGCCGCGCTGGAATTGGTATGCAGTATGGTTTTTGCGTGGCGCGTCGCCTATATGGATTAAGTGATAGCTGAAGGGTAAACCGATGGGTAAACCAGGGGCTGGGGGCCTCACGCGCGCCGGGTTTGTGAAACTGACGCGGGAAGGAGTCAGACCTACAAAATAAAAGAGTACCTCCTACTGAAAAAGAGAAATGTACTACATTCAATTCGAACCCACGTTGATAAGATTATTGTGAAGTTCGGTTTTTAATCAAACATCAATCAATCGACAAAAATGAAAAACAGACGTGCTTTCTTAAGAAAGGGCGGGGCTTCCCTGTTGGGTCTCGGTTCTCTCCCCGTATTGGCACAGCAGGCTCCTTTTTGTCCACCATCGATTCATTCCGTAAACAACGGATACATGATAACGAACGGACCTCGGGCGCGTAAGAGGTCGGATGGTGCGTGGAAATTTTCCGCCCGAATTATAAATCTTGATGACGGAGAACACGATATTTCCGCATCCTTGTTGATTGCTACGGATCGCGGGTTTAATCATGCAACCCTTTCGCATCATCACTAATTTTGGTGTTGCGACCAGCATTGCCGTGAAGATCGACGCGGACTGGATGGACCCACAACGACGCGTACAATCCGGCGATGTCCTTACGCTAATGAGTTCGATGGGGACGCTCGCACTGCCCTTTCTTGCCTGGGCGGAGCTTGGTGCTGTGGCAGCGGTTGGCGTATCTGCGTTGGTCCTGTCAGCGGATCTCGTCAATGCTTTTGCACCTTACATGAATAGTTTGTCGAAAATATACTGCGCTTTTTCGGGATTTGTTTTGGCGCTCCTGTGCTCGTCGAGTGTCGAATATAACCGGTTTGTCGATTCGGGTAGCTCGATATTTGAAAAAATAATAATTCTTTGTGCGTGGATTTTCACGCTATATGCAATATGGCTACTTCTTCGAAGAAACGTCTGGGCGGGTCGTATATTGGCGATAATAACCGGTCTTAGCATGCTGTTTTTGCGTTTGAACGTGAGCTGGCTCCACGAGGAGGGATTCTGGTCGACTTCGCTCTTTGCTTTCGCGACGTTGCTTCGATTTATTTCCTTGTTGTTGATCGTGAGAGCCAGGCATGATG
This sequence comes from Paraburkholderia sp. 2C, assembly GCF_054589215.1. Taxonomy (NCBI): domain Bacteria; kingdom Pseudomonadati; phylum Pseudomonadota; class Betaproteobacteria; order Burkholderiales; family Burkholderiaceae; genus Paraburkholderia; species Paraburkholderia sp. 2C. The sequence continues at coordinate 92,579 of NZ_BAAILL010000038.1, read as the reverse complement.
GCTGGTTCGGCACATCCCAATTAGCAACTTCACCAACGTCAGTGTCAGGTGCGCCAACTAAAATAAAACCACCAATGCCGGCATTACAGGCAGCAACCGGAATCCTGCTTGGCCTGGGCATGATGTCGATAACCGGTCAAACGCGCTGGCCGAACGCGCAACTGATCGGAGCAAGTCTTCTGGCCGTCGCTGCCATCCTGTTAGGCGTCTTTATCTGGCGCTACCGCAAGCGGTGACGGTGCCCGCGCCTTCAGTTCTCACCGCCGCTCTTCGTTTTTGAAGTACATGCTTCGCCGCGATCAGGTCAGCCGGCTTTCGTAGTGCGAAAACATCAGCACAAGTAGAATGAGGCGGCGGTAAACTTTCAGCCGCAGGATGGCTAATCACTCGCCTCTTTGCAAGCCAGGCTGCCGTTCGATAGCTAATCAGGGGCGCCGTACGTCGGCGAGCATCGTCTTATAGGCTCGAGTCCCGCGCTTGCAGTTCGATTGAAAACGCGCCATCGAGCGCTACCGCTGCCCGACCGACTCCCAAGCGGAGCCTGCGCAAGGGAACGCAGCAGGCGCCAAAGCGCCAACCGCGTTCGACAAGGAGACCGCACGATGCGGGCCGATCCGATCCAGCGTGCCATCGACGAAGACCTCGTCCGCGTGCTCTACGCGCAGGACCCGATCGCCTTTTTCTCGCACTGGTTTTCGATCGTGATGCTGGTCGCGCTGTACTGGGCCGACATGCCGTACCCGCAGCGCTTCGCCGCGTGCTTTATCTTCTATGCGCTCGCGAACTGCGCGGGCCTTGTGCTGTGGATGTGCCATCGCCGCTGGCCCGACGCGCTGCAAGCGCGCGCATGGATCTATCTGCACGCCGTGCGCAACGCGCTGCTATACGCGGCGCCGGGTCTCGCGATCTGGTTCGCGTTTCAAAGCGCGCATGCGAACCTGCCGCTGCTGCATACGGTGCTGATCGTCACGCTTGCCGCAGGCGTGTTCATGTCGAACGGCTTCGATGTCGTCAATTTTTCGACGTCGATCGCGTTTCTGCTGCTGCCCACCATCGTGCTGCACTTCGGCGTCCATACGTTCGACCGCACCATTCTGGCGATCGTGCTCGCGTTCTTCTTCTGCGCGATCAACGTCTATGCGCTCAGCTATCGCAAACTGTTCCAGCGTGTCGTGCAGGCGCGCGTCGATCAGCAGACGCTCGCCGAATCGCTTGCCGTGCAGAAGCTCGTCGCCGAAGAAGCGAGCCTCGCGAAGTCGCGGTTCTTTGCGGCCGCGAGCCACGACCTGCGCCAGCCGCTGCACGCGATCGGCCTGCTGGCCGCGTCGCTGAACGACCCGACTGCGACTCACGCGCAACACACGAAAACTGCCGACCATATCGTCAACAACGTCGAGGCGCTCAATCAGCTGTTCAACCAGGTGCTCGATCTCGCGCGGCTCGAAAGCGGCGTCACCCAGGTGATCAAGCTGCATTTCCGGCTCTCCGAGCTGTTCGATCGCGTCGGCAATCAATACTGGCCGCAGGCCGCGGCGAAGGGCCTCGCGCTGCGCATCGCGCCGACCCCGGCCGTCGTCCATGGCGACCCCGTGCTGCTCGAGCGGATTCTCAGCAATCTGCTGTCGAACGCGGTGCGCTATACCGAAAGCGGCGCGATCTGGATGGGCTTCCGGCGCGCGGGCCGCCGCACGGGCGGCTATATCGAGGTGCGCGACTCCGGCATCGGCGTGCCACCCGACGAGCAGGAGCGCATCTTCGAGGAGTTCTACCAGGTGGCGAATCCGCAGCGCGACGCGCGGCAGGGGCATGGCCTCGGCTTGCCGACCGTCAGGCGCCTCGTCGAACTGCTCGGCGGCGAACTGCAGTTGCGCTCGCAGCCGGGACGCGGTTCGGTATTCCGCTTTACCGTCGATGCGGGAGACCCCGCACGCATTGTCGCGGGGCTCAACGAAACCGCGAGCGGCGCGTCGGCCGTGCTCGGCCGGCATGTGCTGTGCATCGACGACGAACCGGCGATTCTCGAAGGGCTGTCGAGTCTGCTCGGGCGCTGGGGTTGCATCGTGCGCGGCGCGCACGACGAGGGGCAGGCACTGCGTGCGATCGATGAAGGTTTCATGCCCGATGCGGTGCTGTGCGACTACCAGCTCGCGAACCACCGGACCGGCGCGCAGGCGCTGGCCGTCGTGCGCGATGCGCTGCGCCGGCGCGGCCGCGAACAGATTGTGACGCTGCTGATTACCGGCGATATGGCGTCGGCTGAATTGCAGGCGCTTGCGCAGGACGGCATTCCGGTCCTGCACAAGCCGGTGACGGCGGCGCGGCTGCGCCGCACGCTCGAGATGCTGTGGCAGCAGGCGGAGAGGCCGCCGGCCGTGGCGCCTGCGCAGACGGAAGAAACGGCGCGCGCGGTGCCTCAAGCACCGCAAGTCGTCCCGCAAGCGATGCTGGGCAGGCAGGCTTAGGAGGACTGTGGATCGGGACTGTGGATCGGGACCGTGAATCGGGGCTGTGAATCGGGGCTGTGGATCGGGGCTGTGGATCGGGATTGTGCATCGGGATTGTGCATCGGGACTGTGCATCGGGACCGTAAATCCGCCTCGCTGGCGCGGGAAGCGGCCTCTCCCTGGTTAGCCGCGCAGGCTGCGAGCCCCACTGCGTAGGGGGCGTCGGGAAGCAAGGTGTTGGCGCTCGCTCATGCCGTTTCGGCGAGCCAGACGGCGCAGCAGCAACGACGCAGTGCGTCAAACAAGCCGCCCAGCAACAGCCGCGGCCCGCTACAGCACTTTCCCCGTCTCCAGCCAGCCGTTGATCACCGCGATCGCGGTCGCCCGGTTATGCACGCCGAGCGCACGAAAAATCACCGACAGATGCACCTTCACGGTCCCTTCGGCCACGCCGAGGTCGCGCGCGATCATCTTGTTGGTCCATCCGCGATGCACGAGCCGCATGATTTCCTGCTGGCGCGGCGACAGGTTTTCAAGCAGATGCCGCTGGTGCGGTTGCAATGCTTCGACGCGTGCAACCGGCTCAGCCTCGGCCCGGCTCGCAGCGACGCCTGAACTTGCAGTCACACCGGATGCCGCGCCCGACGCCGCGCCGGCCGCTTCAGGCACGGCCGCCTCGCGCGCGCCGAGCAGGCTTAACGCCTCGATCGGTACATATGCGCCGCCCGACAGTACCAGCTCGATCGCCTTCAGCATCACGCTGGACGGCTGCCGCTTCGGCACAAAACCAAGCGCACCGGCGGCCAGCACGGCGCGCATCTCGTCGGGCGACTCTTCGGCGGACAGCACGACGACCGGCAGCGCCGGATTGGCCTTCAGCAGGCTTTCGAGCGATGCCGCGCCGGTCATGCCGGGCATATGCAGATCGACGATCGCGAGATCGTGGTTCGCGTCGGGCCGCGCGAGCGCGGCGAGCGTTTCCCAACTGTCGGCTTCATCGAACTGCGCCGCCGGATCGAGTCCGCGTAACAATCCTTTGACGCCCTGGCGGATCAGTTCATGGTCGTCGGCCACAAGAAACTTCATGATGTCTCCGCGAATTGTCCCTGCTGGTTCGTCCTGCCACTGCCGTACCGACGCCTAAGCGCCAGGCCTTAAGCGCCGGCGGCGCGTTGACCTGCCGGGGCACGAAGCGAATGGCGCGAGCCGTTGCCCGCGGCGCCGCGCCATCCGTCCGTCGGACCGCGGCGCGCCGCCCCATGGCAAGGAGCGCGCCGCGGCCTGCTGCATTCCCCGGGATCCGCTGTCGACGGATCGCTGCAGCGACTGCGTATTGCCTAAAGCGTACTGCGCACTGCCTGAAACGGTCGCCTGCTTCAAATCCGATGCCCGATGCTTAATGCTGCCTACAGCCTGTTATCCCGCCTGTCCGCTGTCCGCTCTGTTGCCGGTTGTTTATTGTTGGCGTCCTTGCCGGCGAAAGCAATCATGCCGTCGCCGCAAGCGGTCCCTCGCGCCACCGCTATTCGCTTGCCGGCCGCGCGGTCCTGTGCCGGGCCGTCGCGGCTGCGTCGCTGTACTGCGGCGTCGTGTGCCGCGACGCGTAAGCGCCGCTGCCTGCTACGTAGACGAGCACGCCGAAACGTTTTTGAAGGGGAGTCCGCTTCGCGAGGTGATAGCCGAAAGGCTTATCCGCGAGCGAATGACAATGGATGAGCGGGCGGCGTTCGCTGCATGTCCGCTGCATGCAGCGCAGCCCGATCGAGCGCTATCGGCTCACCGCGAACAGCGTCGCGTTCATCAGCATCTTGAAGGCAAACCCGACCGTCATCGCGCTGCCGACGCCGACACACCACAGCGCGACGAACCACAGCCAGCCCGGCAAACGGCGCGCGCGCGTTTCAGTGATAGTGGACTTCGCCATGACGCACCTTTCCGCGGAACACCCAGTAACCGAACGTCGTGTACGCGATGATGATGGGCAGAATCACCGCGGCGCCCGCCAGCGTGAACATCTGGCTCGAGCGCGGCGCGGCCGCTTGCCAGAGCGTGACGCTCGACGGAATCGCATACGGCCAGAGGCTCACGAGCAAGCCGGCATAGCCGAGCAGCACGAGCGCAAGCGCGAGCATGAACGGCGTGTTGTGATGCCGCTCGCGCACCGCACGATACATGAGGAACGCGCACAGCGCGACCAGGAACGGCACGGGCAGCAGCCGCGTGAAGAGACCTGAGTCGAACCAGCGTTGCGCAATGTTCGGGTCCTGCAGCGGCGTCCATAAACTGACGAGCGCGATAAAGACGAGCAGCACGATCGTCAGCGGCCAGACGACGCGATGCAGGCGCCGCTGCAGATCGCCTTCGGTCTTCGCGACGAGCCAGCAGCAGCCGAGCAGCGCATAAGTGGCGACCAGCCCGAGTCCTGTCAGCAGCGAAAACGGCGTGAGCCAGCCGAACGCGCTACCGGCGAAACTGCCGTTCTCGACCGGAATGCCCTGCAGGAAAGCGCCGAGCGCGATGCCCTGGAAGAACGCGGCGCCGGTCGATCCGCCGATAAACGCGAGGTCCCACAAATGTTTGGTGCGGTTCGCCTTCGCACGGATTTCAAACGATACGCCGCGGAAGATCAGACAGCCGAGCATGAAGACGAGCGGCAGATACAGCGCGGAAAGCACGGTCGCGTAGACCGTCGGGAACACGGCGAACAGTCCCGCGCCGCCGAGCACGAGCCAGGTTTCGTTGCCGTCCCATACCGGCGCGACGGTATTCATCATCAGGTCGCGTTCCTTCTCGTCGGGAAAGAACGGGTACACGATGCCGATGCCAAGATCGAAGCCGTCGAGCACGACATACAGCAACACGCCGAGCGCGATGATCGCGGCCCACACTACAGTGACGTCCATCTTGTTCCTCGCAAATATCTGGCGGATTCAGAAGCAGGATTCAGAAGCGGCATTCAGAAGCGGCATTCAGGTGCCCCGGTGAAGCGGTATCACGCAACCGGCAGCGCATGGGGGGCGGGGCGGCCGTGCATATCGCCGGGGACGCCATCGGGCGTCGTGCCCGGCAGGGCGGGACCGTTGCGCATCAGCTTCAGCAGGTAATAGACGCCGGTACCGAACACGAGGAAGTAGATGACGATAAATGCCATCAGCGAGATACCGACCTGCTGCGCGGTGAGCGGCGACACGGCATCGACGGTGCGCTTCATCCCGTACACGACCCACGGCTGGCGGCCCACTTCGGTGGTGACCCAACCGGCGAGCAGCGAGATAAAACCGGTCGGCCCCATCGCAATCGCGAAGCGCTGGAACCACTTCGCTTCATAAAGCCGGTCGCGGCGGCGCATCGCCCACGCCGTGATCGCGAACGCGATCATCAGCATGCCGAGGCCCGCCATCACGCGGAAGCTCCAGAACACGACCGTCGAATTCGGGCGGTCTTGCGGCGGAAACTCCTTGAGGCCGCGAATCTTGCCGTCCCAGCTGTGCGCGAGGATCAGGCTTCCGAGGTGCGGAATCGACACGGCGTAGCGTGTGGTTTCCGCCTGCATGTCGGGAATGCCGAACAGGTTCAGCGGTGTGCCGTTTGTTTCGGTATCCCACAGACCTTCGATCGCCGCGATCTTCGCCGGCTGATATTCGCGCGTATTCAGACCGTGCTGGTCGCCGACGAACGCCTGCACCGGCGCGAGAATCAGCAGCATCCACAGCGCCATCGAGAACATCTTCCTCACCGCGGCGTCGCGCCGGCCCCTGAGCAAATGCCATGCGCCGACGGCCGCCACCACGAGCGCGGTCACGATAAAGGCGGCAAGCGCCATATGCGCGAGCCGGTACGGAAACGACGGATTGAAAATAATCTTGAACCAGTCGACGGGCACGACATGGTTGCCGACGATCTCGATACCTTGCGGGGTTTGCATCCAGCTATTCGACGCGAGAATCCAGAACGTCGAGATCAGCGTGCCGATCGCCACCATCAAGGTCGCGGCGAAGTGCGCGCGCGGGCTCACGCGCTGCCAGCCGAACAGCATGATGCCGAGGAAACCCGCTTCGAGAAAGAACGCGGTCATCACCTCGTACATCAACAGCGGACCGGTCACAGGCCCCGCAAACGCGGAAAAGCCCGACCAGTTCGTGCCGAACTCGTAGCTCATCACGACGCCCGACACGACACCCATGCCGAACGCGACAGCGAAGATCTTCGACCAGAACAGGCACAGGTCCTTGTAATACGCCTTGCCGGTACGCAGCCAGCGCCACTCGAGCACTGCAATAAAGCTGGCGAGACCGATGGAAAGCGCCGGAAAGACGATATGAAAAGAAATGGTGAATGCGAACTGGAGTCGAGCCAGATCAAAGGCGGATAGGGCGGTGTGCATTTTTCGATACCGGGATACAAACCACGCGCGGCGACCCGTGTCGGCGCGCACTGCCTTTGACGTCGGCAGCTGAACGCAAGCGTAAGGGCGCGTGAAAAATCGTGCTGCGCTGCGACGTGCGTCCAAATCACGCAGCGGGGCGCATTGCCGCAGACGCTAAGCAAGGTGTAAATATTTGATTGGTATCAGAAAATGCGCATTGATTCGATATGCGCGGCGAAGCGGGCGCCGAGGCGGCATGCGGCAATCCACCGCGCTGCAGCATCGGCAAAAGGCAGGGATGAGCGAGGGAGAGCGTGCGAAATCAGGTCTGCGGGTCCGACCACAGGCGACCGCCGGTGGCCCAGTTTTCACGTTTGACATCGATGAGAATAATGTCGACCGACGACGGCTCGACGTTCAGCGAATCGCAGGTTGCTTTGGTAATCGCTTCGACGAATTCGCGTTTCTGCTCGACGGTGCGTCCTTCGAATAGTTCGATGCGGAAGGTGGGCATGAGTACGGCTCCTGGTTGAGAAAGAGGTTGCGGCGGCTGATCGTCAGTTTCAGTCGCGATACGAGCGATCGATGCGATCGAGCTTGCGCAGCAAGGCCGGCCATTCGATGCCGCCTTCCACGGCGCCACCGTCGTAGAGCTGCTCGGCCGCACGCTCGGCAACCGCCGCGGACGGCAGCACGAGATGCGTGCCGCCCCCTTGCGCCTGCAGCTGGATTTCGCAGGCCTTGATCAGCGTCGCCATCAGCACATACGCTTCGGCAATCGTGCGACCCACGGTCAGCGTGCCGTGGTTGCGCAGCAGCATCGCGGGCCGGTCGCCGAGATCGGCAACCAGCCGCGCGCCATCGGCCGGCGAGAACGTCACGCCCTCATAGTCGTGATACGCGAGAGAACCGTGAAAACGCAGCGCATGCTGCGAAGCGGGCAGCAGACCGGCAGGCTGGATCGACACCGCAATGCCGGCCGTATTGTGCAGATGCATGACGCAGAACGCGTCCGCGCGGGCCGCGTGCACGGCCGCATGAAGCGCGAAGCCGGTCGCGTTGACCGGATGTTCGCTCGCACCGACCACGTTGCCTTCGATGTCGATTTTCACGAGGTTCGAGGCGCACACTTCGTCAAAGCCGAAGCCGAACGGATTGATCAGAAAGTGGCCCGGCTCGCCGGGGACGCTCGCGGAAATGTGTGTATAGACAAGGTCGTCCCAACCGTTCACGGCGGCCAGCCGGTACGCGGCGGCGAGATCGATGCGGGTGCGCTGTTCGGCTTCGGAAATCGGGCCGGACGCGGCGACTCGGCTCGCGGGTGTGTGAGCGAACGACATGGACGTCTCCTCGTGTGCGTGGCGGATCAGCACGAGGATGATAGCGGGTTATGTCGGGGCAAGCTGGTGACGGGCGCACAGCGCGAGCCTGCGGCAATCAGCCCGCCGCCGGGCCGTCCGCGGCATTCCCCAGTGCCCGCTGCATCAGCGTGGTGTCGAGCCACCGCCCATGCTTGAAGCCGACGCCGCGCAGCGTGCCGATGAGATCGAACCCCGCTTGCCGATGCAGCGACAGCGAGCCGCCTGTGCCGCCGTCCGCGATGACCGCGATCATCTGCCGCCACGGACCGCGCTCGCATCGATCGATCAGCGCTTGCAGCAAGGCACGGCCGATGCCGCGGCCGCGAAACGCGTCGTCGACATAGATCGAGTCCTCCAGCGTATGCCGGTACGCAATGCGCGGCCGGTACAGCGTCGCATAGCAGTAGCCGGCGACGCGGCCGTCGATTTCCGCGACGAAATACGGCAAGCCAAGCGCCAGCACCGATGCGCGGCGCGCGCGCAGATCGTCGACGGACGGCGGCGTCTCCTCGAACGATGAGACGCCGGTCAGCACATGGTGCGCGTAGATGGCCTGAATGGCGGGCAGATCCGCATCGGTTGCGTCGCGGATCGCCGGGTCGGAAGACGGGGAAGAAGCAGGGCGAGCAGGTTCGTTCATCGGCGTCGGTCGAGGGTCGTGCTTTGACAACCCTCACTATGCCCGATCAGTCCTGCAAATTGAAGCGCGTCAAAAGCGTCACGCCAGCAACGACGGGCACGTCGTCATTGCGCGGGCCCGTTCCATGCGGGCAGCGTCGCGCCGTGATAGACGCTCTGAATCTCGGCCGCGACGTTCGGCTGCTGATAGCTCTCCACAAGGGCATGCACCCACGGCGCTTTCGCATCTTTTTCGTTCACCGCAATAAAGTTGCGATACGGATTGCCGGGCACCTTTTCCTGCGCGATCCGTTCTTGCGGAATGCGGATGCCGCTCTTGACCGCCCAGTCGGTATTGACCACGGCGGCATCGAGATCGCCGATCGCGCGGCCGACGATACCGGCATCGAGCTCCTTGATATGGACATGTTTCGGATTCTTTGCGATATCGCGCGCGGTCGGCAACAGGCCGACGTTCTCGGGCAAAGTGATCAGCCCCTGCGCCTGCAGCAGCAACAGCGCGCGGCCTTCGTTGCTCGGGTCGTTCGGCACGCCGATCGTCGCGCCGTCGGGCAGCGCCGCGACCGACTTGTATTTGCGCGAGTAGAGGCCGATCGGTTGTACATACGTGAAGCCGACGGGCACGATCTTGTAGCCGCGCGCCTTGATTTGCGCATCGAGATACGGCTTGTGCTGGAACGAATTCGCATCGAGGTCGTGCGACGACAAGGCCTCGTTCGGCTGCGTGTAGTCCGAGAAGGTCGTGAGCTTGATCGCGAGGCCGTGTTTGGCCGCATTCGCCGCGACGACTTTCCAGACGTCTTCGTCTTCGCCGGACATGATGCCGACGCGCAAGGTGTTTTCGGCCGCCTGCGCGAATTGCAGCGTCGCGATGCCGAAGCCGAACAGCAGGGCGCTAAAAAGGGCGGTGGTGAATTTTCTGTTTTTCATCGGGATGCGCAGAGTCATGCGAGCAGTTGAACATGACCGGCATCCTAAGTAACGCGTGGCGGCGCTGACAAATAACTTTGTGTCGTTTGCTATGCCGCTGCGCGCATATATGAATATCGCGTTTGGCGCACTATCGTTCGCCCGCCGCTAGCCGCACTTTCGTCACCGCATTTTCGTCCTGTCAGCCGGCGGCGGTTTCCTGGCGCCGCAGCGCCGGCGAATTCCTCAGCATGCCGATACATGCGTCGGCAATCAGCTTCGCGTCGCGCGGCAAGTCGACCGAGCCGTAGTCGAGCAGCCAGTCGCGCAGCACGCCGCCGAGAAACATCAGCATCAGGCCCGCGGCGCGGGCCGTATCGAGCTCGCGCGGCAGTTGGCCTTTGTCGATGGCGTTGCGCAGGCCCAGTTCCATGCGTGTGCGGCCGTCGCGTGCGGCGACGCGTTGCCGCTCGAGCACCGGCGCCATCTCTTTCGTGTATTCGCACTTCGTGAACAGCACGTCGAAGACACGGCGGCTATGCGGCTCGATCGCCGCTTTGGCGAGGCAGAACATGAACAGATCGCGGATCCGGCCGAGCGGATCCGCTTCGCGCGGATCGAACGTCGCCGTGACGAGCATCTCCATCGGCAGCTTCACGCGCTCGGCCATCGCGCTGAACACATCGCACTTGTTCTTGAAGTGTCCATAGATGGCGCCGCGCGTGAGTCCCGCATGCTCGGCGATCTGGGCGAGAGACGTATGCGCGAAGCCGTGCTCGAAGAACGTCAGTTCGGCTGCATCGAGAATCTGATCGCGCGTTTTCAGCGCGTCTTCGCGAGTCCGTCTCATTGCCGTTATACGTTCGCTTCCTGCGGGTCGCCGTCGTCGTCGTGGTGATGCTGCATGCGTTTCGACGGTTCATCGAGCTTGTCGCCGAGCACCAGCCGCACGGCCACGTAGAACACCGGAATCAGCATCAGCCCGAAGAACGTCGCGAACAGCATGCCGCCGATCACGCCCGTGCCGATCTCGTGACGCGACGCGGCGCCGGCGCCCGTCGACAGCACGAGCGGCACGACACCGAGGATAAACGCCATCGACGTCATCAGAATCGGCCGCAGACGCAGGCGGCCCGCTTCGACGACGGCATCGTAGAGCGTCATCCCGCGCGCCTGGCCCTCGACGGCAAACTCGACGATCAGAATCGCGTTCTTCGCGGCGAGACCGACGACGGTCACGAGGCCGATCTTGAAGTAGATGTCGTTCGGCACGCCGAACCACAGACAGAACGCGAGCATGCCGAGCATGCCGAGCGGCACCACGAGCAGCACGGCGACCGGAATCGTCCAGCTTTCGTACAGCGCCGCGAGACACAGGAACACGACGAGCACCGACAGCCCGAGCAGCAGCGTGGCGGAACTGCCGGCCAGCAGTTCCTGATACGACTGGCCGGTCCAGTCTGCCGCGAAGCCGTTCGGCAGCTTCGTGTCGACGATGTTCTGCAGCGTGTCGATCGCCTGACCGGTCGAGTAGCCGGCCGCCGAGTTACCGACGATTTCGATTGCCGAGTAACCGTTATAACGCGGCAACACGAGCGGGCCGATGCCCCATTGCGTCTTCACGACACTCGACAGCGGCACCATGTTGTACGGTGCGATGCCGGTGTTCGCAGCCGACGGATTGACCTGCGTCAGATACCCGCTGCTGTTGGCCGCGCCGGTCGCGCCCGCCGACGACGAACTGCCGCTCATGCCGGCCGTTGCCCCGGTGTTCCCGGCGCTGGCCGCCGACGTCCCGCTCGTAATGCCGTTGGCGGCGTTGGTCGCGTTGGTCGGCGTGTACAGATGCTGGAACGCGTCGAGACCCATCCGGTACGGCGCATCGGCCTGGATATACACGCGCTTGACGCGGCCGCCATAGGTGAACTGGTCGATATAGAACGGCGCCAGTTGCATCTGGATCGTCGCGTAGACGTCGCTCAGCGACAGCCCCATCGCTTCGGCCTGCACGCGGTCCACCGCGATGTTCAGCTGCGGCGCGGTCGGCAGCGAGTTCGGCCGGATGCCGAACAGCACGGGGCTCTTCGTTGCGTCCGTCACGAGCGTCGCGGTTGCCGCGTCGAGTTCGGCGCGCGACTGGCCTTCGCGCGCCTGCAGATACATGTCGATACCGCCGAACTGGCTCAGGCCGCGAATGGTCGGCAGGTTGGTCGCGAAGATCTGCGCATCGGGAATCGCGTGCAGGATCTGGTTGACCTCCGGAATCAGCTGCATCGCGGTCTTCGAGCGTTTGTCCCAGTCGGTCAGCTTGATAAACGCCATACCGACGTTTTCGCTGGTGCCGACAAAGCTGAAGCCTTCCGGCTGGAAGATGCTCGAAATGTCCTTGCCGACCGGGCTCTTCAGCAGCGTCTCGCGCACTTCGGTCATCACGCGGTCGGTGCGCTGGATCGTGGCGCCCGGCGGCAGGTTGATCAGCGCGAGAATGAAGCCCTGGTCTTCATCAGGCACGAAGCCGGTCGGCAGCTTCGTGTACAGGAAGCCGGCCAGCACCGTGACGATCAGGAACAGCACCATCCAGATCGGCACGCGGCGCGCCGAGTGGCCGACATGGCTGACGTAATGACGCGTCATCCACTCGAAGCCGTTGTCGAACTTCTGGAAGAACCAGTTCTTCTTGACGTGCGTGCCTTGCTTGAGGATCGCCGCACACAGCGATGGCGTAAACGACATCGCGAGGAACGCGGAGAAGATCATCGAAACCGCAATCGTCAGCGCGAACTGCGCATAGATGATGCCGGTGGCGCCCGGCTGCAGCGCGGACGGCACGAACACGGCCGACAACACCACGGTAATCGCGACGATGGCGCCCGTGATCTGCTTCATCGCCTTGATCGTCGCGGTTCGCGGACTGGTCTTGTCCTCGGTCATGATGCGCTCGACGTTTTCGATCACCACGATCGCATCGTCGACCACAATGCCGATGGCGAGCACCATCCCGAACAGCGTCAGCTGATTGAGCGTGTAGTGGAGCGCCGACAGGCCGATAAACGTGCCTAACAGCGCGACCGGTATCACGAGGGTTGGAATGATGGTCGCGCGGAAGTTCTGCAGGAACAGCAGCATCACGAGGAACACGAGGATGATCGCCTCGGCGAGCGTGTGCACGACGTCCGCGATCGACGCGGTAATGAACGGCGTGGTGTCGTACGGCACGCTCCATGTCACGCCGTAGGGCAGGTCTTTCGCGAGCGACGTCATCTGCGCTTTCACCGCCTTCGCGACCTGCAGCGCGTTCGCGCCCGGCAGCAGGAACACCGCGAGGCCGCCGGCGGGCTTACCGTCCCAGACCGGCGAGATGCCGTATGTCTGCGCGCCGAACGTGATGTTCGCGACGTCCTTCAGACGCACCACGGTGCCGTTGCTGTTCGCCACGATGATGATGTCCTCGAACTGCTTGCGCGTCGAGAACAGCGAATCGCCGGAGACGGTGGCCGTAAACACCTGGCCGCGCACCGCCGGGTCCGCGCCGAGCGAACCCGCCGCGAACTGCGCGTTTTGCGCGCTGATGGCGTTCTCCACCTGCGTGGTCGACAGCCCGTACGACTGCAGCTTGTCCGGGTTGAGCCAGATGCGCATCGCGTATTCGGAGCCGAGCAGCGTCGTGTTGCCGACGCCGTTGACGCGTCCGATCTGCGGCTGGATGTTCGATGCGAGGATATCGGAGAGGCGCCCGGCGTCGATTGCCGGATTGTCCGAGCGCAGCGCGAGGAACATCAGGATGTCCGGGCTCGCCTTCGCGACCACCACCCCTTGCTGCACGACCGCGGCCGGCAGCAGCGGCTGCGCGACCGTGATCTTGTTCTGCACCTGCACCTGCGCGATGTCCGGGTTCGTGCCGGTCGCGAATGTCATCGTAATGACCGACTGACCGTTCGAACTCGACTTCGAGCTGAAGTAGAGCAGATTGTCGATGCCGGTCAACTGCTGCTCGATCACCTGCGTGACGGTGGTTTCCATCGTCTGCGCGCTCGCGCCCGGATACGTCGACGTGATCGTCACCTGCGGCGGCGCGATGTCCGGATACGAGTCGATCCCCATTGAGCGCATCGCGAGATATCCGAACAGCGAAATCAGGATGGCGACGACCCACGCGAAGATCGGGCGTTTGATAAAGAAACTCGGCATGCCGAAAACTCCT
>NZ_BAAILL010000038.1:0-78518 GCF_054589215.1 Paraburkholderia sp. 2C | reverse complement strand
CCTGGGCCGGCGGCGGCCGCCGCAGGGGCGCTCGCCGCTGCCGCGCCCGATGCGGCGGCGGGCGGCTGCCACGCAACGGGCACCACGGGTTCGCCCTCGTGGACGCTCTGCAGTTGCGTGACCAGCACATGGTCGCCGTCGTCGAGTCCGGCGGTGACGATCCAGCTGTTCTTGTACTGGTAAGCCGTGGTGATGTCCTTGCGGACGACCTTGTTGTCCGCGCTGGCCGTGTACATGTACGAGCCGACCGTGTCGCGCAGCAGCGCCTGCTGCGGCACGAGGATCACGTTGTTCTGCTGGCCGAGATTGATCGTCAGGTTCACGTACATGCCGGGCAGCAGCACCTGGTCCGGATTGGGCACGAGCGCGCGCAGATTGACCGCACCGGTCGTCGCGTTGACGGTGACGTCGGTGAAGTCGAGCGTGGCGACCTTGTCGTAGACGCTGCCGTCGGGCAGGGTGACCTCGACCGTGGTCTTGTTCTGGTTCGTCAGCGCCACCGAGCCCTTCGTCGCGGCCTGGCGCAGCGTGACGAGATCGGCCGCGCTGATCGTGAAGTTCACGTACGACGGGTCGATCTGCTGGACCGTGGTGAGCAGCGTGCCCGACGCGCCGGTGTCGCTGTTGCTGCTGCCGACCACCGCGCCCGCCGTGACGAGTTGCTGGCTGGCGATGCCGCTGATCGGCGACGTCACGCGCGTGTAGTCGAGGTTGATGCGCGCGCTTTCGACGAGCGCCTCGTCCGCTTTCACCTTCGCGGCCGCGCTACGTTCGGCGGCATCGGAGTTGTCGACCGTCTGTTGCGAGACCGAGCCGACCGGCAACAGCTTGCGGTTGCGCACGGCGGTGATGTGGTCGTTGACGTAGGTCGCCTGGTCCTGCGCGAGCTGCGCGAGGTTGTTGTCGAGCTGCGCCTTGTAGAACGTCGGGTCGATCTGGAACAGCAACTGCCCTTCGCGCACCTGGCTGCCTTCCTTGTAGACGCGCTTGAGCAGCACACCGGACACGCGCGCGGTCACGTTCGCGCTGTAATAGGGCGAAAGCCTGCCGACCAGATCTCTCGTGAGCGGCACGTCCTGCTTGTGCACGGTCACCACCGCCACATGCGGCGGCGGCGGTGCGGCCGGCTTTTGTTTGCTGCAAGCGGCGAGGCCCACGAGTAACAGGCACAGCAAAGGCCCGCGTAGCGGGAATGACTTCATGAAGACTCCATTCTTGCTTGACGGCGGTGATGACGACAGCCCGAGGCATCCGGCGCGGCATGCGTCCAGTGACGAAGCCGGGAAACCAGCCGGAACGCCGCGAGTAGCGGGGGTTTAACCATGCAGGACCGCGCGGTTCAACGTGGCGGCGGCGTCGACGCCTGCTGCTGATCCGACGCCGCATTCGGCGCCGACGCGGCGGTCGCTTTTGAAGACGTGCCGTTTTCGGCGGCCTGCATGTCCTTGTAGTCCCAGCCGCCGCCGAGGTTCCTGACGAGCGCGACGCTGCTTTGCGCGAGCAGCGCCTGCGTATCGTTCAGGTTCTGTTCGGCGAGCAGCAGGGTCAGCTGCTGGGTCAGCACGTCCTGCTGGCTGGCCGCGCCGACGTCGAACTGCGCGTTCGAACTGGCGAACAGCTGCTGGTTGCGTTTGAGAATATCCGTGAACGACTGCGCTTGCTGACGCAGGTGATTGACCGACGACAGGCTGTCTTCGACAGTCTGGAACGCGGTGAGCACCGTGTTCCGGTAGGTGGCGACGTTCTGGTCGTAGGTGGCACGGGCCTGGCGCACCGCGGCTGTGCGTTCGCCGCCGTCGAAAATCGTCTGGGCGATATCGGGGCCGAGCGTCCAGAAGCGGTTCGGCAGCGAGAACAGATTGGCGAACGTATTGTGCTGGAAGCCGCCCGTGGCCGACAGCGTGACAGTCGGGAAGAACGCCGCTTCGGCCACGCCGATCAACGCGTTGGACGAGGCCGCCGTGCGTTCGGCGGCAACCACGTCGTAGCGGCGCTCGAGCAGTTGCGACGGCACGCCGAGCGGAATGGCCGGCTGCGCGAACGCGTAATTCGGGTCCGGCGCGATCGAGAAGTTTCCGGGCGGCACGCCGACCAGCACGGCGATAGCGTGCTCGTCCTGTTCGCGGGTGATCAGCGTGGTCTGCAAGTCGGCGATCACCACTTCGAGATTGTCCTGCGCGGCGAGCACCTGGTCGTTCGACGCCTGGCCTGCGCGATACGCTTCCTGCGTCATGTACAGGATGCGGCTGTCGATATCTTTTTGTTGCGTGAGCAACTGGATGTCGATGTCGGCCTGCCGCAACTGGAAGTAGTCGATCGCGAGGCTCGCGGCAATGGAGAGCCGCTGCCCGGCCAGTTGCGCGTCGGTGGCTTCCGCGGTGCCTCTCGCCGATTCGACCTGGCGGCGGATGGCGCCCCACAGGTCGAGTTCCCACGACGCCGTTGCGCTGGCGATGAAGTCGTTGTTCACGCCCGGCGCGAGCGAGCCCGTGGCCGAGCGCGAGGTTCCGCCGGACGGCGTGCCGCTGCGCGTGCCGGACAGGTCCGCCGTGACGATCGGGAACAGCTGCGCGCGGTTTTCCTGGACGATCGCGAGCGCGGCGCGGTACGCGGCTTCGGCGGCGGCGATCGAGAAGTTTGCCTTCTGCGACTGCTCGATGAGTTCGGTGAGCTTGTCGTCGTTATACATGCGCCACCAGTCGCTCGCGAGCGACGCCTGCGGGTTCGCCTGTGCGCGGTTCCAGTCGGCGCCTTCCTTGAAGCTCTGGGGCACCTGGACTTCCGGGCGCTTGAAGTCGGGGCCCAGCGCGCAGGCGGCGAGGGCAAGCGTGGCCGCGAGCGCGACGCCGTTCTTCAGGAGGCGCCATGCCGGCGACGGCGGCACAGCGCGCGGCGCTTTAGTAAAGGTTGGGGCAATCAGCGAAACAATTTTCACGCATGCTTCCTGTCAAGGAATCGATTGGCGAGTGAAATACGACGGGTTGCAAAAATGAACGTATAGCCTTCCTCGATAACGAACGCTCGTCGTGCATCCGGCGATTCTAGTCGGTATGAGTGAAGTTATGACTGCGGCTTTTGTTTACGGCGTGTTTCGTATGGCCGCAACAACAGCCGCCATGCAAAGCGGTTGCGTAAGCTTAATGAAAAAATACGTGATGCACGACTATTGGAAATGAGCGAATTTTTAAATTCGCACGATGCCGATTGCGAAGTTTGATCGCCTAATGCGAAAAGACGATGGTCGAAAAGTCATGGAAACGGCTGAAATCAGGCGATCCGGATTAACTCGTTCGCAATGTTGCTTACACAACACTTCGCAACTGTTGTCTCCAACAGAGGGAGTGGAGTGCTATGCGTGGGTCGCTGTTGCACCAATGCAATAATGCATTGCGGTATAAGAAGTAATCGACGCGCCGCTTCATTTCCGGGGCGGCGGATTTTTTATGTCGCTCTTGTCGTGCATGATTAAAGGGCATTAGGTAATGGAGAACGGGTAATGGAGAACGGTGCGCAATGCATACCGTTCTCCACGGGGGCAACCTTCGGGTGGGTTACTTTCCGCAAAGCAGTAGCAGACGCTCCTGATCGGAGCACGGCCGCCGGTTGGTTTTCTGGGCAGCGGCGGCGCGCTCGGGCGTTGCCGCCGTGCCCGTGCCTGCGGCCGCTTGCATCGCGGCGCGATGCGCGAGGCACGCCTTCAGATGCTTCTCCACCGGCTGGTAATATTGCCAGCCCTTGCCGAGGCTCGGCAACTCGAGTTTCACCTGTTTCCACTTCGGGTGACCGTGCTCCTGCAGGTTGTCGAAGTTCTCGCATAGCGAGTCGGCGAAGCGGTTCAGGTTTCCGACCGTGTCGCGCAGATTGTAGTCATAGGTGACAAGAAACGCCTTGACGGTCCACGTCGGCACGTCCTCCTTGAGCCAGTTCGGGTAGCTCGATACGCGGATCGTCGCGGGGAAGTATGTCTGCTTCGCGCGCGCGCTTTCGGGCGCGTTCGGATCGACGCGCAGAAAGCGGATCTGCTGCAGCAGGTCGGGGTTCATGTCGGTAAAGAGCTTGGCAGGCTGTCCGGCCACGACGATCGCCACGTCGATCTTCTTGACGATCAGCGCGGCGAGCGCGTCCTCGTTGCTCAGGTGCTGGATGTTCTGCTCGGGAATCGGCTGGTTGAACATCAGGCGGTAGAGCGTCGTTGCCGACTGCGCCGTGCCGCTGCCGATCAGGCCGACGCTGATCACTTTATCCTTGATCTCGTTGATGTTCTTCATCGGCGAGTCGTTGCGCACGACGAAATAGATCTCTTCGTCGTAGAGCGGCATGATGAGCCGCAGCGGGCGGATCGTCGTGCCGGCATCCTGGTTGCCGGAGTTGGCCATGTCCACATAGGCCTGGTAGACATCGGACTGCACGAGCGCGAGCTTGACGCCGGGTTCGAAGCGCATCCGCTGGACGTTTTCGGCGGAGCCTTTCGAGGGAATCACTTCGAGGTCGATGCCGACCGGCTGGGCGACCCATTTCGACAGATCCTGGCCGATCTGAATATAAGTGCCGCGTTCGGGGCCTGTCACGATCTTGTAGTGCGCGCTTGCCGCCGCGGCGACAGCGAGTGTCGCGAAGAGCAGGGCGATCAGCCCCGCCAGTCCCGCTAGAGCAATTTTCAGCATGGTCTCTCTCCCATTTTTGGTGTCGATGTGCGGCAGACTTCAATACACTTTGGAATCCGTATGGTTAACGTGCGGTGTCCGACGGCACGGCGTGCTTCCATCCCGATTGCCTGATCGCGCGCTCCTGTGCATCGGGACTGTTGCCGTTGCTTGCCGGTGTCGCGGTGCTGGCTGTCGCGGGCTGGCTTGCGGCGGCTGTGGCGGGGGGGCTTGTGCTTCTGTTCGCGGCTGATGGGGCGGTGGTCGGCGCGCCAGTTGTCGCGGTGGCTGTGGCATTGGTTGGCGCGTTGGCGGGCGCGGTGGTTGGTGCACTGGTTGGTGCGCTGTTGGGTGCGCTGTTTGGTGCATTAGCCGGCGCACTGGACATGCGCGGCAACGGAGGCGGTGTCGCCGATGCCGCCCCGTCCTTCGCGGTGGCCGCCGCCGTGCCCCAGTCTTGCGACGACGGCAGGCGCACATTGCTTGCGCCGCGCGGTAGCGGCGCTGCGGTGGCCGCTTGCGCACCGGATGCCGCGGCGCCGGCCGTCGACGACTTCGGCGGCGTCAAGGGCGTCCAGCCCGTCGACAAAATCGCGCGTTCGAGCAGCGATTGTGCAAGCAGGCTGCTCGAATCGATCGCGAGCGCGTCCGATGCCTGCCGCTGCACGCATCCCCATGCACGCTCGCTCGCGCATCGGTCCGCGCCTTGCAATGCGGCGTCGCGCCGTTGCTCGCGTGCGGCGATGTCGCGTTGCAGGTCGCGTGCATCTTCGTTGTCGGCCTCGCGCGCGAGCGCGGCGTTGGTCGCTGCCTTCGCGTCGGCGAGATTGTTTCGCGCGAGGCTCGCGCGCGCGGCGCGCAGGCTGTCGGGCACGTCCTTGAATTGCGGCATCACGCGCGGTTTGGGCACGGCCGGTGACGTGCGCCCATCGGCGCCAGGCGGCATCGGGTTCGCTTGCTGTTGCGACGAGTAGGGCGAGATCGAGCCGACCGACGAGCTCGCGTACTGATCTTCGGGCGCGGGTTCCGGTTTTTTGCTTTCGCCGAGCAGCAGATACGCGGCATAGCCGAGCGCGACGATGAACGCGACGAGCAGCAAGCCCTTCGCGAAGAGCCACTGTGTGGTGTGCCAGAACGTCAAACGACGCTCGATCGCGGCGTCGTCGCGGAAGTCGGGTTTGACCGGCGGCAGATCGGTTGGCGCGCCGTCACCGGCCGATGGTGAGGCGTGCGCGGCCGGCACCGCGGGTGCGGGTGTGGCCGGCATCGCGGGCCCCACGGCTCTTAACGTCGTATCCGGGCGGGTGCGCGCGGCCGTTTCGAGGGGACGATCGGTGCCGCAGTAAGGGCAAAAATCGACATGCTGATAGAGCACACCGCCACAGCGCTTGCACGGTGTGGGGAAACTCTGGTCACGAGTAATCTGAGCGGACATGCTGTCGATCCACCGTTATGGCGATGCCATTTCGGCATGCTCAGGATCGTCGTTGAAGCGATCGGCAAGGATTCGCGGAACTCACGATCTACATGCGCAGGGAAACGGCGAGGCTGGACCGAGCGCCGCCGCTTGCAGAAAATATGGGTGGTTTCCAACAGCGCGTCAATCGCCGTTGTTACCTACCGCACACAGGCGTTTCCGCCTGACCGATATAGACGACTGAGCGAGGGCATTTTTACGGTGCACGGACCGTTGTGCACCGTATTCGCGTGCACCACGTTTTTAATCATAAGAATAGCTAAACGACTGAACTAACGCATCGCGCAAGCCCGCCGTGTCGCACATGCACCGCATTAATGCTTGCGCAGCGGATGATCCTGCATGAGCCACGCAAGCGCGAATGCAAGCACCACAACACACGCAGCAGTTAAATATACGGTATGCAACGCGTCCGCAAACGACAGAAGATAGGCGCTGCGCATGGCATCGGGCAGTTGGTGAATCGCAACAGGGCCGAGCGAGTGCGGCAACTCGGCGCCTGCCGGCAGCGCAGCTTGCAATCGCGTGGCAAGGCCGTTCGAGAAGATCGCGCCGAAACCCGCGACGCCGACCGAACCGCCGATCGAGCGGAACAGCGTCGCGCCCGACGTCGCGACACCGAGGTGCCGGAATTCGACCGAGTTCTGCACCGCGAGAATCAGCACTTGCATCACCATGCCGAGGCCGCAGCCGACAAGGCCCATATAGACATACATCGTATGCACGGGCGTGGACACCTGCAGCGTGGCAAGCAGCGCCATGCCCGCGGCGACGAACAGCGTGCCGACGATCGGGAACATGCGGTACTTGCCGATGCGGCTGATGAGCCGGCCGCTGATGATCGACATGACGAGCACGCCGCCCATGATCGGCAGCATCTGCATGCCGGCTTCCGAAGGCGTGGAATTCTTGACGACCTGCAGATACATCGGCAGAAACGTGACCGAGCCGAACAGCGACACGCCGACGATAAAACCGATCGCACTCGACAGCAGGAAGGTGCGCTGACGAAACAGTTCGAGCGGCAGGATCGGTTCCGCCGCGTGACGCTCTTCGTAAATGAAGCCGGCCACGCAGACCGCGCCGAGCACGAGCGTCATCCACAACTGCGCCGACGACCACGGCAACAGGCCGCCGCCTTCGCTGGTAAACAGGATGATGCAGGTCAGCGCGCCGGCCAGAAACGCGGCGCCCATAAAGTCGATCGAGTGCTTGACCTGCACGGTGCGCGGCTTGAATACCGCGCCGATCACCGCGAGCGCGACGATACCGAGCGGCACGTTGATATAGAAGATCCAGCGCCACGACAGGTGGTCGACGAGAAAGCCGCCGAGCAGCGGGCCGACGACAGTGGCGAGACCGAACACGCCGCCGAATATGCCTTGATAGCGGCCGCGCTCCGCGGGTGGAATGACGTCGCCGATCGCGGCCATCGTGATGACCAGCAGGCCGCCGCCGCCGAGACCCTGCAGCGCGCGCAGCAGCACGAGCTGCGTCATGTTCTGCGCAACACCGCACAGCGCGGAGCCGATCAGGAACAGCACGATCGACGTTTGCAGCACGATCTTGCGGCCGAACAGATCGCCGAACTTGCCGTAGAGCGGCACCACGATGGTGGACGTGAGCAGGTAGGCGGTCACGACCCACGACAGGCTGCTGAGCCCGCCGAGCTCGCCGACGATGGTCGGCAACGCGGTCGACACGATGGTCTGGTCGAGCGCGGCGAGCAGCATGACGAGCAGCAGCGCGGGAAACAGCAGCCGCAGCGACGGGCGCGGCGCGGCGTGCTCGACTGGCGCGGGGGCGGGGGAATTCACGTCGATGTCCAGGTCCATGATGCGGCAAGCGAACTTGAAGCAGGCTTGAAATTAATTAACACGAAGATTAATATTATTCGACGTTGGTGGTTTCGTCAAATGTGACCGGTGAGCGCGGTCCAGCGAAGTCGGCTGGCGGTGGGGCCTTATAGTGTTTTTTTCAAAGCAGTCTGACGGTGGGAGCTTATGGCGAAGGCAGTGCAGGCGGGCGGTGCTGTGGCGGAGGGGCGCGTGCGCAATGGGGTGCGCCGGCGGGCTGCGGTTGCCGCGGGCGCGAAGGCGGCAGCAGGCAAGTCAAATGAGTCCAATGAGCCGAACGAGGCAGGCGATGCCAATCAGGGCGCCGCTGAAGCGCTGCCCGCGCGCCGTCCTGGCCGCCCGACAGGCGCAGCGCGTGCACCCGAGCAGCGTGCGCGGCTGCTCGACGTCGCGCTCGCCCTGTTCGCGCGGCAGGGTATCGTCGATACGACGCTCGGTGCGATTGCGCGCGAAGCGGGCTGTACGCCGGCCATGGTCCATTACTACTTCAAGACGCGCGATCAGCTGATCGACGTGCTGATCGACGAGCGCTTCGCGCCGCTGCGCGCCGCGCTTGCCGGTGCATTTCGCGAGAACTGCGACAACCCCGTCGCGGCGATCACCGAATTCGCGCGCCGGCTCGTCGCCACGGCCGGCGAATATCCGTGGTTTCCGTCGTTATGGGTGCGCGAGGTGATGAGCGAGGGCGGGTTGTTGAAGAAGCGGATGAACGAGCGCTTCGGCGATACGCAGCAGAGGGCGTCGCTTGCGCGCATCGCGAAGTGGCAGAAGGAAGGGCGCCTCAATCCGGACATCGAACCGTCGCTGCTGTTCGTGTCGATACTCGGAATGACGATTCTGCCGCTCGCCGCGTCGAACGCATGGCGCAACGATCCCGCGCGCAGCCGGCTGACCGCCGACGATATCGCGCGTCATGCAGTCGCGCTGCTGACGGGCGGCGTCGGACCTCGCTAGTCGTTGTGTTTGCAACGATCGTTGCGCGTCGTGCAGGCGGCGCGCGCGGCGCCGCTCACTGCCTCACTGCGCGAGCGGCCTGCGCTCGAGCGGTGCGTCGAGCGCCTGCGAACCGGCCAGTGCATCGAGTATGCGTAGGCCGCATCGCGACATTTCGCAGACAGCACGCCGCAGCGGCGTGCCCATCGTGGCGTGACGATCGGCGTCAGCCGCGCCGTCACGCCTACCGATGTCGCAACCAGCGCGGTCGCAGCCGGTGCAACCGCCGCATAGCGCGGCTCGTTCATCATGGATCAGCAAACGTGCTGCTACGTGGAGGGAGCCCGACAACCGACGAGGCACGCAATGTGCTTACCCACGTGGTGTTCCGCAAGTCGACGCAACAGACGCTGGCGTCGGCCGAAGCCGTGCTGAGCATTCTGCCGCATGTACGCGCGCAAGTACGGCGAGGACAACGAGGGGCAGGAGGAGGGGCTGCAATGCATCGCGTGCCGGTGTTCGAGCGGTTCGGGCGCGTGATGGCAGGGCTTTCGATTTCGTTTCCGAGTATGCGTTGCGGCGCCGATACGAAAGCGCATTATGTCGCGTTGCTAAAAGAGTCCGGGCGTGCGATTTCAGCACAACTGGGCTATCGCGACAGTCTTCGCACGCCGGATTGAGCATTGTGCAGGGTCCGCGGTCGGTCACGCGCGCGCCTTAAAGTTGGGCTAACGTGGCGTCGCCCGCGTCGCTGCGGTGCATTGCGCAGCAGCGTACACTTTCTTGCAACTCGTCGGACGCAGTGGGGTCAATGGACGGTAGATTGATACGAACCGCACGGCGAACAGCGCGCTGGCGGTTTGTGCTGGAACGTCGTGTAAATATGCAAGGGTGGTGAAGCTCGTACAGTCTATTCGCTGTCGGCGCTGGCGCGGTGAAGTGCCTGACAAGACCACGTCAGAATGCATAAACAGCTGAACAACAGCTGCTTTTTAGGTAACAACGCAAAAATGAACGGTGCATTAAGGCTCGATCAGACGACGATCGTGCTTGTGGAAGACGACCCGCAAAATCGCGAGTCGCTCAAGAGTTTGCTGGAGTCCGAAGGCGCACATGTGGTGGCAGTGTCGGATGCGGAGGAGGGAGTCGAAGCGGCGGTGCGTGTCATGCCCGACGCGGTCGTGTGCGACATCGACTTGCCTGCCATGGACGGGTTCTATCTGATCCAGCGGTTGCGCGATCACGAGATTCGCGGCGATCACGCGCCCGCGGTGGCGATTGCAATTACCGGCCATACCGACGAAGCCTACCGCTTGCGCAGCATTGGCGAGGGATTCCATCATTTCATGACGAAGCCGGCCCGTCCCGAGGCGCTGGTGACGCTGCTGCACGACGCGATCGGCGCACGTGCGGCGGGTTAGCAGCGAGACGATGCGTCACGCGTCTTTTGACGCGTTTTCGTGCCTCGGGCGCCAGGCGTCGTACTTCAGTTGCCGGCGGCCTGCGCCGCCTGGCATGCTGCGCACAGCCCTTTCAGCTCGATTTCCTCGCCGGCGAGACGGTAGCCCGCGTCTTCGACCTGTGCGATCAGCGCTTCGCGCAACTCCGGCTGATGCAATTCCGCAACGCTGCCGCATTGCTGGCACACCACGAGCATGCCGTGCTGGCATTGCGTCAGATCGTGGCAAACCGTGAACGCGTTGATCGATTCGATGCGGTGCACGAGGCCGGCCGCGAGCAGAAAATCCAGCGCGCGATACACGGTGGGCGGCGCCGAGCCGGGGTGAATCTGCCGCATGTCGTCGAGCAGCGAATAGGCTTTGGTGGCGCGTCCCGAGTTCAGCAACAGTTCGAGCACCTTGCGGCGGATCGGCGTGAGCTTTTCGCCACGCTCGCGGCAGTATTCGTCGGCAAGCGCGAGCGCCGCTTCGGACGAAGCGGGATGGCGATGCGCGGTGTGCGCGGCGTGCGTGGTGTGGGCACGTGCGCGGACGGCCGCGGGTTTCCCGGCGACCGTTTTCCCGGCGACCGGTTTTTCCGTCGCCGCTAATGCCTTTGCGGTTTTCATGTGCTGATTATAAAGGGCCGGCGCACGCGCCGATTCAGTCGAGTTTCACATCGAAACCGCGCTGCACCGCGGGCCGCTCGAACATCATCCGATACCAGCGGTGCACGTTCGGGTAATCGGCGAGATCGACCTTATGGCGTTCGTGGCGCCACGCCCAGCCGAGAATCGCGAAATCGGCGACGGACAGATCGCCCGCCACATATTCGGTTTTACCGAGGCGCGTATCGAGCACCGAATACAGCCGCCGCGTTTCCGCCGAAAAGCGCTTGAATCCGTACGCGCGGTCACTCTCCGATTGCAGCGCCGCAAAGTGATGCACTTGCCCTGGCATCGGACCGAAGCCGCCCATCTGCCACATCAGCCATTCGAGCACGGGCACGCGATCGCGCAGGCTCTTCGGCAGGAATTTGCCGGTTTTTTCGCCAAGATACAGCAGGATCGCGCCCGATTCGAACACGCTGATCGGCTGCCCGTCCGGACCTTGCGGGTCGACGATCGCCGGAATCTTGTTGTTCGGGCTGATGCGCAGAAATTCCTCCTGGAATTGCGCCTTGTTGCCGATGTCGATCGGCTTGACGGTATATGGCAGTTCCATTTCCTCGAGCGCGACGCTGATCTTGCGTCCGTTCGGTGTGGCCCAGGCGTAGAGCGTAATTGTCATATCGTGGTGACGCAGAAGAAATTCGAGGTGAGGCGCGTGTGCGCGTATTGATGTGTCGAGCTCGCGCGGCGGCGCATGATCTTCATCAGGTGAGCGGGAAATCGATGTATTTGCGGAAACCGGAGCGTGTCGCGAGGCGCGAATACCAGCGTTCGAGATTCGGCAACGACGGCCGCTCGACGCCTTCGAGGCCGAACCAGCGCTTCGCGTACGAACCGATCACGATATCGGCCAGCGTGAATTTTTCGCCTTCGATATAGAAGTGCTTTTGCAATTGCGCATCGAGCATCTTCCAGAGCACGCCGACCGCATCGAGGTCGGCGGCCAGTTTCGCGGCGTCGCGCTGTTCGGCAGGTGTGCGCACCACGGCAAGAAATACGGGACGTTCGGCCGGCACGAGCATCGCGAGTGTCCAGTCGAGCCAACGGTCGACGCTGGCGCGCGCTTTCGGATCGTTCGGATAGAGGCTGCTCGATTCGCCGTATTGCATCGCAAGATAGCGAAGCATGGCATGCGATTCCCACAGTACATAGTCGCCGTCGACAAGGGTCGGAATGCGGCCCGTCGGATTCATCGCGAGATAGTCGGGCGTGTCGTTGCGCCCGAACTGCAGGCCTGCGTCGATGCGGTCGTACGGCAGCACGAGCTCGTCGCAGCACCACAAAACTTTCTGAACGTTGACGGAATTGCTGCGTCCCCAGATTGTAATCACCGGCAAAATCCCTCTGCATGACAGGTTGGCAAGCCGCCCACACGCGCGGCGTTCAACGGTAACGATACACGAAGCCGAATCATCCGACTGCAGCTCGCAACAGGCCGCCGCGCGTTTTCCATCGCTCCGGCGCGGCGTGTGCGCTGCGTTTTCCGGCGCGTGTGCCTTGCATGGGCCGTGCATGGGCCGCGCTTGTGACGCACTCGTGACGCAACTCGTGACGCACTCGTGCCGCGCGCATGGACAGCGTTGGCGTCGTAGGCATTGCGTACAATGAGCGCTCGCCGCAAAACGCGGCATCGACAACGCTTCACGATTATTTTGACCACGAGGCATTGCATGGCCCGCATCGTTCCCGACGACTGGAAGCACGTCGCCGCCGCCGGCGCCGCCGCGCGCGAAATCGAAACGCTGAGGTTGCTCGAAGAGGCGCTGCCCGACGGCTACACCGTTTATCACGGCGTGCACTGGACGCGCGTCAATCAGGGCTTTTCGGTGTTCGGCGAAGCGGACTTCGTGATCGTCGCGCCGTCGGGGCGCGTGATGATCGTCGAACAGAAAACGGGTTTTCTGCGCGAAACGCCGAAGGGTCTCGTCAAGGCGTACCTGCAGACCGAACGTAACGTGGCGATTGCGCTGGCGCGCACGATTGAAGGGCTGCATCGGCGTTTTACGGCAGCTTTCGGCACGGGTGCGTATTTCATCGAAGGCCTGCTGTACTGCCCCGATCATGCGGTGAAAGATGCGGCGATCGCCGGCGTGGACCCGGCGCGTATCGTCGACGCGACGCGCAAGGACCGGCTCGCGGCGATTATCCGCGCAGCGCTGCCGGCCGACGAGCCGCGTTTGCCGTGCGCGGCGAAGATCCATCACTTTCTCTCCGACGAACTGTCGCTGACGCCCGACGCGAGCGCGCTGGTCGGTCAGGCGGGCACGCTCGTCACGCGGCTCGCGGGCGGCCTTGCGACCTGGGCGCGCCGCCTCGAATTCACGCCGTTCCGGCTGCGCGTAATCGGCACGGCCGGCTCGGGCAAGACGCAGCTTGCGGTGCAGGTGATGAACGACGCGGTCGCGCGCGGCGAGCGGCCGCTTTATGTGTGCTTCAACCGGCCGCTGGCCGATCACATCGCGCGCGTCGCGCCGCCCGAAGCGAAGGTCGCGAACTATCACCAGCTATGCGACTGGATCGCGCGCGACAGCGGCCGCACGCCGGACTTCGCCGCGCCCGACGTGTTTGCGCAGCTCGAAACGGTATTCGCGCAGACGCCGATCGATGCGCGCTGGCAATACGACGTGCTGATCGTCGACGAAGGGCAGGACTTTCGCGAGGCATGGGTGCCCGCGCTCGAGCGTGTGCTGCGCCCGGGCGGCGCCTGGTGGTGGCTCGAAGATCCGCTGCAGAACCTTTACATGCGCGAGCCGGTGGCGCTGCCGGGCTGGACCGTGCTGAAGGAATCGACGAATTACCGCAGCCCGCGCGACATTCTCGAGTATCTGCGCGACGTGGTCGGCGCATCGGCGCCGCATGCGGCCGGGCTCACGGCGGCCAGCCCGTTCGACGGCTCCGACATTGCGCTATCCACCTACGACGAAGCGCAGGCTGCCGTGAGCTGCGTCGATGCGACCAAGCGCGCGATTACGCAAGCGCTGTCGCTCGGGTTTCGCAAGCAGGACATCGTCGTGTTGTCGTTTCGCGGGCGCGAAGGCTCGGTGCTCGCGTCGCTCGATCAGCTGGGGCCGCATCGCGTGCGCAGCTTCACGGGCAAATACGATCTGTTCGGCAGCCCCGAGTACCGCGACGGCGACGTGCTGCTCGAATCGATCTACCGCTTCAAGGGGCAGGCCGCGCCATGCGTGATTCTCACGGAAGTCGACTTCGACGCGTTCGACGGGCGCAGTGCGAGAAAGCTGTTCGTCGGCGCCACGCGCGCGACGATGAAGCTGATCGTCGTGGCGTCGCAGCGCGCCGCGCGGTATCTGCAGTTGGGCGAAGAAGCAGCGGAGACGGCCGCCATCAACCCCAGCGCGACGCATTGACGAGCGTGCCCGAACGCGTCCCGGCATCCCACCAGATCACGCGCAGCAGCGGCGCAGCCTGCGCAATGCGCAGCGCCTGCACCGGATCGCTTTCGATGAAATGCGTCACGCCGCAGCGCAAGGCGGCCGCGGCCTTGTGCGCGGCGGCGCCCAGCGCGGTTTCGTTATGCCGGTCGGGCACGCGCATCACGAGTTCGAGGTGCCCGAATCCGTGCCGTTCGAGCCACGCGCGCGTGCGGTCGAGGTCGGTCTGCGGCCGGCCTGTGATGACTGCGCGGACATGCTGCAGGTCGATGCCGGGCAGCGCCTCGTACGGTTGCAGCGCATCGCGTTCGGCGAGCGCGGCGGCCAGGTCCGCGTCATAGCGCGTGAGCGGCACATCCGGTAGCAGAATGCCGTCGAGGTCGATCGCGTAGGTCGCGTACTCGTGGTCGTGCGCCATCGCCTTCGCGGCGCCGGCTTCGACCTGCAGCCAGTCCTCGCGATAGCCCTCGGTGTGCGCCTGGCGTTCCCACGGGAACAGCGCGAAATAGCCGCTCGCATCGTTCGCGAAGTCGGGGCGGATGCGGCTCAGCTCGTCGAAAGCGCCTGTCAGCGTCTTGACGACGAGTCCGTGCTGTTCGAGAAACGCGATGCAGTCCACCAGCGTGAAGCCGCGGCCCGCGATGTCTTCGCATAGCAGCACTTTCGAACCGGGCGACGGCAGCGGCAGCGAGGAATCCCACGTGACATGGCGCGCGCGGCGGTCGTAGCTGAGGAACGCGACCGGCACGCCGATGCTGTGCGACGCCATCAGCGCAAGCGGCGCACCGCCGCGCAGGATGCCGATGGCGGCCGAAAACCCTTCTGCCAGCAAGGCTGGCTGCAACGATTCGATCCAATGGTCGAGCTGTTCGTAAGTCAGCGGAAGAACGGGCTTTTTCATGGCTGGCGTTCGATTGCGTTCAGTGGCGCGAAGTTGGAAGAGGGCCGATGGGTCGATACGTATGCGCCGCCGGCGTGACGGCTTTTTCGGGATGGAGGCGATATTATGCATGCGGTTCACCGAATGCGCGCTTCGGATCGCGCTTCGCGTGGGGCGAGGCGCACGGTGGATCACCACGAACAACGGAAAAGTACAGGCCAGGTCATGCGGGAAGACGATGGGACAGAGCGGTATTCGCGCCGCCGGGGGGTCGCTGCAATACGTCACAAGCTGATATTTGCGATACTCGGATGCTGCACGGCCGCGGCGGCCCATGCGACGCCGATGGCGCTCGACGTCACGGGCAAGATCGCCAACACGACGGACAGCGCGCATCGCGTATTTCATTTTTCGGAAGCGCAGATTCTCGCGTTGCCGAGGCACTCGATTTCGACGTCGACCTCATGGACGCCAAAATCGACCTTCACGGGCCCGCTGCTCGCGGATATCCTGAAAGAGGTGGGCGCGTACGGCGAGCGCATCGAGGTGCACACCTACGACGACTACATGTACACGGTGCCCGTGTCCGATACCGATCGCTACGGTGTGATCGTCGCGTACAGCATGAACGGCCAGCGGCTCAAGATCCGCGATTTCGGACCGCTTTTTCTCATTTATCCGCGTGACGCGTACCCGGCGGAACTGACCGGCGCGGCCACGGATGCGAAATTCGTATGGCAGATCAAGGCATTGATCATCAGGTGACGGGGCGGCCGGCGATCGGGCGGTCGTCGATGCGCCGTGCGCGGCATCTGTGGCGGCGGCGCATCGTCTATGCGCTGATCTGGCTGATGGCGCTCGCCGCGCCGACCGCGGC
Source organism: Paraburkholderia sp. 2C (assembly GCF_054589215.1). Classification (NCBI taxonomy): domain Bacteria; kingdom Pseudomonadati; phylum Pseudomonadota; class Betaproteobacteria; order Burkholderiales; family Burkholderiaceae; genus Paraburkholderia; species Paraburkholderia sp. 2C. The sequence goes on along the minus strand of NZ_BAAILL010000038.1, from coordinate 62,350 downwards.
GATCGGCTACCTGCTGTACGCGACGCTGCTGAGCCCGCGCGTGACGCAGCTCGCGGATTCCTACGACGGCGTCTACTGGGACGCCGCGCAATTGCAGATCGCCTATGCGCGGCTCGAAAGCCAGCTGCTGCAATACGAAACCGGCATCGACGGCAACTACGCGCAGCTTCGGCTGCAATACCACGTGCTGCAGTCGAAGCTGCGCGTGATGGCCGGTTCGACGCGCCAGCTCGCCGGCAAGGCGGCGCACACCGACGAGCAGCAGCGTGAAATAGCGGCGCTCGCCGCGATGCTCGACGCGCTCGAGCCGACGCTCGATGCGCTGCCGCACGATCCGATGCTTGCCGACAAGCTCGTGCTCGAACTGCGCCGCCATTGGGAAGAGATCAACCATCTCGCGCTCTCGCGCCGTTTTTCCGAAGTCGCGAACCGCGCGGCGTTCAATACCGATTTCGTCGCGAAGCGGCGCATGCTGTTCATGGCTGGCCTCGTGCTGCTGTTGCTGTCGGCGGCGGCGAGCGTGCAGCTCGTCGTCAACGCGCGGCGGCGCACCAAGCTCATCAGGCAACAGCGCGCGGCGCTCGAAGCCGAGCACCAGGCCGCGCGCGCGGCGCGCGAGGCGAGCCTCGCGAAGGACGCCTTTCTCGGCATGATCAGCCATGAGTTGCGCACGCCGTTGCACGCGATCGTGTCGTCGATCGAACTGCTCGGCTTCAACTTCCACTCCGAGGCCGATCGCAAGGTCATCCGCCGTCTCGAATCGGCCGCGCGCCAGCTCGAAACGCAGATGAAGGACCTGACCGACTACGCGCGGCTCGGCGCGGGCAAGCTCGAGTTGCGCGACGAGCAGTTCGATCCGCGCGAACTGCTCGGGTCGGTCGTCGACGAAAGCGAGCCGGCGGCGAATGCACGCGGCCTCGAATTCTCCAGCAGCGCAAGCGGGGTGAGCGGCCTCGTCGAATCGGACCCGCACCGGATCCGCCAGATCGTCACGAATCTTGTGACGAATGCGATCCGCTACACCGAAAGGGGCGCGGTCACATTGCGTTTCGAGCAGCAAGGCGAGGCGCTCGTGATCGTGGTCCGCGATACCGGGCCGGGCGTGCCGAGTGCGCAGATTCCGTTGATCTTCAAGGAGTTCACGCGGCTCGACGAATCGCGTGCGCGACGCTTCGACGGCGCGGGGATGGGGCTCGCGATCGTGCAGGGGCTGGTTGACCTGTTCGGCGGCAAGCTCGCGGTCGATAGCCGGGTCGGTGCGGGCACGACGTTTACCGTGACGATTCCGGTGAAGCCGGTCGCGCCGCCGGCCGCGGCCAGCATTGCCGCGCGTGCGCAGCGGCGCGGCGCGCGCCCGCGCGTACTGGTGGTGGACGACAACCAGCTGGTACGCGAATCGCTGTGCGAGATGGTCAAGCATATGGGCTACGAAGGCGCGGCGGTCGGCGGCGCGGATGCCGCATTCGCTTGGCTCAAGACGCACCCGTGCGAACTGATCCTGCTCGACCTGCAGATGCCGGACAAGGACGGCTACGCGTTTATCGGCGAGTTCAACGCGCACGACGCGCGTGCGCGCAGCGTGCCGGTCATCGCGGTAACCGCTTACGCGCCCGAATTGCAGACGCACGGCGCGGCGCCTCTTTTCTTCGACTATCTGACGAAGCCCGTGCACTACGATGTGCTGCACGCGGCGGTGCATCGTGCGCTTGCCACGCAAGGAAGGACGGCGGGCGGTGCGGCCGCGGTTGCGTGACGCGCGGTTGCGTCACCGGCGGTCGCGTTACTGCAACCGCCGCAGCCGCTTCGACAGATCGGCCACCAGAATCGCCATGCGCGCGGGCTTCTCGTAGCACGCGACATCGAATGCGCGCACGATCTCGCTGATATCGGACTCGCTGGCCTTGCCCGTCAGCAGTTCGCCAGTCAGCACGAAGATCGGCGCGTCCGGATTCTCCGACGCGCGCACCGCGCGAATCGCGTTGGCCGACGTCTGATCGCCGAACAGCCAGTCGATCACCACGCCGTCGAATACTTGTGTCTGCAACGATTCGCTGAACGCCGCGAGGCCGTAGATCGCGACGGCCGCGAAGCCGTTGCGCTCGAGATAGTCGCGCAGATTGTCGGCCGAGGCGTGATCGTCGTCGACCACCGCGATCAGCGGCTTGTCGGTCTCGGCGCGGCGCGGGTAGATCTCGATCTTGTGGACTTCGAACGCGTTCTGATAAAGCGCGCCGTCGCAGCGCACGACGCGCCACTGGTCGTGCTTCGACCACGCGATGAACTCGTGCCGGCTGCCCGGCTCGACCGGTGCGCCGACCCAGGCGGTACACGCGATCTCAGCCGTGCCGACGCTGAAGAGCGCCTCCTGCGCCGTTGCGCCGACCATGCCCGGATCGAGCGATTGCGCGCCGAACAGCTGGGCGGCGGGCTCGCCGAACACTTCAGCGACTTTCCTGATCTGCGATAGGGTCCATGGGCTGTTGCCGCGCAGTTTGCGGTGGCCCTGCGAGAAACTCAGGTCCAGGATGCGGCACAACTCGCTGGTTTGCTGGCGCTTGGCAATGCCATGCCGGCTCATCAGTTCGCGCACGCGTTCGGCAACAGCGAGAGAGTCAGCGGAGAGAGCGTCGTTGGACATGCTGGATGTTTGTTCAGTCGTCGAGTTATTCATTGGGCATCGTGCGCCTCACGTATTCTAACGAGGAAGTGCATGCGAATTGCATCAGGATGACTACGGGATTGACGCGTAAATGCTGGCGCCGATAAGACGAAGTACTCCCTTCACTTCGTTGCAGTCATGCGAGGTGCGCGCGTGGGCCAGTCACCTGAGTGCGCTCATGTGGGTGCGCTCAGGTGGGCGTGCTTATGTGGGTGCGCTCATGTGGGCGTGCTCATTTGGGTGTGCTCATTTGGGTGTGATATCCCGGCGCACGCGCATGATGTGCTGCTCGACATAAAACGCCGCGGCATCGCCATCTCCATTGACGATCGCCTCGTAGATCAACCTGTGCTCGGATACATACAGACGGATGCGGCCGATATCGTAAATCGCGTCGTCCTTCAGGCGCTTCCACAACGGCTGGTTCATTGCTTTCGCAACTTCATCGGCGATCTTCACGAACAGCGCGTCGCCGGTCATGATGGCCAGCTGACGGTGAAACAGCCGGTCGCTGTCGTTCCACAGCGCGCGTTGCGCGGCATCGGTGACATCGGTCAGCGAGTCCATCTGCGCGAGATAGTGCTCGGCGATCTCGTGGCGCTGCGCCTGCATGGCCGCGCGTCGCGCGATGGCGGGCTCCAGCACGAGACGCACATCGAGCGCGGAAGTCGGGCTGAAGTCCGCGTCGGCGCCGAACGTCGAGCCGCCGCCCGGCGCCGTGGCGAGCCGCTGCAGCGCATCGGCGCAGACGTAGGTGCCGGAATTGCGCCGCGTGAGCACGAGCCCTTCGTTCTGCAGCGCGCCGATGGCCTCGCGCACGGCGGGCCGCCCGACGCTGAAGCGCGCCGCGAGGTCGCGTTCGGACGGCAGACGCGACTCCGGCGCGAACTGGCCGTTGCGGATATCGACGCGCATCCGCTCGGCGACCTGCTCGTAGATCTGCTTGGGGCGAAACGGGTTATCGGGCGGCAGCAAGGTCATGACCGGGAGCGCGCCGCTGGACTGATCCGGAATTGAACCAGTTCGACGCGATATTTTTGAAATTGGTTGATACGGAACCAAAGCTGGTCTACATTCAGCGCCAGTATAGAACAGTCTGAGTCGGAGACAACAATGGTCTGCATAAAGGATCATTCGTCGGCATTGCCACAAGCAATGCAGGGAGCCGGGAATCCATGAAACTGAATCGCGTGATCAGCACGGTCGAAGTGCATACCGCGGGCGAGCCGTTTCGCATCGTTACGAGCGGTCTGCCGAAAATCCCCGGCAAAACCATCGTCGAGCGGCGTACCTGGCTCAAGGAGCACGCCGATCATCTGCGCCGCGCGCTGATCTTCGAGCCGCGCGGCCACGCCGATATGTACGGCGGGTATCTGACCGACGCGGTCAGCGAGGGCGCCGACTTCGGCATCATCTTCGTTCACAACGAGGGGTACAGCGACCATTGCGGGCATGGCGTGATCGCGCTGGCGACGGCAGCCGTGTCGCTCGGCTGGGTCGAGCGCACCGAGCCGGAGACGCGTGTGGGCATCGATGCGCCGTGCGGGTTTATCGAAGCGTTCGTCAAATGGGACGGCACGCATGCGGGCAGCGTGCGCTTCGTCAATGTGCCGTCGTTTATCTGGGCGCGCGACGTGACGGTGCGCACGCCGAGTTTCGGCGAGGTGCGCGGCGATATCGCGTTCGGCGGCGCGTTTTACTTTTACACGTCGGGCGCGCCATTCGAGCTCGCGGTGCGCGAATCGGAAATCGACCGGTTGATCCGCTTCGGCGCCGAAGTGAAGCGCGCGGCAAACGATGCGTTCAGGGTCGAGCATCCGCATATTACTGAAATCAACCACGTGTACGGCACGATCATCGATAACGCGCCGCGTCACGCGGGCTCGACGCAGGCGAACTGCTGCGTGTTCGCGGACCGCGAGGTCGACCGGTCGCCGACGGGTTCGGGCACGGCCGGGCGTGTGGCCCAGCTTTATCTGCGCGGGCAGTTGAAAGAGGGCGAGACGCTCGTCAACGAATCGGTGATCGGCACGATCTTCCGCGGACGGGTGCTGCGCGAGACGAAGCTCGACCGCTTCGATGCGGTGATTCCGGAAATCGAAGGCGATGCGTACATTTGCGGATTCGCGAACTGGATTGTGGACGAGCGCGATCCGTTGTCGTATGGGTTCCTGGTGCGCTGAGGCGCCGCGCCATCCGCTCATGTCTTGAATCGCATCGCGAGTCATGTCCCGCATCACAACGCGAACCATCGACCCGTCCCGACGGAGGCTTTATCGATATGCCGAACAGCCTGTCCACGCCGCTCTTCGACGCCGCCGAGACCGCGCGGCTTACGCCCTGGCCGGCGCTGGTCGATGCCCTGGCCACTGCCGTCGTCGACTACACGGAGAAGCGCATTGCGAGCCCGGAGCGGCTCGTCGTGCCGCTCAACGACGGCGGCGTGCTGCTGTCGATGCCGGCGACCGCGCCGGATCTTGCGATCCACAAGCTCGTCAACGTGTGCCCGCGCAATCGCGAGCGCGGCCTGCCGACCATTCATGGCCAGGTGATGGCCATCGAGCCCGACACCGGCGAGACGCTGTTCATCCTCGATGGCCCCACGGTGACGGGCCGCCGCACTGCCGCGATGACGATGCTCGGGGTGCGCACGCTAAGCCGCGCGGCGCCGCGCGATGTGCTGCTGATCGGCACCGGCACGCAGGCGGCGAACCATCTCGAGGCATTGCGCGCGCTGTATCCGGACGCGCTCGTGCGTGTGCGCGGCAGCTCCCCGGCGCGCTCGCGCGCGTTCTGCGACGAACATGCGGCGAGGCTGCGGACGAAGGCGGGGGCGCCGGCGTCCCGGCTGCAGCCGCTCGACGACACGACCGTGCCCGATTCGGTCGATCTGGTCATCGCGCTGACGACGAGCCGCGCGGCCGTCTACGACGAAGCGCCGCGCGCGGGGCGGCTCGTGGTCGGCGTCGGCGCGTTCAAGCCCGATATGGCGGAGCTCGGCGCGCGGACGCTGCACGGCAGCGCGTTGTTCGTTGACGACCCGGCCGGTGCGAAGCATGAGGCGGGGGATCTGATTCAGGCGGGCGTGGACTGGGCAACCGTGGCGGGGATCGTGGTTGCATTGGGAGCGGCGGCGCATCCGGCATCGCACGCGACCGGCGCCGCTGTCGACGACAGCGCACCGCGCGTCTTCAAGACCGTCGGCTGCGCGGCGTGGGATCTTGCGGCGGGTCGTGTCGCTCGCGGCCTGCTGAACGCGGGCTAACCGGACCGCCGTACGGGCTGCACAAGCCTGCGGCGCACCCCGTCCGCACGCGCCTTCCATCCATCCCGAGCCTTCGCGCACGACCGTTCACTATCCAGGCCCGGCCGCGCCCAACGTGCAAACAACGCGAAAACGTTGCACCATAGGCGTCTCACGAAAAACGCCGCGGCCGGACACCGGACGCCGGAGACCCAACCCGGCGGCTAACCACCGGGTCCGCAGGTCCGCCGGACCCTCAAGCCGTCACGCCGGGCACACCCGCCGCGTTTCTCGCTGATCCAGTTCTTCGACCGCTGCTTCTTATTTGGTGCGACCGCGCTATGACGACATCCAACGCTCCCGCTACGCCGGACCTTCCGCTCGACATGATCATCTTCGGCGGCGCCGGCGACCTGTCCGCCCGCAAGCTGCTGCCCGCGCTGTTTATGGCGCATTCGCACGGCAATCTGCCCGCCGACACGCGCATTCTCGCGATCGGCCGCCGCGACTGGACGCGCGAACAATACGTGGGCTGGATGGAAGAACATTCGAAGCCGTTTATCGAACGCAAGGCGCTCGACGCGGCCGCGTGGGACAAATTCCTGGCGCTGTTCGATTACGTGCTCGTCAATGTCGACCAGGCCGAAGACTATGCGCGCCTCGCCCAGGCGTCGCGCGAGGGTGCGCAGCGCATCTTCTACCTCGCGACCTCGCCGGATTTGTTTACGACGATCTGCGACAACCTCTCGGCGCACTCACTGGTGGACGAGCACTCGCGCGTCGTGCTCGAAAAGCCGCTCGGTCACGATCTCGCATCGGCGCAGGCGATCAACAACGCGGTCGGCAAGCATTTCGCCGAGCCGCAGATCTACCGGATCGATCACTACCTCGGCAAGGAGACTGTGCAGAACCTGATGGTGCTGCGCTTCGGCAATGCGATCTTCGGCCCGCTGTGGCAGGCGCCGTATATCCGCAGCGTGCAGATCACGGTGGCGGAGACGGTCGGCGTGGGCAGTCGCGCGGGCTTCTATGACCAGACCGGCGCGATGCGCGACATGGTGCAGAACCACTTGCTGCAGTTGCTGTGCATCGTCGCGATGGAACCGCCGGTGTCGCTCGATCCCGACGCCGTGCGCGACGAGAAGCTGAAGGTGCTGCGCTCGCTGCGCCCGATGACCGCTGAAGACATTTCGCGCGACACCGTGCGCGGCCAGTACACGGCGGGCGCCGTCGGCGGCGAGCCGGTGAAGGGGTATCTCGAAGAAGATAACGTGCCGCAAGGCAGCCACGCCGAAACCTTCGTCGCATTGCGCGCGCATATCAACAACTGGCGCTGGGCGCATGTGCCGTTCTTCCTGCGCACGGGCAAGCGCATGGCGAAGAAGGTGTCGGAGATCGTCATCGAGTTCGCGGATCTGCCGTTCTCGATCATGCCGAACAGCCCGTGCGGTCCGCGCAGTTGCGGCAACCGGCTCGTCATCCAGCTGCAGCCGGCCGAGTCGATCCAGCTGCAGATGCTCGCGAAGGAACCGGGCAGCGGCATGCGCACGTTGCCGGTGAACCTGAATCTCGATCTCGAGCAGGCGTTCACGGGCCGGCGCGCGGAAGCGTACGAGCGCTTGCTGATCGACGTCGTGCGCGGGCGCCTCACGCACTTCATGCGCCGCGACGAACTGGAGGCCGCATGGGCCTGGGCCGATCCGATCATCGAAGGCTGGAAGCGCGCCGGCGACCGGCCGCGGCCGTACACGGCCGGCACGTTCGGGCCGGGCGCCTCGACTGCGCTGGTGACGCGGGAAAATATGGTCTGGTCGGAAGAGACTTGACTGTTTGAAGCGGAAAACGAGGGAGTAAAGGCCGAGCCCTTGTGGGCTGGGCCAGCGTGAACGACGCTTGATGACGCGTCCCTAAGGTTGACAATAAAATCCCTAAGGTTGACAATAAAATTGATTAAGGTTGTCAAAGGGCCGCGCAGTGAGTACGAGAGTCCGACCACAAGGCGAGCAGGTCCGCAGTTTCCTGCTCGAACACATTGAATCGCATCAGGGCGATGTCGTTGCGCTCACGGCGGATCACTTCTCGATCAGTCGCCAGGCCGTGAACAAGCACCTGCTTGTCCTGCGCGAGCAAGGCGCGATTGTCAAAGAAGGCAATACGAGAGATGCGCGCTACAGGCTCGTCACGCTGTGGTCAGAGAGCTTTCGGTTTCTGTTGACACCGGAACTCGAGGAGGACCTGATCTGGAGCGAAGTCGTAAAGCCCATCATCGAACCCCTTCCAGCCAATGTGCTCAATATATGGCACCACGGCTTTACAGAAATCTTCAACAACGCGATCGACCATTCCAGCGGAACCGCAGTTCTGGTGAAAACCACCCGAACCGCTGTATCCACGGAAATCATGGTTTCGGATGACGGCGTCGGCATCTTCAGAAAGATTCAGGCCGAATTGAGTCTGCTCGACGAACGGCATGCAATTTTCGAGTTGGCAAAAGGCAAGCTGACCACCGATCCACAGAATCACTCGGGCGAGGGGATTTTTTTCACGTCGCGCATGTTCGATCAGTTCGGCATTCTCTCTGGCGCACTTTATTTCGACCACCATAAGGATTCGTCAGAAGACGCGGTGATGGAACGCGAGGCTGCTGCACCCGGTACGTCCGTTTTTATGACATTGAGCAATAGGGCGACGCATACAACCAGAGAAATTTTCGACGACTACACCGAAAGCGACGACTACACTTTCGACCGGACCGTCGTGCCGGTTGATCTCGCCAGATACGGTGCGGACGAGTTGATTTCGCGGTCTCAGGCAAAACGGTTACTCGCCCGACTCGATTTGTTTAAAAGAGCGGTGCTGGATTTCCGAAACGTGGACATGATTGGACAAGCGTTTGCGGATCAGATCTTTCGCGTATTTGCGAATGAGCACCCGCAGATGGAGTTGCTGGCGATTAATACGAGCGCGGCCGTGCAGCAGATGATTTCGCGCGCTCGTGCACAGCGTGAAGCGGCTCAGTGACGCTCGGTGATGTTTAGCGCGCGGGGGTAGCTCCGTTCGACCAGCCAGGCTACCCCACAAGACCTTCAAGTCGATGCGATGGTTAATCGACCGATGCTTTTCACGCCGTATGCAACCCCCCACGCATCAACTCCCGCACGCGGGACATATCCGCTTCGACATGTCCCGCGTGCTCGAACAGCTCCGCGAGCCAGTCGACGAACGCCCGCACGCGCGGCGACACGCGGCGTCCCTTCACATAAGCGATCGAGACGCTGGTCGGCACCGGCTTCCACGCCGGCAGCACCTCGCGCAGCACGCCCGCGTCGAGCCACGGCTGCGCGGCGATGCGCGCCGGCTGGATCAGCCCGAGGCCCTGCAGGCCGCAGGTCAAGCACGCCTGCTCGTCGTTGACGTTGACGAAACCGTCGACCTTCACCGCGAGCGGACTGCCGTCCACTTCGAAATCGAAGCTGGCCGAGCGCTCGCTTTGACGCGCCGTGCAGTTTACCGCGACGTGCCGCGCGAGATCGTCGAGCGTCTCCGGTACACCGAAGCGTTCGAGATACGCCGGGCTCGCGCAGGTCACATGCTCGAGCGTGCCGAGGCGCCGCGCGGCCAGCCCCGAGTCGGGCAGGTCGCCGAGCTGGATGCTGCAATCGACGGCCTCGCCGACCAGATCGACGGTGCGGTGGCTTACGCCGATCGACAACTCGATGTTCGGGTAGCGCGTGTGGAAATCGTCGAGCGCCGGCAGCACGAGCGCGGTTGCGACCGCGCCCGGCATCTCGACGCGCAGCCGTCCGCTCGGGTTCGCGTCGGTCTGCCGCAGGCTCGCCTCCATTTCGTCGATGTCGGCGAGAATCTGCGCGCAGCGCTCGTAGTACGCGGCGCCTTCCGGCGTCAGGCTCAGACGCCGCGTCGTGCGGACCAGCAACGCGGTGCCAAGCAAGGCTTCGAGGTTCTGCATGATCGTCGTCGCGGTCGCGCGCGGCATGTTCAACGACTCCGCGGCGCGCGTAAAGCTATTCGTATCGACGATCCTGATAAAAGTGCGCATAGCCTGAATACGGTCAATCACGTGACTTCTCCTTCGGCACTGAGAGAGCAACCTGATAAAACATGCAGCAACGACGAGCGGCCGGCGCGCCTGTCGAAAAGGCACGCCGGCACTGCGGGGAAACCAGGGTTATGCCGCTGAACTGCGCGCGGCGGCTCATTGCGGTTAAGGGGCGTGGTGGCGAAACCGGGTGCTACCGCCCGTCGTGGTCATGTGAATCCCTGCGAGAGAGGCCCTGCAGCCGCGGCCTTCAACAGGCAGCGGACGTGCTTCGTTCGGGTTGGCGCGTTTCCGGCATCGGCATCGGAGCAGGCGTAGCTGAGGTACGCAATCGGCACGGTGAACGCTGCATGACGTGAATCGAAGCGTGAATCAAAGGTCTCTCGTCAGGGTTCCTATACTAAGGAGCGCGGGCATCTCAGGGAATACCTGAATGTCTTGAAAATTTGCCTATTTCTCGCGCCGTTGCACTCAACAGCCCATTTGGTGCTAGATTTCAAGCCTTATTCTGTTGCGTGCGAGAGTCGCGCTCGGCCGCTGTCCGCACCCGTCCGCACTATTTCGACGCAACGCCGTTTCACCTCAGGTATCGCGATGACCTCCGTTTCCGATTTCCCCGTTGTTTCCGCCACGGTTCTCTCCACTGTTCCCGCTTCGCGCGCCACGCCCGCCGCTCGTGCGGAGCCGCGTCCGGTGAGCCGCGCGCAGCGGCATATGGTCGAGCTGTTCGACCGCCTCGCGCCGACGGATGGCTTCACCTATTCGTGCGTCAACGGTGTGAAGCTGATGCGCGCAAGCCGGCCGATGCCGCGCCACCCCGTGATGTACGAGCCGAGCATCGTGATCGTCTGCCAGGGGCGCAAGCGCGGGTTTCTCGGCGGCCAGTCGTATGTGTACGATGCGCAGCAGTATCTCGTGCTGTCGGTGCCGCTGCCGTTCGAATGCGAGACCGAGGCCAGCGTCGAGGAGCCGTTCCTCGGCATTGCGATCGATGTCGATCTCGCGATGGTCGCCGAACTGCTGATGCTGCTCGAAGAGAGCCGTACCGACACGCACGAAGCGCCGCGCAGCATCTATTCGACGCCGCTCGACCCAACACTGTGCGATGCGGTCGAACGCCTGCTCGAAGCGCTTGCGGCGCCGCTCGATGCGCGCGTGCTGGCGCCGTCCATCGTCCGCGAAATCTGCTACCGCGTGCTGACGGGCGTGCAGGGCCACGCGATTCGCGCGGCGCTCACGCACCAGCAGCACTTCGGGCGCATTGCCAAGGCGCTGCGGCGCATCCATAGCGATTACGACCGCGCGCTCGACGTCGATACGCTCGCGCGCGAGGCGGGCATGAGTCTCGCGGTGTTTCACGCGCAGTTCAAGATCGTCACGTCGACCTCGCCGATGCAGTACGTGAAGACCACGCGCCTGCATCAGGCGCGCCTGCTGATGGTGCAGGACGGCGTCAATGCGAGCGTGGCGGCCGCGCGCGTCGGTTATGAAAGCGCGTCGCAGTTCAGCCGCGAATTCAAGCGGTTTTTCGGCCTCACACCCACCGATGAAGTGCGGCGCATGCGTGGCGCCCTCGAAGCACCGCCGGCGAGCATTGCGCCGCCGCCGCGGCATCTGGTCGAGGTGCGCTGATCGCCTTGCGCGTCGGGGCGCGCAACGCGCGCCCCGCGTCAAGCGGGTAATCGCTATACCATCTGTCCGCTTGACTGGTTAAAGCCGCGTGGCTTTCGTACGATGGTCTGCGCCGTCCCCATCCACGAAGAGGGAGAGACCGATGAAACGCTTTCATATCGCATTGGCCGTTGCCAACCTTGACGCCTCGATCGAAGACTACAACCGCCGGCTCGGGCAAACGCCTGCAGCGGTCGTGCCAGGCCGCTATGCCATGTGGCGCACGGGTCTGCTCAATTTTTCGATCAACGAGAACCCGCAGCGAGCGGGGCAGCTGCGTCATCTCGGCTTCGAAGACGACGATGCGGCGGCCTTTACAAGCACCGTCGACGTGAATGGTATTGAATGGGAGCAGTTTTCCGCGCGCGAGCAGGATCGCCGTATCGTCGAGATGTATGGCGTGCCGGTGCGATCCGAAGGCGGCGCGTAAGGAACGAGCGCGCGAAAAACGCTTCGAAAGCCGCGTCGAAAAGCGCGCTCATTGCCCGTCTCGCCATGGCTGCGCGCAATGCGCGACTATACTGCCTTGATCCCACGCAGCGTTTTCGCACAGGAGGTGCACATGGTCAAACTCGCGCTATACGTTCGTCTTGAAGCCAAGCCCGGCAAGGAAAACGAGGTCGAGCAATTTTTGCGCGGCGGCTTGCCGCTCGTCGAAGCGGAACCGGGCACGATCGCCTGGTTCGGCGTGCGGCTCGGTCCGTCGACGTTCGCGATTTTCGATGCATTCAACGATGAGGCCGGCCGGAATGCGCACCTGTCCGGCAAGGTCGCCGCGGCGTTGATGGAACGAGCGGGCGACCTGCTCGCCGAGCCGCCGAAGATCGAAAAGATCGACGTGCTGGCGGCGAAACTGCCGCACTGAAAGCGTCTACGGCTTGCTTGCGTCGCGCGCCCGCGCTTCATCGCTTGCATAAAGCGCGCGCTTGTCCTCGTACATCAGCAGGTCCGCGCGCTGCACGCCCGCTTCGAGCCGCTCGCCGCGCTGCACCGTCGCAGCGCCCATCGAGAAGCTCAGCGGCGTGCCCGGATAGAACTGGTTGTTGAGTTCCACCAGTTGCCGGATCGTGTCGATCATCGCCGCGCCGCCGCGTTCGTCGGTGCCGGGCAGCAGCACGGCGAACTCGTCGCCGCCGATGCGGGCGGCGACAAACGGTATCTCCATCGCCTTCGCCAGCACTTCGCCCGCGCGACGCAGCAGCGCGTCGCCGGCCGCGTGACCGAGCTGGTCGTTCACGCGCTTCAAGCCATTGAGGTCGGCCATGATGAGCGTCACCGGATACGGGCCCTTACGCTCGAGCCGGTTCAACTCGTCGACATAGAACGAGCGGTTGCGCAGCTTCGTCAGCACGTCGTGCTTGCCGAGGTACTCGAGGTACGCTTCGGCCTTCTTGCGCGCGGTGATGTCGGTGAGCGCGACCAGCACGAGGTCCCAGTTCTGTTCGTGGCCCGGCAGCACCGAGAACTGCAGGTGCACGTGCACTTCGTTCGCGTCGAGCGAGTAGTTGAGCACTTCGCGCTGCTGGAACAGCTTGCCGTCCCACAGGTCGATCAGCTGCTCGCGAAAATGCGGCCGCATATCGTCGCGGAACACGTCGGCGAGACGCGCCAGCAGCGTGTGCTTGTCAGGCGCGGCGAACATCTCTAGCGTGTGCTGGTTCACGTCCAGCACATGAATTTCCTGCATGCAGCGCTCGACGAATTCCGGATGGACATCGGTAAACGTGCGGAAATCGACGATGCCTTGCGCGCGCGCATCGTCGAGCTGGCGTTTCACCGCGCTGAAGTCCTCGACCCACAGCGACACCGGCGAATGTTCGAACAGCCCGCGCGCGTATTGCTCGGCATGCGAGATGCGCAGGCGCGTGCGTTCGAGTTCGGTGATGTCCTCGACCGACACGAGCACGCGGTCCCACAGCAGCGCGTGGCCCGGCAGCACCTGGCCCTTGAGCAGCACGTCGAGGCGCCGGCCGCCCAGCGTGTAGTTGACGGTCTGGCTCGTGAAGTGCGCCTGGCCGGCCCATAGCTGGCACAGTTCTTCGAGGTGCGTCTTCAGCATGTCGTCGCGGAATACGGCCGCGAGGTTGCCGGTCAGCTCGCCGAAGTCGGTGGCGTCGAACAGCGCGAGTGTCTTTCGGTTGACCTTGATCACGCGGATGTGGCCCGCGCATTCGGCGACGCGCGCCGGATTTGCTTTCAGGAAGGTGCGCAAGTCGGTCACGCCTTGCGCGCGCCAGTCGTCGAACAGCGCGCGTACGCCGCTGAAGTCTTCGAGCCACAGCGAGACAGGCGCCAGCTCGAACATATCGGCGTCGTCGCTCGGCGTGGCGTCGTCGTGCGTCAGCGGAGCGGCGGAGGCGGGGACAGGCGGGGAGGTCGGCATGGCAGCGTTGAAATCGTCGAAGCCGCTATTTTAAGATGCGCGGGGGCGTGTCAGAAAGCGGGGTAAGTTTGAGTATCTGTACACCGGAATAATCGTCCGGAGGGTGCCGCCTGAGTGAGCTACCCCAGCGGGCCACCTGAGCGAGCCACCTGAGTGCCCAACTGAGCGAGCCACTGAGCGAGCCACCTGAGCGCACAACTCGGCGCACAACCTGACCGCCATAACCAGCCTTATCACCAGAAGCCAGGGAAAACGAAAAGATGACCATCGAACTGACGCTGCTCGCGTGGACGCTCGTCCTCGCGCTGGTTCAGGTGCTGCTGCCCGCGCTGTTGCGCAACCGCGAGACCGGCATTGCGTACAACACGAGTGCGCGCGACGCACCGGGTGCGCCGGTCGGCAAGCTGTGCGGGCGGCTCATGCGCGCGCAGAGCAATCTGTTCGAGACGCTGCCCGTGTTCGCCGCCGCCGTGCTGATCGCCCACGTGGCCGGCCGCGACAATGCGCAGACGGCGCTGGGCGCGTGGCTCTATCTGATCGCGCGGGTGGTGTATGTGCCGCTCTACGCGGCCGGCGTGCCCTATGTCCGGTCGCTCGTATGGGTGGTGTCGCTAGCGGGTATCCTGCTGATTCTCGGCCGGCTGATCTGACGCCGGCCTTCCCACGATTGGAGTCTTGAACAACATGAACGACCCGATGTCGACGATCGAAATCGAAACCGCGCCGAATCCCGCGTTCGCCGTGATCCTGATGCACGGCCTCGGCGCCGATGCGAACGATTTCGTGCCGCTGATTCCCGAGCTGCGCCTCGCCGGCGCGCCCGGCGTGCGTTTCGTGTTCCCGAATGCGCCCGAGATTGCGGTGACCGCGAACAACGGCTATGTGATGCGCGCGTGGTACGACATCCTGTCGTTTCAGGGCATCAACCGGCAGGTCGACGAAGCGGGCATCGAGTCGTCATGCGCGGCCGTGCGCCAGCTGATCGCCGAGCAGAACGCGCGCGGCATCGCGACATCGAAGATCTTTCTCGCGGGCTTCTCGCAGGGCGGCGCGATGACGTATTCGGCCGGACTCACGCATCCGGACGCGCTCGCCGGCCTGATCGTGCTGTCGGGCTATGTGCCGTCGCAGCCGTATATCGAAAGCCGTGCCAGCGAAGCGAACCGCCATGCGCCGGTGTTTGCCGCGCACGGGACGCAAGACGACGTGCTGCCGGTCGTGCTCGGCGAAACCGCGCGCGACTATGCGCGTGCACGCGGCAACGAGGTCGAATGGCATGCGTATCCGATGCCGCATTCGGTCTGCGCGGAAGAGATCGTCGCGCTGCGCGCGTGGCTCGTGGCGCGCTTGAAGTAGCGGAAGAGCGAGCCGGTGCTCGGAGCATAAAGCGGCAAAGGAAGCGGGCGGCGCGCGCCTGAAGCGGCGCGCCCAGCCCGGGCTTGTCGCGTACCCGGGTTTGCGTACGCCCGATTTGTTCGCGCCTACGCCTACGCCTACGTCGATGCCGATGCCGATGCCGTCACGGCGTCCTGATGCCCTGCCTGCGCCCGTTGCGACGGCGACGCGTCGCCGTCGACATCGCCATGAACATCGCCGTCACCGTTCGCACCGCCCGGTTTCCGGCTCGCCGCATAAGCACGCGGCGTCATCCCATAGCGTTCCTTGAAGGCGCGGCTGAAGTGCGCGGCGCTTGCGAACCCGCACCGATACGCAATTTCCTGGATCGCGCCCTGCGGCGCGCCGGCCAGCATCCGTGTCGCGTGTTCGAGCCGCAGCGACCACGCGTAGCGCATCGGCGACAGCCCGTTCGCCTTCAGCGCGCGCGTGAGGCAACTCGTCGAGATATTGAGTTCTTCGGCGATGCGCACGACGGTCAGGTCCGGGTCGCCGATCCGGCGCGCGATTACCTGCTTGGCGCGCAGCGTCGTCGCGACGCTCGCGCGGCGCGACGCGCACGAATCGCGCTCGCTGACTAGCACATCCATCAGATCGAGGCACTGATCGCTGAGCCGCTCGAGCAGCGGCTCGCTGGCCTTGCCGGCCTGCGTGGTCAGATTGATCACGAATTCGCGCACCGCGCCGACATCGGCCGATGCCGCATCGGGACGGCACACCGTCGGAAAGCGGTGGCGCAAGCCGCGCTCGCGCAGCGCCGCTTTGGGAAAGCGCAGGACCGCGAGGCGCGTCGGCTCGCGAAACGACTCGTTGAACATATGCTGCGGATCGATCACGGCGATGTCGCCGGGCCCGAACGTGACGGTCTGGCCGCGCTGCTCGACCGACATCGTCCCGCTGCGGACGACCTTCAACAGCAGGTGCTCGCCGTTCCAGAAGTGAGGGCGCTGCATGATCGGCGAGATGCACTGCCATGCGGTCTCGACGTTGATGATGTCGGTCTGGCCGGCGTGCCTGAGATTGACGAGCGACGGCGCGGAACGGACCTCATCGAGCCGGCACTGCATGCCGTGCATCGAGATCGCGTCGATCCATGCGCTACGGCCTGATGGCGCGCCGTCCCAGCTGCTTTCGAAATAACCGGTATCCACGGCCGTACACCTCCTTTCCTGTTGGGCGCAAAGCCTTGATTAATATTCGTGCGGCATTGCGGCGCGTCGTCCCGCGAACATTCGCGCCTCGCTCCGAGGGGCGGCGAGGCGGTGTAACCGGAGACGGCACGCGGCGCCCTTTCTCGATACGGAGAACAGCGGCCACCCGGAAATATTCCGCCCGCGCCGCGCAAATTGACGAATGCTGAAATACGCATCGCACAGTCAAATTCGGTGCGGTGAGCAGTCAATTCGCGTGTATTTTCGCGTGCGGCGAACCCACTGCGACGAACGCGCCGATGCGAGGCGCATGGAGGGATCTCGCCCTTCTTATGCGCGCCGCAGCGCGTTGCCTTCCCCTCCAGACAAACCCGGATTGCTGCGTTAAAAGCGTCGCTGATATTGTCCGCAACGGACGGATGGAAGCGCTTCCATTCCTGCTGGATCAACGACCCTGCGGTTTAACCTGGTCTGAGGAGTTTCCGTGGCTCAAGACGCAGTTGAATCCCTCGATATCGGCGGCGGCAGCAACGTCGGCGGCGATCCCTTTACGCCGGCTGCCGGGTCGGCGCTCTGGCGCAAGCACTTCCTGATCGGCGCGGCGACCGCCTCGTACCAGATCGAAGGCGCGGTCAACGAAGACGGCCGCCTGCCGTCGATCTGGGACACGTTTTCGGCCACGCTCGGCAAGGTATTGCACGGCGATACCGGCGAGCATGCGTGCGACCACTACCATCGCTGGGAAAGCGACGTCGAGCTGCTCACGTCGCTCAATTTCGAAGCGTACCGGCTGTCGATCGCCTGGCCGCGCGTGATGGACGAAGCGGGGCGGCCGAACCGCAAAGGGCTCGATTTCTACAAGCGGCTGCTCGGCAAGCTGAAGGACAAGGGCCTGCAGACCTTCGCGACGCTCTATCACTGGGACTTGCCGCAGCATCTGGAAGAGCGCGGCGGCTGGCTCAATCGCGATACCGCCTACCGCTTCGCCGACTACGCGGACCTGATGAGCCGCGAACTCGCCGGCCACGTCGACGCGTGGATGACGCTCAACGAGCCGTGGTGCTCGGCGTTTCTCGGCTACGGCAACGGCCATCATGCGCCGGGCCACGCGAACCTGCGCTACGCAACGCAGGCGATGCATCATCTGCTGCTCGCGCATGGCGAGGCGCTTGCCGTGCTGCGCGAGAACGATCCCGCCTCGAAGAAGGGCATCGTCGCGAATGTCGGCCGCGGCACCGGCAACACGCAGAGCGCGGCCGATACGCACGCCGCGCATCTGTTCGAAGTGCAGCACAACGCGTGGATTCTCGATCCGTTATTGAAGGGCGCGTATCCCGCCGATCTATGGACGCTGTGGCCCGGCGCGGAACCGCTCGTGCTCGACGGCGATATGCAGACAATCAGCGCGCCGCTCGATTTTCTCGGCATCAACTATTACTTCCGCACCAACGTGCAGAGCGACGGCGCGAACGGCTATACCGAAGTGCCGCTGGCCGGCGTCGAGCGCACGCAGATGGGATGGGAAGTCTATCCGGACGGCCTGCGCGATCTGCTGACGGGTTTTCACCGCACCTACGGGACTCTGCCGCCGATCTACATCACCGAAAACGGCATGGCGTCCGACGACCAGGTCGACAACGGCCGCGTCGACGACGCGCAGCGCATTGCGTTCCTCAAGCGTCACCTCGCGGCCGTCGATCAGGCGATCGCGCAAGGCGTCGACATCCGCGGCTATTTCGTCTGGTCGCTGCTCGACAACTTCGAATGGGCATATGGTTATGAACGCCGCTTCGGCGTGGTCCATGTCGACTACCGGACGCAGCAGCGCACCGTCAAACGCAGTGCGCAACTGATCTCGAAGTTCCTGCAGGAGCGCGCCGCGCGCGCCTGATCCTGCATCTTTCGTCCTCGTTTTCATCGGGCTTGCCGGCGGCGCGCCGGCAAGCATGCAGCCGACTTGCAAAAAAAGCAGGCGCAACGCCTGGAGGAGATGGAAGAATGAAAAGCAGAAGACTCAGCGCGCGGACCCGTATCGCCGCGGCGAGCGCCGGTGCGCTCGCGCTATGCGGCGCGTTCGCCCAGTTCGTCGCGCCGGTGTCCGCGCAGGCGGCCGAGCCGCTCAAGGCGAACGTGATTCACTGGTGGACGTCGGGCGGCGAATCGGCGGCGATCCGCCAGTTTGCGCAGGCGTACGACAAGGCCGGCGGGCAGTGGGTCGACAACGCGGTGGCCGGCGCCGACCAGGCGCGCGCGACCGCGATCAACCGCATCGTCGGCGGCGATCCGCCGACCGCCGCGCAATTCAATACGTCGAAGCAGTTTCACGACCTGATCGACCAGGGGCTGCTCAATAACGTCGATACGGTCGCCGCGAAAGAAAACTGGGCGGCCATTTTCCCGCAGTCGATTCTCGACAGCATTCGCGTGAACGGGCATTACTACGCGACGCCGGTCGACATTCACATGCAGGGCTGGTTCTTCTATTCGAAGCCGCTGTTCCAGAAAGCCGGCATTGCGAACGAGCCGCAAAACTTCGACGAGTTCGTCGCCGACCTCGACAAGCTCAAGAAGACCGGCGCGATTCCGCTCGCCTTCGGCGGGCAGCCATGGCAGGAAAAAATCACGTTCGACGCGATTTTCGCGGACGTCGGCGGGCAGGACCTGTATCTTAAGGTCTACCGCGATCGCGACGTCAACGCGGTAAAGTCCGATGCCTTCAAAAAGGTGCTCGCGTCGTTCAAGAAGCTGCACGATTACGTCGACCCCGGGTCGCCGGGCCGCAACTGGAACGATGCCACCGCGCTCGTCATTTCCGGCAAGGCCGGCGTGCAGATCATGGGCGACTGGGCGAAGGGCGAGTTCTCGGCGGCGAAGCAGTCGGCGGGCAAGGACTTCGGCTGCTTCCCGGGCTTCGGTCCGCATTCGCCTTATCTGGTGGCCGGCGATGTGTTTGTCTTTCCGAAGACCGACAATCCGAATGCGATCAAGGCGCAGAACCTGCTTGCGACGATCATGACGTCGCCGACCGCGCAAGTCGCGTTCAGCGCGCGCAAGGGTTCGATTCCGATCCGCCCCGACGTCGATACGGGTCAGCTCGACATGTGCGCGAAGGAGGGCATTGCGATCATGAAAGACAAGTCGCGGCAGTTGCCGAATCCGGAGATGCTGATCTCGCCCGATGTGCAGGGCGCGCTGACCGACGTCATCACGAACTTCTGGAACAAGAACCAGTCGGTCGACGACGCGCAAAAGGCCTTCGCCGGCGCGCTAAAAGGTTGAACGGACGATGGGCGCGCTGAAGTCGCAGGCACTCGCGGACGTGGCAGGCAAGCCGCGGCATGGTGGCGCTCATGCAGGTGCTCATGCAGGCGCGGGCGGTGAAGGTGCCGCCGCCGCGCGCCGTCGCCGGCCCTTGCGGCCGCGACGTATGCGCTGGCCGCTCGCCGCATGGATCGCGCTGCTGCCGATGCTGTTGACGGTCGTGTTCGCGTATCTCGGCACGATGGTCTGGACCGCGCGCGTGTCGCTCAGCAACTCGCGCACGTTTCCGTCGAACGACTTCGTCGGCCTGACACAATACGTGCGGCTCTTTGATAACGACCGCTGGCTCGTGTCGCTGCAGCATATCGTGCTATACGGCGCGTGTTTTATCGTCGCGTGCATCGTGATCGGCATGCTGCTCGCGATCTTTATCGATCAGCGCGTCTCCGCCGAAGGCGTGTTGCGCACGATCTTTCTCTATCCGTATGCGATGTCGTTCGTGGCGACCGGGCTAGTCTGGCAGTGGATCTTGAATCCGTCGCTGGGCGCGCAGGCCGTGCTCAGAAAGATCGGCTTCGCGCATGCGCATTTCGACTGGATCGTCGATCAGGACCGGGTCGTCTATACGCTCGTGATCGCGACGGTCTGGCAGGCGTCGGGGCTCGTGATGGCGCTGATGCTCGCCGGACTGCGCGGCGTGGACGACGAGTTGTGGAAGGCCGCGCGCCTCGACGGCATTCCGCGCTGGCGCGTCTATATGAGCATCGTGATTCCGATGCTCGGGCCGTCGCTGTCCACCGCGTTCGTGCTGCTGTTCGTGATGGTCGTGAAGCTCTACGACGCGGTCGTTGCGATGACGCAGGGCGGCCCCGGCACCGCGAGCGAAGTGCCCGCGAAGTTCATCATGGATTATCTGTTCGGCCGCGCGAATATCGGGCTCGCGTCGGCAGCGTCGCTGGTGATGCTGCTGACCGTGCTCGCGATCCTTGCGCCGTTTTTCTATGCAAGAAGCCGCGCCGCTGCGCGAAAGGACGTGTGACCCATGAGCACGCTCGATCCTGCTGAAGGCGCCGCCTCCTTGCCGCAAGGCCGCCGTCTTGCCGAAGCCGCCGCGGAAAGCACGGCAGCCACCGCAACGGCGGCACGCGCGCGCCGTCCCCGTCCGCGCCGCCCGCGCTTTGCGCCGGCGCGCCTCGGCATCTACGCGTTCCTGATTGTCTGCGCGCTGTTTTTCCTGCTGCCGCTCTACGTCATGCTCGTGACGTCGGTCAAACCGATGGACGAAATCCGCCTCGGCAATCTGCTCGCGTGGCCCGCGCATGCGACGCTGCGGCCGTGGGTCGACGCATGGCAGGCCGCATGCACCGGGCTCGACTGCAACGGCATTCAGGTCGGCTTCTGGAACTCGGTGCGCATCGTCGTGCCGAGCACCGTGCTGTCGATTGCGGTCGGCGCCGTGAACGGCTATGCGCTGTCGTTCTGGCGGCCGCGCGGCGCGGGGTGGCTGTTCGGCGTGCTGCTGGTCGGCGCGTTCATTCCGTATCAGGTGATGATCTACCCGATGGTGCGCGTGCTGGCCAGCGTGCACCTGTTCAGCTCGCTGCCCGGCATCGTCGTGATTCATACGATTTTCGGCATGCCGGTCATGACGCTGCTGTTCCGCAACTACTACGCGGGCATTCCGCTCGAGCTGTTCAAGGCCGCGCGCATCGACGGCGGCGGCTTCTGGCGCATCTTCTTCCAGCTGATGCTGCCGATGTCGCTGCCGATCATCGTGGTCGCGATGATCCTGCAGGTGACCAACATCTGGAACGACTACCTGCTCGGCCTCGTATTCGCAGGCACGAAAAACCTGCCGATGACCGTGCAGCTCAACAACATCATCAATACGACGACCGGCGAGCGTCTGTACAACGTGAACATGGCCGCGACCATTCTCACGTCGCTCGTGCCGCTCGCGGTGTACTTCATTTCGGGGCGCTGGTTCGTGCGCGGCATCGCATCCGGTGCGGTGAAAGGTTGAATTCGCCGTCACGTGGACGTAACGGAAACGCAAGGTAAGGGGTGGAGATGGCGACAGTAGCGAATTCCGCGGGCCTCGCGAATGTGGCGGTGCGCGACCTCAAGGTGCAGCTGGGCGCGAACACCGTCATCGACGCGCTCGATCTCGACGTGCGCGGCGGCGAGTTCGTCGTGCTGCTCGGCCCGTCCGGTTGCGGCAAGTCGACGCTGCTGCACAGCATCGCGGGGCTGATCGACGTGAGCGACGGCAGCATCGAGATCGGCGGCGAAGACATGACGTGGGCGGACCCGAAGGATCGCCGCGTCGCGCTCGTGTTCCAGTCGTACGCGCTGTACCCGACGATGAGCGTCGAGCGTAATCTTTCATTCGCGCTGCGCATCAACGGCACGCCGAAGGCCGAGATCGAGCGGCGCGTCGCGCGTGCGTCCGACATGCTGCAACTGGGGCCGCTGCTCAAGCGCAAGCCCGCGCAGCTATCGGGCGGCCAGCGGCAGCGCGTCGCGATCGGCCGCGCGATCGTGCGCGAGGCCGACGTGTTCCTGTTCGACGAGCCGTTGTCGAATCTCGACGCCAAGCTGCGCACCGAACTGCGCCGCGAGCTCAAGCAACTGCACCAGCGTCTGAACGCGACGATGATCTACGTGACGCACGATCAGGTCGAAGCGATGACGCTCGCCACGCGCATGGCCGTGATGAAGAGCGGCGTGATCCAGCAGTTCGGCACGCCGGCCGAGGTATACGCACGGCCCGAGAACCTGTTCGTCGCGACCTTTCTCGGCTCGCCGGCGATGAATCTGCTCAACGGCACGCTTGCGGTGCAAAACGACGGCGTGCAATTTGTCGGTGCACATTTGACGCTCGACGTATCGCGCTATCCGTTTCGCGCGGCGCCCGCCGCGGGCCGGCCCTGCGTGCTCGGCGTGCGGCCCGAGGACGTGCGCGTGCGGATCGGCGGCAGCGGCGCCGAAAGCGCCGGCATGCCCGAAGCGGCCGGCAGCGCCGGCGAGCGTGCGAAAGTGTCGCTTGTCGAACCGATGGGCAACCACCGCGTTATTTGGCTCGATTATCATGGCGCGCAGATCGCGTCGATCGATCAACAAAAAACGCCGGTCGCGGTGGGCGACACCACCGCGTTGACGGTCGACGGCGCGCATATCTCGCTGTTCGACGAGGCCAGCAGCATGCGCCTCTGACCAGCACCGGCAGACGGAGGCACTGTGTGGCAACCCTGAAAGACGTGGCGCGGCGCGCCGGAGTCGGGCTTTCGACGGCTTCGCGCGCGATTTCCGGAAAGGGGCCGGTATCGGCCGATGCGGCCGCGCGCGTGCACGCGGCCATCGCGGAGCTGAACTTCCGGCCGTCGTCGATCGGGCGGGCGATGGCGACACGCTCGCTTGGCATCATCGGCCTGTTCGTGCCGACCTTCTTCGGCTCGTACTACGGCACGATCCTGAAAGAGACCGACACGCAGTTGCGCGCCGTGCACCGTCACGTGGTGGTTGCGACGGGCTGCGGCGAGGCGTCGCCGCGCGATCAGGCGATGGAAGCGGTGCGCTTTCTGATCGGACGCGATTGCGACGGCGTGGTGGTAATCAGCCACGATCTGCACGACGAAGATCTGCACGCGCTGCACCGCATGCATCCGCGTGTCGTGTTTCTGAATCGCGCCTTCGATGCGATGCCCGACGCGTCGTTCTGCGCCGACCATCGGCGCGGCGGCGAACTCGCGGCGTCGACGCTGCTCGCGCACGGCCACCGGCAGATCGCGGT
Organism: Paraburkholderia sp. 2C; assembly: GCF_054589215.1. Taxonomy (NCBI): domain Bacteria; kingdom Pseudomonadati; phylum Pseudomonadota; class Betaproteobacteria; order Burkholderiales; family Burkholderiaceae; genus Paraburkholderia; species Paraburkholderia sp. 2C. The sequence goes on along the minus strand of NZ_BAAILL010000038.1, from coordinate 38,733 downwards.
CATTTCCGGCCCGTTCACCGCATCGGACAATATCGAGCGTCTTTCCGGCTTCTTCGACGAACTCGCGCGCCACGGCATTGCGCGCGAAACGGTGCCGCTCGTCGAATCGGACTTCTCGCCCGAAGGCGGCTATGCGGCCGCACAAACGCTGCTCGACTCGAAGCGGCCGTTCACCGCGCTGTTCGTCGCGAACGACACGATGGCGATCAGCGCGCTCGCGAAATTCCAGCAGGCGGGCATTGTCGTGCCGCGCGACGTCTCGGTAATCGGCTACGACGACGACTACGCCGCCGCGTATGCTGCGCCGGCGCTGACGTCCGTGCATATTCCGACGGCCGAGCTTACGCAGAACGCGGTCCGGTGGCTGATCAACCGCTGTTATCGCACCTCGTGGGATATCGAGCGCGAGTTTCCGGTGACGGTGACGATGCGCGCGTCGGTGGGACCGGCGCCGCGCATCGCGATCAACGTGTAACGGCGCGCGGCCATTTTCAGGCCGGTGCGATTCCCGGAATTAGAAGGAATCAGAAGCGCGTTCTCAAGCCGACGGTCCCGACAACCTGATTCGCGGTCGACGATGCGCCGCCCGAGTTGTTGATAAACGCGACGTAGCCGTGACCCGTCGCGTGCTGGTACATCGCCTCGGCATAGACGTCGGTGCGCTTTGAGAACGCGTAGAGCGCCTGCACGTTGATCTGATTCCACTTCGGATCGGCGCCGAACGTGCTCGTCTGCGTGACGTGTCCGTCGGTGTACGTATACGCGGCGCCGAGCGTGATCGCGGGCGTCAAGGCGTACTTGCCGTTCAGCTCGTAGTTATCGAAGCGCAGCGTGCCGTTGTTCGAGCCGAATGCCTTCGTGCCCTGGAACTGGCTATGCGAATAGACGAAGCCCACCAGCGCGGGGCCGTACCCATAGTTGATACCGGCCGTCGCGGTGCGCTGCACGTCGGAGCCGAGCACGAAGCCGCCGGTGCCGTTCGACGGCGATTCGTTGGTATCGATCACGCCCGCCGTATTCGTGCTGTTCGAGCCGTCGATCTGCAGGTAGCCCGCGCCGACATTGAGCGTCCCGTAGTGGTAACTGGCGCCGAAGCTGTAGGCGCGATTGAGCGCGAAATCGTCATTGTTCGAGAATGCGTACAGGCCGCCGAACTTGAAGCCCGCGAAGTCGGGGCTCGCATATTTGACCGCATTGTTGATGCGAAAGCCGTGGTTCAGGTTGTCATTGTCGAACGGGTGCGCGAAGCCCGTGTCGCCGAACGAGCCTGAAACGGCCGACAGCGGCAACACGAAGTCGGTGTTCGAATCGTACTGGCGGCCCAGCGTGATCGCGCCCAGCCGGTCACTGCTCAAGCCGACAAACGCTTGCCGGCCGAACAGCTTGCTGTCCTGCCCGAGCTTGCCGTTCTGCACGTTAAAGCCGTTTTCAAGCAGGAAGATGGCCTTGAGACCGCCGCCCAAATCTTCCGCGCCGCGCAGTCCGAAGCGGCTGCCATTGATTTCGCCGCTCGTTGCCTGAAACAGAGGACCGTGTGCATTCCCCTTGGTGACGTTGTTCGTGTAGATCAGGCCCGCATCGATGATGCCGTACAACGTCACCGAACTTTGGGCATGAGCAGTGGACGCGGCGGAAACAATCGCCGCGGCAGCAACCATCTTTTTGACCATCCTGATTCCTCTCGCATGAGTCTGTTGTTCAGGCTGGCCAGTATTGAAGGCTCGTGCGGCTTAAGGAAGCAGGGATCGGTAAACAGACCGTTTCTGATTCGTCGTTCAATCGCAATATTCGTGAAGGGGAAATCGCGAGCGCGACGTTTCCGCGCTGGAAAAACAGATGTGAATAAGTTTCCGAGTGTGCGAGCGTGGTTAACTTGACAGATATGACAAAAATTAGAACGCGGGATGCACGGCCTGCGGATGAGGGACTTAAACAAGCTCGTTGGAGCGTGAGAAAGTACGCGCGTTACCCGGCACGTTCACGCACGTTTCACGATTCCGCGGCGAACCGTTCCCGCAGCACGTATTTCTGGACCTTGCCCGAAGGCGTTTGCGGAAAGCTGTCGACAAAGCGCCAGTGCCGCGGCGTCTTGAATGCCGCGAGATGCCGGCGGCAGTGGTCGAACAGTTCGGTCTCTTCCAGTTGCGTGCCTGCCGCGGTGCGAATGAACGCGACCACCACTTCGCCCCAGGTCGCGTCCGGCGCGCCCACGACGGCGGCATCGGCAACGCCTGGATAGGTCACGAGCACGTCCTCGACCTCGCGCGGGTAGATGTTTTCGCCACCGCGAATGATCACGTCCTTCAGCCGTCCGTGAATGCTGCAATAGCCGTCGGGATCGATGCTGCCGAGGTCGCCCGTGCGCAGCCAGCCTTGCGCATCGATGGCGTGGGCCGTTGCTTCCGGGTTGTCGAAGTAGCCGCGCATCACCGCGTAGCTGCGCACGTAGATCTCGCCGACCTCGCCGAGGGGCACGACCGCATCGGTGTGCGGGTCGACGATTTTCACTTCCGCGTTCGGCATCGGCCGGCCCACCGTCAGGGCGCGCCGTTCGAACGGTTCGTCGGGACGCGTGTGCGTGATATACGGTGAATGCTCGGTGAGACCGAAGCCGATCGTGACGCGCGCGGGCACCGTGCGCTCGATGCGCTCGACGAGTTCCGCGCTCACCGGTGCGCCGCCGATCCCGGCAAGCCGCCATGACGACACGTCGCGCCGCGCAAGCGTCGGATGCTCGAGCAGCGCAATCGCCATGGTCGGCACCGACAGCGTGACCGAGCCGCGCTCCGATTCGATGAGTTCGAGCATCAGGCCCGCGTCGAAGCCCGGCAGCATCACATGCGTGCCGCCCGTCTGCAGCGCACCGAGCGTAACGAGGCCGCAGCCGGCGGTGTGAAACATCGGCAGCGGGTTGATCCAGACGTCGCGCTCGCGCGCGCCGCTCGCCTGGGCGGAAAAGCGCGCGTTATTGACCAGCCCGCGATGATGAAGCATCGCGCCCTTCGGAAACCCGGTCGTACCGGACGTGTATTGAATCTGCGCGATATCGTCGGGTTTCACGGCGGGCAGCCGCGCGCCGGCCAGCTCGTCGGCGCTTGCGTACGGCAGGTCGTGGAGCGAGGCGATCTCGCGCAACGCGGGCAATTGCGCGCGCACGCCGGCGAGCGTGGCGAGCATGTCGCGGTCGCGGTAGTGCGGGATGGCGAAGCAGCCGGCCGCGCGCGACTGTTTGAGCACGTACGCGAGCTCCGCTTCCTTGAATGCCGGATTGACCGTGACGAGCACGAGCCCCGCCAGCGCCGCGCCGAATTCGAGCAGCAGCCATTCGGGGCAGCTATCGCTCCAGACGGCGATATGTTCGCCGGGTTGGAAGCGCCGCGAGAGTCCAAGCGCGATCCGTTCGGACGCGTTCAGCAATTCGCCGTAGGTCCACGCGCGGCGCGCGTGACGATCGGCCTTGCCTTCGACCAGCGCGATTTCGCCCGCGAATACGCGGGCCGCGCTGCGCAGCACGTCGCCGACGGTTCGTTCGATGACCGGGTTCGATGTGTCGGGCAGCCAGTGTGAATGCGTGAGGCGAGAGCGGGCGGAATGCGGAGTCATCGAGCGATTCCCTTCGGGGCGTTATGGGCAGGTCCGCGACGAGGCGTTTTCCTGTTCACGACAACAACGAAGCGCCCCCGTTTATTCCGCCAAACGGGGCGAACGCATGATGGATCAACGTTTAGCGATTTTTCGATACGGCCAGTCAATTCATACCGCGCTGCGACGGTCAGACGATCTGTGCCTGTTTTAACCACGCATGGATGGCAGCGGCCGAAACCTGCGTGCTGCGCCAGCCGATATAACCATCGGGCCGGATGATCCAGACCGTGCCGCCGGTTCCGTCATGCGCGCCGAAGGCGGCCGCAAAGGCGCTGGCCGTATCGGTCAGCAGTGTGAATGCTTCGTCGCGTGGCGGCATGCAGCCGGGCGCTGCGATCAGCAAAGCCGAGGACGCGGAGCCGAGCGCCGCATGCAACGCGCGGTAAGCGTCGGCGAATGCGGCAACCTGTGCGGCGAGTGGCGCGTCTTGCCCGTCGAGATAGCCGATCAGCGTATGCCGGCCGCGCCCGATGCGGTCGTGAAGCCGCAGCGGATGGCCGACGAATGCCTGCGTGAGGCCGCCTGCGTCGGGCGCGCGGTCGCCGGGCACCGGTGCTGCGGGCGGCAGTTGCGGGCATTCGTCGGCGACGATCGCGCTATCGCGATAGCCGACCAGCAACTGCGTTTCGCGCATGCCCGGCAATGCCGCCTGCTGCGCGAGCACGTTGTTCATCGCGCGCGTCGTCGCTTCGACGACATCGAGGCCGACCGGCCGCCGCTCGCCGGAATAGCTGTCGAGCAGCGCGGGCCGCGCGAGCCCGCGTGCGACGAGCGACAGCTTCCACGCAAGGTTGTGCGCGTCCTGCAAGCCGGTGTTCATGCCCTGGCCGCCCACCGGCGGATGAATATGCGCCGCATCGCCCGCGATAAACACGCGCCCGTGGCCGTACGAGGGCACGATGCGGTGGCTCACGCGATACACCGACGACCAGCGCTGATTCGACAGGCGCGTGCCGTCCGGCAGCGCGGGCAGCATCAGCGCGCGGATATGGTCGAGATCGGGCGCTTCGTTCGCGTCGAATCGAGCCGCAAGCTGCGTAGCGCGTTCTTCCGACGAAACGATCACCGACAGCCGATAGCGCTGCGCCGAACCGTGCACCGGCACGGCGGCGAGCGACGACACCTCGCGCGTGGCATCGGACCAGTTGAAGCGGTACATCGGGCCGCGCGGCAGTGCCCAGTCGACATCGAGATCGGCGAGCGCGAACGTTTGCGGATAGCGTGCGCCTTCGTACGGCAGATTCAGTTGCGCGCGCACCGCGCTGCGCGCCCCATCGCAGCCGACCAGCCACCGGCAACGCAGCGTGTGGGTTTCGCCTTGCGGTCCACGCAAAAGTGCCTCTACGTCGTCGTCGGCTTCGCTAAAAGCCTCGAGCGTCCAGCCATAGTCGACGTGGCCGCCGTGCCGCCGCAACGCGGTTTCGAGCAGCCGTTCGGTGTCGAATTGCGCAAGCGAGAGCGCACCATAGGGCAGCCCCGGCAGTAGCGACAGCGGCATGCCGCCCGCGGGCGCGCCGTCCTGCCAGGTTTCGATGCCGGTTAGCCACACGCCCGCGTCGATTGCGGCATCGGCGATACCGATATCGTCGAACACTTCGAGCGTGCGCGCGGTCACGCCCAGCGCCTTGCAGAAGAACGTGCGGGTCGTCTGCCGATCGATTACGCATACGTCGATGCCGTCGCGGCGCAATTCGGTGGCGAGCAGCAGGCCGACGGGGCCCGCACCGGCGATAAGCACTTCTGCGGTGTTCTGCATGATCCGTCGTCCTCCGTTTGTGATGCGTCGGCGTGGAAGTGCGGTGCAAAGCGTGTGTGCGGAAGCGTACATTCGCGCGCTGCCACCGGCCGTCACGATGATAGGCGATCCGTCCGCGCATGACGAGCGCGCGCCGCATGCTTTGTTTGCTCGGGAAGTTAGGATCGCTTTGCTTTAACGCGCGTGTCACATTCGAACGTGACCCTGCAGCTGTGCTGCACCGCAGTAAACGCAGCAATCACAGTACGATCGAACGCCTGCCTGCATGCGACGCACGCGAGACGTCAGGGCACATCGCGTCGTCCATGGAATAACGCATGGAGGCTGGCTGTTCTGGTTGCATTGCCGCCGTTCGCTTCGCTGCTTTCTGGTTCCGACGGCGCGGCCCGACTCAGCCCTCCGGTGACATCCGGACCGTGAAGTCACCCCTTCGACTCTTTCAGAGGAAGAAATAATGCACGCAGCCACGCTGAAGCAGCGCGACGGCACCCACGTCGACCCCACCGCCATCGCCACCTTCCGCAGCGAATTCAAGGGCGAGGCGTTGTCGCCCGGCGACGACGGTTATGAAGCGGCGCGCACGATCTGGAATGCGAGCATCGACAAGCATCCGGGCCTGATAGCACGCTGCGCGAGCGCGTCCGATGTGATTCGCGCAGTCAAGTTCGCGCGTGCGAACGATCTGCTCGTCGCGGTGAAGAGCGGCGGGCACAATGTCGCGGGCCGCTCGCTGTGCGACGACGGCCTCGTCATCGATCTGTCGACGATGAAGCGCGTATCGGTCGACGCCGGCACGCGCACGGTTCATGTGCAGGCCGGCGCGCTGCTCGCCGACCTCGACCGCGAGACACATCTGCATGGCCTCGCGGTACCGGCCGGCGTGGTGTCGAAAACGGGTGTTGCGGGACTGACGCTCGGCGGCGGCGTCGGCTTTCTCGTGCGCAAGTATGGGCTCACGATCGACAATCTGCTGTCGTGCGAAGTGGTGACCGCGAACGGCGAGCTCGTCACCGCCAGCGCCGATTCGAACCCCGATCTGTTCTGGGGGTTGCGCGGCGGCGGCGGCAATTTCGGCGTCGTCACGTCGTTTGTGTTCCGCGCGCATCCGGTGAAGACGGTGCTCGGCGGCTTGCTGCTGTATCCGCGCGCCGATGCGCACGGGGTGCTGCGCCATTTTCGCGAGTTCATGGCCACCGCGCCCGAAGAGCTGACCGCCTATGCGGGCTTGCTATCGACGCCGGACGGTGTGCCCGCGGTCGGCATGATCGTTTGCTATTGCGGCGGCGATCTGACCGAGGGCGAGCGCGTGCTCGCGCCGCTGCGCCAGTTCGGCACGCCGATGCTCGATGCGATCGAGCCGATGCCGTTCCCGGTCATGCAGTCGTTTCTCGAGCAATCGTTCCCGGACAAGTCGTACAACTACTGGAAATCGACGTTCGTCAAATCGTTCGGCGACGATGTGATCGATCTGCTGATCGATCATATGGAGCGTCCGAAGTCGCCGCTGACGGCAGTCGTGATCGAGTACTACGCGGGCGCGCCGACGCGCGTGCCGGCCGCCGAGACCGCGTTTCCGCATCGCGACCATCTGTATTACATCAACATCATGCCGCAGTGGCTCGACCCGGCCGACAACGATCAGCATGTTGCGTGGGCGCGGGGTCTGTTCGATGCGCTGCGGCCGTATTCGAACGGCGCCTATCTGCCGAATTTCTTCAGCGACGAAGTGCCCGAGCAAAGCCGGGTCGCCTATGGCGATAACTATGCACGACTTGCCGAGCTGAAGAAGAAATACGATCCGACGAACCTGTTCAGTCTCAATCAGAACATCAAACCTGGCCGCTAGCCGATCCGGCTGCGATCCGTCTTGCCCTGCGATTCGTCGCAGTTTTGCCTCGCGCGCGGTTGGGGGCTGCGCGCCGGGCGGGAGTTCACGCATGATTCAGATCAGTCATCTGTCGAAGTGGTATGGCGATGTGCAGGCGCTCGACGACTGCAGCCTGTCGCTGAAGCGGGGCGAGGTCGCGGTGCTGTGCGGGCCGGCCGGGGCCGGCAAGTCGACCCTGATCAAAACCATCAACGGCATCGAAGCGTTCCAGCGCGGCGAAATCACGGTCGGCGCGCGGACCCTGAAGCCGGGGCGCCGCGTGGCATCCGAGCATCGGATGCGGGTCGGCGTCGTGCTGCAGGGCGTGCATCTGTTTTCGCATCTGACCATCCTCGACAACCTCGATCTCGGGCAGACCCAGGTGTTGCGCCGCTCGCGTGACGAAGCGAGCTTGCGCAGCCGCGCGCTGCTCGGGCGCGTCGGGTTGCGCGCGTGCGAGGGCAAATATCCGCATGAACTGTCGCGCTCGCAGCAGCAATGCGCGGGGATTGCCCGCACGCTCGTGATGGACCCCGACGTGTTGCTGATCGACGATCCGACGGCGGGAATCGAAGTGGAGCGCGCGGGCAGCGTGCTCGGCATCATCGCGGACCTCGCGCAGGAAGGGATGACGATGCTGATCGTCACGCACGAATACGGCTTCGCGCGGGAGGTGGCGGACCGCATGCTGTTTATGGCGGGCGGGCGCATTCTCGATGACCGGCCGCCCGCGCAGTTCTTCGATACCGCCGCGCGGTACGAAGACGAACGCGAGCACGCGTTTCTTGCGCAGACGCTCGTGCATTGCGGTTAGATCGAGGCGCGGCGCGGCGCGATATTTACGCGCGCGCCGCCGCGGCCGTTAGCTTCGCCTCTTCGACCACGGTGTCGTCGATCGGAAAGTGCAGCAGCGCCGCGAACAGGCTGGCCAGCGCCGTTGCGCCCCAGACCAGCGAATACGAGCCCGTCACGTCGAATACGAAGCCGCCGAGCCACGCGCCGAGAAACGAGCCGAGCTGATGGCTCAGAAACACGACGCCGAACAGCGTGCCGAGATGCCGCGTGCCGAACACCTTCGCCACGAGTCCACTGGTGAGCGGCACCGTGCCGAGCCATGTGAGTCCCATCACCGCGGCGAACAGCACCACCGACAACGTCGACTTCGGCAACAGGAAGAATGCGGCAATGGCCGCGCCGCGGATCAGATAGAGCCAGCCGAGCACACGCTGCTGCCGGTAGCGTCCGCCGAGCCAGCCGCACGCCCAGCTGCCGGCCATGTTGAACAGCCCGATCAGCGATAGCGCCGTGGCGCCGAGCCCGATCGGCATATGGCACAGGAACAGATAGCCGGGCAGGTGCGTGGCAATAAACGCGAGCTGGAAGCCGCAGGTGAAAAAGCCCAGCGTGAGCAGCCGGTAGCCGCGGTGGCGCGATGCATAGGCGAGCGTTGTGCGCAGCGAGGCCGGCTGTGTGTCGGGCGATGCCGTGATCGCGGTGGCCGCCGCGGCGCGCGGCGCAGCGGCGCGTTGCGAGCGCTCCCGGCGATCGAGCACGATGCCAAGCGGCGCCGCGAGCAGCATCACGAACGCGAGCACGAAGAGCGATGTACTCACGCCCGAATTGAGCCGCACGGTCTGCGCGAGCGGCACCATCAGCACCTGGCCGAGCGAGCCGCCCGCGCTTGCGATGCCCATTGCGAGACTGCGTTGTTCCGCCGATGCCACGCGTCCCACCGCGCTCAGCACGACACCGAAACTCGTGCAGCTGATGCCGATACCGACCAGTACCCCCAGGCCCAGCACAAGCATCCAGCCCGACCACGAAGCGGCCGCGAGCGCGAGACCGGCGGCGAATACCGCCGCGCCGAAGGCGACCACCGGCGCGGCGCCGTGACGGTCGGCAGCCGCGCCTGCAAACGGCTGCGCGAACCCCCAGACGAGGTTGTGCAGCGCAATGGCAAACGCGATCAGCGTGACGGGCACGCCGCGGTCGAACGAAAATGGCCCGATAAAGAGGCCGAAGGTTTGCCGCACGCCCATCGCCGCGCTCATGACGAGCGCCGCCGCGATAATCACGAGCGTCAGGTGGGTTTTGAAGGGTTGCGCGGGACTGCGCAGGGCCGTCGACATGGTGGGTTCCTCCTCGCGGCCATAGTGGCAGCGGTGCGGAACGCCGACAAAGGAAAAGATTTTGACGACAGGTGAGAAATTTTCACGCCCCGTCCGGTTGGTTCGGTCGATCGGAACCGGTTGTGTCCGCAACGGGTTCCACGAGCGCCGCTTCGGCGAGCAGCCAGCGCCTGAACGCAAGCATCTCGGGGCGTTCGTCGGTGTGCGCGCTGACGAGCCAGTAGGCCGGTTCGGCCGCGACGATCAGCGTGCTCGCGGCGACCAGCGTGTGGGCGGCAAGGTCGGCGTCGGCGAGCGGCAGCCGGCCGATCGCGACACCGAGGCCGCCAGCGGCGGCCTCGAGCGCAAGCTGAACGGTGTCGAAGCGCAAACCGCCCGATGCATCGATGTGCTCGCCGCGCGCCTGCGCGCCCGCACTGTCGAGCCAGGTTTGCCAGTCGGCGCTGGCCGTATCGACGTGGATCAGCGTCGCGCGGCGCAGGTCAATCGATCTATCGTTACGGTCGATCAAGGTCTCGAGATACGCCGGGCTGCAGACCGGCACGAGCCGCTCGCCGAACAGCCGGTCGCACGTCGCGCCCGCGATCGGGCCGCGCGACAGACGCAGGGCGAAATCGAAGCCGTCGGCTGGAAAGCCGACCAGCCGGCGCGACGTATCGACCGTCACATTGACGTTGGGCCAGCTTTCGCGAAAGCGCGCGAGGCGCGGCACGAACCAGCGCATCGCGAGCGTCGGCGCGCAGCTGACGGCGATGGTCCGGTTCGCGCGCCGGTCGGGCAGACGCTGCGTGCCGATCGCGATCAACGCGAAGGCCTCGGCGATATACGGCAGATACAGCTTGCCCTCGCGCGTCAGCGACAGTCCGCGCGGCTCGCGCACGAACAGCTCGACGCCGAGCGCCTCTTCGAGCCCGACGATGCCGTGACTGACCGCGCTCGGCGTCACGTTGAGTTCCGCCGCGGCGAGCTTGAAGCTTTGATGCCGCGCGGCCGCTTCGAAAAAGCGCAGTGACGACAGAGGCGGAAGGCGAAGCGGCATCGAGGGTTCCCGGTGGCGGTGCGGATCGGTAAAGGGTAGCGCGAGCCGCGCGTCAGGCGGCGCGACACTGAACGATATCAAATCCGATGAAATAATCAGGCATCACACGTGTTGTTTTCAACGATGCTCACTGCCCATGAGGCTCGAAACCAACGTGAAAGAACACCGGCCCGAACGCCTGAATCCGCCCATGAGTCCGTACATGAATCCTCAAACCGGCAAGGTTGGCCGCATCGAGCGCCGTCGCTCGGTCCTGCGGATGCTCGGCGCCGCCGCGATGGCGCCGTTCGCCGGCTCGCCGATCGTCCGCGCGGCGACGGCGCGTCAACTGAACATCTACAGCTGGCCCGATTATTTTTCGACGAACGATCTGCGCGCCTATGCGCAGCAGTCCGGCGTGACGCCCGCGGTGTCGACGTTCAATTCGAACGAGGTGCTGTTTGCGAAGCTCAATAGCCCGGCGGGCGCGGGCTTCGATATCGTGATTCCGTCATCGAGCTGGATCGCGCAGTTCGCCAAACGCGGGCTGTTGCAGGAACTCGATCACAGCCGGCTCGATCTGGCGGCGCTCGACCCAAAGCTGCTCAATCGCGAATACGATCCGGGCAACCGCTATTCGATACCGAAGGATTGGGGGCTGCTCGGCGTGCTTTACGATCCGCAGGTCACGGGCGAGATCGTCACGTGGGAAGACTTCTTCAAGGCCGGCGAAAAGCCGGGCGTCTCCGGCAAGGTGCGCCTGTCGGTGTCGGGCTGGGAGACCATCGGGCCCGAGCTCTGGATGCGCGGACAGGACTGGAACAAGGCGAGCGCGGAGCAGATTCGCGCGGCAGCCGAGCCCGTCAAACGCTTTGCGAAGCACGTGAAGACCTTCGCGACCTTGCAGCCCGATGCGGCCGCCAACGGCTCGATCGTGCTTGCGCAGACGCATCAGGCCGGCGCGCGTGCGGCGATCATGCTGAATCCGCGGCTCAAGTGGGCCGTGCCGGGTCCGTTGAGCGAACTGTGGGTGGACAACTACGCGATCGCGAAGCACGCGCCGCATATCGACGACGCGTACGGTTTTCTCGCGTATCAGCTACGGCCGGAGGTGCAGGTGGCCGAAACGCGCTACCTCGGCTTTCCGGCCGCCATCGCGGGCTTGCGCGACAGGATCGGCCCCGATGTGCATGATGCCGATCTGATCTTCGGCGGCAAGGGCCTCGACTTCAGCAAGCTGACGTCGTTCGTCGTCAACCCGGAAACGATCGGCGTCTATCTGCAGATGCAGACGGAAATCCGCGCGGCCGCGGGTTGAGCGCGAGGCATGGCAATGCACGGCTGGCATGGCGATTCTTCATCCGCATCGATGAAAGCGCATTCGCGCGCGATGCCGCTCGCCTCGCGCGCGGCGCCCGATCATCTGCTCGCGGCGCTGCCCGCTTCATGGCTCACGGTGTTCTTTCTCGTGCCGCTTGGGCTGACGGCCGTGTTTTCGTTCGGACACGCGACGTTCGGTGGCGTCGAAGCGGGCTTTACGCTCGATAACTATGCGTCGGCGCTGACCGGTTTTTACGGCGCAACGCTGGCGAGAACGCTGCGCTTTGCCGCGATCGCATCGCTGTTGTGCGTGGGTGTCGCGTATCCGGCCGCTTACTTCATCGCGTTTCATGCGCGCCGCAAGCTGTTCGCCTTGACGCTGATTCTCGTGCCGTATTTCTCGAGCTTCCTGATTCGCGTGATGTCGCTGCGCATGGTGCTCGCGCGACATGGCTTCGCCGAGGCGATACTCGATGCGATCGGCCTGCATGCGGGCGCGCTCGATGTGCTCGATACGCCGGTCGCGGTGTTTATCGGCATGGTCTATGTCTATTTGCCGATTGCGATCGTGCCGCTTGCGGTCGTGCTCGAACGCATTCCGCGCGAACTGATCGACGCGAGCGAAGATCTCGGCGCGACGCGCTGGCGTACCTTCTGCTCGGTGATACTGCCGTTGAGCCGCCCCGGCATCGCGACCGCGGTGTTGCTCACGGCGGTGCCGATGCTCGGCGAAATGGTGATTCCGACGCTGCTCGGCGGCGGCCGCGGCGTGTTGATGGGGCAGGCGATCGCCGAGCAGTATCTCGATGCGCAGAACTATGCATTGGGTTCGGCGATGGCGATGGCCGTGTTGATCGCCGTGGCGGTGCTGGTTGCCTTGCTTGCGCGCGTGACGGCGGGCTTTGCGGAGACGGGGCGATGAGCGGGCCGCGTGCTTCGTCGTCCGACAGGTTGCGTGCGCAACATTGGGCGCCGCGCTTGGGATCGCCTGCGCCTGCGCGTTCGCGCTTGCGTCTTGCGGAAACGGGCCTCAGGGTCTGGTACGCGCTTGTCGTCGTGTTTCTGTTCGTGCCGATTGCGACGGGCATCGTGTATTCGTTCAACCTCGGCGTCGACAACAAGCAGACCTCGACGCTGACCGGCTGGACCCTGCAATGGTATGCGGCTGCATGGAGCGACCTGTCGCTGCGCCATGCCGTGGCGGAAAGCGTGATCGTTGCGGCGTGGTGCGCGCTGTTATCGGTGCTGCTCGGCACGGTACTCGGGTTCGTCGTCGTGCGGCATCCGGCGCGGCGCGTGCGCCGCCTGCTCACGTTGATGACATATCTGTTGCTGATCGTACCCGAGTCGGTGATCGGCATTTCGCTATTGCTGTTCTATGCGGTGACGGGGGTGCCGCTCGACACGGCGACGCTCGTGGCGGGCATTACGCCAAGCGGAATCGCCGTGGTCGCGCTGGTGGTGCGCGCGCGCATGCTCACGCTCGATCGCGACCTTGAAGACGCCGCCGCCGATCTGGGCGGCACGCGCGCCGCGACGCTGCGCTATATCGTGCTGCCGCAACTCGCGCCAGCCGTCGCGGCGGGTGGCGTGATGGCGTACACGTTCTCGTTCGACAATCTCGTGATCTCCGCCTTTCTCACGACGCCGCAAACGGGCACGCTGCCCGTGTATCTGTATGGCAGTTTGCAGTATGGTCCGTCGCCGGCCGTGTATGCGGCTGCGTCGGCGGTGTTCGTGTTTACGGTGGCGATGCTCGCGGTGGCGGCGCTGTTGTATCGGGCGATGCGGCGTGCGTCGTCGCACGGTTATTCGCAACAGCACGCTTCAGAAACAGCTTCCGCATAACCGCTATATCACCGCTAGCGAGCGAAACCAACGCTCAAGGAAAAAGGCTATTCGATGTCCCGCTTCGATCTTCGCTTGTTGCTCGATCCGCCGCGTTATGCCGCCGATCGTTACGCGCCGCTCGCCGATCGCATCAAGCGGCTGTTCGCGACCACGCAAGCGGACGTGGTGTTCCTGCAGGCGGAGGCGATTCTCGCGCTCGAGGCCGCGGCGACGAGCATCGCGCGGCCCGGTCTCGTCGCTGTCAATGTGGTGACGAGCCCGTATGGCGCGTGGTTCGGCACGTGGCTCGCGCGCGGCGGCGTGACGGTTCATCAGGTGAGCGCAGCAGCGGGGCAGCCGATCGAGGCGGCCGCGGTGTCCGCGTGTCTCGACGGATTGCCGCATGTCGATATCGTCGCGGCCGTGCATGCGGAATCGTCGAATGGCGCGCTCAATCCGCTGGGCGCACTGGCGGCGCTCGCGCGAGCGCGCGGGGCGCTGTTCGTGGTCGATGCGGTTGCGTCGGTCGGCGGCCACCCGATCGACTTCGACATGCATGACATCGATATCGCGGTGATCGGCGCGCAAAAGGCGCTCGCGGGGCCGGCGGGGGTGTCGGCGGTTGCGGTCAGCGCGCGTGCGTGGGCGCATATCCATGCGTTGCCGGACTTTGCGCCGTCGAGCCTGTCGCTGGCGGAACTCAAGCACAACTGGCTCGATCGTGGCCGGCTGGCGTTGCCGGGCACGCCGCCGGCGCTCGAATTCTGGGCGCTCGATGCGGCGCTCGAGCGTGTTGAAGCTGAGGGTATCGAGCAGGTGATTGCGCGGCATCGGCAAGCGTCGCGTGCGAGTCGAGCGGGGTTGCGTGCGCTTGGCGTGGCGCCGTGGATCGCCGCGGACGATGCGGCGTCCGCGCTCGTGACGTCGGCGCCGGTGCCGGAAGGCGTTCATGCGAACGCGTTGATCGCGGATGCGGCGAAGCTCGGCGTGGAATTGCTGCCGGGCTTCGGCGAGATCGAAGGACGGATCGTGCGGCTCGATCACACGGGGTTGCGTGCGTCGTTCGATGCGGTACTGGCGAATCTGACTGCCTTTGGGGCGGTGCTCGAGCGGCGGGGCGTGAATGTTGATATCGGTGCGGGGGTGCGGGCGGTGAGGGATGTTTATGCGATCTGATGCTGAAGCGCAAGTTGCTCGGCTCGCTTGGATTTAAAGGCTCGTTGCGACATAGCACGGCGATAACACGACAGAACACGATCGAGCCAGAATTGGCTCGATCGGCGGAACTTACTACCCTATCTGCTGCTTGAACCGCTTCCACCGAGCTGTGTGCCTCAACTGCGCGATAGCCATATGCTCCATATCCATACGCGCCTCCGATGCGTAGTTTTGCGCAAGGCTTTGAAGTCCTTCGAGTAGCGCTTTTCGTTCTTTGGAAAGCCCGTTGTCTCGCGCAATCATGCGGGTGATTGCGCTGATCTGGTCGAGTTGCCGGCTCGCCCGGATCGCATGATGGACAGCCGCCACGCTAAAGCGCTCCAGGTGCGCGTACCGCTTCTTGCGCTGTTTGGGCGAAATGGATTGGCGAGTGTTCCGCGGGTCGCCTTGGGCGGTGTCGAGTGCGATCCGTCGGGGGTCCTGCAATGCCTCGTTGCGAAGCGTCCGTTGTTCGTTCGAGAATGGTTTTGCGTTGCTGGCCATGTTGCGTCCTCCACTATCAGAGAAGGCCCGCGACCGATGCAAAGGGAGGGTGAGCGGGCACATGACAGGGTTAGCAGACCGGCGTCGAAACCAAAACCGGCAGACCCGAAGGTCTCCCCGCCAAGGCCCGCCCATTGAGACTTCCGCGGGGTCAGCCGTTCAGCATGCGGCCGCCGTCGACGACAATTTCGGAGCCGACGGTCCAATGCGATTCGTCGGACGCGAGATACAGCACAGCTTTGGCGACCTCTTCCGGCATGCCGAAGCGGCCCGACGGGATGGCCGCGACAATGTCCCGGTTGACCTGTTCGCGATACGCGTCGGGAATGCCGAGCTTGTCGTAAAGCGGCGTGTCGATCGGGCCGGGGCTGACTGCGTTGACACGGATGCCGCGTTCGAGCAGTTCGCCTGACAGCGTCTTCGACAGATTCAGGAGTGCGGCCTTGGTCGCGGCGTAGACCGATGAGCGCGCCGCACCTACGTGTGCGTTGATCGACGTATTGAGCACGACCGAAGCCGGATTCGCGAATGCCGGCAGCAACGCCTGGATCAGGAAGTACGGCCCCTTGACGTTGATGTCGAATGAGCGGTCGAACATCTCTTCCGTCCATTGCTCGATTGGCACCCAGACGGAGATGCCCGCGTTGATAAACGCGATATCGAGTTGCCCGTAGTGATCGGCGACGGCGCGCGCGAGACCCTGTTGTTCGCTGACGCTTGCCGAATCGGCACGCAGGACGAGTGCGTCCTTGCCGAGTTCGGCCTGCGCCGAGGCGATGCGGTCGGGGTTGTTGCCGGTCACGACGACGCGCGCGCCTTCGGCAAGAAACTGCCGGGCTGTTTCGAGGCCGATACCGCTGGTGCCGCCGGTGATGAGCGCACGTTTTCCTTGCAAACGGGACATGGATATTCTCCTGGTGGGTTGACGGGCGAACCGACGGGAGCGCCGTCTGTCCACCACGCCCGAAGGATGGACCCATGCAGCAATGCCGATAAGACGGTCTCATCGTATATATTTCATGCTTCAGTTGCATGAATGAGGCGAGCATGGACCGTTTTTTACTGATGACCTGCTTTGCCCGTGCGGTAGAGACAGGGAGCTTCTCGGCTGCGGGACGTGACCTGGGGCTAGGGCAGCCGAACGTAAGCCGGTACGTGGCCGCGCTCGAAGCGCACCTGCAGGCCCGGTTGCTGCATCGTTCCACGCGCCGGCTCGCGCTTACGCCGGAGGGCGAACGCTACTACGCGGAGGTCCGGAGAATTCTCGATGCGGTCGGCGAGGCCGAGACATCGTTTCGCGATAACGTTGCGCCGTCCGGTCTGCTGCGGGTCGCCTGTCCAAGCGCACTGGCGCACACATTTGTGATGCAGAAGATTCCCGACTTCCTCGCGCGCTATCCCGAGTTGCAACTCGATCTGCAGATCAGCGACCGGTATGTGAACCTGATCGACGAAGGGGCCGAACTCGCTATCCGCATCGGGCATCTGGAAGACAGTGCGCTGCGTGCACGACGCATCGGCCTGTTCGAGCGCGTTTGTGTCGCGAGTCGCCGTTATCTCGCCAGGCATGGCGTACCCCAGTCGCCGGACGATCTGCGTGAACACGACTGCATCGTTTATTCGTTGCTGTCGTCAGGCAGCACGTGGCGTTTCATGGATCGCGAAATACAGGTTTCCGGACGGCTCCGTGTCAACTCGCCTCAGGCAGTGCGAGAGGCTGCCGGTTTAGGCGTCGGCATCGCGCATGGTCCGCGATGGCTGTTCGAAGAGGGGCTGGAGAATGATACTCTGGTCCTTCTGCTGAGCGAACATGCCGCGCCGCCGGTGCCGATCCAGATCCTTTATGTGGCGAACCGTCTTCTGCCGAAACGAGCAATCGCGTTCATGGACTTTATCGCCGAGACGTTTTCCACGGTCCCCGCCCTGAATGCTGGTTCGCCGCAACGCTTGGACTAGGCGGCCCGCGGCTTCGACGATGGGTGCGATGTCGGATGTGCTCCGGAAGCGGTCTTTGGCAGACAACCGTTCAAAAGGCGGCTCAGGGTCGAACCGCGACGGCCGCCTACGCTAACCAACGCTTTATTCTCGCGGTGCGGCGTCCTCTTGATGGCCTGTCGAGGTACATGTGAAGGAGCCTCGCCGTCGAGCGCTCCGTCCGGAGGCGCGATGGTTTGTGTCAGCCATGGCGTGCGGGTCGCCGGCTTGCGAGGTCATGCTGGAGCAGGTTCAGCCGTTTCGGGAGTCGCTGGCTGGTCTGGTTGCTACCTGACAGCCGCACCAGCTCACGAAGCCCTCGCTTTCTGCCTGTGAAGGCATCCGCGATCTGCCGCGCGCGTTTGACCTCAGTGCTGTGCCACCGCGGATGCGCGAGACGCCTGAGTTAGCAGCATTCGTGGAAACGCAAGCAGTGACTTCTTCGATCGGTGGATGAGATGCATGCCCTCGTGCTCCCAGCAGGGCAATCGACAAGCTGGAGCTACACTGGGGTGCATGGAGGTTTCTATGACCGATCAAGACAGACTGCATCCACTACGTCCGCTCCTGAAAAACTGGATTTGGGAGCATGGTCGTATTGGGACTCGATATCTGGACTGCGTCGATGGCGAAATCAAGTTTGATGAAGGCAAGAAATCGCGTTTCGCAGCCGAGCAATATATCTATGTACCCCTTGATAAGGACCATCAAGACGATGGGGCGTCTGCGGATGCACCAGCAATCCAGGAGGCGGGACTTGCGCGGTTCTTGCGAGCTGCGCAGTTGGGCACGCCGGAGGACGCCGGTTCTGTAGCCGAGGTTCAGCGCGCAGTGCAGGACTGTCTGGAACTCGGCATGTTCAGCACATATCAATGGGAGGCTCGCGAGGCATATGCCCGCTATGCGCAGGAGCCTATGTTCGAGGACGAGATCCGGGCGGCGGTGGTCGACGACATCCGGCGTCGTTACGTTGGCTTGCGGGAACAACTGGCGCTGTACGATTTCAGTGTGCTTTATGGCTTGTCCACGCCGCTGCTGATCAGCGAAACGCCATTTATCGACTGGCGCGTGCGCGTCAGTCCGGGACTTCCGTTTGTATCGCTTCCGCTGGGACCTTATTGCCTGCTGGTAGGCGCTTCGTCGGGCAGAAAAAGTCGAATCGGTCCGGTGGTTTGGAAGGCTACTACCGCGATGGGCCCGTTGAAGGACCACAACCGCCAGATGGTCGAGCACGCACGTTTATGGCTGGTGGCAACCACGGATGACCCACTTGTTGCGGCGCAAAGCCGTCTTGCTGCAGCGAAGGACCCGGGGCGAAAGGACGCGAAGCCCTGACCGAAGCCGCATGAACGATCCAGCAGCTTCGTGTCGCATCGACTGACTACGGACATCGGTCATCCAGTGCGTTCGAATTCTCGATGCGCTCCTGTGACGACAGCGTTACAACGACAATCGTCCGGTCAAGCGCCTGACTCAACTGAGTGGCGCCTTCGGGTGGAGGCAGCCGTCGAACCCGGTTAGCGGTTCAGCACCGCAACGCTCGCGTTCACGTGGCCGTTATAGCGCCCTGTTCGTTCATCTGCGCACCTCGCGTTGAAAAACGTCCAGACTACGCTTCCTGGTTTTGATGAAGCCAGCCTGAGACAGCGTCTCGACCGTGCGCGGCCGTGCTTCGTCATAGTCGATTATTTCAGCAATACGGGTGGGCCGCTTGGTCAGCAGCAGCACCTGATCGGCGAGATACACCGCTTCTTCAAGGTCGTGCGAAACGACGAGCATCGTGGTGCCGGTCTGCATAAAGACTTCCTGCAGCTTTTCCCGGATAAAGAGCGTCATCTCGTAGTCCAGCGCTGAGAACGGCTCGTCGAGAAACAGCACCTCCGGGCGCGGCGCCAGTGCACGCATGATCGATGCCGTCTGCTGCTGTCCGCCCGACAGCTCGTACGGATAGCGTTTCAGGTCGAACCTGACGTCGAAAGAAGCCACCAGCTCTTCCATACGGCGATCGACTTCAGCCTTGCTTTTGCGCTCGAGCAACAGCGGGTACGCGATGTTGTCGATCGTGCGCATCCACGGGAACAGCGCCTCGCGGTAGTTCTGGAACACGTAGCCGATGCGCGTGTCTTTCAGTGATTTACCGTCGAACAGGATTTCTCCCCGATCGATCGGCACGAGGCCCGCAATCATGTTGATCAGCGTGCTCTTGCCGCAGCCGTTGGGGCCGAAAACCGACACGATGCGAGCCTTCGGGATATCGAGGTCGAAGTCCTCATACAGCGGCCACCCCGCGAAGTACTTCGTCAGGCCGCGAATCGTGATGTGAGTGCCTGCCGGTCCCGGCCTGAAGCGAACCGGCGGAACTTCGGCGAAAGACGGAGCGTTCAGTACCGTATTCATCTATCTTCCACTCCAGTGCACCACGCGCCGCTCCAGCAGCAAAAAAAGAATGTTAAGCGCGTAACCCAGACCGCCGGCCGCGAGAATCGCCGCATACATCGTCTTCACATTGAGCACCTGTTGTGCGTCGAGAATCGCATGACCCAAACCGTCTTGCGAGCCGATAAACATCTCGGCCACGATCACGATGACCAGCGACATCGACACCGCCGAGCGCAGTCCCACGAAGCTGGGTTGCAAGCTCTCCCAGATCAGCACGTCCTTGAAGATGCGCCAGCGCGACGCGCCCATCACTCTGGCCGCCATCACCCGTTGTTTCCGCGCATTGATGACCCCGTAAGCGCTGTTGAACACGACGATAAGCAGCGAGCCGAACGCCGCAATCGCGACCTTGTTGATATCGGAAACCCCGAAGATCAGCAGGAACAGCGGAATAAGCGCGGACGCAGGCGTGGAGCGAAAAAAATCGACAAGAAACTCGACGCTGCGATACGCACGCTGACTGCTGCCGAGCGCGATGCCCAGCGGCATGCCGATGACCGCCGCGATCACGAACGCCTCAAGCGTGCGCCCAACCGTCACGAGGAAGTCGGTCAGCAGCGGGCCGCCCGCGAGGCCGTGCACCAGTGCACCCAGCGTGTCGATCGGACCCGGCAGCAGGATCGGCTTGATCAACCCCATGCGTACTACCGCCTCCCAAACGATGAACAGAATCACCGGGCCGACGAAAGGCAGCATGCGATCGTGCAGCGGCGTGCGCGGCGCGGCAGTGTCGCGCGATGCCGGCGGCGTCCAGCCGGCGGCCGACGAATCGGAAGCAGCGGGCTTGTTCATCGCTTACCCTTTGTATAGCAAGCTTGTCACGTCGACCTTTTCGGAGAACACGCCTTTCTGCGAGAAAAAGTCGTAGAACTTCTGGTAGTAGCGCAAATCGTCGGCGCTCAATTCGGTGTAGGACGCGTAGCCTGCCATCGGGACTTGCCTGGCGAGGTCTGCAGTAATCGGTGTATAGCCGCTCAGGTACACGAGCGTCGAGTCGAGTGAATGACGCACCAGGTCGACGCCGCGCAGATACGCGGCGATGTACTGCTTCGATACTTGCGGGTTGGCCTCGACGAACGCCGCGGTCAGAACGGCTGCGCCGCCGTGCCATGGGGCCGCTGGACTACCGAGTACGTAATGGGACACGACAGCGGGTTCCAGCACACGGGTCGAACCGTTCAGGCGGCCAAGCGTCCCCATCGGCTCCAGCGCGTACGCCGCATCGACCTGACCCGCTGCAATGGCGGCCACGTGCTGTTCGTACGGCAGTTCGACCGGTTTGACGCCGGGCACGCCGCCCCCTTCGAGAATCGCTTTGCACAGCGTCGTGTTCTGGATACCCGGGCCGCAGGCGATTCTTTTCCCTTTCAAGTCCGCAATGGTCCTGTACGGACTGGCTTTACCGACCAGGATTTCTTCCAGTATGTGGTCCTTGTTGCTAGGGTTGGTACAAAACACGCGAAATACACCGTGTTCCGCGATCGCGCCAATGCCCAGCGTGGCCGTGCCGGTGCCGTTCGCGCAGCCTTCCAGACGGCCGGCCAGCATCGCTTCCATGATCTGCTGCGCGGAACTGAAACGAACCGGCTCCACGTCGAGACCCGCTTCCTTGAAATAGCCTTTCTCCACGGCCGCATAGAACGGCAGACCTGCGGACAGCGGTAAATAACCGACCCGTATCTTCGGGCCAGCGGCGTGCGCGAGGCCCGGCATCGCCAGGGTGCTTGCCAGCGCTCCGCCGAGCTTCAGCATATGACGGCGGCTGTATTTTCCGTCGCGTGACGGAATCGACTTGTTTGATGCGCGAGACACCTGGAGCTCCTGACGGTATGAAGAGAGGCTTACGTTTTTCGGGGATTGAATTTACGTTTCGCTTGGAGCGAGACGCGACAAGGCGGCTGGAATCCGGATGTCGCTGGTCATCTATTTGCACATGGTTTATGCGCACGTGCTGCCGCGGTAGTCGCGTCTGTTTGAGAATCGACTAGCGGGCTGCGGGAATCATTCTGGAGTGGTTTCCAGAAATTTCAAAAATGATTCTGGTACCGTCCGGCTGACGAAGAAATCAGCTTGTGCCCCGCAACGCGAGCGCGAGAGGATGCGATCCTTTGAGCACCGAAGACAGGCGAGACCGATCGACCATTGCGTGCACACCTTTTTCGCCGTTCACCATTTGTGTCACATGCAGGTCACACGCCATGCTGCAGAACACGTAAGCATCCTCGCGCGCCCATCCGGTGATTTCGCGCAGCAGCGCGATCATTTCCCGCAGCGCTTGCCGCGCCGCGGTGTCGAGGTCTTCGTCGAAACCCATCGTGATGACGTGCATAACCGACAGGCCGATTGGCATCGGCGCGTGCACTGCCTTGTGCACATGAAACTCGAACGATCCCGCAAGCGAAGTTTCGAGTGCGGTGAGATTGACCTCGCCGTCGCCTTGCACCGCGTGTCCGTCGCCGGCCGAGAAAAGCGCACCGCTCGCGTGCACGGGAAGGAACAGCGTGGCACCGGCACACAGCTCCTTGTTGTCGATGTTTCCGCCATGCTCGCGCGGCTCGATCGAACTGATCGCTCCGTAAGCAGCGGGTGGCGCAACGCCCATTACGCCGAAGAACGGACGCAGCGGCAGCGTGACGCCGAACGGCAATGTCGCCGTGAGCCGTTCGCGATCGATCGGCACGTGCATTAACCGCGTGAGTGGAAATTCGTCGGGCAGCGTGCCGCGCAGCGGGCGTATCACATTCCAGCCCCAGTCCTGGCGCAGCTCGATTTCGCGTACGCGTACTTCGAGCAGATCGCCTGGCTCCGCACCGTTGACGGCGACCGGGCCTGTGACGATGTGCGGACCGAGCTTCGGTGTGCACGTTTCGTGGATGCGCCGATGCTCGGGCAGTAGATCGAAAGGCACGCCGACGAGATCGCGTGGCTGGCCATTTACCGATTCGATGCGAACAGAGTCGCCCGGCTCAATCGTGAGTGCTGGCGCAAGCGCGGCGTCGAAGTAGCCCCAGTGGACCGTATCCGGTCCTGCATGCAACACGTGCGACCGCCCCATCTATTCTCCTGTGGCACAGCGCTGAAAGTGCGCGTGGAGAATCTACGAATCGGAATTTCGCGTGTCAAGCGAACTTAATTGCTGCGATCGCGCCAGCACCTGCATCGCACCGTGCGTATGCCGCGTAACTCAGCGCGGCCCCGCCTCTTCGATGAACCGTTCGAGCAGACGCTTCAACTGCTTCGCGTTACGGGAGCCGAGCGCATCTTCAATGGCGGCATGATGTGCGTCCACGCCGGGTTGAAGGCGTGCAAGCACTTTGATGCCACGGTCGGTGATAAAGATCAGCACCTTGCGGCTATCGTAGTCGTCCGCCGAGCGCTGCACGAGGCCGCGGCTCACCAGCTTGTCGACGTTTTTAGTCAACGCGGGAAGGTTAAGCAGCACCTGTTCGGCGAGCTCGCTCATCGAGTGCCCCGCTTCGTCCGCGACTGCATGCAAGATACGCCAATGCTCCTCGCTTACGCCTTCCTCGGCGGTCAGTTGCGCGAGACTGAGCTTCATTTGTCGATGCGCGGACGCGATGAGCCACGCGAGGTATCCAGAGAGTTCGATGTCCGGCATGGTAGATGCTTTGTCGATGGTGAATAGCTGAATCTTACGCAAATAAGCTTTCCATGGAAAGTATCGGTGCAGATCGTCCGTTGCATCGGTGCGCGATGATGCCTGCACGCCATTTGTTGGTGCATTCCGATCGTTTGACCTTTGCGTGTCGTCAACCGTTTGATGAAGCAGCGTCCCCGTTCCTGCCGTCATGTGCAGGAGATGACCATCGCGTTGTGCGTGCCGCTCGGAGGCGCAGCGGGACTCTGGGGACCTTGCGCGCTCGCTTCGGCGCAGCTCGCGATGGCCGAGCTCAATGCCGCGTCTGGCATCGCGGGCCGGCCCTGCCGGCTCCTGACTATCAACGCGGGTGACAATGCAAGCGAACTCGAATCCACACTGACGAGTCTGATCGACGAAGGCGCGATCGATGCGCTCGTCGGCATGCATACAAGCGCGGTGCGCCACGACCTGCTGAAGGCTGTGGGCGGACAGATACCGTTCATCTACACGCCGCTCTACGAAGGCGGCGAGCGCACGCCCGGCGTATTTGCGATCGGCGAAACCACGTCGCGGCAACTGCAGCCGGCCATTCGCTGGCTGACCGCGCAGTTTCGCCCGAAGCGCTGGCTTTTCGTCGGCAACGACTATGTATGGCCACACGCGACGCATCGGCTCGCGCATCGTTCCGTGATCGACACGGGCGCCCAGGTGGTCGGAGACATGTACGTGCCGTTCGGCGTCGGGGATTACAGCGATGTGCTCGATGCGATTCGGGAACGGCGTGCGGATGCCGTGCTGCTCTCCCTGATCGGCCAGGATACGATCGATTTCAATCGTGCGTTTGGCGAAGCAGGGCTCGCGGAGAAAGCAGTGCGCCTATCATGCGCGCTTGGCGAGAACGAGCTGCTCGGAATCGGCGCGTGTAACACCGCAAATCTTTACGTCGCGTCGGGCTACTTCGCTTCATTGCGTACGGATGCAAATCTCGCATTCAAGGAGCGCTACCTCGGACGATTCGGCGCGCGTGCGCCGACGCTGGATACGTTCGGTCAATCTACCTATGAAGGTATCCACTTTCTCGCAGCGTTGTTCGACGACGCGCAACGTAGACGTCTTTCGCGGGACGCGGGGCTTGCGCAGCTCGGCATCGCGCCGCTTTCCTATCGCAGCGCCCGCGACGCTGCCTATGCGGGCGGCCGCGTGAACCACATGCCCATTCATCTCGCGCGCGCGGAGGGCCATCGGTTCGAGGTAATCCCGCAGGGGCCGGCGGCGTAGATCGCTGCGCGGCCGTCATCGCCGCGTCAACAGAATAGCGTCAACAAGTTACTTTCCAAGGAAAATAAATTGTTGACGAGGAAAATATGTGTTCCTACCATGGGTCTCAGATCAGGCGTTCGGATACCGAAACGTCCTGTTCATCCAGACACGCCTGCATGAACGTACAGCAGGCGGCAATCCGACACGAATCCGTTTGAGTGAGGAAGCGCCATGGCCGTGAAACGTCCCACGCCCGCCCAGCTTGACGAGGTTGCCAAAGGCCTCGGGATGCATCTGTCCGAAGCCCAGCTCGCCGCATATCACACGTTGTTGCAACCGAACTTCGACGCCTATGATGTGATCGACGCGATGCCCGATTACATCCCGCGCGTCACCTATCCGCGCACGCCGGGTTATCGGCCTTCTGGCGATGAAAACCGCTATAACGCGTGGTACGTGAAAACCGAAGTGAAAGGCGCGCCGACGGGCAAGCTTGCCGGCAAGACTGTCGCGCTGAAGGACAACGTCTGTCTCGCGGGCGTGCCGATGATGAACGGCGCGTCCACGCTCGAGGGCTATGTGCCGGATGTCGACGCGACCATCGTGACGCGCCTGCTCGACGCGGGCGCGACCATCGTCGGCAAGGCGACCTGCGAGTACTTCTGCTTCTCGGGCGGCTCGCACACGAGCGCGCCGGCGCCGGTGCACAACCCGCGCAAGATCGGCTATTCGGCAGGCGGTTCTTCATCGGGAAGCGCGGCGCTGTTGGCCGCGGGCGAAGTCGATCTCGCGATCGGCGGCGATCAGGGCGGCTCGATTCGCATGCCCGCGTCATATTGCGGCGTCTATGGCATGAAGCCCACACATGGGCTGGTTCCTTATACCGGCGTCATGCCGATCGAATTGACAATCGACCATACCGGCCCGATGACGGCGAACGTCACCGATAACGCGTTGATGCTCGAAGTGCTGGCTGGTCCCGACGGTCTCGATCCGCGCCAGTACGCGGGGCAAACTGCAAAGCCGTACGCGGAACTGATGAAAGAGGGGGTGCGCGGCTTGAGGATCGGCGTGGTGAAGGAAGGGTTTGGCTGGCCGCAGTCGCTTGCGGCGTCCGACGCCAAAGTGCGCGCCGCCGCCGATCATTTCGCCGAGCTTGGTGCGAAGGTGAGCGACGTATCGATACCGATGCATCGCGTCGGTCCATCGATCTGGTTGCCGATCGCCGCTGAAGGCGCGACCCAGCAGATGATGAAAGACAATGGCCACGGCTTCAACTGGAAGGGCCTCTACGTGACCAGCATGGTGGACTTTCATGCTGGCTGGCGCGAGCGCGCCGACGAGTTGTCCGAAACGCTGAAAATCACAATGGTGCTAGGCGAGTACTTTATTCGTCACTATCGTGGGCGCTTCTATGCGAAGGCACAGAATCTGTCCCGCCAGCTGACGGCGGCGTATGACGCCGCATTCGCCGACTACGATCTGCTGCTTATGCCGACGCTTCCGCTCACAGCAACGCCGCTGCCGGAAGCCGGTGCGAGCGTCGACGAAGTCGTCACACGCGAGTTCGAGATGCTGCCGAATACGTGCCCGTTCGATTGCACCGGGCACCCGGCGATGAATGTGCCGTGCGGCACGGTCGACGGCCTGCCGGTCGGCATGATGCTGATCGGCAAGCATTGGGACGAAGCGACGATCTATCGCGGCGCTTATGCGTTCGAGCAGTCGGTCGACTGGATCAAGCTCTGAGCCCGTCATTCCTTCATCGTGTCACTTTCCGGAACCACGCTATGGATCGACGTTCGTTTTTGAAGTCGTCTGCGGTATCGGCCGTGGCAGGCATGGCGGGCACCTTGCCGCTCGTCGCCGAAGCGGCCGACGAGATTCTTGTCGGCGGCATTACCGACCTGTCTGGCGGACTCGACATCTACGGCAAGCCGATGGCCGATTGCCTGACCCTTGCGGTCGAAGAATGGAACGCGCAGGGCGGCCTGCTCGGCAAGCAGATAAAACTGCTGAACTACGATCCGCAATCGAGCATGCAGCTCTATACGCAGTTTTCGCAGCAGGCGGCGCTCAAGGACAAGGTCGCGGTCGTGCAAGGCGGCATTACGTCCGCGTCGCGCGAAGTGATGCGGCCCGTGCTGGACCGCTATCGCACGCTCTACTTCTACAACACGCAGTATGAAGGGGGCGTTTGTGACCGCAACACGTTCTGCACGGGCGTAACGCCGGCACAGACTGTCGCGAAGCTGATTCCGTACGCGATGAAGCAATGGGGCAAGAAAGTCTATGTGATCGCGGCCGATTACAACTATGGCCAGATCACGTCGCAGTGGGTCAAGAAGTTCGTGCAGCAAAACGGCGGGTCCGTGGCGTCGATCGACTTTTTCCCGCTCGATGTGACGAACTTCGGCCCGACCATTTCGAAGATCGAATCGGCGAAGCCCGACATGCTGGTATCCGCGCTCGTCGGCGGCTCGCATATGTCGTTCTACCGGCAATGGGCGGCAGCGGGATTGCACAAGAAGATCCCGCTCGCGTCGACGACATTCGCGGTGGGTAACGAGCAGATCGTGCTGTCGCCCGACGAATGCGACGGCTTCCTCGTCTCGTACAACTACTTCGAGAATCTGGATAACCCGGTGAATACGGCGTTCAAGGCGCGCTTTCACAAGCGTTTCGGTGCGAACTATCCGAACATTACCGAACTCGCGATGGGCACTTATCAAGGCTTCAATTTGTGGGCGCAGGGCGTGAAGAAAGCAGGAACGCTCGAACGCACCAAGGTGATCGACGCGCTCGAATCCGGCATTAGCATCGATGCGCCGAGCGGCAAGGTATCGATCGATCCGGCGACACATCATTGCGTGCTCAATGTAAGCATCGCGCAAGTGAAGAATCACCGGCTCGACATCATGCAGACCTTTATCGCGCAGCCGCCAAGCGATACGAGCGCGGTGTGCAACCTCATCAGGAATCCGCGCGATAACCAGCAATATGTGATCAAGCTGTGACGTGCGCGCGTCGCATCGTTTGATCGGCGTCATACAAGGGAACCAAGCGATGGATCTTGCGGTGATTGTCCTGATTCAGGTGCTGTATGCGATAGCGAGTCTCGTCGTGATCTCGTCGGGGCTTGCGGTCATCTTCGGCATGATGAAGGTGATTAATCTCGCGCACGGCGAGTTTATGATGCTGGGCGCTTACGCGTGCATCGAGGCGATCCATTTCGGCGTGAACTTGTGGGTCGCCATTCTGGTGGTTGCGCCTGTCGTGGTCGCGCTGATCGGCGTCGTGCTGGAGCGCGTGTTTATCCGGCGGCTGTACGGCCGCATGATCGACACGATGCTCGCCACGTGGGGGCTTTCGTTGCTGCTGATCGGCATCGTCACGTCGATCGCCGGTAATACGACTGCGGGCATCTCGGCGCCGCTCGGCAGCTTTGCCATTGGCCGCTATTCGGTGAGCAGCTATACGCTCGTGATCATCGCGATCGCCGCGGTCCTCGCGCTAGCGATGCGCTGGATATTGCTGCGCACGTCGCTCGGGCTGATCGCGCGCGGCACGATGCAGAATCCGCAGATGGCCGACGCGCTAGGCATCGCTCCGGGTCGCGTCTATTCGGCAACCTTCGCGATCGGAGCGGCGCTGTCGGGACTTGCAGGTGCGTTGCTCGCGCCGATGACGGGCGTGGTGCCGACGATGGGCGGCGCATTCGTCGCCAAGGCGTTTATCACGGTGATCGGCGGCGGGCCGGCCATTGTGGCGGGACTGATCAGCTCGTCGACGCTATTCGGCGCGATCAGCCAGATCGCGACATTCGCTTCGACGCCCGTATTCGGCGAAGTGGCGCTGCTTGCCGGCGCGATCGTGATGCTGCGGCTGCTACCGCGTGGCATTACCGGCCGCTTCTTCAAGGGGGCATTGTGAACAGCCCTGTCAATGCGAACCGCGCGATGCCGGTGCCCGACGCGCTGTCACGGTTTTCGCGCTCGTGGAAGAGCGCGGCGCTCACGCTCGCCATCGGCGTGCTGATGCTGTTCGCGCTGCCTCGCGTGCTCGACGACTTCGCGCTCGTGCAGGCAACCGTGTACGCGGTGATGGCGATACTCGCGGTGAGTCTCGGCTTTGTGTGGGGCTTCGGCGGCATCCTGTGCTTTGGTCAGTCGGCGTTCTTCGGTCTCGGTGCGTACACGTACGCGATCGCCGTCACAAATTTCGGCGACAGCACCGTACCATTCATTCTCGCGATCGTGCTGCCGGCCGCCTTCGCGGCGGTGCTTGGCTATCTGATCTTCTACGGGCGGCTGTCGGACGTGTACATGGGCGTCATCACGCTCACGGTCACGCTGATTCTGTTCAATACGGTCAATTCGACCGCGGGTCCGGAATGGACCGTCGGCCACGCACCGCTTGGCGGCTTCAACGGCATTCCGAACATCGCGCCGCTCAATATGCCGGGCAATGTCGACGATGTAATCAGCCCGCGCGGTTTATTCGAGCTGTCGCTTGGCGCGCTGCTCGGCGTCTATCTGTTGCTGCGTGTGCTGCTTGCGTTGAAGATGGGGCGCGTCATCGTGGCGAGCAAGGAAAACGAACAGCGTCTGCTTTTGCTCGGCTACGACTCGCGCGCCTACAAGCTCTTCACGTTTATGCTCGGTGCGGCGATCGCCGGGCTGTCCGGATGTCTGTTCGCGAACTGGGGCGCGTTTACGAGTCCGACGGTATTCGGTCTTGCGCAATCGGCGCAAATCATCATCTGGGTCATCGTGGGCGGGCTGGGGACGCTGGTCGGCCCCGTTGTCGGTTGCGTGGCGATTCAATGGCTGACCGCGCAGATCGGCACGCAGCAGGCGATCAATTCGAATCTCGTGCTCGGCGCGATTCTCGTCGTGTTCGTGCTGATGGTGCCCAAGGGCATCGTTCCTGGCCTCGGCGAACTGGGCATGCGGCTCGCCGCCTCGGTTCGGCGCGGCCGCAAAGTGTCGGGGGCGGCGCACGCCGCGGCCGCCGCATCGCATGACCCAACGCGGAAAGGCACGCATCGCCCCTCGCGCAAGGAAACCGCATGACGACGCCGCTGCTCGAAACGCGCAAGCTCAACGTCCGCTTCGGCGGCGTGCATGCGACCCGTGACGTCGACTTCACGCTCGCGGAGGCGGAACTGCGATGCGTGATCGGTCCAAACGGTGCGGGCAAGAGCACTTTCTTCAAATTGCTGACGGGTCAGGTCAAGCCGACTTCAGGGGAAATTCTGTTTCGCGGTAAGGACATCACCGCGATGCAGCCGCATGAGCCCGCGCGCCTGGGCATCGGCATCAAGACGCAAGTGCCGAGCCTCTTCAACGGGCTCTCGGTATGGGAGAACGTCTGGCTAGCGGCGCGGCGCGTCAATACGCCGATGCAGACCGAGCGCGTGACGCGTGAAGTGTTGGAGCGGGTCGGCATGCTGTCGCATCGCGACGCGGTTGCAGGCCTGCTCGCACACGGCGAGAGGCAGTGGGTCGAACTGGCCGTGGTCATCGCCGCGGATCCACCGCTGATTCTGCTGGACGAACCTGCCGCGGGCATGAGCGATACGGAAGTCGCGCGCACGGCAGACCTGATTCTGGAGATCAACCGGCGGCATGCGCTCGTCGTGGTGGAGCACGATATGAGTTTTATCCGGCGCATCGCGAAGACCGTTACCGTTTTGCATCAGGGCGCGGTGATCCGCGAGGACACGCCCGAACGCATCATGCGCGACCCGTTCATCCAGCAAATCTATCTTGGCAAGAAGCCGCATTGAACGGAGGCCCGATGCTGGAAACACAACGCTTATGCGCGGGCTATGGCGCGATTCCGGTGCTGTACGACGTAGCGCTCTCGGTTCGCGACGGCGAGGCGATCGGCATTCTCGGGCACAACGGAATGGGCAAGACGACATTGTTGCGCACGCTGATCGGCGCGCTGCCCGCTACCGCAGGCACGATTCGCTTCGGCGCCGACGATATCACCGCGCTGCCGCCGCATGCGCGTGCGCGGCGCGGAATGGCCTACGTGCCGCAGGGCCGTGAAATTTTCCCGACGCTGTCCGCCTATGACAATTTGCGGCTCGGCCTCGTAAAGACCGGACGCAAGCCGGACGACGCGATTGCCGCGCTGCTCGATGACTTCCCACGGCTGCGTCCGCTGCTCGACCGCCCGGGCGGTTCATTGTCGGGCGGCGAACAGCAATTGCTCGCACTTGCCCGTGCGCTGGCGGGCGAGCCTTCGCTGCTGCTACTCGACGAGCCGACCGAAGGCATTCAACCTTCGATCATCGAGGAAATCGCCGAAACGCTGGTGACGCTAAGAGAAAAGCGCGGGTTGACGATCGTGCTGGTCGAGCAGAATCTCGACTTCATCGCGGCGGTGTCTCAGCGGGTGCTGGTCATCCGGCGCGGGCAGATCGGCGATGAAATTCCCCGTGAGCATCTGGCGGACCTCGATAAGATCAGCGAGTACACGGGGGTTCATGCGTAGCGCGCAATTCGCTTACTTGACGGCGCTACCACCGCATTGCGCCATCGGCAACCGACTGCCCCGACGCGAAGGATATGCGGCATTGCGCAACGCAGACACCGGCATGGTGATCCACCTGGTTGTTGGTATGTTTCAAGGTCTTGCTGGCGGGCAAGCGTCGGCAGCACGTCGTTCGGCAAGCGAAAGGATTGTAGTGGCTTTGGTTAAAGTGCGCTGGCGCCTGTCCGATTAATTCGCGAGTCGTGTGGCGATCGGTCGTGCTCGACCGATTTTTTCTTTCTAGAATGTATTGCCCGGTCGTCCTATGCCGCGCCTTTCGCTTTCCTTCAGGAGCCAGTCATGATTTCGAGCCGCGCACAGGTAACAGAGATGATCGTCGCCGCAAGAGTCCGCAAGGGCCTCAAGTGGGCCGACGTCGCCAAAGAAGTTGGGTTATCGAAAGAATGGACCACAGCAGCATGTCTCGGTCAGATGACTTTCGACAAGAAGCAGGCAGAGACCGTCGGCAAGCTCTTCGATCTGCCCGATGAAGCCGTTGCATGGCTTCAGATCGTCCCTTACAAGGGCTCGCTACCCACTGCGATACCGACGGACCCGTTGATTTACCGCTGGTACGAAGTGGTCCACGTATATGGCACGGCGATCAAGGAACTGATTCACGAGGAGTTCGGCGACGGCATTATGAGCGCGATCGACTTTTCAATGGACATCCAGCGTGAAAGCGACCCGAAAGGCGATCGCGTCCATGTGGTCTTGTCGGGGAAGTTTCTGCCGTACAAAACGTACTAGGCCAGTCATCCGCATGGCCGCGCGAGGGCGCTTCGGACGAAGATGTTTGCCGAGGCTTTTCAAGTAATAGGAAGTTCGCTGACGGGTCAGACTTCGACGCATACGACCGACACCGCCTCGCGCCGACTGGTTCAGTTTCGAACTTCACTCGGGATGCAAAAAAGCCTGGTTCGCGCGCTCAATAGCCGCCCGCGCTGCCGCCCATGGGGCTACCGATGGGGCTACCTACGGGGCTACCGATGGGGCTACCTAAGCTCCTGCCCACGTTGCTGCTACCCGAATCACTCATATCTCCGGGCGACTCGCATCCAGTCATCAGCACTGTCAACGCAAGCGAAACGCCCATCAGAACCGCCGAAAAAATTGAGGACTTTCTCATCTGAAATCTCCTGTTGGCACTCATGGCATCAAGGCGCGAGCAACTTACGCCGGGCGCCGGGGACACGCTTCGAACCTGATTAAACAAGCGCCCGCGGTACGGGCTGTACGGGCGGCGCGTCTGTCATGGCGCAGTCACGCGACGGTCTATAACGATAGCGGGTCCTGCTCTATTCCAATCCATTGACTTTTTCCTCGGTCTTTTTACTGCCGTCGCAAAGCGCCACTACTGCCCGGATTCGAGCCGGAGTAACCGTTTCGACTTTGGAAACTGTCGGAAGCTTCAAGGCGAGTGCGGTTGGCAGAGGACTTGCTTCACAGTCCGCCATGTCCGTTCGCCCATCATCCTCTCATGCCGCGACCATCGTTCTCCACTCAGCTTCTCGCACTCTGGATTCTCATCGCCGTGCTTTGCGGGCTGCTGACTATTGCAGTGTGGCTGATGTTGTCGTCGGCGCTGAATGAGCGCGTCGTGGCTGCGAAGCAGCAAGCCGCCGCCGCTTGCACGGCGGTTGCCTCGCGCTATGACCTGTCGATGCAGCGTGCCGGCGAAGCCAATGTCGACCTGATGCACGCAGTGCTCGATCTCGTGCTGATCCAGGCCGAAGGCATCGAAGGCGGCTTCTGGACCAGCGAGCCACCTTCGAATGCGTCGAACGGTTTTATCGCGTACGCGTTTCCGACCTATGGGGGCAGTGGCGTCAAGCGCGATATTCCCGAAGCCGAGACGCCACTCATTCTGCGTGCGTTGAAAACCGCATCCGGTACCAGGCAGTTGCAGGCCGAAATCGTTTCGAGCGGAACGGACGCCGTGCTCGCGGTGGCCTGCCCCGTGCCGCGTCACGCGGACCTGCTCGCATGGACGCTCACGCGCGCACGGCCTCCGCTCGGACCGTACGGCGAGCGCGCCACGGCCATTCTTGCGAGCGTGCTCGCCGTCATCGTCGTGCTCGCGTTGTTTCTGGCGCTGACGCTCAAGCGATGGAGACAGAACCTCGCGTTGCTGGAACATGCGCTCGCGCCCGACGGTGAATTCGAGCAAGGCAAGCGGCTTGAGCGCATCGGCGAGCGCGATCTGGATCAGATCGTCGATGCGCTCAACCGCTATGGCGAGCGGGCTGAGCTGCTCAAGCGCGATGCCAATGCACTGAACCGGCAACTCGCACAGGCGGAACGGTTCAGCACGTTGGGAAAGATGGCGGCGCAAATCGCGCATGAAATCCGCAATCCGGCGGGCGCGATGAGACTGAAGGCCGAGAACGCGCTGGCCGGCGACGGTGCACGCCGGGACGCAGCGTTGAGGATGATCATCGAGCAAGTGGGACGCATCGAGTGGCAGGTGACGAGCCTGCTTGCGCTGACGCAATCGGTGACGGTCCGCGCGCGCGAGGTCGACTTGCGCTCATGGGTCAACGATATCGTACAAACGCATGAATCGCGCGCCGAAACCCGGCACGTCGCGCTCGCCGTGGAAGTCCCGCAGAGCCCGACGCAGCCCGTCTTCGATCCGTCTCAACTGGCGCGCGCGCTTGACAACCTGCTGGTGAACGCGCTCAGGCACACGCCTTCAGGCTCAACCGTGACGGTTCGCGCGTACCACGCGGTTGCGGAAGAAGGCGAACGGCTGAGGCTCGAAGTCATCGATAATGGCTCTGGCGTCAGCCCGGCCGAGCGCGAGCGGATCTTCGAGCCGTTCGTGACGGGCCACCCGGACGGATCGGGCCTCGGTCTCGTCGTCGTGCGCGAAATCGCGTCGGCGCATGGCGGCCGCGCTTACCTTGCGGAAGATTCGAACATGACGCGCTTTGTGATCGACTTGCCATGGCGACCATCCTGATCATCGACGACGACGACGCGTTCCGCGAAGGCCTCGCGGAAACCGTGCAAGACCTCGGCTACTCGCCGTTTGAAGCACGTTCCGGCGACGAGGCGTTCGAGCAGTTGCGTCGGCGTCCGGCGCCCGACTGCATTTTTCTCGACTTCCGCTTGCCGGGCGCGGACGGCCTTGCCGTGCTCGACACGCTGCGCAAGACGCCGGGGTTGCAAACCGTGCCGGTCGTGATGCTCACCGCGCACGCGACGAGCGACAACACCATCGGCGCGATGCGGCTCGGCGCGTTCGAGCATCTCACCAAGCCGGTCGGACGAGACGAGATCGCCGCGCTGCTCGAGCGCATTCTGTCGGCGCAGGTCGACGCGCCCGCCACACGTGCTTTCGCCGACGAGGCCATGTCTCACGAGCCGCAACTACTTGGCGTAAGCGAGGCCATGCGCGACGTGCAGAAGCGCCTTGGACGCGCGGCGGGCGGGAATTCGACCGTGCTCATTACGGGCGAAACGGGAACCGGAAAGGAAATCGCGGCGCGCGTACTGCACCGCGCCTCGGCGCGCGCGAGCGGTCCGTTCGTCGCGGTGAACTGCGCGGCCATTCCCGGCGATCTGCTCGAAAGCGAACTGTTCGGGCACGGCAAGGGCGCCTTCACAGGGGCGCACAGCGACAGGCGAGGACGGCTCGAAGAAGCGCATGGCGGTACGCTCTTTCTCGATGAGGTAGGCGACATGCCGCTGCCCATGCAGGCCAAACTCCTGCGTGTGCTTCAGGAGCGGGAGGTCACGCCCCTCGGAACAAACCGTGTCGTGACGGTCGATGTGCGGGTGGTCGCCGCCACACATCGCGATCTCGCTTCGATGGTCGAGGCGGGCACGTTCCGGCAGGACCTGCTGTTTCGACTCAACGTGATCCCGTTGCATATGCCGCCGCTGCGCGAGCGCGTGGCCGACATCCTGCCGCTTGCCGAGCACTTCCTTGCGGGCACATCGTCAGAGGTCGTGCGCAAACATCTTTCAGCCGATGCGCAGCGCCTGCTTGCCACGTTCACGTGGCCGGGCAATGTCCGCGAGCTGGCCAATGCGATCGAACGGGCGAGCGCGCTTGCGCCCGGACAGGTACTGACGCGCGATGACTTCGCGTTTCTGACCGCGACGCGAGACAGCGCGGATGACGCGATTCCTCTGACATGGCTCGAACTTCCCCTGCCGCAAGCGGTGGCTCGACTTGAGCGTGCGCTGATCATGCATGCACTCTCGGCATCGGGCGGCAATCGCGCCGAGGCGGCCCGGCGGCTCGGTATCAGCCGGCAGTCGCTTTACACGCGCATGGCGGCGCTGGGAATGTCCGAGGCTTCCGCGTGAACGTCCCACCGTCGGGAAACCGGACATGCGCTGTCGGGTTTCTTGACACCTCCCCCCGGCTTTGTCGCGTAACGCGTTGAGCCGTCAGCGTGCCGCGGATGGCATGGGCTTTGCACGAGACTCTTCGCCACACGAAAGGAGCCCATCATGCAATCGACTCGGTCCCCCAGCTTGCGAATCGCGTTGTTCGCGGCCTTGCTCGCGGCAAGCGCCGGTTGCGCGGCGCAACCCGCTGCAACGCCGTCAGCACCGCCCGTCGCGGCGGATGCTGCGCCGCCACCCGTCGCCGGATCGCCGATGCCTCCGGCTCCGCCGCCTCCGGACGCCGGGCCGGGTCCGCTTGCCGATGCGGCCTCGATCGCGACCATGCAGGGCACCGTCGCGCGCTTCCTGATCAATCCCGATGGCGATGTCGACGGCTTCATGACCGACGACGGCACCCTCGTGCGCTTTCCTCCGCATATGAGCATGCAGCTGACTTCGACTGTTCGTCGCGGCGACCTGGTGCAGGCGAGCGGCAGACGCGAGGAAGGTGGCGACTTCGCGGCCCAACGCATCACCGACACGCGGACCGGCCGCCAGGTCATCGACGAGCCGCCGATGCGCGGCCCATCCCCGTTGCCGCGTGCCGCGCGCGGAGCAGGTCTTGCGCGCCTGAGCGCGCAAGGACAGGTGGCGCACATCACGACTGCGCCACGCGGCGAACCCGATGGCGTGATTCTCTCTGACGGCACGGTCATCAAACTCACGCCGCCCGTCGCGCAACAGTTCGCGACACTGGTACGCGCGGGCGCAACCGTCTCGGCACAAGGCTATGGCACGCGGAATCAATACGGCACCGCGCTGCAGGCGACTGCGTTCGGCTCGCCGGGCAACCTGACTCCGCTCTATGACCGCAATGCGCCGATGCCTTGAGGCCATACCTCTGACACCTCTCACTCAGGACCATCAGAATGCACTGGATCGACCCCACAAGCCTTCCGGAAACGCGCGGCAAGGTCACGCGCTTTCTATTGAACCCGCACGGTCAGATCGACGGTCTCGTCATCGGCTCGCGTCAGGTTCACTTTCCGCCGCATCTGTCGAAACAACTCGCGCGTCACGTTGCGCTGGGCGATGTCGTTCGCGTTCGCGGCGTCAAGCCTCGCGATGCAGACATGATCGCCGCCGTTTCCCTGACGGTCCAAGGCGGTGTGCAGATTCTCGACGAAGGCCCGCATCACCACGGTGAGAAGCATCACAAGCCGCATGTCGAACGCAAACCGATGGACGTATCCGGCGAGGTAGTGCTTTCGCTTCATGGCCCGCATGGCGAATTGCGCGGGGCGCTGCTGAACGATGGCACGTCACTGCGTATGCCGCCTCACGCGGCCGCCGAACTGGCCGCCTATCTGAGTCCGGGCGCGCACGTTCAGGCGTGGGGCCGCGGCGTCAGGAACCGGCACGGTCGCACGATCGAGGTCGATGAAATAGCCGGACTCGTCGATGAACCTCAGGCGGCCTGACGAAGCGGCATCTCGCCGATGGAGCATGGGGGTGAACCATGAATCCTCAGTACGCGCTCGAAGGACTGAACTTCTTCATGGCCGATGTGCAGGCGGGCATTGGACCGTTCCTTGGCGTCTTTCTCCAGGCGCATGGCTGGCATCCCGAGGCAATCGGCACGGTCATGACGCTGGGCGGTATCGCGGGCATGCTCGTGACTTCTCCTGCGGGCGCTCTGGTCGACGCCACCCATCACAAGCGCGGCATCATTGTGATCGCCGGGGTGATGACGACGCTCGCGTCGCTCGCGCTGTGGGTGTCGCATCGTTACTGGATGGTGGCCGCGTCGCAGATTCTTACTGCCGTGACGGGGGCTGCGCTGGGTCCGGCCGTGGCTGGCGTGACGCTTGGCATCGTGCGCGAAGAGGGCTTCGATCGGCAGTTCGGCCGTAATCAGGTGGCCAGTCACGCGGGCAACATGGTCGGCGCGGCGCTCTCGGGCTGGCTCGGATGGCGATACGGATTCGGCGCCGTGTTCGCGCTGGCCGGCGTATTCGGCATCCTGACGGTCGTCTCGACCCTGCTGATCCCGCGCGATGCGATCGATCACAACAGCGCGCGCGGTTTCGACGGATCGACGTCGGGTGAGTCGAACCCCGAGCGTGAGCATGCGAGCGGATCTCGCGTTTTGCTGACCTGCCGGCCATTGCTGCTGCTCGCCGCGTCGCTCGCGATGTTTCACCTGGGCAATGCGGCGATGCTTCCGCTCTACGGCCTCGCGATCGTCGCGGCGCATCAGGGCGATCCGAGCGCTTTTACCGCACAGACCATCGTGGTCGCGCAACTCGTGATGGTCATCACGGCATGTTTTGCGAATCGCCTGATTCAGCGAATCGGCTACTGGGGCGTGATCCTGATCACTTTCCTCGCGCTGCCGCTGCGCGGAATGGTCGCCGCAATGTTCATGACCGCGTGGGGCGTATGGCCGGTTCAGGCGCTCGACGGCATCGGCGCGGGGCTGCAGAGCGTCGCAGTGCCCGCGTTGGTGGTGCGACTGCTGCAAGGCACGGGACGGGTAAATGTGGGGCAGGGCGTCCTCATGACCGTGCAAGGCGCGGGCGCCGCGCTGAGTCCTGCGCTGGGCGGCGTGCTCGCTCAGCGTTTCGGTTACGCGAGCGCCTTTCTCGTGCTGGGCGCGGTGTCGACCGGGTCGCTGGCGCTCTGGCTGCTTTTCGGCACCGCCCTCAAAAGAGCGTGCGGCCTTCGCCGCGACGTCACTCACGATGCTCCTCTGGCAACATGAATCCGACTTTTCTCTCATGGAGCATTGCGCTCGCCGCCACTGCCGGCGTCATCCTGCGGCCTTTCCGCTGGCCCGAAGCAGTCTGGGCCGTGGCCGGTGCGCAAGGGCCGCTACGAGTTCCATTCGCTTGATTACTTCACGAGTGAAGAGCGGGCGTTGCGACACTCGACATGCAGTACAAAGGGTGAACGTAGGCATGGGCCGGCGGCGATCAGCCATCGGTTGCTGTGCGGGCGAGAAACGGCCGGTATTGTCCATCCTGCGCACGGCCTGGCGCACTTTACGCGGTTGGCTGTGGCGAGTCGATTCTCTCGGCCTGATCCTGGCACAATGTAATCGACAACCTATGTGAGCCGGCATCAAGCGGCACGTACACGCCTGCGCCGCTGTAATCGACAGCCTGACCGTCGAGCACAATGCGCATGGCAGGATGCCCCAAGGCAGATTTCACGTGGATTTCGTAGCGGGTCGAATGCATATGGACGGTCGCTTCGAAGCCCGGCCACGAGTCCGGAATACACGGATTCACCACCAGAAAA